>CAKZXA010000034.1 GCA_937922045.1 uncultured Acidimicrobiales bacterium | reverse complement strand
GGCCGCCGCCTACGGCGAATGCTTAACAGGAGAAGGCGTCGACCTGGGAGTTGACGCTGCTACAGCGTCGGTCACTGATCTCGTCGAGGCAATCGAGCTGGAAATCGGACGAAACTCGCTCGCCCATCAGGCTTGTGAGGTCGATCTCGCAAACATCTTCGAGTAAGAGCTGGCGCTTCGGCGGCAGGCGGCGAGAGGCGTGAGATCTCAAATATGATGTCATCATGACAGAGTTCGGAACCTTCGGTGATGTTCAGGTAACCATCGAAAGCGATCGTGTGGCCATCGCTGAGATCTGTCGACCACCCAATAACTTCTTCGATCTGAACCTGATCGAGTCGCTTAGCCAGGCGTTCGGCGCGCTCGACGATGATCCTGCCTGTCGGAGCATCGTTCTCTGTTCCGAGGGCAAACATTTTTGTGCAGGCGCCGACTTTGCGGGCCGATCCTCGCCGCAGGAGTCGCCAGCGGTGAATGCCGACGGCTCGCCTCGCCACCTCTACGATGCTGGTGTCGAACTGTTTTCGACCCGGACGCCTGTCGTTGCTGCGATCCAGGGCGCCGCGGTCGGAGGTGGACTCGGCGTGGCCTGCTTTCCCGATTTCCGGGTAGCCGCTCCAGAAGCTCGATTTGCCGCCAATTTTGCCCGTCTTGGGTTTCATCACGGGTTTGGACTAAGCGCAACCTTGCCCAAGATCGTCGGTCACCAGAAGGCGCTCGAGCTGCTCTACACCGGTCGCCGGGTCAAAGGCGAGGAGGCTCTTGCCATCGGGCTGGCCGACAGGCTGGTTCCGCTGGCCGATGTCCGCGAGTCCGCCCATGCGTTGGCGGCTGAGATCGCAGCATCAGCTCCCCTCGCGGTTGTGGCCATCCGCCAGACGATGAGGGGAGACATGGCTGCTGCCTACCAGGCTGCGACCGATCGGGAGAAGGCTCAGCAGGACTGGCTCCGTCAGACCGAAGACTGGAGAGAAGGAGTTGCCGCCATGGCTGAGCGACGACTTCCAAACTTTAAGGGATGCTGACTCGCGTCGTGCAACTACCCTGACGCCGTGGATGTGAAATCGAAGGTAGGAGCACTCGATGGCATACGCGTCATCGATCTCACAACGGTGGTCATGGGACCGATGGCGACCAGAATTCTTGCCGACCACGGTGCCGATGTCATTCGCATCGAGCCACCTCAGCCCGGCTACGACCTAGCCGGCGACAACCTCGACGTGGCCGCCATCGCTCTCGACACCCATCGCAACAAGCGGAGCGTGACCCTCGACCTGAAGACCGAGCTCGGTGCCGCGGCCTTACTCGACCTGGTCGCAACGGCCGACGTGTTCGTCTCGAATCTTCGGGCCGCAGCCCTTGAGCGACTCAACCTGTCGGCCGACATCCTGCGGTCTCGGTCGCCTCGCCTCATCCACTGTGTAGCAAACGGGTATGGGTCCGAGGGCCCCTATGCCGAGCGCACAGCCTATGACGACGCCATCCAGGCGGCCTCTGGCCTAGCTGCTCTCTCGGCCAGGGCTGGCGGCGAACCAGCCTATGTTCCGGCCATCGTGGCCGACAAGACCTGTGCGATGGTCGTGGCTCAATCCCTTTTGGCCGCCATCATCCTTCAGCAGCGTACGGGCGAGGGGCAGACGATCGAGGTTCCAATGTTCGAATCTATGGTTGGATTTAACATGGTCGAACACTTTCGAGGCGCCGCTTTCGATCCGCCGAAGGGTGACCTCGGATATCCCCGGCTGCTGGCAAAGGATCGCCGTCCGTATCGGTGCGCCGATGGTTGGGTCGCTCTGCTCCCGTACTCGTCGACCAACTACAGGGCCTTCTTTGAGATCAGTGGGCGGCCGGACCTTCTGGAGGATCGCCGTTTTGCCACCCACAAGGACCGGATAGACAACATCGACGAGCTCTACGGGATCTTGGCCGAGAGCGCTCTCCAGCGGACGGTGGCCGAATGGATGGCCGTCTGTGCGGAGCATGGAATCCCGGCGAGCCCGGTTCTGGATCTCGCCGACCTGCCCGACGACCCCCATATAAAGGCCGTCGGTTTGATCGAGAGCGTTGAACATCCCCATCTCGGGAGCTACCGCGTCGTGCATGACGCCGTTTCGTATGACACGCTCGACACATCGCTGCGACGCCACGCTCCGCTGCCCGGCGAACACACGGCTGAGATCATGAAAGAACTCGGCTGGCCTCACGAACGTATTGTCCAATTGACGTGCTTCGACTAATGCAGCGACGATCCTGACAAGACAACCCAGACAACCGTGATTCAGATACGACAGGAGAAGGTTCCGCAATGGAAATCAAACCGATCGAGTTGGCCGCTGGCTTCGAGTTTGCGGCCGAGGTTCGTGAGGGAACCATCATCACCTTGCGACGTGATGGCCGCCCCCAGTCGTCCGATGTGCACCATGCGGTGAGCAACGGGACAATTGTGTTCTCGGTACTGCCGACTCGATCCAAGGTGTTCAACATCGAGCGCGATCCTCGCGTGGTTTATCACGTGTCGCACGAGGGAAGTTACCTGAGCTTCGATGGGATGGCTGAGGTGAGTCCGATCGCGACTGAGACCCACGGCCCAGCAATGGATGTACTGATTGAGGCGTTTCGAGCGGTGGCCAAGAAGGAACACCCGGATTGGGACGAGTTCCGCAGAGCCATGGTCGAGCAACGACGTCGAGTCATCACCGTTACCCCGTCGTCGGTGGTGGGGCTTATCCGACCGGTCTGGGGCTGACCCCTCGCCGTTCGAGACGGGAGGCAACGTACCGCCTAACCTAGACGGCATCGACGTGTCCACATAGTGTGTGGTCGCATGAGCACCGGGAGAACAGATGTCACGAGAAGAGACGGTCATCGCCGCCGCTGAAGGAGAATGTCGGAGCTGGGTGTTCACGCCTGATGAAGGGTCGGGACCATGGCCTGCCGTGATCTTCTACATGGACGCTTTGGCCATACGCCCTGCCTTGCTCGACATGGCTCAACGTCTCGCCGACGGCGGATTTGTTGTGCTCCTTCCCGATCTTTTCTACCGCAATGGCCCGTATGAGGAGATGGTCCCGGCCGACGTTTTTGCATCGGGGAATCCTCGTTCTGTGTTCGGCCCGTTGATGGCCACCACCGATACTCGCCGGGCGGCAGAAGACACCGATGCCTTCCTCGCCTATCTCGACGGCCGCAGCGATGTGTCCGGTTCCAAGGTCGGTTCCACCGGCTACTGCATGGGAGGTGCACTCTCGTTGGCAGCCGCCGCTACCTACCCCGAGCGCATCGTCGCGGCCGCCAGCTTTCACGGTGGCAACCTAGCGACCGACGATGAACTGAGCCCCCATCGAGTCGTTGAGCAGATCAAGGGACGGGTCTACATCGGAGCCGCCGACAATGACGGTTCCTATCCGCCGGAGATGGCGGCTCGTCTTTGTGAGGCCTTGATGGCAGGCCACGTCGACTTCCGCCATGACCTTTACCAGGGCGCGGCCCATGGCTGGACCATGTCCGACTTCCCGATCTACGACGCGGCTGGCGCCGATCGCCACTTCGAGGAACTCTTCAGCCTCTTCGGCCAGATGCTCGACTGACCGCTCCTCAATCTGACCTGACGGGCAAGTCGCGTTAGGTTTGCAGAGAGATCGAGAACACGTACATCGGAGAAGTAGACATGACTCGCGAAGCAGTATTTGTATCGTACGCACGAACCGGGATGGCCAAAGCTGGCCGCGGTGGCTTTAACATGACGCCAGCCATGACCATGGCTGCCCATGCCATCAGCAGCGCGGTTGAGAAGTCCGGTGTCGAACCGGAAGCCGTCGAAGACGTGGCGCTCGGCAATGGCGCCCATGGTGCAGGAAACCTTGGACGCCTCACGGCCCTGCTGGCCGGTCTGCCGACCACAACCGGTGGCAACACAATCCAGCGTCATTGCTCATCGGGCCTCAACTCGATCGCCGTGGCCGCTAACTACATCAAGGCCGACAGCGCCGACGTGGTGGTTGCCGGCGGCGTTGAATCCATTTCCATTCCGAGCCCTGGCTTTGGCGGCTCAGCCAACATGGATCCTCGCCTGCCCGAGATGTACCCAGCGGTCTATATGGCAATGATCGAGACCGCCGACATTGTGGCTGAGCGCTACAACGTCACCCGGGAATACCAGGATGAGTTTTCCTACCAGTCGCAGATGCGCATGGCGGCAGCACAAGAGAACGGCCTGTTCGAAGACGAGATCGTGGCTATGGACACAAAGATGAAGCTCGTCGACAAAGAAACCAAGGAAGAGACGATCGTCGAATACACGGTGGATCGTGACGAATGCAACCGCCCGAGCACCACGCTCGAGGGTCTGGCCAAACTGAAACCTGTTCGAGGGGACGGCAACTACGTCACCGCTGGCAACGCTAGCCAGCTGTCCGACGGCGCAGCCGCGGTAGTAATGATGTCGGACGAGGAAGCATCCCGGCGCAACATCGAGCCAATGGGAGCCTTCAAGGGATGGGCTGTAGCCGGTTGTGAACCCGACGAGATGGGCATCGGACCGGTCTACGCCGTGCCGAAGCTGCTGAAGCGCCATGGCCTCACCGTCGACGACATCGACATCTGGGAACTGAACGAAGCCTTTGCCAGCCAATGCCTCTACTCGCGAGACAAGCTCGGGATCGATCCCGAAAAGTACAACGTCAACGGTGGCTCAATCGCTATTGGTCACCCGTTTGGCATGACCGGCACCCGCTGTGCAGGACACATTCTCCAGGAGGGCAGGCGTCGAGGCGCCCGCTGGGGTGTCGTGACCATGTGTATCGGTGGCGGTCAAGGCGCTGCCGGCCTGGTCGAAATCTACTCCTAGCGTAAAACTGGGGGTTCTTTCCGGTCGTCCCTGTTCGGTCACACGTCGATGTCGCATGTCGACCTGTGCCCGAGCAGGAAGAGGCCGGACTCGTAGGTGCGAGGACTAGTACCAACGTCTACTACCGTTGAACGTCGTGGCGCTCCATGCTGGTTGTGGCATGCGTGGCGTTATCCGACCTTCTCGCCGCGGTTGGTGGCCGGGATATCAAGGCCACTCTCAACTATCAGGAGGGACTTGAGTTGTCGATGACGGTAAGGGATTTAGTCCGAAGGCCTTCGCTCAGCCCACCAAATCGGATCATTTCGGGCTCCGCATTATGGCCGATCTGGCCGTCGAGAGTGATGGCGTGTTCGACATTTACTCGGAGCCGGGGTCCGGCACCGACCTCCGATTGCAGCTGCCGCTATGATTCGTGTCCTCGTCGTTGATGATCATCGTGTTGTTCGTCTGGGGCTTCAGGCTGTGCTCGACGATGCAGGCGCCATTGGCTATCAATTGAAAGACGCCGATACCGAGACACTCTTGGGGGGAATCAGGAATGCTGCTGATGGCCACGCACCCCTCGACCCGCCCGTGGCGAGCGAGGTGTTGGCCTCGTGAACGGAAGGTGTTGAGGATGCACCGAAGCTGACAGCGCCGGGAAGAAGAGGTCCTCGAACTACTCGGCACCGGCCTTTTGAACAAGCAGATCGCAAGAGAGCTGGGCATCTCCGAGTTGACCGTGAAGAGCCACCTTACGAGAGCGTTTCAAACCATCGGCGTTCAAGACAGGACCCAAGCCGCCCTTTGGCTGCAGAAGCGGAATGGTTGAGCGTCACCGCACGAGTTACTCTCTGGCGAGAACGCCTGCCGATCTTGGATTCGATTGGCACCCGTCGACTCCGTCGACGATTCGAGCTGTGAAGGAGGGCGGAAATGGTGACGTTGCCAACAGAGGTGGATCTTAAGGCCGAAGTACTCGAGTGGTTCCATGCGACATGGAACCCCGATGCCTCCTTGACCGAATGGCGCACTGCGATGCTGGAGGCAGGGTGGGCCGTTCCCTCCTGGTCGACACGATGGTTCGGCCGTGGCCTTCCCGCCTGGGCCGACGGGGTGGTTCGGCGCGCCATCGTGCAGGCAGGCGGCGTTGGCTTGCCGCTTGGTGCGGGCACGGGTCTGATGGCGCCGACCGTGTACGAGCATGGTTCCGATGAGCTGAAGTCACGGATTTTGCGACCCGCCCTTACCGGTGAGCATCTCTGGTGTCAGCTCTTCAGCGAGCCTGGTGCTGGCTCCGATCTCGCCGGCCTGAAAACCTCGGCGACCCGTGATGGTGACGAATGGATCATCAGCGGTCAGAAAGTGTGGAACACGAGCGCCGATCATGCCGACATGGCAATTCTGGTCGCCCGAAGTGATTGGAACGCGGTGAAGCATCAGGGGCTCACCTACTTTGTCATCGACATGCGTCAGCAGGGCGTCGAGGTCAGGCCGATTGAGCAGATGAACTATCACCGATCGTTCATGGAGGTCTTTCTCACCGAAGCTGTCGTGCCGCACACCAATGTGGTTGGCGAGGTGGGTGGTGGATGGACCTGCGCCCGTGCCACCCTGGCTCACGAGCGTCGGTATGGGCGAGAGGGCGCTTCTATCGCGAAGCATGCGGCTGGCCGGGTTGCCGACGAATATCGAGCCGAATACGCCGAGTACAACAAGACCTACGAGTGGTATCCGCAGCGGCGAGGACGCAGCGATCTGCTCGTTGACCGAACTCGGGTTAGGGGCAAGGGCGATGATGTCGTTCTGCGAGATGATTTGATGAGCCTTCACTGCTTTCAGCAGGCGGCCGAATGGACTGCACAGCGGGCCCGGGCGGCCCGAGAACTCGGCCGACCTCCTGGAGCTGAGGGGTCGATCGGCAAGCTCGCCACCTCAGAGATCGCTCGACGCTCGAACGTTCTTCATTCACGCATCGCAGGGCCTCGCGGCATGCTTAAGACAACCGACGATCCGGTGGACGCCATCGTCGCAGAAGTGTTGGTCTCGACCCCGGCCCAATCGATCGCAGGTGGGACCGACGAAATTCAGAAGAACATCTTGGGCGAATCGATCCTCGGGTTGCCTAAGGAGCCGGCCGTGGATCGCGGCATGCCATATCGCGATGTGGCTGGCTGACAAGGCATCGCTCCTGTGCATTTGCATGGTCTGGCTCGCCGTTGGAAACTTGAGCGATGCAATCCCAAGAGCCCCAACCGGCACCGCTGGAGCCTTACAATCCCTTCACTGCTGATCCGGTACTACGCCGGGCCCTTGAGCGCGAAGGTGGGGGACCGGCCGACGCCGGCCTGGTCGAATTCGGGACGATCGTCGGCTCTGCCGAGGTCTACCAGTGGGGCTTTGACGCAAACCGGCATAGCCCTGAGTTGCTAACCCACGACCGGTTCGGCGAGCGCATCGACGAAGTGCGCTACCACCCGTCCTATCACCGGCTGATGGAGCTTTCGGTTGGCGCTGGCATCCATGCCTCCCATTGCGACGGCATCCCGGGTGACGGCTCGTATGTTGCTCGGACGGCCCGTATGCATCTCGTTAGTCAGATCGAGGTCGGTCATGGATGCCCGGTATCCATGACCGGGGCTGTGCTACCAGCGCTGCGCGTGCAGCCCGATCTTGCGACCGAATGGGAGCCTCGCATTCGAACCCGATCCTACGATCAACGACTCGTCGAGCCTTCGCAGAAGGCGGGCAACTTGCTGGGCATGGGTCTGACGGAGAAGCAGGGAGGCAGCGATGTTCGGGCCAACACGAGCATCGCGGTGCCGGTGGACGGAGGCGGACCTGGCGGTGAATATCGCATCACCGGACACAAGTGGTTCACGTCGGCGCCAATGTGCGATGCCTTTCTGATGCTCGCCCAGGCCCCCGCTGGCATCTCCTGTTTCCTGGTTCCCCGCATCCTCCCCGATGGTGTTCGTAACAAGCTTCATCTGATGCGGCTAAAAGACAAGCTCGGTAACCGATCAAACGCGTCGGGCGAGCTTGAATACACCGACGCGGCAGGGTGGCTGGTGGGGGAGGAAGGCCGCGGTATCAACGTGATCATCAAGATGGTCAACGCCACCAGGGTCGACGTGACCAACTGGTCGGCATCGCTGATGCGTCAAGCGGTCAGCCAGGCCGCGTGGCATGTGTCGCATCGTGAAGCCTTCGGTTCCCTGCTGATCGACAAACCCTTGATGCAGAACGTGATCGCTGATCTTGAGCTGGAGGCCGAGGTTGGCACGCTTATGGTGATGCGCTTGGCCGGGGCTTACGAGAGGGCCTCGATTGATGAGCACGAAGCAGCCTTTCTTCGCCTGGCCTCGGCGGTAGCAAAGTATTGGTTGTCGAAGCGTTCGACACCGGTGGTGAGAGAGGCGCTGGAGTGCGTTGGAGGGAACGGCTACGTCGAGGAGTCGATCTTGCCGCGGCTGTATCGGGAGGCGCCGTTGAACGCCATTTGGGAGGGCGCTGGCAACGTCATTGCTCTGGATGTCCTCCGAGCTTTGCAGCGTTCACCTGAAGCCGGAGAGGCTTTTGTGGCCGAGCTCTCGCTTGCTGGCGGCGCCGACCGAATCTTCGACCGAGAACTCGGTGAGCTCAAACAGGCGCTGGCTTCGCCGCCGGGGGAGGTGGAGGCCCGCCGCCTCGTCGAGCTGTTGGCCGTTTGTTGGGGCGCATCGCTCTGCCTGAGGCACGAACCGGTTCTGGCCGATGCCTACGTGCGGTCTCGGCTCGACGGCGATTGGGGTTCAGAGTTCGGGACGCTCGGCCCGATGGTCGACGTCGCCACCCTCGCCCACCGAGCTAGCATCGACCGAGAATAGCATCAACCGAACGAAGCGAATGTGGCCAAGACTGCGGTGGCGCTACCTGTCTTCGGACGGTAGAGCGACCATCTCTCGGACCAAAGCGATGCACTCGTCGAGGTGGCTCATTACTAGGCCGTGTCCTGCTCCGGGCAAGAGTCGGGCCTGGCCCTGTGAGGTGCCATCGTTGATGCGTCTAACGAACCGGTCGAGGTCGAACATCGTTGACTTGGCTCCTACAAGAACGCGAACAGGCACGGTGATGGATTGCAGCTGTTCGTCGGTGAACTCCGGGAGCGGGAGATAGGCGGGTCGACGGCCCCGTTGGGCCTGAGTGGATGTCGCCAGCTCAGCCTTGTCAGTGAGGAGCGGTTGGCCGAGCGTTTCAGCCAGCCGATGTCGGATCGATCGAGGAGCGAACGCCGCCATCCCCGTGCCGATACCCCAGGCGATGAACCGCACGAGCTTCAGGTCGACAACCCCAACCGGGTCGAATCCGATGAGTGATCGAACGCTGCCGGGCCTCATGGCGTAGGAGAACGCGATGTACCCACCTAGGGAGTAGCCCACGATGTGGGGTTGTGTGATGCCGAGAGCGTCAAGCGTTTCGTCGAGCCAAACTGCGTAGTCAGCCGCGCTGGTAAAGCCGATGTCGTGGCTGCTGTGGCCGGTCTCACCCATAACGTCGATGGCGTAGACGTCGTGGCCATCGAGGGCTTCAGCGAACGGGATCCACCGAACCGATGTATCCGTCATGCCGTGGAGTAACACAAGTGGTGGGCCGGAACCCGACCAGCGGTAGGCGCGCGTCGAGCCGAACTGCGTCGCAACATCGATCGCTTCAGGCTGGCGCTTCGCTCGGTCCCACAGAACAGCTGCCCTGGTCCTGAACGTTGCTTCGGCCTCGTCGCTTTTCCATGCTGACTTGTACGTTTTCTGTTTAACCATACGGGTGTATGGTAATCGTTATGCCGAAGAAAGTCGACCACGAAGAACGAAGACGACAAATCACCGACGCTGTGTGTCGGATCACTCTGCGAGACGGCCTCAACGCTGCCACCTTCCGTAAAGTCGCGGCCGAGGCCGGTATCTCCGTGCCATTGGTACAGCACTACTTCAGCTCAAAGGCCGACCTTCTTGAGACCACCCAACGTCACGTCGGCGAGCGCTCCACGGCTCGACTGATGGAATGGATTTGCCGGACTGACGGCTCGGCTCGCGAGGTCCTCGGCGCATTCCTGAAGTCGTTCATCCCCATCGACGAAGAAAGCCGGACCGCAGGGTTGATGTACATCGCTTTGTACCACGAAGCTATCGTGTCCACCGACCCAGACGATGGCACGAGCGGGCACCGCACCGTTGAAGCAGACCTCATGGTCACAACGATCCTGGAGCAGCTTGACCGAGGTCCCCTTAGCGAAGGGGTAGTCCCCGAACTCGAAGCCCATCTCCTTTCATCGTTGACAACCGGCGTCGGCCAATACGTCTTTCTCGGCACGATTACTCCGGAGCAGGCATACGAGACGATCGACTACCATCTCGATGGAGTATTTCGTCTCGAGGTAGAGGAACGTGTCGAATCCGAAGATGCACCCTGACGAGGTCGATATCGACGACGCGCTCGTTGAGTCTCTGCTTCGGGCACAGTTCCCCGAATACACAGGACTATCGATTGAGCGAGTCGAGTCGGCGGGCACAGACCACGCGATGTACCGACTGGGTTCTGAGCTCGCGCTGCGACTTCCCCGCATTCCTAGAGCCGAGAGTCAGGTACATAAAGAACAGAGATGGCTTCCCGTCCTCGCCGATGAACTACCACTTCCCATTCCTACTCCCGTTGGGTATGGACGTCCGGGAGCTGGCTTTGCTATGCACTGGTCGATCTACCGCTGGTTAGATGGCGTCAATGCCTTTGATGCCCCCATCGTTGATCTTGATCACGCTGCGAGAGAGCTGGGCCGATTTGGCGCCGCCCTACGCCGGATTGAGCCAGGCGACGGGCCACCATCATTCCGCGGCGGACCTCTGGTAGATCAAGAGCGCGATGTCCTCGCCGCAATCGACGACTTGGGAACTGACGGGATCATCGACAAGGCCACAGCCTTGGACGCCTGGCAGGCCACCATCGATCTGCCTCAGTGGCAAGACGCTCCGGTCTGGATACATGGCGATCTGCTCCCAGGCAACCTTCTCGCACAGGACGGAAAACTCTGCGCAGTCATCGACTTCGGCGGTGTCGGCGTTGGCGACCCAGCCTGTGACCTGATGGCGGCCTGGACGGTCTTGGGCGCCGGGGAGCGCACCGCCTTTCGCGACTGTTCCGAGGTTGACGATGCAACGTGGAGGAGAGGCCGAGGGTGGGCCTTTGGCTTCGGGCTGATGGCCTACCACTACTACCAGACGAAGAATCCAATCCTGGCCGCTGTAGGCCTTCGCTCACTGTCCGAGTCCTTGCTCGAATTCTGAGCTTGAACTCTGCGCGGCGCATCCCCGGCGTATTTGGTCCGATCCGAAACCGTTGGCCAGCCCGGAAGAGATCATGCGGGCCACCGTGGGAAGGTCGGTCGTGTTCTCGTCGATCACGAGCGGGTGGCGTATCCGGGGCTTGATCGCGGCCAGCTCGGCTTCGGTCGCACAGGGCTGTTCCATCGACATCGTGATGTTGGCGCATGCATCCGACACCTGGATCGCTTCAGCCGTTGACCACCCGCGATTGGTGTCGACGGCCAGATCGTTGCCGGGGCGCACACCATACGGTTGCCGCCGAGCAGATCGACGACATGGGTTCCACGTCTCTAGCCAGCCAGATCCCAGCAGGCGATATCGAGAGCTGCCTTGGCCTCGGGGTGCCCCGTCATGGCCGCCTGAACGACGCCGTCGCCATCGACGATCTCGACGGTCGACTGGGGCGCCGTCACGGTCGAGTTAGACATGTTGTAGAGCGTTTTGGCCACCAGCGGGACGGTGTAGACGCGGATTTCTTGGATTGTCACGGTCGTTGAGCCATCTCTTGGCGAATGGCGGCGGAGTGTTCGCCGAGTTTGGGAACCGCTGGGGTCGGTTGGTCGGTGCTGCCTGAGCGACGTACTGGATGTGCGGGCAGATCAATAGCGCGACCGCTGCTGGAAACCACCGATCGTCGCCGCAGGGCTGGGTGCCCGACGAGGTCGTCCAGCGAACTCACCATGCCGTAGGCGATCGAAGCGGCCAGGAGGCGCTCCTGAAAGGCGTCCTTTGTCAACGTTGAGATGACCGAAGACAGGGCGGCGTCGAGCTCGACTCGGTTGGCCACTCGGTCATTGTTTGATGAGAATCGCGTATCACTGGCCAACTCGGCCTTGTCGAGAACATCGGAGCAAAGCCGATCCCATTCGCGTTCATTCTGGATCGAGATCAGGGTGAGGTTACCTTCGACGGTTTCATAGGCACCGTAAGGCGCAATGGTTGGGTGGCGCAGCCCAACCCGCGCTGGCCCCCCGTCGCCGTGAACCTGTTGAGCGAAGGGCACAGTCATCCACTCGGCGGCCACGTCGAACAGAGACACTCGCACGCCGGAACCACGACCGGTGACCGAACGTGAGATCAAGGCTTCAAGCAGTGCGGTGTAGGCCGTCATCCCGGTGCCGATGTCGCAGATCGACACACCGATACGGCCGAGCTCGTTGGGGCCGCCGGACACAGCGATCAGCCCGCTTTCAGCCTGGACGAGAAGATCGTAGGCCTTCTTGTCTGCTACCTCGTCCGACTCGCCGTAGCCGGAGATGTCGCAGGTGATGAGGCGTTGGTTGAGGGAGCGCAGCTCCTCAGAGCCGAAACCGAGGCGGGCTAGCGCGCCGGGGGCGAGGTTCTGGACGAACACATCAGCATCGGCGACAAGAGCGTGTAAAAGGCCAGCGTCGTCGCCGTCCTTGATGTCGAGCACGATCGACTCCTTGCCGTGGTTCGTCCAGGCGAAGTAGGAGCTGTCACCCCCTCCGGCCCGGTCGTAGCCGCGGGCGAAATCGCCGCCTTGCCGTTCGACCTTGATCACCCGGGCGCCCGCGTCCACCATGCGCGCTGTGCACAAGGGTGCAGCGACCGCTTGTTCGACCGCAACGACCGTGATGCCGGCCAGCGGCTTGTGAGCTTCCCCGAAGCCAGCGGTATCTGTGTTCATTGTTCTGATTGTAAGGACCCGGTGACGCCGGGTACATCTAGCCGAGAACTCAAACGTGGGCATCAACGACGATCGAATGACAAATGCCCAGAGCGCTCACTCCCTCGCCACGCACTAATCCACACTATTGTCATGTCGATCCACGCCCTGCACCGCAGCGATAAACACACCTTTACGAAGCAGGCCGAGCAACGCCTCACCCTTGTAGCAGGGTGCGGTGTAGAGGGCGACGCCCACTTTGGCGCAACGGTCAAGCACCGCTCTCGCGTCCGCAAGGATCCAACGCAACCCAACCTGCGACAGGTCCACCTGTTCGATCGCGAGATCCTGACCGAGGCTACCGAGGCTGGTTTTTCTGTCGCCCCCGGCGATCTTGGAGAGAACATCACGGTGGAAGGGCTCAACCTCGTCGAACAGCCGATCGGCAGCACCCTGGTGTTGGGCTCGGATGTTCTGATTTGCCTCACCGGTCTTCGCAATCCGTGTGGTCAAATCAACGGACACGCCAAGGGTTTGATGCAGTTTCTCGCCGGCGAGGGTCACACCCACACCGCAGCCCATCGCAGTGGCGTCATGGCCGT
The DNA here is from genome assembly GCA_937922045.1 of uncultured Acidimicrobiales bacterium. GTDB lineage: Bacteria > Actinomycetota > Acidimicrobiia > Acidimicrobiales > SZUA-35 > JAHELU01. The sequence goes on along the minus strand of CAKZXA010000034.1, from coordinate 103,582 downwards.
TGTCATCCGCGGGGGCATCGTTGAGGTGGGTGACGAGGTATTCATCGCGCCGCCGCCCGGCGCACCCAGGCGTCTGATCCGGGTGTAGGTGCGGATGTAGCCTCGGTAGGTCTTAGGTTGGTTGCTGCCTCCGCGCGTAGGCCGCTGGCGAGGTACCGAGATGGCGTTGGAAGTCACGGGTGAGATGGGCCTGGTCGGCGTAGCCAAGCTCGGCCGCCACCGCCGACCATCCGCGCCAACTCGCCTTGTTGTTACCTGCTTGGCGGGCTGCCTCGGCCGCCTCGATAATGCTCCACCGCCGAATCACGAACGATGGGCTGACGCCAACTTGCTTGTCGAAAAGACGCTGGAGTGTTCGCAGACTGGTGCCTGCCGCTGTGGCCAGGTGCTCGGCTCGACACACAGATCGGTCGTGTTCGGCGAGGGCGGCGACACCCGTCACCTCTCGAGCTTCGGCGAGGAGTCTCGGATCTCGGTTGTCGAGAACGCGGTCGAGAGCATGGCGTAGAAGATCGGCTCGGCTCGGGTTATCGACCGCCTTGTCGATTGCTTCGACTTCTTCGCCAAAGCGCTCGCCGATCCCTTGGCTGTCTCGCCACGCCCCGACCCGGCGCTCTTCGAACTCGGCGACAGACCGGCATCCGAGTTCGTCATCGTCGCCCTGCGCCAGATCGAGAAGGCGATCGACGCCGGGATCTCTAGCCAGATGGTGGTGATGTCAGCGGCTCGCATGGCCGGCGACGGTGTGTTGGGCATGGCGCTCGGCGAGTACATTATTCACGCCTGGGACCTTGCCACGGCGACCGGCCGTACCTACACGTTGTCGGACGCCACCGTCGACCCGGCCCACGACTTTCTTCGAACGATGGTTGCACCGGAATACCGCGGTCCCGACTCTGGGTTCTTCGACGCTGAGGTTGACGTTAATGCGAACGCCCCGGCACTCGATCGGCTGCTCGGGTTCGCTGGGCGAGACCCGTCGTGGATGCCCTAGGTTAGGTGTCGCCGTTGAGCCGAGCCACGAGGTCGGGCGTGAGTGCGTCGAGCACCTGGATGGCCTCCATGTTTTCGACCACCTGGCTCGACCGGCTCGCCCCGGTTATGACGCTCGAAACATTCGGATTGGCAGCACACCAGGCCAGGGCTACTTGGGCTGGTCGACAGTCGAGCTCGGAGGCTACGTCGACGACCCGACGGATCGTGGCCACAGCCTCTTGCTCCTGGAGACGATCCTGGAGATAGCCATGATTCTGTAAGCTGGCCCGACTCCCGTCAGGAATGCCGTCGAGGTATTTTCCTGTCAACAGGCCACCGGCCAGTGGGCTCCAGGTCGTGGTACCGAGCCCGATGTCGGTGTAGAGGCGAGCGAACTCGTCCTCGACCTTGGCCCGGTTCAGCAGGTTGTACTCCGGCTGTTCCATCACCGGCTTGTGCAGATGATGGCGTTCGGCGATCTCGTAGGCGGCCCGAATCTCATCCGCGCTCCACTCCGACGTGCCCCAGTACAAGGCCTTGCCTTGGCTGATGATGTCGTGCATGGCGAAGACCGTCTCTTCGATCGGGGTCTCGGCGTCGGCGCGATGGCAGTAGATCAGATCGACGAAATCGAGCTGTAGTCTCTCGAGTGCTCGGTCGATGCCCTGCAGAAGGTATTTGCGATTGAGGGTGAACTTGGTGTTCACATCATCGACGATGCCCCAGTAGAACTTGGTGCTGATCACGTAGGTTTCGCGAGCCCAACCGAACTCTTGGAGCGCCTGACCCATCAACCGCTCCGACTCGCCGCCGGCATAGGCCTCGGCATTGTCGAAGAAGTTGCACCCGGCGTCGTGAGCTGCCGCCATCGACTCGGTGACGGCGTCCAGCCCTTGCTGGCCGCCGAACGTCACCCATGAACCATACGAGAGCGTGCTCACCTTGAGTCCGCTCCGTCCCAACCTGCGATATGTCATCTCTGCCATCGGCGCAGGCTACCGGGCTTCGAAGGTTGTAGGCCAGCTGATGAACTCTTCGGTTGACGCTCAGTTCACGCCGCGGCCTCGGTCGGCCCAGAATGGTTCGCGCAGGTCACGCTTCAGGATCTTGCCCGCCCCCGACTTCGGCAGCGGCTCCTCGTGGCTGCGCACGTTGACCGAGCGCGGCAGCTTGTAGCCGGCGATCAGTTGGCGGCAATGCTCTTTAAGGGCGTCGCCCTCAAGAGCTACACCGGGTTTACAGACGACTTCGGCGTGCACCATCTCGCCCCACTCCTCGTGGGGGATACCGAACACGGCGGCCTCGAGCACGCCGGGGTGGGCGTAGATTGCGTTCTCAACCTCGGTGGTATAGATATTCTCGCCGCCGGAGATGATCATGTCCTTCGCCCGATCGACGACGAAGAGATAGCCGCCCTCATCGGCATAGGCAACGTCACCGGAGCGATACCAGCCATCGACGAGAGCGTGCGCTGTTTCCTCGTCGCGATTCCAATAGCCGACCATGATGTTCGGGCCTTGCACATAGATCTCGCCTGCTTCGCCGGGCTCGCAAACCGACCCGTCCTCACGGCGAATCTCGACCCGGACACCGACGACGGGAGAGCCCGCCGACTCCAAACGCTTCGCCCAGGGTTCCTCACCAGCGATGCCGCGCACGTGAGCTTCTGCGCTCATGTAAGAAACCAGGGGAGAGGCCTCGGTCATGCCGTAGGCCTGAGCGAAGACCGGTCCAAAGGTCGAGATCGCTTGTCGCTGCAGAGCACTGGGCATCGGAGACGCCCCGTAGAGAATTGCTCGAAGCGAGGACAGATTGGCGGTCGCCGCCTCCGGCGCCTGAAGGGCCATGTTGATCATCGTTGGCACCATGAGCGTGCAGGTGATGCGCTCGGTCTCGAACGCACCGAGAGTTTCGGCCGGGTTGAAGGCAGGGATGAAGACATGGGTTCCGCCCATCCAGGTCACGCCGTAGGCAAAAGCGCCGTCGGCGAGATGGAACTGGGGCCCGCAGTGGAGATAGCGGTCGCTGTGGTTAAGGGCCAACGAAGCCACGATATGAAAGGCGTTGGAGGTCAGGTTTCGGTGGGTCAACATGGCGCCCTTGGGCAAACCGGTCGTACCTCCGGTGTAGAAGATGGCGGCCACGTCGTCTCCACCGGTTCCCACATCGTCGAACGAGCGGGGTGCGGTTGCGGCGAGAGCCTCGTAGGCCATCGTGGCCTCAGCTGGTGATTCGCTAGGCGTCATGTGCACGAGCGTGTGTAATTCGGGGCAGCGCTCCTGCATCTGCCGAGCCGCATCGAGAAAGGCCTCGTCGACGAAGAGCACCCTGATATTGGAGTCTTTGGCGATGAAGGCCAACTCCTCGACTGCGAGGCGGTAGTTCAAGTCGTTCATGATCAGGCCCGCCTCGGGTATGGCAAACCAGAGTTCTAAATGGCGACCCGAGTTGAGCGACAGAACGCCGACCCGGTCGCCGGCGTCAAGTCCTAGGTCGCGTAGCCCTGCGGCCAGGCCCCGCACGCGTCCAAGCGTTTCGGCCCACGTCCGCCGCTCGCCTGTACCTAGATCGACGGTGGCCTCGCTATCGCTGTATTGGGTGGCTGCTCGCTCCAGCACCCAGCTGATACGCGGTTCGAATGGACTCATACCTTCCCCCTGTCTCAAAGCACGCTTGAAAATCGACGCGACGCTGTTGGCCGGTCACCTTATTCTTTCAAGACCGGCGCTGTCCACAATGGATGGAGCCGACATCCTCGACGAGCGTTGTGCTCCGAGACGCGGCCACCGTTTCTCGCTTCGATGTTGTTTGATGCTGCGGCTGCTATCGCCGCAGCTTCGTCGGTTCTGCTCGGTCTTCCGGTCGAGTGGGGCATCCCGACCATGATTTTGGCCGCCGCCAGTATCGACGACGTGGTCGCAATCACTGGCTTCGGGGTAGCCCTCAGCCTTGCTTTTTTAAGACAGGGGTACAACACCAACCGGATCGAGCTGGCGGTTCGAGCTAGCGGAGTTGATCGACGGCGGCGATGAAGCGATCGATTTCTTTTTCGTCGTTGTAGTAGTGCACCGATGCTCGCAAGAGCGTCGGCAGCCCTCGGTGGGGTAGGTCGAGACGAGCATGGCTGGCCGGTGATGTCGAGGTATTGATGCGCTGCGCTGAGAGTTGGGCATGAGCATCCTCGGCGCTGACGCCGTCGACGGTAAAGGTGACGATGCCGCCACGTAGGAGACCCTTGTCGTGGACGGCGACACGTCTCGTGCCGGCGAGAGCATCGCGCAACGACTGGCCAAGGATGCGCACTCGCTCTGATGACTCATCGATGCCGAGAGATATGGCATAGTCGACCGCTGCACCGAGGCCGAGCTTGCCAGCGTAGTTAGTCTCCCAGTTTTCGAAACGACGAGCGTCGGGTCGGATCTTGTAGGAGGATTCGCTGGTCCATTCGGCCGCGTGGAGGTCGAGGAAGGGGGGCTCGATACGCTCCAAGGCCCGCTCTCCGGCGTAGAGAAACCCCGTGCCTCGCGGGCCCCGCAGATACTTGCGGCCGGTGCCGGACAACACATCGCAGCCGATGCGGGCGACGTCGAGCGGAACCTGGCCGGCCGACTGGCAGGCGTCGAGCACGTAGAACGCATCGTAGGTCTGGCAGAGGCTTCCTACGATCTCGGCCGGATTGATAAGACCGCCGTTGGTCGGTGCGTGGGTTATGGCCACCATGGTCGCCCCTTTCGCCAACTCGACCTCTAGCTGGGCAACGTCGATCTGGCCGTGATCGTCGTCCTCGATGAGCACGACCTCGATGCCGTGGCGCTCCTTGAGCTGCAGTAGCGCTATCACATTGCTGACGTACTCGGAACGACCGGTCAGTACCCGATCGCCCTCGACGAAGGGGTAGCCGTAGACGGCCATGTCCCAGGCTCGGGTCGCATTTTCAATCACGGCCACATGTTCTGGCTGGGTGCCGAGCAGATCAGCTAAAGAGCTGTAAACAGCGTCGAGCCGTTCGGTCGCCTCAGCTGCAGCCTCGTAGCCACCGATGGTGGCCTCGCGTTGGAGGTGGTCGGTCATGGTGGTGACAACGGTCTGAGGTGGTAGGGCGCTACCCGCGTTGTTGAAATGCAGAACGTGGTTTACACCCGGAGTTGCCCCACGGATTTCTTCAAGCGACAATGCCAAGGTCACTGGCTCAACCTACAGTGACGCTGGCAGACAAGCGTACGAAGCGAGGCAGTTGTTGAGTCCAGAACGAGGTTTTCCCGCTGAGGAGTTCGCTGACCGCACCAGTCGTTGTCAGACGATGATGGCGGCAAGCGGCATCGACGCGATCCTGGTCTGTACCGAACCCGAGGTCCGGTACTTCACGGGATTCCACACGCCCTTCTGGCAGAGCCCCACCCGACCCTGGTTCACCGTCGTGCCGGCCGAAGGCAAGCCACGTGCGGTGATTCCCAGCATCGGGGCGGCGTCGATGTCGGCGACCTGGATCGATGATGTGCGCACCTGGTCCTCGCCCCAGCCCGACGATGATGGTGTGAGCTTGCTGATCGAGTGCATCGAGGAAGTGGCGGGCAAGAGCGCGACCATCGGCTTGCCGATGGGTCCCGAAACGCATGTGCGCATGCCGCTACGAGATCTCGACCGGCTCCGCTCCTCGCTTGGTGACTTCGTCGACGTGACCGACATCATCAGCGGGTTGCGTATGGTCAAGAGCGACCGCGAAATCGAGAAGCATCGTCACATCTGCGGGCTGGTTTCCAACGCCTTCGACGAGCTCCCGAACCTGCTATCCACCGGTATGAGTGAGCGTGAGGCGTTCTCTGCGTTCCGTGGCGAGATCCTGCGACAGGGTGCCGACGAGGTGCCGTATCTCGTAGGGGCGACCGGGCCCGGCGGCATCGATGACATCATTCGCCAACCGTCGGATCGGCTGATCGCCGACGGCGACCTCCTCATCTTTGACACCGGCTCGACCTTTGACGGGTACTTCAGCGACTTCGACAGGAACTTCGCCTTTACCGAAGCGGCCCAGGACGCGAAGGATGCCTACCGGGCGGTGTGGGAAGCAACCGAAGCTGGCCTCGCCACCGTTCGCCCGGGAGCGACGACCACCGAGGTGTTCTCGGCTATGAACGAGGTCCTGAAGGCAAACGGTTCCTTGGGCAATGATGTAGGCCGCATGGGACACGGACTCGGCATGCAGGTCACCGAGTGGCCATCGCACACTGCCTCCGATGACACGCCTCTTGAAGAAAACATGGTGTTGACCCTCGAACCAGGATTGGTGTGGGCGCCCGGAAAGGCAATGGTCCATGAAGAGAACCTCGTCGTCCGGGCCGACGGTGCTGAGCTCCTTAGCCGCCGCGCTGCGCCCGAGCTACCGATCATCGGCGCATCCTAGAATGAGGTCGAGCCTATGCCCTGGCTAGACGTGACCGAGCCGTTCGCCGCTGCTCCACGGGTCGGTCGAGTGGTGCCGAACGCCACCTGGTCGGGTGTGCTCGATATCGATCGGGGCTGGGCCGAAATCATCGACGTCGAAGCCACCGGCGTCGACGTAGATCTTTCGAGCTGTTCGACCGTGTCGATCAGCGACAGCGTGTTTCGTCAGGTCGATATTCTGGCATCGGCTGAAACCGAGATAGAGCTTCGCGGCAGCGAACTCCGAACCTCAAATCTGGCCCAGCTACGGCTGACGTCCATCCACAAGTGCGTGATCACCGGCTGTAAGCTCGTAGGCGTCGACCTTTCTGGCGCCACCCTGACCGACGTCGTTTTTGAGCAGTGCACCTTGCGCTACGCGAACCTTCGGATGGCCAAACTGCGTCGAGTACAGTTCGTGAATTGCACCCTCGACGATGTCGACTGCTTCGAACTGAACGCGGCGAATGTCGAATTCGAAGCGACCAGACTCTCGAAGGTAAATGTCGATCGAATGAAGGCCAGCAAGGTCGACCTTCGCGGCGCTTCGGAGCTTCAACTCACCGGACTCGGCCAACTCTCTGGGTGCCTGGTGGCTGAGCATCAGCTACCCGGCCTCGCCTACGGTCTGGCGCTGGCCGCCGGGCTTGGTATCGAGCGCGAACCCGAGCTGTAACCGACTTCCCGAGCATGCTCCGCCGATCAGCTCAGCTGTTTACCGGTCAACTCAGCTGTTTAACGGCGTGAATCTCGCCGTCCTCGATCTTGCCTGATGGCTCATAGCCTCGAGCTAGATACATCGGTGCTGGCGAACCGGGACCCTCGGCCCACGACACCTCGATGGCGCTTGCCCCCTGGTCTCGACAACGTTGCTCAAACCGGTCGAGAGCGGCCGCACCGATACCTCGTCGCTGATGCATCCGGTCGATCAGAAACCGCCAGAGGTAGGGATTGGGATGGGTCTCGGTCATCTCGGCTGCCATTATGAAGCCAGCGATTTCCCCATCGGCCTCGATGGCCCGATACCAGGGGACGAGGGTGGCCCCGTCTAGCGATGGAGGCACGAGAGCCTCTCGGAAGTTGCCGATCATGGGGGAGACGAAGCGCTCCTGGGATTTGTGGGTGACCAGAGCTCCGACGGCGCGCCGATTCTCAGCGGTGAGTGGCACTAGCTCCACGTGGTCGGGTCGGTGTCGGGGCCGTTTGCACCAGGTTTCCCAATCGGAGCGGAGCATCCCGTACAACATGTCATCGGAGCATTCGTCCCCTACCCAGAACGACTGACGTGTCAGCCCTTCGAAGGTCAAACCGCAGGCTTCGAGGACGCGGGCCGACGGTGGGTTGTCCGGATGCAGTGATGACTCGATTCGGGTTACCCCGAAGTCGGTGAAGAGGTAGTGGATGATGGCTTGTGTGGCCTCGGTGGCGTAGCCGCGACCCCAATAGTCGGGGTGGAAGGTATAGCCGACTTCAGCGCTGCGGCCACCCCACGTGATGCCGATGTAGAGATCGCCCAGAATTCGGTCAGGGTCGGTGGCATCGACGACGGTAAGAGACCAGCCTTCACCATCCTGCGGTCCGTCCATAGCGACGAGCTCGGTTAGCCTCTTTTGTGCCCGCTCCAGTGTGTAGGGCATTTCCCAATCCTGGTAGCGAGCCACCTCGGGCAAGCTGCGACGCTGGAAGGCGGCTTCAGCGTCGCTGAGTAGAGACGGACGCAGGATGAGTCGCTCCGTGCGAATCGGTTCAAAGGTCACGAGTACCGACGATAGTCGAGCTCGCCAGCCGTCAATCGAGGATTTCCGGCGCCTTCGACAGCCGACAGCACCCGTCTCCGTCATCGATGGATCGACGACGGATGTCGGTTTAGGATAGAGCGAACCCCGGCCCAGCTCCGTTGTCGATGACCGCGAAAGGCAAGCATGAGAATCAACCTGACCAGCGTCTTCGTTGACGATCAGGCCAAGGCGCTCACCTTCTATACGGAGGTGCTCGGTTTCATCGTCCATCAGAACATTCCGCTCGGAGAGTTCTCGTGGTTGACGGTCGTCTCACCCGATGGGCCCGATGGAACCGAGCTGCTGTTGGAGCCATCGGCCCATCCGGCGGTCGGCCCCTATCGCGAGGCCCTTCGCAACGATGGTATTCCTGCCACCCAGTTTGACGTCGATGACGTGCACGCCGAGTACGAACGGCTCACGGCTAAGGGTGTGACCTTCACCCAAGCGCCGACCGATATCGGAACCGCTCTATGCGCCGTTTTCGACGACACCTGCGGCAACCTGATCCAACTCGTATCCGAGCCTTCTGAAACCTAGGTTTGCTGGGCCGCTGGCCTTGGGATCCATGTTCCGTGGAACCCCGCCGGGATTCGACGAGGAAGGTGAACGGTTGCTACCGGCGCCGCCTCGATGTCTTGAGCGTCGAGGATGACCACATCGGTGGTATCGGTTGCGGCTCGATAGACGCAGACCACAAGCCAACCATCGTCTTCGTCGCCTCCGGCTCGCTGGGGCCGGCGAGCGACAAAGATCGGTTCGGCGTTCTGATCGCCGACGGGTACGGCGTATCGCTGGGTTCGATCGTTCGTTAGGTCGTACTTGATGACGCCGCGCATCTCGATATCGGTGGGCTGCTCGACCGCATACACGTAGCGGTGCTGTCGTGCGATACGAGCGTCATCAATCCGGGGAAACTCGATTGCCTTGTCATCGAGTTGTGTTTCCTCCACCGTTGGTGCGCCGGTACCAAGACGAATCGTGTAGCGCCACGCGACACCGAGTGGGTTCGGTTCGAACCCACCGAGGCCACGATCGAATCGGAGAAAGCTCGGGTAACGAACGGCGTCGAGGATGACGGTGTCGGATCCGACGTCGTAGGCGTTGATCACGTGCTGTATGAAACAGAGCTCGATCTCGACCCATTGGAGGGTTCCACCGCCAGATGGCATGATTCCGATACGAGCTACCCGATCGTCATGCCAGCGTAGGGGGATAGCGGCGCCGTGTTGGAGCATGGAAAAGTCGTAGGCGACGTTGAGATCAAGGAAGATCGAGCGTGTGGCCGTGGTGGCGAAGTCGTGCATCATTGCAGGACCCGGAAGATCGATGATCTGGTCGACGATTTGCCGTCCGTGCTGGTCGAGCACCCCATAGCGGAGAAACGGAGCTTGCCAGTCGGCCCGGAAGTAGCGCAGCTCTCCTGTCTCCGGATCGACGTTGGGGTGAGCGGTCATCCCGCCGAAACCTGAGCCTCCCGAGAGGGAGCCGTCGAAGGTCGTAGGACCGATCGTAGCGAGCTCCTCGTCGATGATGAAGGGCAAACCGCCCTCGCCGAGAGCGAAGAGTTGCCCACCATGATGAAGCACATTGACATTGACGTTCTGGTCGTGCGATTCGCCGCTGGGGGTCGCAGGCGAGAATCGGCGAGCCCAGTCGCCGGTGCGGACCCAACGGTTGCGGTACCAGTGAGCCTGGCCCTCACTGATCAACAAGCCGTGAAGCATGGCGGGCCCGACCCACCACGACAGCATGTCGGTGCCGGCGAATCGGCCGTCGAAAGGGTTTGGGCCATTGCGGATCAGCAGGCCGGAGAGCTCCGGTGGCAAAGCGCCACTGACGGTGAAGTCTTCAATCGTGACTTCGTCGGCGACGGGAGCCAGGATTCCGCTGTTGAGGTCGGGAAGGTGGTCAGCCATGTGCTCACGATGTTCCCATACCTGCATGCTCGGTGTGGCCCTATTTTGTTCCTGAGCATGGGTCTAGGATGGGCTGGTCGAACGCTGATGCATTGCCGCTTGTCCTAATTGCAAACTTGTGCGAGTTGAAATAGCATAAGTTCTCACCTCCACACAAGGGGCACGCGATGAGCAACACCAGGCCGAACTTTGAAGGCCGAATCGGTCGAACGGTGCAGGACTCCGAGCCCTTCTTCGCTGAGGCTCCCCATCCCGGTCAAGACGCACCCAACGTGGTCATGGTCTTGCTCGACGACACCGGATTTGCTCAGTTCGGCTGTTTCGGATCCGACATCGACACGCCGAACGTTGACGCCCTGGCGAGCAACGGTCTCCAATTCACGAACTTTCACGTCACGCCTCTTTGTTCGCCAACCCGGGCCGCTCTACTGACGGGCCGGTCACAGCACGCCGTCGGGATGCGCGGCGTTTCAAACTGGCGTACCGGTTTTCCAAATCAGCTCGGTCACATCTCGAATCACGCCGCCACGATCGCCGAGGTGCTGGGCACCGAAGGCTACGCAACCTTCTGCACCGGGAAGTGGCATCTGGCTCCAACCCAGGACATCTCGGCCGCAGGACCGTTCGACCAATGGCCTCTCGCCCGCGGCTTCGACCGCTTCTACGGCTTTCTGGAAGGGGAAACGGATCAGTTCTATCCGGAGCTCGTCGTCGACAATCATCATGTCGACCCGCCTCGTACTCCCGATGAGGGCTATCACCTGAGCGAGGACATGATCGATCAGCTCCTCCTGATGATCCACGACAGCAAGGGCGTGCGGCCGGATCGACCGTTCTTCGCCTACGTGCCCTTCGGCGCCACCCACGCCCCACACCAGGCCCCGCTGGCCTACCTCGACAAGTACCGCGGTCGCTACGACGAGGGTTGGGATGTGATCCGGGAGCGTTGGTATCAGCGCCAACTCGACGAAGGGATCATCCCCGAGGGGACCAAGCTCGCCCCTCGCAATCCTGGGGTGGAATCGTGGGAAAGCCTGCCCGAGAATCAGAAGCGCTTTGCCTGCCGTCTCCAGGAGGCCTTCGCTGCCTTCCTCGATCACACCGACGATCAGATCGGGCGTCTCGTAGAGGGTCTTCGCAACCTTGGCGAACTCGACAACACGATCTTCGTCGTCCTGGCCGATAACGGAGCGTCACAAGAGGGCGGTCCACTCGGCGTGATGCACGAGATGAAGTACTTCAACGGCATCGCCGAAGACATGGACGAGGTGATGGGCAGGATCGACCAGATCGGCGGCCCAGAGAGCCACACCAACTATCCCTGGGGATGGGCCCAATGCGGGAACACCCCGTTCCGGTGGTACAAGCAGACCACCCACGAGGGGGGTGTGCACGTGCCCATGGTGCTGCACTGGCCAGACGGGTTGGGTGAATCAGGCGGACTTCGCAATCAGTTCATCAACGTGTCCGACATCGTGCCAACGATCTATGAGCTCGTCGGCGTGGCAGCCCCCGACGTGTTTCGCGGTGTCGAACAGCTGCCGGTGACCGGGCGATCGTTTGCGAAGGTTCTCACCGATCCAGCCTCGCCAGCCACAAACAGGCGCCAATACTTCGAGAATGCCGGATCGAGGGCCATCATCGTCGAACAAGATGGCGTTTGGTGGAAGGCGGTGGCGCGACACATGCAAGGGGTCGACTTTGACGATGACCAGTGGGAGCTCTTCAACCTTTCGGCCGACATGTCCGAGTGTAATGACCTGGCTACTTCCGAACCAGACAAGCTCGTTGAGCTGATCGACCTGTGGTGGACTGAAGCCGAACGAAATGGCGTACTTCCCCTCGATGATCGGCTTCTTGAACTGTTCCGACCGAGACTGAGCGACGAGTCACCCCATCGTCTCGATCGCCGGTACCGCTACCGGCCGCCGATGTCGCCGATCCCAAGCCAGCCTTCGCCCTCTTCTGGCGGCCGGTCATGGCATCTAACCGCTGAGGTCACCCGGGGAGCTGGCGACGAAGGCGTCTTGTGGGCGACCGGAAGCGCGAGTTCGGGCATCGCCGTATTCGTGCAGAACGACCGACTCGTCGTCGACTACAACGCATTCGAGAACCACACGATCGTTGAATCGTCGATACCGGTGCCAGAGGGCCCTTCGTCGCTGAGCGTCCACATTCAACGCACCGGTCCGTCGACCGGCACTGTTTCGCTGGCGGTCGACGGCGCCGAATGCGGCAAGGCTGAGCTGCCGTTGCTGATGCGCATGGTGTCATCTCTCGGTGCCAGTGTTGGTAGAGATCATGGTTCACCGGTCTCGCGCCGCTACAACGACCAGTTTGCGTTCAGCGGTAGCCTCCACCAGATCGAGATCGCTCTCGGACAGCGCTCCAACGACGGCGCATCAGCCGCGGCCCAAGCTGCGATGGGGCGTCAGTAGACGCCGACGCCAGGCTGAAGGTTTTAGCGATCGAGAGCGCCGAGATCATGACCGACCATTGATGGCGGCTCATCGGCCCAGTTCGTCCGCCAAACCTCGGCACTGAGTGGACCGACCGCCATATCTGGTCGGTCGAAGCCATCGAGACAGTGCTTCAGCGGTTTCACGATGACATCGTGTCGAGGCACCGTGAAAAACGGGAACGAATAGCGCTCCTGGCCAGAGCGATTTACCACCCGATGAGGCGTTGCGATGAGGCGACCACCCGACCAGAGCTCAAGCATCTCACCGACGTTCACGATTAAGGCATCAGGCGGCGGATCGGCTTCGAGCCAGCTGCCGTTGCGGTCGCGTACCTCAAGGCCGCCAACCGGATCCGGGTGCAGAAGCGTGAGAACGTTGGTGTCCTTGTGGGCGTGAATGCCCGCCTCGTCGCCGGTTGAGGTTTGGGCCGGATAGTGAAGCAAGGTCATGTTGGTCAATGGATGGTCGTGCCAGGAGAGCAGGCTGGTGATATCGACGTCGAGGGCGGGTGCGAGAAGGCTGAGAAGCCGGTCGGCGGTGGCCTGGGCCGCAGCCCAGTAGGCGAGGACGATGTCGGCCATGTCGGGCAGGGCTGACACCCAACGGTTGGGACCATAGAGATCGCATTCGGCGCCGATCGGATCGTCGGCTGGGCACTCCCAATGGAGCTTGTAGCCTTCGTACAGGTCGGGTGCGGTCCCGTTGATCTCCGCACGGTTCGGTGTGAAGAAGCCCAGCGGAATGAACCCTCGGTAGTTCGTTGGCTCGATCCGATGCCGCTTCTTGATCTGCGGGTCGAGGTCGAACAATCGTCGGAGAAGGGTTCGCATGCGGGCGAAAGCGGCAACGTCGATCCCATGACCAACGATGGAGGCGAAGCCAAGTTGGTGGCATGCGTCGACGAAGGCCTCGCTGGTATTGGATTGGGCAAGATCGACGATCGGGATCTCGGAAGCCATAGGCGCCCGACGCTAGCAGCGGGGAACCGACCGGGCGAGTGAAGCCGTGACAGGCCTCAGGCTCTACACTTGGTCCCTCGATGACGAGATCTCGTTCTGTCCGTGGCTGGTCGCCGGTGGCCACGCTCGCTGCATTCAGTCTCGCCCTTCTCTTGATCGTCAGTGGCGCGTCCTGTGGGGCTACGAGCGAGAAAGAAGCGGCGACAACAGTTCTGGTCTTCGGCGCGTCGTCACTCACCGATGCCTTCGCCGACATCGAGGCCGCCTTCGAGCAAGCTAATCCCGATCTCGACGTGAAACTGAACCTGGCCGGTTCATCAGCCTTGCGCGAACAGGTTTTGGAAGGTGCACCGGCCGATGTCTTTGCCTCGGCTGACTGGCGTCATGTCGAAGCGCTCATCGAGGCTGGCGAAGTGGCTGAAGACGCGGCGACCGCCTTCGCCCGGAACCGGCTCCAGGTGGCGGTGCCCGAGGGAAACCCGGCAGGCGTTGGCTCTCTATCCGACCTGGCCGACGAAGACCTTCTCGTCGGATTGTGCGCTACCGGCGTACCATGCGGAGACTTGGCTCGGCAGGCATTGGCCACCGTCGGCATAGAGGCTGCTGTCGATACGAATGAGCCCGACGTGCGATCGTTGCTCACCAAGATTGGGGCCGGCGAGCTCGACGCTGGAATTGTGTATGCCACAGACGTCGCCAGCGCGGCAGAGTCGGTCGACGGCATTCCGATCGACCCCCAGGTTCAACCCGACATCGTCTATCCCGCAGCCGTCACCAGCAGGGCGCCGAACCCAACCGGTGCCGCGGCTTTCGTGAGGTTCCTAGTGACCGAGCCAGCACAGACCATCATGGCCGGACATGGGTTCGAAGCGCCATGATGGACCGCCCACGCCACCAATCCACGCGCAGCGGTAGGGGTGCCCCGGCGCGTCGTCGTTTGGGCGCCCCGGCGCGTCGTCGTTTGGGCGCCCCGGCGCCCTGGTCCTTGGTGCTGTTGGGAGGGCTTGGCGGCCTCCTCTTCGTACTACCGCTCCTCGGTCTGGTGTCTCGGACACCCTGGCTAAGCCTGCATGAGCTCGTGACGTCCTCTGTAGTAGCCGATGCCCTGTGGCTCTCTCTGCTCACGTCGGTTCTGGCCACGGTGCTGTCGGTGGCTCTTGGCGTGCCGCTGGCCTGGCTCCTGGCCCGCGTCGACTTTGTAGGGCGTCGGGTGGTTCGGGCGGTGGTCACCTTGCCAATGGTGCTCCCGCCGGTGGTCGGTGGCGCCGCTCTACTCTTCGCCCTCGGTCGTCGTGGCCTTGTTGGGGGTCCGCTCAACGAAACCACCGGCTTCCTCCTACCTTTCTCGGTTTGGGGTGTGGTGCTGGCCAACACCTTTGTCGCCATGCCCTTCCTCGTGATCACGGTGGAAGGAGCGTTGGCAGGTCTCGACCGTCGCTTCGAACACGCAGCGGCGGCTCTGGGAGCTTCTCGCTTGACGGTCTTCAGCAGGGTCACGGTGCCGATGATTGCCCCGTCTCTTCGAGCCGGTGCGGTTCTGGCCTGGGCTCGAGCACTCGGAGAGTTTGGGGCCACGATCACCTTCGCTGGCAATCTGCAGGGTCGAACGCAGACACTTCCGCTCGCTGTGTTCGTCGCCCTGGAGTCGGATCGTGATACGGCCGTGGCCATAAGTCTCGTACTGGTCGCGCTCTCGTTCACCGTGTTGGTTCTGCTGCGGGATCGTTGGTGGGCCCAGTGATACACCAGGAGGCAGCGCAGGCCGAAGGACTCCGAGCCCGCATCGTCGCTCGACACGAGTCAAACGACCGGGATGGACACGACCGCTCTTCCAGCTTCACGCTCGACATCGAACTCGAGGTTGGCTCGGGTCAAACGGCGGCCCTGCTCGGGCCGAACGGCTCGGGCAAGTCGACGACCGTCGACGTGTTGGCCGGCATCATGCCCCTCGACGATGGTCGTATCGAGCTCAACGGCCGTCTGCTCGACGAACCGTCTTCCAATGTCTATGTAGCGACCGACCAGCGGAACGTCGGCGTTGTCTTTCAGCAGTCCTTGCTCTTCGAACACCTGAACGTGCTCGACAACCTCGCGTTCGGGCCAGCGACGAACTCTTCACGTCGCGTGGCCCGCCAGAAGGTGAAGCCTTGGATCGAGGCATTCGATCTGGGCCGTTTGCTAAACCGGCGACCGTCTGAGCTGTCTGGGGGCGAGGCCCAGCGTGTGGCGCTAGCTCGAACTCTGGCGGCCGAACCCGAGCTACTTCTCCTCGATGAGCCACTCGCCGCAGTGGATGTCACAGCGCGCACAGAGCTCCGTCGAACCCTGCGCGGCTGTCTGGCAGAGTTCGCCGGGCCGCGGTTGCTTATCACCCACGATCCGTCCGACGCTTTTCTGCTCGCCGATCGGATCCACGTGCTTGAGGGGGGCAGCGTGGTGCAGACGGGCACGCCTCAGGAGATTCGCTTGCGGCCCCGCACGCCATTCGTTGCCGCTCTGGCTGGCTTGAACCTCATGACAGCCTCCAACGACAGCGGGGTCCTGACCATCGACGATGCGGCCATCAGCTTGCGGACGTCGAACACAGCGACGCAAGGCCCAGTGCTGGTGACCATTGCTCCCAACGCGGTCGCCCTTCATCTCGAGTCGCCCCACGGCAGCCCCCGCAACGCGTGGCCAACCGTGGTGGCCTCGGTTGAACCACTCGGTGACATCACCCGAATCGGACTCGACAGACCTCTTCCTCTGAGTGTCGATGTGACGCCAGATGCGGTAGCGGCGATGGACCTGCGACCAGGATTGGAGATCTGGGCCTCGGTCAAAGCCACCGAAATTCAACTCGATGCGGCCTGAGCAGACGGCCAGCATCTTCAGATCGGGGCCGAAAAGGCCGACGAAGAAGGTATGCGGCGCCTGATCGTCATCGAGACCAACGAGATCCCGCTCACGCTCTACCGGTGGTACGCCGAGCTGAAGCCGGAGTCGACGATCGCAACCCTGCTCGATGCCGGGGTGGTAGGCGAGTCTCAAGTGTTCGAGGAAGCCGACCGTGAGCTGTATCCGTCGCAGACCTGGGCAACGCTTGCCACGGGCATGCCCTACGAGAAACACGGCGTCTACTGGTACGGCGATCCTAAACCAGCCGAGTTCCCGCTCTACTGGCAACACATCGCTGAGCACCGAACCGTAGGCCTTGTCGGTACGCTCCATAGCTCCCCGCTAGGCGACCAGGGCGGGCAGTTGGGCTTACGATTCGCCTTGCCCGATGCCTTTGCTGGCGACGCTGAAGCGCTGCCCCGTTCGTTGGAACCGCTTCAAGCGTTCAATCTGGCGATGACGGGCCGCAATAGTCGAGCGGTTGCGAATGTGGTGCCGATCTCGGACTACATGGCTGGACTGCGCTCGCTGAAAGGCGCCGGAGTTTCGGTCAAGACACTCGCCCGGCTGGGTCACCTCGCAGCCTCGGTAGCATCGAGGCGCGTGGCGAAGGAACGTCTGCGCACCGCACAGTTCGTGCTCCTGGCCGATGTCTTCATGCGCCAGATGCAAACGTTCGATCCCGACCTTGGAATCTTGTTTACAAACCATGTGGCCGCCGCGATGCACCGGTACTGGCCAGCGTCGTTTCCGGACGACTGGTCAGAGCATCCCTACGATCACGATTGGATCGATCGATTTCAGGGCGAGATACCAGCGGCTATGCACGAGCTCGATCGGCTCCTGGCCGAAACGCTGGACTTCTGCCGAGCGAGCGACCGGACGCTGCTACTCGCCTCATCGATGGGTCAAGAGGGTGGCGGCCCGGTCGACGAGGGCGGCGATCACGATCTTGTTCTCGACGACGCCGACCTTTTCGTGCAGGCGCTGGGCCTCGATGAAGACGCCGTCGTCCTTCATGCCATGGCTCCTCATCTCACGCTCCGCTTTGAATCAGCGACCAAGGCCAAAGACGTGGAGCGCAGGCTGGGGACGACGCTGCTCCAAGGCCGCCCGTTGACTGTCGATCGAGCCGACAGCACATTGACGATGACCTATCACTTTCGAGGCGACGTCGACTCGGTGAGGATCGACGACACCGTCTTTGCGCCTGCACAGGCTGGATTCCGTCGGGTAGCGGTGACCGAACACAAGGCAGGACGCCACGCCCCGCGAGGCGCAGTCATCGTCGGAAATTCCCCCGTGGCCTCGATGCCAGATGGGAGTTTCGATCTAGAAGAGTTAGCTCCAGCAATCATCGAATCGCTCGGCGTCCCCGAGCTAGCTCATCATCGGACGCCGACCCTGCGCTTGTAGCGCGAGGCCGACCGCGTTGGCGAATCGAGGACCGACGACCTCAAGCCCAAGGTCGCGAAGCAGATGGCGCCGCAAGCGATCGGCGGATTGGCGGGCCTGGCGTGGATGGTCGAGCAGCCGCTTGACCTCGTTGGCGAAGTCGATCGGATCGTCGTGACCGTCGAGAGGAAGCGTCGTCTGGTCGAATCCGGCTAGGGCGGCCGTCGTTGCCACCTGGGGCATGCCGAGGACCCCGGCATCGATGATCTTGTTTTGGATGCCAGCTGTCGAATGGAGCGGGGCGAGTGAAACATGGGCCTGTTCGGCCAGCCAACCGAGCGAGGGAAAGTCTTCAACCAGTGTCCATCCTGAACTCTTGGCCAGGTTGAGCACTTCAGCGGTTGGGGTGCGGCCGGCTACCAGGATGCGAAGACCATTCAGATGGGGAGCGAGCCTGCCGAGCCATCGCAGCGCCTCCACATTCGGCGGGTAGCTCAGCGTGCCGAAGAAGACAGCGTCATAGGGCGCCGGCGCCGGGGGATTGGGTGCGCCAAGCGGTTGTGCCAGGTTAGGGATCCAGGTTGCGTTCAGCATCCGGGCGCCGCGGCAGCCTGCGGCAAGCGTAACGACCGATTTGGGCCGATGCTTCGTCTCGAAACGTCGATGACTGGCGGCTAGTGCCGTAAGCGCCGCGGCAGCTGGTTGCGCCGACAGTTTGGCCCGTTGCGCATAGCTCAGACTGAGACTGTCGACGTAGTCGAGAACCGGCCGCCATGGCCCCAAGAGCGTAGGGTGAAAGGCGCGCGCGGTTTGGTAGATGACCAGCTCGGGTCGCACAAGGTCTAGCTGGGCCCGGACTGCGGGCACATCCCATGCCAAAGCTTCGGGCACGACGCGGCCGTTGACGGCGGCGACCAAGGTGGAAGCCATGCCCGTAATGCGTGGCCGTAGATTCGGCCGGATCGTCGTAATCTCGGCACCGCACCATTCAGCCAGCTGCTGGATCGATTCAAGCCGACGGTCGGCCCCTGCGCTAGGTTTCGGATTGGCGACGACGGCAATCCGTAGGCCCTTGTCGGGTTTCATCAACGATCGAGCAGTGAAGCTGCTAGTCGGTAGGGACGCCAGCGGAGCCCCTGCTGTTTCGCCCCGTAGCGAATGGCTGAACGGCGGCGAATCGCTTCGACCAGCCGCGAACCCGATCCGGTTGCGCTAGCTCCGACCGCGTGGGTAGCCGGGTCGACTGTGGCCACGCGAGCCATCATCGTTGGGTATCGATCTGCGAGTCGCCGACAAAGGTCGGTGTCTTCGAAGTAGAGGAAGAAACGGTCGTCGAAGCCGCCGACCGATCGGAGGCGTTCCGTATCGACCGAAAGCACAGCGCCGCTGACCCAACGATCCCGTAGCGACCAATGGTGGCGGGTTGAGGCAAGGTCGTCGAGCTGGCGACGCGACCAGCCGGGGAGCAGGCGCCCAATCAGGGAACGGCGCGTTGAGCCGAGGGGAGCGAGCCGCGCTCCCAACCGCATAGTTGTGATAGCCAGGGCGATCGGAGTCCAGTAGGGGGCGACCACGCTCGTGGTCTTACCGGAACCGTCGACCAGTGGCACTGTCACGACCTCCTCAGGCGAGCCGTCGAGGGCCAACCAATGGGCCGGTTCGAGCAAGGCGTCGGGATTGCAGAGAATCGTGCGACGAGTCGTCACCTGTTCAAGTGCGAGGTTGATAGCGGCGCCGAATCCCACGTTTGAGCCCGGGTGCAGGTGCACCACCGTTGGATGCGCGACCGACGTGGGGTCGAGGTGCCCGTCGTTGTGCACGATGATCATTGGAGCGTCTCGAGGAAGCCAATCCGTCGCTAGTACGGGCGTGCGGTATGCGACGCAGATGACGGTGGCTTCCATCCTTAGCCGATCGGCCGGGTTTGTTCGTCCCTTAGCTATCGGCCGATGTTGCCCGTGCTTGGAGCCGACAGGATGCCATCGATGTCTGCTAGAACAAGGGCCAGATCCCAGCCAGGACGAGGAGCACACAATGAGCAGTCTTCACGATTTCACCATGATGTCGATCACCGGCGAGCAGGTGGACTTGAAGCAGTACGAAGGCCAGGTATGTCTCGTTGTCAATGTCGCCAGCAAGTGAGGCCTAACGCCTCAGTACGCAGGTCTGCGTACGCTGCATCAGAACAATAATGATCGAGGATTCGCGGTGCTTGGATTCCCTTGCAACCAGTTCGGCGACCAGGAGCCGGGCACCGATGCTGAGATTCTCGCCTTCGCCCAGTCGACCTACGACGTCGACTTCCCGATGTTCTCAAAGATAGAGGTCAATGGTGAGGGAGCGGCACCCTTGTTCACCTTCCTGACGCACGCCAAACCGAACGAGGATGGTACGACCGATATCGTGTGGAACTTCACGAAGTTCCTCGTCGGTCGGGATGGGGAGGTTCTCGCTCGATTCGCCCCGACGGTGACACCGGCGGAAATCGGGGTCGAGCTAGCGGCAGTCCTCTAGTCCTCGTTCGGCCCGCGGAATGGCCCGGCGCCAACAGGGCGCCGGGGATAGGCTCTCGCGATGCCAACGATCGGCTTTCTGCACACCTCGCCGCTCCACATCCCAACCTTTCGCCAGCTCGTTGATCAGAGCGGCACCGACGGTGACGTTGTACACGAGGCCGTGGCTGTTCTTGAGCGGGTAGACGAATCTCTGCTCGCCGCAGTGCGAGCTGGCGGCAAGAGTGAGAACCACGAAGCGGCCGTGGGCCAGCATCTCTCGGCCCTTGTGCGAGATGGCGCCGATGTGGTTGTCTGCACGTGTTCGTCGGTTGCTCCGCTGGCCGAGAAGGTTGGGGCAGCACCAACGTTGACTACCATCTTCTGCCCCGAGGCTTGGGAGCGGCTTGAGGCTGGCGATAATGAGGGCTACCTGAGCATCTTGGCTGATCGAATCACTGATACTTGTGCAACCAGCCAGGAGCGGCTAGACGTTGTCGTCTTGGCCCAGGCAACGATGGCTCCGCTCGCCGACACCCTAGACGTCGGAATCCCGGTCCTGGCCAGCCCGTCGCTGGCGGTTGAACGAGCTCTGGCTCTGCTCGCAGGCACAAGAAACCTGGCTAGTTGAACAGGTCTCGAGCGATGACGATGTTCTGAATCTCGGTGGTTCCATCGAGGTAGTGGGCCATCTTGGCTGCGGCCAAATGACGGGGAAGCGGGTTGGGGTGACGGAACCCGTCGGCACCAAGGGCCTGCATGCATTGCGACAGCGAGGTTAGGGCCACACGGGTTGCGAACTTCTTTGCGTGAGCGGATGCCACCGCAGCATCGGGTGCCTTGGCATCCACCCGTTCAGCCGCTTCAAGGGCGAGGCTGCGTGCGGCGCGAAGATCGGTGGCGACGTCAGCCAACATCCAACGAAGCCCTTGCTGGTCGGCGAGCGGTCGGTCAAAGGCCTGGCGCTGGCGGAGGCGGTCGACGGCAAGCTGCAGGCCGTTCTCGATCATGCCGCAGCACATGAATGCCACCATCACTCGGGCCAGGTCGATAGCGGAAAGGGCGGCTTTGAACGCGACTCCTGGCTCGAGAAACAGTTGATGGCGGTCGACTTCGACGTTGGTGAAACCGAACCCGGCGGTGCCGGTGGCGTGGGCGCCCAACATCTCGTAGGCCGGTAGGCGATCGACCCCGGGCTGATCGGCTTCGACCAGGAAGGCGGCGATTCCTTTGGCCCCGCTTCCTGGCTGGGTCTGCACATAGCAGTTCATGACATCGGCGTCGGTCCCGTTCGTCACCCATGCCTTTTCACCATTGAGTAGCCAGCCGGCTGCCGTTTCGGTCGCCCTGGTGGTGATGGCGGCAGCGTCGCTGCCGGTGCCAGGTTCGGTGAGGAGGAAGGCGCCGACTGAGGAGGCGTTGAGCAGGCTGTCGAGATACGTTTCGCGGTGATAGTTCGAACCGCGTCGAGCAAGAGCACCGGCCAAGTTGTTGTGGCACACCAGAGAGAACGCGACGGCCATGTCGGCCGCTGCGACCACACCCAATACCTCACCAGCTTCGACGGTCGTGAGCCCTGCGCCACCCTGCACTGTTGGCACAAAGAGGCCGCAAAGCCCATCGCGTGCCGCGGCGTCGAGAGCGGTTCGGGGAAAGCGCCGCTCTGTCTCCCACGCTGCGGCCGATGGCTCGACGACCGTGTGGGCGAAGCGCTGGGCCTGCTCAAGCATCGATGTGCTCGCGATCCCAAAGCTGCTCGACGAGCACACCGTTGGCATCTTCGATGGTGGCCAGAGCGTCACAGATGAGATCTTCTCGGAACCGTTGGCCAACGATCTGGATAGCAGCCGGTCGTTCTTCGACGAGATCCATGCCGATGACGCCGCCGGGGAGACCGAGATAGTTGATTCCGGTGGAGTAGATGGCCGACTCGAACAGGTCGGTCACGTTGTCGAGCGATTCGGCGTCATAGTTCCAGTCGTAGGTTGGCCGCATCAGGAATGGAGTAATCAGGAGGGGATGGTCGGCCAGAAAGAGGTTCCAGTCTCGTTGAAGTCTCGTTCGGTCAGCCAACGCCGTGATGTAGCCGTCGCGATCGAGGATCTCTGAGAGCTCGTAGTACCAACCGAAAATGCGGTTTATGGTTTCGCTGCCGTGGGTTCTGATGGCTGCGTCCATCGTCACCTGCATTTCGGTTGTGCCGGCTCGGAACCACTCAAGTGCCGCTTCTCGAACCGGTGGAGGATCGACCTCGACGACGTCGTATCCGGCGTCGGCCAGGATGTCGGCGGCCCGGCGCACCATGGCGACGAGCTCTGGGTGGATGTCGTAGCCGCCGGATTCGGTGGTGAACGCGACGCGAGGCCGTCCAAGGTCAGGACCCTGCCAGGGGACCGGCGGGCAGTTCGGGTCTCGCGGGTCGGGTCGGATCATCATCTGCATGGCCGCGCCGACGTCGGCGGCGTGGCGGGCGATCACGCCCTGAACCGACATGGCTTGGGCGAGAGGGCCCCGCTCAGCGGCAGCGGATGAATTGAAAACAGGGACACGACACGTTGTCGGCTTGATCGTCGTTACGCCATTGGCGAAGGCTGGGAATCGCAGTGAGCCCCCGATGTCGTTGCCGTGGTGAATAGCACCAAGGCCAGCGGCGCAGGCCGAGCCAGCGCCTCCGGAAGAGCCGCCGGGAGAACAGTCGCTGTCCCAAGGGTTGATCGTTCGACCTCGGAGAGGGTTGTCGGTGGTCGCCCGCATCGAGAATTCAGGCGTGTTGGTGCGTCCGATCACGATGGCGCCTGCCGCTTGGAGATTCTTGACCAGCGGAGCGTCTTCGGTGGCGACGATGTCGCTGAAGGCAGCCACTCCGTTAGGGGTTGGCAGGCCCTTCATATCGACGTTCTCCTTGATCGTCACCGGAACCCCAAGGAGAGGCTGTTCGCTCGTTGGCCCGAGGACGAGAGTGTCGGCGGCGATGGCCTGCTCCATCGCCCGATCAGACAGATCGAAGGTGATGGCGTTGAGCGTGGGATTCATGGCTTCTACACGCGCTAGAACCGAAGCCATCACCTCGCTTGGCTTAACCGCTCGGTCTCGTATCCTGCTGGCCAGCGTTACGGCCCCCAGCCTCCACAGCTCCGTCATCGGTCGTTCCTCCAGGATCTTTGGCTAGCTCCACGCTAGTTGCCGCCCATGATGCAGGCCAGAGGGGATGGTCCGCGCCCGTTAGACAAGGGCCCGACGCGCAACCGCGTAGGATGGAGCGAATGATCATCACCGTCTTTCGTTCGGTCCTGAATGACGCCGCTACCGACGACTATTTTGAACTCTCTCCTCACATAACCGAGTTGGCAAAGACCATGCCCGGCTTCGTCTCGGTCAAGACCTTTCTGGCCGAGGATGGTGAGCGCTGTACGATCGTCGAGTTCGAGTCACAAGAGACGCATCAAGCGTGGGCAGAACACGCAGAGCATCGAGAGGCTCAGCAGCGAGGAAGGGATGCCTTCTACGCTTCCTATGATCTGAAGGTAGCTGAGGTTATCCGAGTGTCGTCGAAGTGATGGAATCGTTACCGACTCGAGCTGTCCGAGTGAAGCCGGGTGCTCTGAAGGCGGTTCGTCAGGGCCACCCGTGGATCTACCTTGATTCGATCACCCAGATCAAGGGGAGGGCCGAGCCCGGTGATCTCGGTGTTGTTTTCGATCGCAACGATCGTCTGGCTGCCCTCGGTCTCCTCGACCCAGAGTCTGACATCGGCCTTCGTGTGCTGACCCGGGAACGGGCGAAGATCGACCAGGCATGGCTGGCAGAAAAAGTGGGCGAAGCGCGTAGCCTCCGCTCGTCGCTTGCGTCTGAGAACACTGGCATGCGCCTGATCAATGGGGAAGGCGATGGTCTGCCGGGTCTAATCGTCGACCGCTACGACACGGTGGTCGTTCTGAAGGTGTACACCTTGGCCTGGATTCGCCTGCTTCCCTGGCTGGTCGAGACCCTTTCGCCTCATTTCGATGCAGGCGTCCTTCGTCTGTCGAATCAGGTCCAGACGAATCTAGAGCGTCTTGCTTGGGCGCAACCGGCAAAAGAGTTGTGGGGTTCTGTGGGCGACGGCCGAGTTCGCTTCACCGAGAATCGGTTGCAGTTGGAAGCCAATGTGATCACCGGCCACAAAACTGGCCACTTCTTCGATCAACGTCAAAATCGTCGACGAGCCGCTGAACTCGGCCGGGGACGAGTACTCGACGTCTTTTCTTGCACCGGTGGATTCGGGCTTCATGCCGCGGCGGCGGGAGCCGAGGAGGTCGTTCTCACCGATATCTCTAGCCCTTCGCTTGCTACGGCGAAGCGAAACTTCGCTATCAATGATCTGCCGGAGCCGCGAACGATCCTGGGCGACGCCTTCGACGTACTCGCCGATCTGCCGCCGGAGAGCTTTGATCTCGTCATCGTTGATCCGCCGGCCTTCGCGACTCGGCGCAGCCAGACCGAGCGTGCGGTCGACGCCTATCGGGCCTTGACCCGGCTGGCTTTTCGTACGGTCCGTCCCGGGGGCCACCTCGTACAGGCCTCCTGCTCGGCTCATGTTACCGAGGACCGATTTCACGACACAGTCCTTGGTGTGACCGCAGCCAGATCACCGCTTTGGGTTTCCCAGCACGACGTCGATCACCCGGTCCGACATGTCGAGGGCCACTATCTGAAGGCGATCGCCGTCAAGAAAATTTGACGATACCTCTTGATCTCGAGTGCACGTGAGATAGTAAAAACAGAGGTATGGAATCTCGACCGACTGACACACCGTTGTCGACGCCCACAAGCTTTCGTGGCTCCGTCGGCCCACTCGATGACCTCGCTGAGGGGCAGATGAAGGCCGTTAGCGTCGGTGATCGTCGCCTCGTCGTGGCCCGGAGTGCCGAAGGCATTCACGCTCTCGACAATGCATGCCCCCACCAGGGCTACGGACTGGCGACGGGTGCATTCGATGGCGAGATGATCACCTGTCAGTGGCACAACTGGAAGTTCAGAGCCGCCGACGGCGTGTGCGTTATGGGCGAAGAGGACGTGGCCTGCCATAGCGTCGAGGTGCAGGACGGCGAAGTGTTCGTGACCATCGAGGTTCCGAGTGACGAAGAAGAGCGCGAACGGCTATGGCCCAGCCTTGAACGCGGTATAGCGAGGAACTACGTAGGCCAGATCGCTCGAGATACGAGTCGTCTCCTCGCCCATGGCGCAGCGCCGACCGACATCATGGCGCGGGTTCTAATCGACACGGTACAGCGAACCGAGTGGGGGACTGGCCACGAAACGGCGATGGCCGCCGACGCCCTCGCCATGACGAGCGGTTACGACGGCCTTGACCGAGCCTTGCCTCTCACCCAAGCCTTCTCCGGACTAGCCGAGACGACGCGGGGCCGCCCGATCCGGCGTGAGGCGTGGCCCAAGCCCGCAGCCCAGCCAGACCAGGACCGGTTCGCGGCCGCAATCGAGAATGAAGATTTGGAACAGGCGCGAGCTCAGCTGCGCAGCGCCCTCGATTGCTCGATGCCGATCGACGAGCTTCGGCGTTGGTTTATCACCGCTGCCAGTCAACATCATCTGAGCTACGGTCACGGAGCGATCTACGTTCAGAAGGTATTCGAACTGGTAGAACGACTGGACCGAGACGTACACCCTGTCTTGCTGGGTGAGCTCACCGTCGCTTTGGTAAACAGCACCCGCGAGGATCTCTTGCCCTATATGCGCAAGACGCGTCGGGTACTCGACGAGGCAAACCTCGAAGCCCTTCTGGCGGTGCCTACCAGCGAGTGGGACGGAATCGAAGCCTTGAGCGACGGCATCGTTGACGCCGTGGAGCCGCCTATCGGTTTGGCCCTCGAAGCTCTGGCGGCCGGCGCGGGTGTCGAACGGCTGCTTACTGCGGTGCTTCTGGCTGGTTCGAAGCGTCTACTTCGACACCGTCTCGACGTGGAGACCGATCTTGACAACGACTTCGGTTGGCTCGATATCACCCATGTACTGACCTACGCCAACGCGGCCCGTTGGGCCTGGCGTCATGCTCCATCAGTCGACACGATCCGGCTCGCCTTCTTTGCCGTGTGGCTGGCCTACGACAGTGGTCGGGCCGACCGACGCTTTGGCACGATTGCATCGTCGCCGGTCGAGCCGTGTCGTTGGGATGCACCAGAAGATCTCCTCAACGCGGTGATCGGTGCACAGCCCGACAAGGCGGTGGCGCTTGCTCTGGGCAACGATCCGCTCGAGGTAGCGGCCACCATCGAACAGGCAAGCCTGCTCGATGGTGCCGGTTCGTTTATCGTTCAGGCCCACCTGATCAAGCTGGCGCGATGTGTGGCGGTCGAGGCACCGGTGGCGGGTTCAAGCTTGCCGCTCGCGGCAGCGGCCCGTTTTATGGCTTCACCTCGACTCGAACGATTCGTGGCTCGCAACGTGCAAGAGGCCGTGGCCTTTGTGCGATCCGGGGTTCCGCCGAAACGTTAGGCCGGATGGATCGTGATGGTGCCGGGAGGAGCGAGTTCAACCCATGTCTGGCCCGGACGGAAGACAACCTGTCGACCAGACTTGTCGTAGAACTTGATCGGTGCCGTTGCCTCCGTTCGCTTCCACGTACCATCGACGACCGTGCCGTTCAGGAACATCATGGCTCGTCCCGTGCCAACGGTGTGAGCTTCTGGCGAGTTGGCATCGATGGCGTTGGGGGTGTAGCTGGTGACCATGACGACAACGTTTTCGGCCCCGATCGGTCCTCCGGTCTTATCGACGTGGTCGGTGCCGTTTTGTTTCCGGCGCCACTGGGCTTGCGTCGCGTCCCATGTCCAGTTAGCTGTCGCCCTGCCGAACGCTACGGTCACGCCCTTTACCGAGGCGCCCGCGTCGCGATGGCCGGTGAGGAACATGGCTGGCGGCGCGGCTGCGCCCGAAGGCGCGTGGCTCAGAAGCTTGCTTGGACTGGTGTAGAGGTTGTGAGGCGCCCGACGCGAGGTGTCACGCCAATAGTGAGGCGAGACGAGAGCGTTGACATTGACGACGGGGGCATCCTTAAGAGCCGACAACACGCCGGGATTGGCACCGGAGGCACCCAACAACGGCCGGTTGTAGGCAGCCAACACATCAAAGTCGGAGACGCGAACCGAGCGCACGGGTCCGGCCGTCGGCGGTAGCTGGCTATGGAAGATGGCAATGAGTCGGGTGAGGGACCCCTCGACCATTTCTTCATAGACGACATCGGCCCGGCCGATACCGGTTTGGGGTCGCGCCTGGTCGACGTTGTCGATTTTGAGAGCGACGGCGGGCCGAGCGGCGGCAGCGTTCGTGGCTTGGCCGGTGAGCGGATGCTGTTCAGGGAACAGGCTGGCCAGTCGCCGCTGGTATTCGGGGTCGTTCAGAACGCGCTCGACGAGGAGCCGAGTGGTCAAGGTCTGAGGTCCGGCATCCCAGGCTGCGACTTCTTCGGGGTTCGCCACCCGACGCAACATCGTTGCGGTGAGCAAGGACATGGTGTTTGAGACTCTGGTTCGAGCAATGTTTTCGCCAGACTCCGAGAAGCCGAGCACCACCTCGCCCCTGGTCATACCGCTATTCATCTTTCCTAGCCAGAAGGCCTTGCCGCCAGGATCGGCGCGGCGACCGAGAACGTTGCGATAAATCTGGTCGATGAAGGCATCGTCATCGAGAGCGCCATAGCGTCTCTGGAACTCTGAAGAAGCAACAAACCAGTTCGCCACCTTCTTCATCGAGCTTCCGGTCCGCATCACTTTGACCCAATACATCAGGCCTCGGTAATCGGGCGGACGGAGGAAGACGGAACGGTAGAGCCGGATGACGGGGCGGTAGGCACCGCCCGCTTCCTTGGAATCGATCATCGAGTTGACGACATCGGCAATAGCGGTGCCAGACGATACCCGACCGCTCCAGTAGCCGAGCCCTGAGGCGTCGGGAGCGCGTCCGAGAAGATCTCGGTACTGGAGATCTACGATCTGGGGTGGTGACACATCTTCGGGTTGAAGTTCAGGAGACGGTAGCGCTGTAGCGCTGTTCGCCGAGAGCAAGATGATGCTCAGAGCGATAATCCAGGAGCAGATGATTCTCAAAGGGCGACGCACGCGACGGATCCTCCCGATTCGGTGGTGAGCGACTCCTGTCGGCATGCAAGCCTCGTTGTTGAACGCGGGCAAGGGATCATGGATGTGGGATATGACTTGGTTCGTTCTGTTCTGGCTCTGTACCATTCGCGCCGTGCCTGCATCCCCCGACCGCCTTTACCCGCTGGCCCCCCGCCAGCAGGGGGCCCACTGCTGGCATGGACATACCATGGCCGCTGATCCGAGTCAGTGGAGCTGGACGCTCGCCGATCAACACATCGATGAGCTACTCGAAGCGACGCAGAGCCTTCTGCGGGCGCAAGAAGACAGCTCGAAGCCGTTCGGAGTGGAGCACTTCAGGCTGCCAACACTCGGTCCGAGGCTGGCCGAGCTCCGCCGACAACTTCTCTTCGGCCGAGGGTTCGAACTGGTGCGGGCGCTACCTACCGCCGAACTCGACGCCGACGGCCGACAGGCCTTGCTCGGCGGTATCGGTGGTCATCTGGGCCAGGTCCGGCCGCAGAATGCAGATGGTGACCTGGTCGGTCATGTCCGCAATGTTGGCCTCGACGCGGCCGACCCATCCGTTCGGATCTATCAGACCAACCAGCGTCAAACCTTCCACACCGATTCGTGTGACGTCGTGGCCCTCCTGTGCCTAGAGGAGGCAGCCAGCGGTGGCCAGTCGTTGCTCGTGAGCGCTGCCACCGTCTATAACATCATGCTGGAACGCGATCCGGCGCTGGCCGCCCTTCTCTTTGAGCCGGTCGCAACCGACCGCCGTGGTGAGGTGCCCCCTGGTGCCGAGCCCTTCTTCGTCGTGCCGGTTCTCAACTGGTTCGAGGATCGCCTGACCGTGCTCTACCAACGCCAGTACATCGAGTCGGCCCAACGATTTCTCAAGGCGCCGCGATTGAGCGCCGAGCAAGCCAAGGCGCTCGACCTCTTCGATGAGATCGCAGGAGACGAGACCCTTCATCTTCGGATGGACCTAAAACCTGGCGATCTTCAGTTTGTTTACAACCACGCCT
This sequence comes from uncultured Acidimicrobiales bacterium, assembly GCA_937922045.1. GTDB lineage: Bacteria > Actinomycetota > Acidimicrobiia > Acidimicrobiales > SZUA-35 > JAHELU01. The sequence continues at coordinate 74,180 of CAKZXA010000034.1, read as the reverse complement.
TGCTCCACGATCGCACGGCCTTCGTCGACAAGCCGGATGCACCGCGCCATCTCCTGCGGTTGTGGTTGTCGATCCCTGGAGACCGCCAGCTCCCTCCCGCCTTTGCCGATCGCTATGGCTCGATAACGGTTGGCGATCGTGGGGGCATCTATGTCTGACACCTCGGTGTCGAAGGCGTCGCCATCGGCCGAGCATCCCGAACCTCACGATGTGCATTCGGACCGGCGTTACCGTCTCGTTCTGTTGAGCCTGGTCATGGCCTCGATGATGGCGTTCGGGTCGCTGATGACCATCGTGACCGTAGCACTCGGCCAGATCGCAGAGGATCTTGGTTCCACGCGCGCCGTGCTGACCTGGGCCATCACCGGCTTGATGTTGGCGATGGCCGTGGCCACACCACTCGCGGGAAAGCTCGGCGACACTCACGGCCATCGCAAGGTCTTTCTGATCGGCCTGGCTGGCCTTGCCGCATCGACGCTGGCCTGCGGCCTGGCGTGGGACGCAACGTCGCTGATCGTGTTTCGCGTCGTGTTTGGTTTCGCCGGAGCTCTGGTGAATCCGAATGCTCTGGCTCTCATGATGCACGCCTATGGTCCGGAACGGCGAACGACCGCGGTCGGCTGGTTCCAGTTCGCCATGACGGGGGCACCGACGATCGGACTTGTTGTCGGCGGCCCACTCATCGACCAGATCGGTTGGCGATGGCTGTTCGTCGGCTTCGCCGCTATCACCCTTGCCGCGCTCGTGGCCTCGCTTCTACTTCTACGGCCAACGCCTCGGGATCCGGTAGAGAACATCGACTACGCCGGAGGTGCCGCTCTTGGCATCGGTGTTCTTGGCGGGCTTCTCCTGATCACCCGGCTCACAACGTTGACCCAGGCCGAAGGACTCAGCGCTCTCATCACCGATGTGACGGTCTGGCTGCTCCTGATCACCACCATCGCCGCCTTCGCCCTTTTCGTGCGGATCGAGCGACGGGTTCCAGCCCCCATGCTGCGGCTCGACTATTTCGCTCGACGAAATTTCACCTTGCCCATGGTCTCGTCGTCCTTTGTCCAGTTCGCTTACATGGGTGGGTTCGTCGTCACCCCTGCCTTGCTCGGCGATCAGTACGGATGGACGCTTTCGGCCATCGCTTTGCTGCTGGTGCCACGGCCGGCGAGCTTCAGCCTTGCGTCGCCGCTCGGCGGTTACTTGCCAAGCCGTATCGGCCAGCGCCGTCCGATCATCTTGGGAGCGATAGCGATGATCGTGTCGATGGCCGCCTTTATCGGCGCCTCCTATCGCACCGACATGGTTGGGATCGGTCTGATCGTCGTCGGGCTGGTTCTGTCTGGCCTTTCGGCAGGTATCTCTCAGCCTTCGGTGGCCGCAATGGTGGTCGACAACGTCGATGCTCGCGACATGGGGGTGGCCAACGGAATGAGCCAGCAACTGATGTTCATCGGTATTGTGACCGGCGTTCAGCTCATGAACATCCTGGTGGGCGATGAGGCGACCCAGGACCGGTTCGCCACCGCCTTTGCCATCGGTTGCGGCGTTGCGGGAGCTGGGCTGCTTGCGGCCTACGCGATCCGTGAGCCGGGAAAGCCTTCGGCGTCGCCATAGGCCGGAAGGCGTTCACTTTGAAACCGAGCGCTGCGGTTCGGTATTGTTGTTTTGACGACTCTCGCCGAGATACTCGTCGTACCCCGAACAGATTCGGAGCTGTCAATGGCTGAGTACGATCTGGTCCTCCGCAACGGAACCGTCGTCGACGGGACTGGCGCCCCGCCCCGCCAAGCCGACGTTGCCGTCGTCGACGGCGTCGTTGCTGAAGTTGGCGATGTCGATGGACGGGCCCGACGAGAGGAAGACGCCGACGGCTTGATGGTCTTTCCCGGTTTCGTCGACATCCACACCCACTATGACGGCCAGGCCACATGGGATTCGCAGCTAGCCCCCTCCAGCTGGCACGGTGTTACGACCGTGGTCGCTGGCAACTGCGGTGTCGGATTCGCGCCGGTCGCCGTGCACAACCGCGAGCGGCTCATCCAGCTGATGGAAGGCGTCGAGGACATTCCCGGCGCAGCACTTCACGAAGGCCTCAGCTGGGAGTGGGAATCGTTTGGCGACTACCTGGACTTCCTCGACGGTCAAGCTCGAGACATCGACTTCGGCGCCCAGCTTCCCCATGGGGCGCTTCGTCTCCACGTGATGGGCGAGCGAGGAGCGCGCCAGGAACCAGCGACCGCCGATGACATCGCTCAGATGGCCGAACTGGCGACCCACGCAGTGATCGCTGGCGCACTCGGCTTTTCCACCAGCCGCACGTTGAATCACAAGACCAGCCTTGGCGAGGACACGCCAACCCTCAAGGCCGAGGCCGATGAGCTGATCGGTATCGCAAAGGGCGTGGCTGCAGGCGGGCCAGCTGTTCTCCAGGTCATCAGCGACTTCTTCGATCTCGATGGTGAATTCGAACTGATCGAGGCCATGGCGGCCGAATCTGGCCTGCCCCTGTCTACCTCCATCGCCCAGAGCAACCGTCAACCGGACCAATGGTTGGAGTTGCTCGACCGCTGCCAGGCCGCTACCGAGCGGGGCATCTTGATGCGAGGCCAGGTTGGCGCTCGAGCCATCGGCTTGCTGATGGGACATCAGGCCACGCTCAGCCCCTTTATGGGTTCAACCCTTTACAACGAACTTGCCTTGCTTCCCCACGACGAGCGCATGGCGTTGATGGCAGGCCACGAGGTGAAGCAGAAGATCCTGGGCGAGATCAGCGTCGATGAGAACAGTCATGTCCTCGGGGCCAGAACGACCGGTCGCTTCCAGTTCATGTTCGAACTCGGCAACCCTCCAAACTATGAGCCGTCGATGGACGACTCGATCGCCGCCCGAGCCTCACGCGCCGGTCAGGATGCAGCCGAGTATGTCTACGACCTGCTCCTAGCCAATGATGGCAAGGGCCTCCTCTACTTGCCAGCGGCAAACTATTACGGAGGCAATCTCGATGTTGTCGGTCAGCAGATCCAGCACCCGGCCGCTGTTCCCGGTCTGTCCGACGGTGGAGCTCATGTGGGAACGATCTGTGATGTGAGCTTCCCGACCACCTTGATGCAGTGGTGGGCTCGAGATCGTCCTCACGGGCAAATCCCCGTGGAGGCAATCGTGCACAAACAATCGCGTTTGACCGCCGAGACTGTCGGATTGTTCGATCGTGGTCTGCTGGCACCGGGCTACAAGGCCGACATCAACGTGCTGGATTTCGACGGCATGAAGCTTCACGCACCCGAGATTCACTTTGATCTCCCGGCTGGAGGCAAACGACTGCTCCAACGTGTCGACGGCTACCGCCACACTTTTGTGAATGGTGTCGAGATTGTGGCCGACGGTGAATCGACGGGGGCTACCCCCGGCGCCCTGATACGAGGCGCTCAAGGCGTTCGCTAGCGAGCCCAGCTGAGCTAGCGGTTGGTTTAGCCGTTGGGCTTGAGAGCAGTTTCCAAAAGATCGACGGTCGGCTCAGGCCGTCCAGCGACGCCGACGTCGAGCGCGAACAGTCCACCGGGAGACCCGGATTCGGAGGCGATGGCCGTGACGTAGAGCGTCGAGAGATCCGACCCGCCGAAGGCAGGCATCGACGGCATCTCAACCGGAAGCTCAACCCGTCGATCCACCGCCCCCTCGGGCGTTACCCGAACCAAGGACCCCGAACCGACCGCAGCCGACCAATAGCAACCGTCGGCATCGACGCAGGCACCGTCGGGAAAACCGGGCAGTGGTTCGTAGTCAAGGAAGAGTTGGCGATTGGTCACTGAACCGGTGGCGCGGTCGTAGTCGTACATCCAAACGGTCTGAGCAAACGTGTCGGCAAAGTACATGCGGCCGCGCTCTAGGTCGAAGGCGGATCCGTTGGCCACCCCGATGTCTGTCTCGAGCGTGGCGGGGCCGTCGGGTCCGACGAGGTAGAGCGAGCCTTCAGAGCGCCGCTCGTTCACGTCGTCCCACATCGAACCAACGAGAAACCGGCCCTCCGGTGTGGCTCTTCCGTCGTTCAGGCGAACTCGATCCGGCCCTTTCTCCAGGTTGAGCATCGGAGCTAGCCGGGGCTCGTCACCGGCGGTGAGGTCGACCCACAACAGGTCGTGTTCGACGGCGACGAGTAGGCGGCCAGGTGTGGCGGTAAGGGCGAGCGACCCGGGACGGCCAGGCAGCGCCCAAACATCGTTGGTTCCGCTCGATGGGTCGTGGCGATGCAGGCTGCGGCCGTCGATGTCGATCCAGTAGAGGACATCTTCGACAACGCTCCAGGTAGGGCACTCACCTAGAGCGATGCCTTCGGTTAGGACGGGGACAACCTCGGGAGTAGCCATTGCCGACCATCCTAGGGCTCACGTCTGACCGAGGCGAAGCGGCCCATCGGGTGTTGATACTCCGCTCGACACTTCGAGGGGATACCGGTCGAGCGGCTACTGTCTAGAAGCGATGAATGAGCACGTGACAACCGAACCATCCGAGCATTCGACCACCGGTCTCGGAGGCGTGAGGTCGGTGCTGATCGCACCTGCGGTACGCCCCGACTTCGTGGCCAAGCTGCCTACACGCGGTGCTGACGCCGTCTTCCTCGACTGTGAGGATGCCGTGCCAGCCGGGGCTAAGGCCGAGGCCCGGGTCGTGGCCAGAACGATGACCCCGGAACTGGTGGAAGCGGGTTGTCGGGTCTTTGTTCGCGTCAACGCCTTGGTCTCCGAGTGGTTCGTCGACGACATCGCCGGAGCGCTTGCACCCGAGGTTTCGGCCGTGGTCGTGCCGAAGCTGGAAACACCGGATGACGTGGATGAGGTAGCCAGCGCCCTCGATCGCCAGGGGCTCGGCCACGTTGGGATCATGGCCGGGATCGAAACCGCACGTGGTGTCGCCGACGCCCGTGACGTGCTGGCTCACGGACGGATCGTGGCTGCCTACTTCGGCGCCGAAGACTTCATCGCCGACATGGGTGGGGTGCGAACCGAAGGTAACGACGAGGTGCACTACGCCCGATCTCAGGTGGTCTTGGCCGGCCGCCTGGCGGGCATCGCAACCTATGACCAGGTGGTCACCGACTTTCGCAACGATGATCGATTTCGACGCGAAGCGTTAGAGGCTCGCAATCTGGGCTACACCGGCAAGCTCTGTATCCATCCTGGCCAAGTAGCGTTGACGAACGAAGCGTTCACCCCATCCGACGCTGACGTCGAACGGGCGAGGAGGCTCTTAACCGCCTACGCCGAGGCGCAAGAGCGTGGCTTGGCCGCCATCGACTTTGAAGGCCAGATGGTCGATGAACCGCTCGCTTCCCAGGCCAGAAGCGTTCTCGCTCGAGCCGGACGTGATGCGACCCAGAACAGCGACAGCCAGGAGGCAACATGACATCCAGCGAGGCCCCCAACCCCCGGCCCCACGGTGGCAAATGGTTCGAGGAGCTCACCCCAGGGCTCGTTATCCACCACGCCATTCGACGAACGATCACCGAGTCCGACAACGTGCTGTTCACCTCGATGACGATGAATCCAGCCTGGCTCCATCTCGATTTCGCCTACGCCGAATCCGAGACCGAGTTCGGACGGCCGCTCGTCAATTCGATGCTGACAGTGGCCATGGTCGTTGGCATCAGCGTGCACGAGACAACGTTGGGTACGACGGTGGCCAATCTCGGGTTCAGCGAGACGGTGTTCCCCGCTCCCATGTTCCACGGCGACACCCTTCGAGTCGAGACCGAGGTGCAATCATCGCGCCCTTCGAAGTCGAGACCAAACCAGGGTGTCGTGGTGTTCGAGCACCGCGGCTACAACCAAGACGACGCCCTCACCTGTCGGGCTGTGCGCAGCGCCCTGATGTTGAGAGCCCCCGTCGCCTAGGCCCAGGCGCCTGCGGCTGGGCCCTCGGTTGGGCCGCCAGCAAAGGCTTGCGCTTTCAGCATCCAGTCACGAGCCGCATCGCCCACGACCTCAAGCGTCGTGTCTTCGAGGTGGCGTCGTTGGGTCACGATCAGGCAGAAATCCTGAGCGGGCCCGGCTACCCGAGCCGTAGCATCGGCGGGACCGAACTCCCAGGTGCCTCCCGATGGGGCCTCAAGCGAAACGGAAACCGGCACATTGAGGGGATCGAGGCCCCGCACCTTGTAGCTCCAGTCTCGGGTGATGAAACCGAGCTGGGCGATATGGCGTAAGCGGTCGCTTGGGGCCCGTTCTGCGCCGACGGTGTCGACGATGTCTTGTCCGTGGGCCCACGTTTCCATCAGCCGGGCGGTAAGGAACGAACGCGAACCCATCGAGGGGCCGTACCAGATCACTCGGTCGTCGTTGGCGAGGTGCTCCGCTGCTGAACTCAACGTTGCGCGATTTGTGCGCCAGGCCTCAAGGAGCTGGGTCGGCGCCATAGAGCGATACTGGCCGAGGGTCAGGTCGTCGACGTCAGTCGGAGCGGAGGCTGCCATCTCTGCCAGCTGGGTTGCCAGTTCTCGGAACCGCTCCGGGTCGGTTATGGCGATAGCCGCAGTCTCGTCGAAGTAGGTCAGATGGCCGATCTGATCGGCCAGGCTCCACCGGGGCGAGGGCGAGTCCGATGCCCACTGCTCATCGGAGAACGTGGAGACGATCGCATCGAGATCTGCTTGTTCAGCGACGAGGTCGGCGTGTACAGCTTTTACGTCCATGGCATTCGCTCCCTTGGTCGGAGACCGGCAGTCGTAGCGTTTGGTCGGGCCTAGAGGCTCGGTGGTACCTTAGCGACGGGGGCGGCAGGGGGCCAAAGTCGGCTTCTCTGTCGGAGCCTACGACGGCGCAAACGAACGTGCCGCACTCGATCCAGCTGGAAGTGAACTATGCGAAACGCAGTAACCGAAATGTTCGGCATCGATGTGCCGATCCTCGCCTTCACCCACTGCCGCGATGTGGTTGTAGCGGTATCGAAAGCAGGAGGAATGGGTGTGCTCGGCGCTGCCGGACATACGCCCGAACAGCTCGAGGTCGACCTGGCCTGGATCGAGGAAGAACTCCAAGGACATCACCCGTACGGCGTCGATGTCATCGTTCCCGCCAAGTACGAAGGTTCGGACGGCGGCGGCTTGACGATGGGCGATGTTCACGAACGAATCCCGGCAGAACACCGCGAGTTTCTCAACGACATTCTGGAGCGCTACGACGTTCCGGAGTTGCCCGACGATGATTCCTCGCGAGGGCTCGGTGTTGGTAGCGGTGACGCCCCAGCGCCGATGTCGGCCGGCCAGGTCGGCCCACAGCTCGACATCTCGCTGGCCTACAATCCGGCTCTGCTGGTCAACGCCCTCGGCCCGCCACCGGCGTTCATGATCGACCAGGCCAAGGCCGCCGGCAAAAAGATCGGCGCTCTGGCTGGCAAAGCGCAACATGCCGAGCGCCATGTGAACGCTGGCGTCGACCTGGTAATCGCTCAGGGTTCGGAAGCCGGCGGCCATACGGGCGAAATCGGCACCATGGTTCTGATCCCCGAAATCGTTGACGCTGTCGGCGACATGCCCGTCCTTGGAGCCGGTGGCATCGGCCGTGGCCGACAGATGGCGGCCGCCATGGCGCTAGGAGCCCAAGGCGTCTGGTGCGGCTCGGTATGGCTAACCACCGAGGAGGCAGAAACCCATCCTGTGGTTAAAGACAAGTTTCTCGCTGCCACATCTTCAGACACCCTGCGATCGCGATCGCGGACCGGCAAGCCAGCCCGCCAGCTCCGCTCGGCATGGACCGATGAGTGGGAAGACCCGGCGACCCCTGGCCCCCTCGGCATGCCGATGCAGCCGGTCTTGATCGGCAAGGCGATCCAACGTATTGATCGATCGGCCCATCGCCCGGGTTCAGGCGCTGAGAAGCTGGCCAACTACTTTGTTGGCCAGATCGTCGGCACCATGAACAAGGTTAAGCCTGCATCCCAGGTCGTGTACGACATGATCGAGGAGTTCATCGACGCCACCGAAGGTCTCAATCGTCAGATTCGAGACGGTTCATAGCCGCCTTGGCTGGTACGGATCTTCATCGTGGGCACGCCCGGCGAACGAGCGAGACCCGGAGCCGGTAGTTTGACCCTGTGACCTCTCGGCGCCGATCCTCTGAGCTCGACCGAGAGCGCTCTGCCTTGCAACGCATCTGGGCTGTCCACGAGGCCTATCTCGTTCGCAGCCGCCGCATGGCTGAGGGCCTAGCAGCCGATGCGGCCGAAGCCATCGAAGACGGCATTCGAGACATTATCGACGAGGATGCCGAAGCCGATGCCGCCATCCGGGCAGTGCTGGTGCGTCAGACCTCACAGCAGGCCATGTATGCGGCTCGCCGAGTCGCCGACCTTGAGGCTCAAGGGGATGCGTTGGCCTTCGGTCGGATGAGCGATACGGAAGGCCAACAGCTCTATATCGGCCGTCGCACCGTACTCGATGGTGATGAGCCGCTCCTCGTCGATTGGCGGGCGCGGGCCGCCGTGCCGTTCTATCGAGCTACACCGATCGAACCGCTCGGTGTCGTGCACCGACGCCATCTCATCTACGACGACCCATCGCCCGGTACCGAATCGAACCTCGTTGACTACACCGACGAAATCTTCGATCTCGGTGAGATGTTCAAACAGGCCGATGAACGTGAACTCTCATCGTTGCGGGGCGAAGCCGCGCTCCTGGCGAGCCTCCGAACACCGACGGGCGACCGAATGCGGTCGGTGGTGGCAACGATTCAGGCCGAGCAAGACCGAGTGGTGCGAGCACCGGCCGATCGAACGTTGGTGGTACAGGGTGGACCGGGCACCGGCAAAACAGTGATCGCCCTCCACCGCGCCGCCTATTTGCTCTACGACCAGCGAGTCGAACTGGCTGAGTCAGGCGTGTTGCTGGTCGGCCCGAGCAAACGCTTTCTACGCTACATCGCCGACGTGTTGCCCTCGCTGGGCGAAAGCGGCGTTGTTTCGGTCCTGATCTCCGGGCTGTATCGGGGTGCTTCAGTCGGGGCGGAAGAAGAGCCAGCGACCGCAGAGCTAAAAGGTACGGTCGAGATGGCCAGCCTGCTCGATGTGGCCATTCAGCTTCGGCAACGGCGCCCTAAAGCTGAACTTCGGGTTTGGTACGGGTCGCGATCGGTCCGGCTATCCCGGGAGGTTCTGGACGGGGTCTTTGAGCGAGCGGTTCGCCACCGCCATCACAATGATTGTGCCGCCGAGTTTCGGTCGCTGATTATCGAACGGTTGAGTGCCGAGGTCTACGATCCTTCTTTTCACAACCTTGATGAAGCGAGGCAGAGTTTCGACGAAAGCTCCGATGTCCGTCGCTTCGCCCTCGCACACTTTCCGCCGCTCACCCCAGAACAAGCGCTGAACGACTTGCTGGGATCACCGGCTCTTCTACGAGTGGCTGGCCGCAAGGCGGGTCTGTCGATTGACGACGTGACCAGGCTTTTCCGGCCTCGCTGTTCGGAACGAGAGATGGCTTCGATCCGGTGGACCGAAGCGGACATGGCCCTGCTCGATGAGTTGCTGGCTTTGCTAGGTCCAGTCATTCCGGAAACCGACGATGGGCCGCGGGCAACCCGCGATGAGCTCGATGAGTTCGCTCTGGCGGTTGCCAAAGACGAGGAGGCCGAGGCTGAACCGGTGGAACGCGCCGATGAAGACGGCGACATCCTGACCGAAGCTGGCTTGGCCAGCCCTCTTTTCGACACCTTTGACGATCCCTACTTTGATGAGAGCCCGGTTGAGGATGACGACGACGCGACCGATGGTCGAGGCGAGCAGGAGTCCGAGCTGGAGGACTTCCGGCAGGTGGTCGAATCCGACGGTGAACCGATTGGCGAGCTCGATGTGGAGTCGGTCGATGTCGCCGACGACGACAGTGTTTCCTTGATCGACTTGGCCTATGGCGAACGCAGCTGGCAGTTCGGACACGTCATCGTCGATGAGGCCCAAGACCTCACCGCCATGCAGTGGCGCATGGTGGTGCGTCGAAGCACGAATCGCGCTATCACGATCGTTGGAGATCTCGCCCAACGATCGCTTGGTGCTGGCGTCGGTTCCTGGCGCGAACTTCTGCCCGACGTGATCGACGATTTTGATCTGACCGAACTCACGATCAACTACCGATCGCCGGTCGAGCTAGACCCCTTGGTCCACGCCCTAGCTCACGCGATTGCGCCCTCGCTTGTTCGAGCCTCATCGCTACGAAGCTCGGGGATACCACCCGAGGTTGTTGCTGGCGACATGTCGGCTCTTACCGAACTGATAGCGGCCGAACGAGAACGCCTCACCTCCGGTCAGCGACTAGCTGTCATCGTCCCGGACGAAGCCGACATCGACGCGGTTCGCGCCCCTTCCGAGGTCGAAGTGCTCACCGCCAACACCGCCAAAGGGCTTGAGTTCGACGCGGTGATCTTGTGTGAGCCGAGTCGAATCGCGGCGAGACCACGTGGTCTAAGCCTGCTGTATGTCGCCGTGACGAGGGCGACGTCGCGCCTCGTGATTGCCCATACCGCACCGCTTCCGCCGGTGATGGCCGACGCACTCGACAGCGGGTTGAGCGTATGATTCTAAACACAGTAGCCTTACCACTGCTCGTGACCATCCGGACGAGCACCTAGACCGATAGGGGAGCGCATGAAGGTTCACGTCGTAAAAGAGAAATGCCAGGGACACAACCGCTGCTACACGTTGGCGCCCGAGCTCTTTGATGTGGACGATCTCGGCACCGCCTTTGAACTGAATGAGGGCGAGGTTCCTAAGGAGCTCGAGGACAAGGCACGCCTCGCCTTCGACAATTGCCCCGAGTTCGCGATCGAGATCACCGAGGACTAGCGAGTTTCTTTAGGCCGCAGTTCCGTCGGCCTACCAATCCGTTAGCTCGATCTCATTACGGTGCCCACAGCCAGCTATTCTGTGGCCCATGAGTACCCCCGTACCTTCCGATGGCCCGTTCTACGATGATCTGGCACCGGGCATGGAGCTTGAGGCTCAACCGGCCGTAACGATCGATTCGGGCCTCGCGGCCTGGTACCAGTCGATCGTTGGCGAAGTCCTACCTCTGTGTCTCGACCATCGCCTCTCGACGGCAGTGACGGGTATCGCACCTCCGCTCGCTTCGCCAGGGCTTGTCGTGAATCTGGCTGTCGGCCAGTCGACGGTTGCGACCCGACGAGCCATAGCGAACTTGTTCTACCGAAACCTGCGCGTTTCGCGACCGGTTCATGTCGGTGAGACCCTGCACACCCGGGTGACCGTGGTCGACATGGCCGATGCGAAGTCTCGGCCCGATCGGCCGAACCGGGGCAAGGTCCTGCTCGGCATCCAAACGACCGCCGATGACGAGTTGGTCATCGATTGTCAACGATGCGCCCTGCTGCCTGTTCGCGGCGACGCGATGCCTGGCCATAGCGGTGACACCGGAACCGCACCCGGCGAGCCAGTTTTGGCCGACTACACCGACCTTGTTCCTCGCGGTTGGCGGGTTGAAGACCTGGCACCGCTCGGTAGCTGGCCTGCAGGGGAGACACGCACCGACATCACGCGCGACATCATCGATGGAGCCACTGGGCTGGTTCGTCTGACCCACAACCGAGCCATCGTCCACCGGGATGTCGAAGCAACCGCCTACGACACCCGTCTGGTCTACGGCGGCCATGTGCAAGCGTTGGCCCAGGCCTCGCTCACCCGGTTGGAGCCGAGGCACGCGACCTTCCTCGCCTGGCACGCCTGTAGCCACATTGGGCCAGCGTTCGAAGGCGATCTCCTGTCCTTCGATCACACGCTGTTGGCCCAGCACGACGTCGGCAATGGGATGGTGCTGCGGGCCTATGAAACGACCGGCTACGCGAATCGCGATGGCGAGAAGAGTGAGATCCTTCGCTGGATCCCGGTAACCGTCGGACGTCAGTAGGCAAGGGCGACTAGACAGGGAAACCTGCCCAGAAGAGGCCAGGACCGAGCTCGACGGCTTCGGGCTGACCCCATCGCTTGTAGGCTTGATAGTCGGCAATTCAAGGCGACGGCGAAGGACCAGGCGATGAATGATTACGCCCCTAATCCCAGGGATGATCAGATGGACGATGCCAGTGTGAGCGTGCTTATTTGCGCCCACACCATGGATCGTCTCGACGATCTTCGAGCCGCCGTCGATTCGGTTCGGGTTCAATCCCGTCCAGCCGATGAGCTTCTGGTCGTGATCGATCATAATGAAGATCTACTGGCCGCTGCAAGCGAGATCTGTGCTGGTCGGCCGGGTGAAACCGTGGTGATGAACGATGGTCCGAAGGGCCTGAGCGGTGCCCGCAACTGTGGCACAGAACTCGCAACGTCGACCGTTGTCGCCTACCTCGATGATGATGCCACAGCCGAGACCGACTGGTTGAAGCACCTGCTGGATCCGTTCGTCGATCCATCCGTTGCCGCTGTAGGTGGCTGGGCCATCCCCAACTGGGATAGTGAGGCACCGGAATGGTTCCCCGCCGAGTTCAACTGGGTCATCGGTTGCTCACACCGGGGTCTCCCGACCGAACGGGCCGACGTTCGCAACGTCATTGGATGCAACATGGCCTTTCGCCGCTCAGCCGTGGTCGACAGCGGAGGCTTCGAAGTTGGCCTTGGTCGTACCGCTAGCCGGCCGCTCGGCTGCGAAGAGACCGAGCTGTGCATCCGGATTCGCCAAGCCGATCCGTCGGCTCGTGTCGTACTCGAACCGGCGGCTCGCATCCACCATCGCGTACCGGCAGCTCGGGGTACGTGGCGTTACTTCTTTGATCGCTGCCGAGCCGAAGGGAACTCGAAGGCGTACGTGGTCGGCCTGGTGGGCGCCGATGATGGTCTCGACTCAGAGCGAGACTATGTGCGCAAGATCCTGCCCGGTGCTTTCGTTCGGTCGTTGGGGCGTCTTCCATCAGAACGCGGCGACGCCCTAGGTCGAGCGACCGCAATCGTCGGCGGCTTGGCCGCCACCGCTGGTGGTTTCGCCGAGATGAAGGTTCGTTCACTCCGCAAGACCTAGATTCTTGTCGCTCAGATCCGATCTTCTAGAATTGAACGAGTAGTCCGACGCAATCGAGGTGTTCTCATGTCCTGGTTCGTAAGCGGCGATTGTTCTCTCGATGACTTCATCACATCGCGGTCCGAGCGTCTGTGCCTCGACCAGCTCACCCATGCGGTCGAACTGCAGCGAGACATTCCCACCTACGAAGCAGAGGCCTTCAACGAGCCTGCGATCTCCCGTTCACTGTTCGCCGAACTCGCATCGATACTGCTCGATGGGCCCGGTGTCTTTCACGTCGCTGGGGCCTTGTCGACCGATGTCGTGGACGAGGCCACACTCGCCTTCGCCGAGTTGATCCGTATTGAGCAAGACGAGGGCCGATCAGCGGGTGACCATTTCGCCGAGCCTGGCACCAACCAACGTTTGTGGAACGCCCAGGAGAAACTGGCCTGCCATCGGCCCGATGTCTTCGTCCGTTATTTCGCCAACGAGGTCATCGCGGGCTCATCGCGAGCCTGGCTGGGGCCGAGCTACCAGGTGACGTCACAGGTCAATGTTGTCAACCCTGGAGGCAAGGCCCAAAAACCTCATCGCGACTTTCACCTTGGCTTCATGACCGACGAGCAGGCCGCTGCCTTCCCGGCGCACATTCACCGGCTGTCGCCGCTGCTAACGCTTCAAGGAGCGATCGCACATTGCGATATGCCGCTGGAATCTGGTCCGACGATGCTTTTGCCTTACTCCCAGCGCTACGAGGCCGGCTATCTGGCCTGGCGCCAGCCGGATTTCATCGAGTACTTCGATGAACACCACGTTCAGCTGCCGTTGGCCAAAGGCGACATGGTCTTTTTCAACCCTGCGCTCTTCCACGGGGCCGGCACGAACGTAACCGGTGACATCTCCCGCATGGCCAACCTGCTTCAGGTTTCCTCAGCCATGGGGCGGGCCATGGAACAACTCGATCGTCGAGCGATGTGTATCGCCGTGTATCCCTCGATGCTGGAGATGGTGAAGGACGGCGTGCCGCCCGCCCGCTTACAGAGCGCGATCGAGGCGTGCGCAGAAGGCTATGCCTTCCCCGCTGACCTCGATAGCAAGCCGCCTATCGCTGGCTTGGCGCCACCCTCCCAAGCCGACATCATGGCCGAAGCGCTCAGCGAGCTGGCCTCGCCCGAGGATTTCGAGAAGCGGCTTGACTAGCCGATCGACCGAAGGTCGACGGTGAAGATAAGGGTCTCGTTTGGCGCGATGACGCCCCCAGCCCCTGCGGCTCCGTAGGCCATCTGCGGCGGAATGTAGAGTGTTCGACGGCCGCCGACCCGCATGCCGGTCACACCTTCATCCCAGCCAGGAATGACCTGGCCCGCACCAAGCTTGAAACCAAAGGTTTCGCCGCGATTCCACGAGGCGTCGAACTCTTGACCGTTGCTCCAGCTAACGCCGACATAGTCGACGGCTACCTGTGCACCGGAAACGGCTTCTGGGCCATCACCGACGACCTCGTCGTTGATCGTCAGCTCGGTTGGCTTTTCGATCGCGGGGACGGATACGGTCGGTCGCTGGAAGGTGTCCATAGTGAACCAGGCTAGAGGGGTCGAAGCCATGCCCCGCCGTCACTCGCCACCATCCCCGATCCGAGCGCTCTGAGGATGACCTACGATGTTGAATTTCCAGCTGAGTGAAGAGTTAGAACAGCTTCGTCAACGAGCCCGTCAGGTGGCCGCCGACGGCATTCGCGACTTCGGCCGCCACAATGACAGCTGGATCAACGGCTACTCCAAGGGTTTCGCTCAGGTGATGGCGTCCGAAGGCTGGATCGGTATGGGTTGGCCGAAGCAGTACGGGGGGCAGGAACGCCCTCCAATCGAGCGGGTGATCGTGGCTGAGGAAATGATCGGCGCCGGCGCTCCGATCGCTTCGATGTGGTTCGCCGACCGCCAGATGGGGCCAACGATCATCGCCTACGGCACCGAAGATCAGAAGGCTGCCTATCTTCCCGAGATGCTGTCGGGGGAGACGACCTGGTGCATCGGTATGAGCGAACCCGACGCTGGGTCCGACCTTGCATCCCTGAAGACCTCAGCGGTCCGCACAGGCGACCATTGGGTTGTCAACGGGCAGAAGATTTGGACGAGCTTTGGCGATGTGGCCGACTACGTGTACCTGATCTGCCGCACGACCACCGAAGGGCCACCTCACCGGGGCATCTCGGAAATTGTTGTGCCCATGGACCTACCGGGCATCGAGGTTCGTCCTATCACCGACATGACAACCAACAGCCACTTTTGCGAGATCTACTTCACCGACGTCAAGGTGCCGATCGAGAATCTCGTCGGTGTTGAAGGTGATGCTTTCAAGCAGACGATGCGCCAGCTTGAACACGAACGGGGAGGCATCGACCGTCTCGTCTCGAACCGGTCCCTCTTCGAGATGGCCGTTGAGCGGGCGGATACGACCGATCCCCTGGTACGCCAGGAGATAGCAGCGTTGGAAACGGGTTATCGCATCGGCCGGCTGCTCGTCTATCGAGAGGTCCTGCGCCAAGCTCCTGCGGGCTTTAGCGCCGCGACGAAGTGCTTCTGTACCGAACATGAGATACGGGTGGCTGACTTCGCGGCACGAGTTCTCGGTCCCTATGGTCAGCTGTTCGACGAGTACACCCACGGCATTCTGTACGCTCCGGGGTACACAATCATGGGCGGCACGTCGAACATTATGCGGAACATCCTTGGTGAACGCGTGCTCGGATTGCCGCGCGAACCCAGGCCTTAACCGAAGAGTTCGCTGGCTAGCTGCACCGCTTTGGCGACGATGGGTCCGGGTTCGGCCTTTCGGCGAAGGAGCAAGAGTGTGCTGATAGCGGCAGGATCGCTGAGATCGAGATAACGCAGGGTGGGCGGGCGAAACGATCTCACGCTGGCCGGAACGATGGCGACGCCCTGGCCGGAGGCGACGAGGCTAAGGATCGTGGCATACTCGGTTGCCTCGATAAAGGGGTCGTAGGCGACGCCTTGGGCCGCCAGCATCCCCACGATTTCTCGGTGGAGGCTGGGGGACACCTGCCGATCGAAGCCGATAAAGAATTCGCCGACCAGGTCCGAAATGGCTATGTCGGGATGGCCGACCAGCCGATGGGCGCCGTCGACGGCGACCACGAGTCGTTCGTGGAGGACGACGTCGGCTTCGACTTCAGTGCTAGTTCCGGCCGTTCGAGCCAATCCGACATCGATGGTGCCCGCTTCGAGGGCCTTCAATTGCTCATCGGATGAAAGGCTCTTTAGCTGGTGTTCCACATCGGGCCAGCGGGTTCGGAATGCCTGGAGGAACTGAGGCATGACCTTGTAGCAGGCTGAGTCGACGAAGCCGAGGTGTAGCACTCCTTCTTCCCCTGAACGCAGGGAAGCGGCGTGGCGTTCGAAACGCTCTAGACGGCTGAGCACCTCGCGCGCATCGGCGAGAAGGGCGCTGCCTTCAGGTGATAGGGCTACCCGTCGCGTCGTACGGTCGAACAGTTCAAAGCCCAATTCAGCCTCGAGCCGCCGGATCTGAAGACTCAGTGGGGGTTGGGCCATGTGAAGCTTGGCTGCAGCTCGACCGAAATGCAGCTCGTTGGCTACCTCGACGAAATAGCGAATCCTGCGCAGATCCATCCGGTTGAGAGTAGCCCACCTTCCTGTCGATTGATATACAAACGGTCATAATCATGCCCTACTGTGTATTTCTCACGCGCTAAACCACGGCCTACATTCGTGAGCATGCCAAGCGTCACAAATATGCTTCGAGACAAGAATCAGCACGGCCAACGTCGCTACTCGGCATTCGGGCTTTTGCGAAAAGGTCTGTCCAACCAGCCTTGGCCACGGGTCTGGCGTGAGGTTCCGCTGAAAGACTCCTACGACGTTGTGATCATCGGTGGAGGCGTGCATGGTCTGGCCACTGCCTATTACCTCGCCGTCAACCATGGCATCACGAACGTCGCCGTCGTCGACAAGGCCTACCTAGGCAGCGGTGGGTCGGGACGCAACACTGCCATTGTCAGGTCGAACTATCTCACCCCTGAGGGTGTGGCCTTCTACGACCGTTCGTTGACGCTGTACAACTCGATGGCCGACGATCTGAACATCAATGTGATGTTCTCTGAACGCGGCCACCTCACGCTCGCCCACAACGACTCGTCGCTGCGCACGATGCACTGGCGGGCTGAGGTAAACAAGCTGCAAGATATCGATTCGTCGGTGATCGACCCAGCCGAGATCAAGAAGATCGTGCCCAGCTTGGATGTGACCTCCGAGGCGCGGTACCCGATCCTTGGCGCTCTGTACCATCCACCCGGCGGCATCATTCGCCACGACGCCGTCGTGTGGGGCTACGCCCGAGCGGCGGATGCCTATGGCGTTGAAATGCACCAGAAGACCGAGGTGCTCGACATACTGGTGGAAGGTGGCGAAGGCCGCGACGGCAAAGGTGCCGGTGGTCAGGTGACCGGGGTGATGACGAACCGAGGCAAGATCTCGGCGCCCATCGTCGTCAACTGCACAGCGGGTTGGGCCTCGTTGATCTCCGACATGGCTGGCGTCGATCTTCCAATCTCGACCCGACCGCTTCAAGCGGCCGTCACCGAGCCAGTCAAGGTGTTCCTGCCCGCAGTGGTGGTATCGGGTTCACTTCACACGTACGTGAGCCAGACCGATCGCGGTGAGCTGGTCTTCGGCGCCGCCGTCGACCCGTACAACAACTATTCGATCCGTGGCTCGCTCGAATTTACCGAGGGCCTGGCCGGCCACGTGATGGAGCTTATGCCCGGCATCTCGCGCATGAAGCTGCTGCGTCAGTGGGCGGGCTTGTGTGACATGACTCCCGACTACTCACCAATCATGGGTGCGACCCCCGTCGAGGGCTTCCTCTGCGACGTTGGCTGGGGCACGTATGGCTTCAAGGCTGGCCCCGTCTCAGGCGAGGCAATGGCCGAGTGCATAGCCACCGAAAAGATGCCGGCGATCATCGCTGCCTTTGGGCTGGAACGGTTCGCCAAGGGCGATCTCGTCGGCGAAAAGGGAGCTGCAGCCGTTGGCCACTAACTATGACTTCCGCCCGTTCGTAGCGTTCATCTTCCCGTTGAGGACATCGAAATGTTGCTAGTTCCGTGCCCGAACTGTGGGCCCCGCAATTCCAGCGATCTGCGTTATGTCGGTGAAAGCCACAAGCGCCCCGATCCGGCGACCACGACGCCCGAAGAATGGCGTACCTATCTCTACATGCACAAGAATCCGGCAGATTGGATGATGGAGACCTGGTACTGCAGCAGCGGCTGCCGACGGTTCTTCACCATCGAGCGTCACACCGCAACCAGTGAATTCCGCAACCCGCCCTTGCCGGGCGGCAAACGAGGAGGTCGGGCATGAGCACTCTCTCAGATCGCCTGTCAGCCCAACCGGGCGAAATCATCGATCGCTCGTCGAAACTGCGCTTCACCTGGAACGGGAAAGGCGTCACCGGGTTCGCCGGTGACACCATCGCGTCGGCCCTGATGGCCAACAATGTGCAGGTCGTCTCACGCTCGATGAAATACCACCGGCCGCGGGGCTACATGACGGCTGACTATTGGGACCCGAACGGCTCGGTGCAACTGGCCAGCGAGCCCAACGTTCGGTCCGGGCATCGTCAGCTTCAAGAGGGCATGAAGGTCTCAGCGCAGAACGTGTGGCCCTCGCTTGACCGCGACGTTAGAGCGGTGAACGGGGTTCTCGGCCGCTTCCTGACCGCTGGCTTCTACTACAAGACATTCATGCATCCGCGGAGTCTCTGGCCAACCTACGAAAAGGTGCTCGCCACATTCGCTCCCGGTGGCAAGGTAGACCTGGATGCGCCGAGCGGCTATTTCGACAAGCGCTATGCCCATCCAGATGTTGTTGTGGCCGGCGGTGGCCCATCCGGCCTGGCCGCAGCTATCGACGCCGCTCGAGCCGGGGCCAAGGTCATGCTGGTTGAACACACCCACCATCTCGGAGGACACCTTCTGTGGGGGAGCGATGGCGATCGTGCCGTGCTCGCCCAGCTGCTGACGGAGCTAGCCGAGGCCGACGTTGAGGTTCTCGTCGATTCCACGGTCACGGGTCGGTACGAGGACAACTGGATCGGGATCAGCCAGCGCAGCCATCCTGGTGTCGAGGAAAGGCTGATCAAGGCCAGAGCCAAAATGTTGGTCGTGGCCGGGGGCCTGATCGAACGACCCTATGTCTTTGAGGGCAACGATCTACCTGGCGTGATGATGTCGAGCGCGGTGCGCCGGTCGATGGCAATGTACGCGGTTCGACCCGGTTCACGAGCAGTGGTTCTAAGTGCCAACGCCGAAGGCGACGCAGCAGTCGAAGCGCTCACAGCCGCCGGTGTGGAAGTGGCCGCTGTCGTCGACCCTCGCAATGGTCAAGACCTGGTACGAGCCAAAGGCTCACGGCGCGTCGAATCGGTAGAGCTGGCCGACGGACGCTCAGTGGAGGCCGACCTGCTCGTCATCGCGGCGGGCTGGACCTCACCAACCTCGCTGATCAACATGGCAGGCGATCGCCCGAGCTTCGATGACAGCTGTGGCCGGTTCTTCCCGACCGATCCGCCGGAGACGGTTCTGGTCACCGGCGGTATGGCCGGCGACGGTACAACCGAGGAGATCGTTGAGCACGGCCGAGCAACAGGTGATCTGGCCGCTCGCCGAGCTTCCACGGTCGCTCATCGGTTGCAGGCGGCGACAACCCGAGCCCAGTCGGTCGATGAGATCGAACCAGTCTGGGCCGCCGACTCCCGAATCGCCCTCGGCCGATGGAGTCACCCCGGCCTGTACCGTGCCTCGACCCATGGCATCGTTGACTACTCAGAGGACGTGTCTTCGAAGGATCTTGTGGCCGCCGCGAAAGAGGGCTACGACTCGGTTGAACTTCTCAAGCGGTACACAACGGCCACCATGGGGCCATCGCAGGGCAAGCTCTCGACGGTCAACACCGTAGCCATCCTGGGTGAAGCGCGAGGTGAAACGATCGCTGAGGTTGGAACCACGGTTTGGCGCCCACCTTTCGCCCCCATCTCCCTCGGTGCTCTTGGTGGTCGCAAGTTCGAGCCAATCCGGGTTTCGGCCATGCATCGCTGGCATGAGGCCAACGGAGCAACGCCCATCATCGCTGGGCAATGGATTCGCCCCGAACACTACGGCGATCCGGCCGCTGAGGTGCGAAAGACAAGGTCGGGTGTCGGCCTGATCGATGTGAGCCCGTTGGGCAAGCTCGACCTTCAAGGTGCCGATGTTCCGAAGTTGCTCAATCATCTCTACACCAACACCTGGAACAAGCTGCCGATCGGTGGTGTCCGCTACGGCATCATGTGCGCCGAAGACGGCATCGTTCTCGACGACGGAGTGACGGGTCGCCTCGGTGAAAACCATTACCTGATGACCACCACATCCTCCGGAGCGGCCACCGTCTGGGAGTGGGCGGAGAACTGGCTTCAGACAGAACATCCCGATTGGGATGTCTCCGTCACGCCGGTAACGACGGCCTACGCCTCGATGAACCTGGCTGGACCGAAGAGCCGAGAGGTGTTGTCTTCTCTCGTCGATGATATCGACCTCGACCCCGAGGACTTCCGATACATGCAGTTGCGCACCGGTCGGATCGCCGGTGTTGACAACTGCATTATGTGGCGCATCGGATTCACCGGAGAGCTCTCCTTCGAGCTTCATGTGCCAGCCGGCTACGGCGAGGCGGTTTGGCGTTCGGTCATGGAGGCCGGCGCCGAGTTCGGCATCACGCCCTTCGGCCTTGAAGGTCAGCGCATCATGCGGCTTGAAAAAGGCCACTTCATCGTGGGGCAGGACACCGACGGCTTGTCGTTGGCGCCGGCGACGGGCCTCGACGCTTTGATCAAGCTCGACAAGCCCGACTTCGCTGGCAAGCCCGAACTCAGTTGGGCCCTGGAAAACTATGAAGGCCCACTCGTGGTGGCGGTCCAGCCCGTCGATCCCAACGTGGTGCCCGGTGAGGCCAGCCAGATTATCGACCCGATCGACAAGAGAATCCTGGGGCGGATCACATCTGCCCGTTATTCGCCAACGCTTGAGCGCTCGGTTTGCCTGGCCCAGGTCGAACCGCAATTCGCAACGGCCGGTAGCCGTCTTACTATCAAGATGATCGACGGGAGCCTGCAGGAAGCTGTCGTTCAAGAACACCACGCACATTTCGACCCGGAAGGAGAGCGACTCCGTGGCTAATACACAAACCCCCGTTTTTAGAAGCCCCGTTGCTGCGGGCAGCAGCACAGCACCCGCCACGATGGGGGCGACGTCTGCGCTGTCCCTTGCCGACGAGACCGGTGTAGGAATCGTTTCGGTCCGCAACCGTGATGAGGGTTCGCTCATTGAACGATTCGCCACCAGGTTTGGTAGAGCAACGCGCTCGGGCAATACCCTCATGGCCGGCCAACGCCCGGGTGAGTGCATCATCATGGGCGATCGCTCCGGTGTCGTTGGCCTTGCAGCATCGAAGCAGCTTGCAGGCGACGCCGTCGTTGAACTCACGCACGGTCGCGTTGTGCTCCGGGTGACTGGAGCGCAAGCTTCGTCGACCTTGGAGAAGGTGTGCTCGCTCGACTGGAGCGATGCCATGATGCCAAACGGCGCGGTCACTTCAGGCTCTGTGGCAAAGGTGACCTGTGATGTCATCCGCGATGATGCTGCGAACGGAACCCGAAGCTATCTCCTCACCGCCGACCGATCCTTCGGTCAATACCTGTTCGACGCTCTCGTCGACGCCGGTGATGAGTTCGGCATCGTGGTTGGTTGATGCCGCTGGCAGACCCGTCAACAAGAAAGAAGCCTCGCGCATCGTTCGCAGTCGACTAGCCTCGGCGCTATGAACGACAGTGATGCCATTCCGGAACTCTCGCTCGATGAAGCCTGGCAACTCTTGGCCTCAGATCCCGACAGCGTGCTCATCGACGTTCGAACGATGGCGGAGTGGAGTTTCGTTGGCGTTCCCAAGCTCGATGAGCTGGGCAAGGGGCTTCGATCCGTCGAATGGTCCAGGTTCCCAAGCGGTGACGTGAATCCAGACTTTGTGGAGCAGGCCGGGCAGGGTCTCCAAACCGATCAGGCAATTCTGCTCGTTTGCCGGTCTGGTGTTCGTTCGCTGTCCGCAGCCCGCTCGCTCAGAGCGGCAGGGTTCAAGCGCACCTACAATGTTGCGGCTGGCTTCGAGGGGGAGCTGGGCGGCGATGAGCATCGACACGACGGATGGAAAGATCACCTGCCGTGGCGGCAGGGGTAGTCGTCGACGATGGCTGCATCAGTGAACGATGGATGGCATGAGGCCACACAACTGGTAAGAGGTGGCAGCGAACGGTCATCCTTCGACGAGACCGCCGAGGCCCTGTATCTAACCTCGGGGTATGTGTATGGTTCGGCAGCCGAGGCCGAGGCCGCGTTTGCGGGCGAACACGACCGGTACATCTATTCTCGATACGGCAATCCCACGGTGACGATGTTCGAAGAACGGTTGCGTCTTCTGGAAGGCGCAGAGGCCTGTCGAGCAACCGCCAGCGGCATGGCTGCCGTCTTTGCTGCTCTCGCCTGCTACGTACGCGCTGGAGACCGGGTAGTCGGATCGCGGGCCCTGTTTGGATCTTGCTCGGTGATCCTCACCGAGATCTTGCCCCGTCTCGGCGTCGAAACCGAGCTGGTTGATGGGACGTCTCTTGTCGACTGGGAACGCGCTCTTACACCCGGGACTCGGGCTGTTTTCTTTGAGTCTCCGTCGAACCCAAGCCTCGAGATCATCGACATCGCCGCAGTGAGCTCACTGGCCCGAGCGGTCGGCGCCCTTGTGGTCGTCGACAATGTTTTCGCCACACCGGTACTGCAGAAGCCACTGGCATTGGGTGTCGACGTGGTCGTCTATTCGGCAACAAAACATATCGACGGCCAGGGCCGGACGCTCGGCGGTGCCGTGCTTGGCTCAGCAGAGTTCGTGGCCGAGCATCTCGTACCGTTTCTGAGGCACACCGGGCCGAGCCTGAGCCCCTTCAACGCCTGGGTGTTGCTGAAGGGTATGGAAACGCTCCGACTACGAGTCGACGCTCAATCTGCGGCCGCTTTGGCCTTAGCCAGTCGGCTAGAGGCCGATGATAACGTTGCCGTCCGGTACCCGATGTTGGCCTCTCATCCTCAAGCAGATCTGGTCTCCAAGCAGATGTCGGCCGGTGGAACGGTGCTGACCGTCGATCTTGGAAACAAGGCCAGCGCTTTTGCTTTTCTCGATTCACTTGAACTCATGGATATCTCAAACAACATTGGTGATACAAAGACGCTCGTTACCCACCCAGCGACAACGACCCACCGACGCCTAGGCCCAGAAGGGCGGGCGAAGGTTGGAATCGGTGATGGTCTCGTCCGAGTATCGGTCGGCCTGGAGGATATCGAAGATCTCTACGCCGATACGGTCCAGGCCTTGCGGGCCGCAAGGGCGGCCTGACACACGTCGAGAGGTAGAACGGCCGGGGCCTGAGGTTCGCTAGGTGGCTCGAAGACCCCGGTTGGCTGGAGGCATAAAGATCGGCCACGGATCGGGCATCTCTTCAACCGTCACCTCAACCAGCGCCGGACCAGCGTGATTCACGGCAGCGCCAAGGGCGGACCTGAGCTGCTCGGGTGAATCCACCTGCCAGCTCGGCACGCCAAAGGAGGCGGAGAGCTGTTGGAAATCTGGATTCAGTAGCGTTGAGGCGATCGTTCGATCCGGGCCGAATCGCGTCTTCTGGATTCGCTTGACGTTTCCGTAGGCCCCGTCGTTGAAGAGCAGGATGGTGACCGGAATGTCGTGTTGGACGGCGGTAGCAAGCTCGGTGGCGGTGAAGAGGAAACCTCCATCGCCGACGAGTCCGACCACCGGCCGATCGACGGCATCAGCGGCGCCGATGGCCACGGACGTACCAGCGCCGAGCGTTCCTGCCGCCCCCGAGCTGAGGAAGGTCCGCGGGGCGAGGTGTTCGTAGAAGAGATGGCTGGCGAACCCGATCTGGGTTACGTCTTCAACGATGATGGCATCGTCGGGCAAGGCATCGCGAATGGCTGCTGTGTAGGACCTCTGTGGTTCGAGGTAGGCGGTAGCCAGATCGAAGGCGTGTCGAAGTTCGCTGATCTGCGAAGCGGCGGACGGCCGATCGAGATCACCAATGGCGGACAAAAGATCGTCACAGACGGCGGTGGCGAGGCCGCCAAGTTCGACGGTTCGCACCTCCGGGTGACGAACGAGCTCCTCAGGATCGACGTTGATACAGATGTGGGTGAGCGTCTCATCGGTACCCCAGTTGTTCAGTGGCCATTCGACTCGAGAACCGATGCTGATCACCACATCTACCTCAGGCCAGAGAGGATGGGCGGCGGGGAGGGGGAGCCAGTGAGGATGGTTGGTGGGGAGCACACCCAACCCCATGCGCCGCCCCGTAACCGGTGCCTGTAGCCGTGTGGCCAAGGCCTCAACGTGTTCGGATGCGTCGTAGGCGCCCGAGCCGACCACGATGAGAGCCTGGCCGGCATCTCTGATGATGGCTGCGGCAGCCTCGATGGCAGACGGTTTGGGGTGGGCAAAGCTGGCCATCGGGGCTTCCAGGAGCCCATCGGTGGGCTTGGCCCAGACGTTGGCAGGCACCTCGAGGGCAACCGGCCGGGGCACGCCGCTGTGCAGCGCATTCATCATGGCCTGAATCTGTTCAGCCGCCTTGGCTGGATCGAGCACCAGTTCGGAGGATTTCGTGACTTGGGCTAGTACAGCGCTCTGGTCTGCGAGTTCGTGGAGCGCCCCAAAGCCTTTCCCGAGCTGATGGGTCATGATCTGGCCAACGATTGCGAAGACGCGGGCATAACCCCAGTAGGCACTGGTCAGAGCGGCTGATGCATTCAGCAGGCCGGGACCGGGTACGACGCAGCAAGCTGCAGGCCTCCCGGTGGCCTGGGCCGCTCCCATTGCCATGTAGGCCGCTCCCTGCTCGTGACGGGCAACCACGGTGCGGATGTCTCGGGCATCGACGAGGGTGTTGAAGAAATCGTCGTTCTGGACGCCAGGAAGGCAGTACAAGGTCTCGATCCCCGATCGACGAAGGGCGTCGATGGTGAGCTGAGCGACTGAGGGCGATGTCATGGCGACACGCTAGCCGCTGCGCTCCATCCTGAGCGAAGATGAGAGACGGATGGTTGTTCGGGACGTCGCCGCGTGAGCTCTATACTGATCGTCGATGAGCGAGAAGATCCCTCCCCGGTTTCGAAAGACGAAGAGCGAGAAGTGGGCCGTCATGGCCCCTGTCGATGATCTTGAGAAAGCTCTGGCCGACGGCGGGTCTATCGAGGTGCAGAAGCGCAGCGGAGACTGGTCGACCTTCAAGGTGTTTTCCCTGGGTAAGCCATTCGACGTAGACGGCACGATGATGTGTTACGGCTACGGGCCTGATGGGGAAGGCGAAGGTTCATCGTCTTCGGGAGGTTCTGGCCAGTCGAAGCGCTCGACGCCGCCCGCGCAAGCACCGCCTTCACAGCCCTCGCCCGCATCCTTGGCAGGAGCTCCCCAGCCTGACCCGTCAGAACCACTGCCCGACTTCCAGGGTGGTCCGGACGACGAGTGGTCCGGCTTCTAGCCCTGGTCCCTTCTAGCGCTCGTCTCATTGCAGCAATGTCTCTCGGTCTGTCATAGTTCACAGAACGAGTTACTGGGCCCGAACGGGCACAACGAGAGATGGGGAACCATGAGCGAGACGATCCGTTCACTCGGCGATATCACGCGTCATTACGCGTCGACCCGCGGAAGCAACGTGGCTCTGATCTACGGCGATCAACGGTGGAGTTACGCAGACCTCGAGCGCGAATCGAACCAGGTCGCCCAGGCGATGCTGGCCAGCGGTGTATCGGCCCAGCAGCGAGTCGCCTATCTCGACAAGAACTCACCGGAGTACTTTCCGTTCCTCTTCGGTGCGGGCAAGATCAACGCCGTAACCGTCGCAGTGAACTGGCGTCTTGCGCCACCAGAGATGGAATACATACTGGCCAATGCCGGTGCTAAGGTCCTGGCCGTCGGTCAGGAGTTCCTCGAACACGTTGACAAGATGACCTTGCCCGAGGGCTGCGAGATCGTGGTGATTGGCGGTGAGGCCGACCCGGAGCGGCTCGGCTACGCGGACTGGATCGGCACCCAAGAGGCTGTGGACCCTCACATCGATGCAGGCTGGGACGACACGTGCTATCAGCTCTATACCTCGGGAACTACCGGTCTTCCCAAGGGCGTCGAGCTCACCAACAAGAACTTTTTCAGCATGCTGCCTCCGGCCTGCGATGAATGGCAATTCGATGAGACAGCCGTCAACCTCGTGGCCATGCCGCTGTTCCATATCGCTGGAAGTGGTTGGGGAGTCGTCGGACTTTTCCGTGGTGCCACCACTGTTCTGATGCGCGATGTTGTACCGAGCGAGATTCTTGAACTGATCCCAAAGCATGGCGTGACGAATGCTCTGCTCGTGCCTGCCGTTCTGCAGTTTCTGTTGGCCACACCAGGTATCGAAGACACAGACTTTTCTTCTATGCGCTGCATGGTCTACGGGGCGTCACCTATTACCGAGGAGGTGCTCGTCGGGTCGATGGAGGCGATGGGATGCGATTTCGTGCAGGCCTATGGTCTGACCGAAACAACCGGTGGGATCACTATTCTCCGGGCCCACGATCACGACCCCGGCGGGCCGCGAGCTGATTTGCTGCGATCGGCTGGCGAGCCGTGGGGTGACGTTGAGCTGCGAATTGTCGACCCGGCCACCGGTGAGCACCGGCCCGATGGTGACGTTGGCGAAATCTGGTGCCGCACCATCCAGAACATGAAGGGGTACTGGGCAAACGATGCAGCGACGAACGAGGCCTTTCCCGAAGGTAGGGGACTCGACGGCAAAGGCTGGTTTCGCACCGGTGATGCCGGCTATCTCAAGGATGGTTACCTGTTCATCCACGATCGCGTCAAGGACATGATCGTTTCCGGCGGCGAGAACATCTATCCCGCCGAGGTTGAGAACGCTTTGATGTCACACCCCGACATCGCTGATGCGGCCGTGATCGGGGTTCCGTCAGAGAAGTGGGGCGAAACAGTTCTTGCCATTATCACCCCTCGTCCTGGCAGCGATCCTGGCGAGCAGGAGATCATTTCGTACAGTCGAGAACGGATTGCCCACTACAAATGCCCGACCTCGGTCGAGCGTCTTGAGTCGATCCCGCGTAACCCGTCAGGCAAGATCTTGAAGACCGAACTACGCAAGCCCTACTGGGAAGGCAGAGAACGCTCGGTCAACTAGTTCACGGACAAAATTTGCTACTCGGCTGAATCATCATATTCCATCGCAAGGGCCGGGTTGCCGCCAGGATCTTCGAAGGCAAGGAGGTGACCGACCTTCGAGATGGTGAACTTTTCCATAAGGATTCTGCCTCCGGCTTCGAGAATCCGTTCGCGAACGGCCTCTACGTTCTCGACGCCAAAGGTGCACTCAAGGCCGCGGGTTGGTGCATCGTCGAGGAGCTGGCGGCGCTGTTGAATCGCCCCCATTGGCGCTTCCCCGGCTTCGTCGAGGATCTGTATGAAGCCGGGAGGGCCGTAGTCTCGGAATTGCCAGCCGAATACCGAACCGTAGAACGCTTGGGTGGCCTCGACGTCATCTGTGTTGATGGCGAAATGGGTCAGTCGTGGGCTCATGGGTTCCATCATGACAGAACTTGCCACCATCGGGCGTCTGTACGGATCGAGTCTCGGTCGGCCCCCGACTAGGCGGTAGCAAAGCTATCGATCACCGCATTGAACCGTTTGCTGGGGCGCATGGCGCCAGAGGCGAGATCAGGATTCGGGAAGTAGTAGCCGCCTATGTCCATAGGTTGACCTTGGACCTCTATCAGGTCTCCAACGATGGCTTCCTCGTTCGCCGTCAGTTCGTTTGCTAAGGAGGTGAAAGTAGACGCGAGCTCGGCGTCGATTGACTGGGCTGCGATCGCCTCGGCCCAGTACAAGGCGAGGTAGAAATGGCTGCCGCGGTTGTCGAGCTCATGTACCTTGCGAGACGGCGACTTGCCCTCGCTAAGCAGCCGTTCGGTCGCGTCGTCGAGGGCGTCTCCGAGGATCTTGGCCTTAGGGTTCTGGCTGACTTCGCTGAAGTGCTCCAACGAGACGGCTAGGGCCAGGAATTCGCCGAGGGAGTCCCATCGCAGATGGTTCTCTTTCTCAAACTGCTGGACATGTTTGGGAGCTGAGCCACCGGCCCCGGTCTCAAAGAGACCGCCACCGTTCATTAGCGGCACGATCGATAGCATCTTGGCGCTCGTACCGAGTTCGAGGATGGGGAACAGATCGGTGAGGTAGTCACGAAGCACATTCCCGGTGACCGAGATCGTATCTTGTCCGGCCGCCACCCGTTCGAGTGTGTAGCGAGTTGCGGCGACGGGGGAGAGGATCTTCACCTCGAGCCCAGAGAGGTCGTGGTTTTCGAGGTAGCGTTCCACCTTGAGAATCAGCTGGGCGTCATGGGCTCGATCGGCATCGAGCCAGAAGACGGCCGGGGCGCCGGTAGCCCGAGCACGGGTCACGGCTAGCTTGACCCAGTCCTGCACCGGCGCATCTTTCACCTGGCACATCCGCCAGATGTCTCCCGGCGCGACCTGGTGCTCAAAGACGACCAATCCGTCGTCGGCCACGACACGAACCGATCCTGCTGCCTCGATCTCAAAGGTCTTGTCGTGGGAGCCGTACTCCTCGGCCTTCTGAGCCATGAGACCAACGTTGGGTACGGTGCCCATCGTCGTCGGGTCGAAGGCTCCATTCGTCCTGCAGAAGTCGATCGTCTCCTGATAGAGGCCGGCATAGCTGCTATCGGGAATCACGGCCTTGGTGTCTTGCTGCTCACCGGCAGCGTTCCACATCTGCCCTGAGGTTCGGATCATCGCAGGCATCGAGGCATCGATGATGACGTCGCTCGGCACGTGGAGGTTGGTGATGCCCTTGTCGGAATTGACCATCGCAACATCGGGCCCGTCCTGCAATCGGCGTTCGATAGCGCTACGGATCTCGGCGGCTTGTGGCCCATCCATCTCGTCGATGGCCTCCAACACGCTGCCCAGACCATTCTTCGGATCGGCACCGGCGTCTTCGAGGGCCTC
Organism: uncultured Acidimicrobiales bacterium; assembly: GCA_937922045.1. Taxonomy (GTDB): domain Bacteria; phylum Actinomycetota; class Acidimicrobiia; order Acidimicrobiales; family SZUA-35; genus JAHELU01. Next base: position 44,994 of record CAKZXA010000034.1, on the reverse strand, counting down.
GCCATAGGTCGCGAATACATCGGCGAAATAGGCTCGCACCGCGTGGCCGAAGATGATGGGGTCCGAAACCTTCATCATGGTGGCCTTCATGTGTAGCGAGAACAGCACACCACTGCCTTCGGCGGCGGCAACCTCCTTCTCGAGGAAGGCTACGAGAGCGTTCTTGCTCATCACGGTGGCGTCGACGACCTCGCCAGCCAGGACGGGTACAGCATCCTTAAGAATGGTGGCCGCACCATCAGAATCGACGAGCTCGATTCGGAGGGATCCGTCGGCCTCCATCGTTGTTGACTTCTCATTCGATCGAAAGTCGCCGCTGCTCATTGTGGCCACATGAGTACGGGAGTCGCTGGCCCAGGCACCCATCGAATGAGGGTTGCCCTTGGCGTAGTTTTTCACTGCCTTGGGGGCACGTCGATCCGAGTTACCTTCACGAAGGACCGGGTTGACCGCACTGCCCTTGACGCGGTCGTAAAGAGCCTTGATCTCCTTCTGCTCAGGCGACGAGGGATCGTCTGGGTAATCGGGAAGGGCGTAGCCGGCGGCCTGCAGTTCGGCTATTGCAGCCTCGAGCTGGGGGACCGATGCACTGATGTTGGGGAGCTTGATGATGTTCGCTTCTGGCTGCAAGGCCAATTGACCGAGTTCGGAAAGGGCGTCGAGCACCTGCTGATCAGCGGGAAGGTGAGTGGCCATGGTGGCCAGGATCCGGCCGGCCAACGAGATGTCGCGCGTCTCAACATCGATACCGCAGGCACGGGTGAAGGCCCGCACGATGGGTAGCAGCGAGTAGGTGGCCAGCGCTGGCGCCTCATCGGTGTGGGTATAGACAATCTTCGATTCGGTCATGATCCGTCCCTTCGGTTGACAACCATGAGTAGTTGTCGGCTGGCTCCCAGGGGTGGGCACAGCGTTCCCTCGTAGGAGACTATCCAGGGGCTGAGCTGTTATCGACGGGATCGACGGCAATCTGAATTCTCGGTGAGAATCCGTTACGGTCTGTGGCATGCAGACAGTCGGCTGGACACGGATGGCAGACGGAACCAAGCAAGACTACGAGTTCCTCCAACCCGCCTTCGAAGAACATGCTCGAGGCCATGTGGTGAAAAATTTGCTCGACTTGCTCGACCGGCTAAAGGGGCCGAAGCTCGGCTACCAGATCGACCGCTACCAGCACTGCCTTCAGTCGGCGACGCGGGCTCTACGAAACGATGAGAGGATCGATCTTGTGGTAGCCGCTCTGCTCCATGACGTCGCTGATGGTTTCGCACCCGAGAACCACAGTGTGGCCGCCGCCGCCCTGTTGGCCCCCTATGTTGACGACGAAGCGCATTGGGTGATCAAGCACCACGGCATCTTCCAGGGTTACTACTACTTTCATCATCTTGGCGGCGATCGGAACGCGCGAGACATCTACGGCGATTCGCCCTACTTCGACGCCTGCACACACTTCTGCGCAGAGTACGACCAGAACTGCTTCGATCCGGACTACGACGACTTGCCGATCGAAACCTTTGTGCCAATGTTGGAGGAGGTGTTCAGCCGTCCCTCGCTTCTGCCAGGTGTGGCGCCAGCAGCTCCGAACGTCGAGGAGGACATCACATCATGACCGAGGATCGAAGTACGGATCGAGTTGCGCTCGTCACCGGCGGTGCCCGCGGGATCGGACGTGAAATCTGCCTGGGGCTGGCGGCAGAGGGACGCCGCGTCGCTGTCGCCGATCTACGTACCGATCTGGCGGCGGAAACAGTAGCTGCTATCGAAGCCGGTGGCGGTACCGCTATCTCACTGACGATGGATGTAACCGATTCAGACGCTGTGGTCCAGGGTCTTCACCAGGTGGTCGATGAGCTTGGCCCGGTCGAGATCCTCGTCAACTGCGCCGGTTGGGATGAGTTCAAACCCTTTGTTGAAACCGACGAGGAGTTCTGGGATCGCATCATCGAACTAAACTACAAAGGCACCCTTCGCACCGTGCATGGCTGTCTGCCCTCCATGATCGACAATGGCTGGGGCCGCATCGTCAACATCGGCTCCGATGCAGGCCGAGTCGGCTCGTCGCTTGAGGCCGTCTATTCGGGAGCGAAGGGCGCCGTCATTGCTTTCACCAAGACGATTGCCCGTGAGGTTGCACGCAACGGGATCACGGCCAACACGGTTTGCCCTGGTCCCACGGCGACCCCCCTGATCGAGGAGATCGTCAGCCAGGGCGAGGGCGATGGCGACAAGATCATTGGCGCAATGGCCCGAGCCGTGCCGATGAAACGGTTGGGACAGCCCGACGAGGTCGCTTCCGCCGTGGTCTACTTCGCCTCCGAAGCCGCAGGTTTCGTATCGGGGCAGACGCTTTCGGTCTCCGGCGGGTTGACGATGTCGTAGTCGCCGAGAAGTGTTTGCAGGCAGCAGACATCGCTTACAGATCGCAATTCTGCCAGACTTAGGTCTGAGCCCCGAAGAGAAGGTTCGTATCAATCCGGTCGGCCGGTAGCAGCTGTCTGCCGTCTTCCCTAACCCATGAGTGAGAATCAAATGTCGCATGCACTGATGCACCCCTTTTCAGAGGTCGGCAAGAGCGAAGCCGACTACATCAATATCGTCAGCGCGAAGGACTCGACCCTTGTCGATGCCAACGGCAAAACCTATCTCGACGGGATGGCGAGTCTTTGGTACTGCCAGGTCGGCCATGGTCGTCAAGAGCTCATCGAGGCTATTACCGATCAGTTGAACCAGCTGGCCACCTACAACATCTTCGACCCGTTCACCAATGACAGGGCACGCGAAGCCGCCGATCTGATTGCAGCCAAGTCCCCGCTCAGCGATGGTCGAGTCTTTCTCGGATGTTCAGGTTCCGAAGCGGTTGATACGGCACTGAAACTGGCTCGTATGGTCCAGCAGCGTCGAGGCCACGGTGAGAAGCAGATTATCCTTCGCCGCACCCATGGCTACCACGGCACGAACTTTGGTGGTACGACCGCTCAAGGTCTGGCGCCCAACCGCGAGGGCTGGGGCGATCTGGTTCCTCACTTCATCGAGGTGCCGAACGACAACATCGAAGAGGCTTCCAAGATCTTTGCTGAGCATGGCGACCGAATTGCGGCCGTCATCTCTGAGCCGGTTCAAGGCGCCGGTGGGGTATGGCCACCCGAAGACGGTTACCTCCAGGGTCTACGGAAACTCTGTGACCAGCACGGCTCGTTGTTGATCTTCGATGAAGTGATCTGCGGCTTTGGGCGCACCGGTTCGTGGTTCGCCAGCCAGACATTCGGTGTTACACCAGACCTGATCACCTTTGCCAAGGGCGTGACCTCGGGTTACCAGCCGCTGAGTGGCGTTATCGTTTCCAGCGAGGTGGCCGACGCTCTCACCGAGCCAGGCTTCTTGCTCCGCACCGGTTACACCTATTCCGGACACCCATGTGCGGCTGCGGCGGCGGTTGCCAACATCAACCTCATCGAGAGCGATGGGCTCGTCGACCGGGCCAATCACATAGGCAAGAAGACGGTTGAAGGCTTCGATGCTCTTGTAGCCGACGGCGTGATCAAGAGTTACCGCGGTGTTGGTGCCATCTGGGCTGCCGACGTTGGCCGAGACTCCGCCGAGGTCAAGATGGCGATGCTTGAGAAGGGTGTCTTCTGTCGAGGTGTCGGCGAGTCGATCGTTTGGTGCCCGCCGCTGATCATGACCGACGAAGAGATCGGTACCTTCATCGAGGTGCTCCACGCTGTGCTCAGCTAGGCGGCAGCTTCGTTTGCGACCGAGAGCCCCGGTGACCGACTACGGTCACTGGGGTGAAAAGCTCGCCGCCTCCTCCAGCCAGCGCCCCTCTCAACGAGCCGCGGGCCATTGTCGATCTAGATAATCTCGCGTTCAACTACCGTCGCGTCGTCGAAGAACTCAACGGTATTCCGGCGGCAGGGGTTGTGAAGGCCAACGGCTATGGGCTTGGCGCCGCGATGGTGGCGGCGGCATTGGCTCACGAAGGCTGCGAGGTGTTCTTCGTCGCCCGCCTCGATGAGGGCATTCAGCTTCGCCACTCGCTGGTGGACAACGAGATTCATGTCTTCGACGGTGTGCTACCTGGCACTGAAGATGCCTTGATCGAGGCGGACCTCGTTCCGGTGCTCAACAGCCTCGATCAGGTCGAGCGGTGGCGAGAGGCGGCGATCCGGTTGGATCGGCGGCTGCCGTTCAGCCTTCATCTCGACTCCGGTATGGCCCGACTCGGACTTGACGCCGAGGAACAGCGCATCCTGCTTAGCGACGTCGACCACTACCTCGGCCGGCTCGATGCCCGCTACGTCATGAGCCACCTGGCCTCAGCCGACGTCAGCGGCTCCTCACAGTCAGCCGAGCAACTCGAACGCTTCCGCACCCAGGTGACCTCACTTTCCAGCAGCGGGCTCAGGCCGGCGGGCTTCTCGCTGGCGAACTCGGCCGGCGTTTTCCTTGGGGCCGACTATCACTTCAACCTGGCTCGACCCGGGATCTGCCTCTACGGTGGATCGCCCTACCCCGACAGTGGGCGCCCAAACCCCATGCGCCAGGTCTTGTCACTGGAAGCCCCGATCGTGCAGATCCGCCAGGTCGCACCGGGTGACACCGTGGGCTACGGCGCCGCACATGTCGTGGCGGAAGAATCGACGATCGCCACCATTCCCGTCGGCTATGCCGACGGCTTCCTACGCTCGGCCTCGGGTCGAGGCGAGGTCGCGATCGGAGACACGAAAGCACCGATCGTTGGACGGATCTCGATGGATCTGATCACGGTCGATGTTTCCAACGTCGACCACCGATTCCTCTATCCGGGCGCCGCGGTCGAACTCCTCGGACCAAGGTGCCCGGTGGATGACGTTTCAGGGCGAGCCGGTTCCATTCCTCACGAGTTTCTGACCGGGCTCAGCACCCGGCTTCGATTTCAGTATGTCGGGGAGCTGATCGGATAGCGTTGATCGCTATGGCCAGTGATCCAACCGAAAGCGGCGAGAAACTTCCGACTATCTATGATCTCGTCGGCGGTCAAGCCTTCTTTGTGGAGCTGATCGATTACTTCTACGACGGCGTCGATACGGACCCAACGATTCGCCATATGTACCCAGAAGACTTGACCGACTCCCGAACCCACATGGTTGGCTTCCTCAGCCAGTACTGGGGCGGCCCAACCGACTACAGCGATCAACGAGGCCATCCGCGCCTTCGCATGCGTCACGCCCCCTTCCAGATCGATGAGAAGGCGAAAGATGCGTGGATGGGCCACATGATGAACGCTGTCCAACTGGCCTCATCCCGCCATAGCCTTCACCCGGAGCTAACCAAGGCAATCAGCGACTACTTCGTTATGGCCTCGACCCATATGGTCAACGCTTGAACCGAGACCTAAGATCGGCTGGACCGATCAGAATCAGGGAGGGCAGTTCATGTCAGAAACGTCACCAGCGGCCGCGTCACCGCTCGATCTCGAAACGATGAGCTATAGCGTAAGCGACGGTGTCGCCCACGTTCGTTTCACTCGGCCCAAAGGAGCCAACGCCGTCAACCCGATGTTCGCCCGCGAGTTTCGCGAGGTGGCCCTCGCTGCCGAATTCGACGAGACCGTGCGCGCCGTTTCTGTTACCGCAGAAGGCAAGGTGTTCTGCGCTGGCGGCGATCTGAAGGAGTTCGCCGAAGCGGGTGACGCTCTCCCCTCGGTAGCAGCCTCGATGCTGGTTGACTTTCACGGCGCCATCTACCACATGAACCGGATGCCCAAACCCTGGGTGGCCGGTGTTCGAGGAGCGGCCGGCGGCGCTGGCCTTTCGCTGGTCAGCGCGTTTGACCTTGTCGTGTGTGGTGAATCAGCCAAGTTCACGATGGCCTACACCCGAGCCGGTGTTACACCGGACGGAACGTCGAGCTACTTCCTCGCCCGCCACATCGGCCTTCGCCGAATGCTCGGCCTCACCCTCACCAATCGGCTGCTCGATGCCGAGACAGCGGAGCGATGGGGCTTGGTCAACCGGGTTGTAGGCGACGACGACGTCGACCAGGCCACGGCCGATTTGACCCAAAGTCTGGCTGCCGGACCTGCGGCGGTCGGGACGGCCAAGCGGGTGATCTACGAAGGCTTCGAGTCTCCGCTTGAGCAAGCCGGGGAAGCCGAGGCGGCCTGGATCACGGCGGCCATGGCTACCCACGATGGCCGAGAAGGTATCTCGGCTTTTGCTGAGAAGCGTTCACCGAACTGGAAACGGTAAGAGATGGAACTAGCCGAAGTTATGCGGACAACCTTTTCGTGCCGTAGCTGGACAGACGAGCCGGTCAGCGATGAAACCCTGCACCGGATTCTCGATGTGGCGCGCTTTGCTCCCAACGGTGGAAACCGGCAGGGCTGGCATGTGATCGTCCTCAAGGACAAGGAGCTTCGGGCCAAACTCGTGCCGTTGATCATGCCGACGACATCGATCTACATGGCCCAAGTGGCGGCTGGGGAAGCCCCGTGGAACACGATCGTGCCTACAACCGTCGATATCGAGTCGGCTCGCAAGGCCGAGGAGCCCTTCCCCGGTCTGCGTGAGATGGTGGATGCGCCTGTGGTTCTAGCGGTCACGCTGGATCTCAGCGTTACCGCCAGCTTCGACAGCGAGCAGAATCGTATCGGTGTGATAAGCGGCGCCTCGATCTATCCCTTCGTGTGGAACGTGCTTTTGGCCGCTCGAAACGAAGGTCTGGGTGGCGTTTTGACCACCTACCTCGCCGGTTCTGAGCCAGCGGCCCAGCGACTCCTCAATATTCCCTCCCATCACGCGATCGCTGCCCTGGTTCCGCTCGGCCACCCCGTCAAGCAACTCACGAAACTGAGTCGCAACCCGGTCGAAGATTTCACCACGGTCGACCGGTTCGACGGGCCCGGGTTTGAGCTAGACACAATGACATGACCAATGAGGCTAACGATGACATCGGCCAGGGCCAGCGGTTGCCTCTGGCCGTGTCGTTCGCAGCACCCTCCGGCACAGGAAAGACAACATTGCTGGTCGAGGTGGTGCAACGTCTAACCAGGGCGGGTCTCCGCGTTGCCACGGTTAAACATCATGGCCACGACCTCGAGGTGGACACGGAAGGCAAGGACACCTGGAAGCTGCGCCGCGCTGGGGCGACCAGTGCCACCCTGGTAGGCCGAAACCAGGTGGCTTGGATGAGTGATGGCGAACAGCCACCACCGCTCGAGGAGATCCTTAGCCTCTTCCACCGCGATGCCGACCTCGTCCTCGTCGAGGGCTACCGCTCGGCGGAACTTCCAACCGTTCTTGTTCACCGAAGCGAGGCCGCTGATCCCAGCTGGCAGCCACCGCCCGAGACCTGTGTGCTCGGTGTCGTCCATCCCGATGAGATCGATCGGACGGTCGATTTGCTGTTGGCTGTCCTCGACGGTGGCGTGGAGGAATCGGCCTAGCGCCAGAAAACAGCGTTGAATTGTCTCAACCGGCCCGTTTCCCGGTCGACGTTATCTCTATGGCCGATCGTGAGACTATGCCTAGTAACAGTGTGCTTGAGCAGCTCGAGGAAGCTCTGGGATCGCCCGAGCCGATGTGCCTAGCCTTGATCCATGTCGACACCGATCGCGCCACCACCGCCGACTGGGCTGCTGTGCCTGAGGATGGGCTCTCCGATGACCAGGCCATGCTGCAGGCGGTACAGGAGCGCCTAAGCGGTCTTCTGCGACGCTATGACTTGATGGGCCGCCTTGGTGCTGAAGGCTTCATGGTGGTGTTCAAAACGTTGGCCGATGCGCAGGTCTTGGACAGCAGGCTGTACGTGCTCTACGAGAAGTTGTCGGAGTCCTATGACATCGCCTCGTGCCGTGTTGTTGTACCGGTTTCCATGGGAGCAGCCGTGCGCTGGCCGGCTGAGGACGTCAATTCTCTCATGCGACGCGCCGACAAAGCGTTGGACGCCGCCCGTCGAGCCGGGGGCAAAGCACCCGTACTGATGTAGACCGGTCACCTGGTGCCTGGCCGCTCAGCGGGGGAGCTGTTTGTTCTTTGGTGGGCTAGTTTGGGCGTCGGATGGAACTCGACCTTGTGGGACGACGAGCCCTGGTTACCGGCGGCACTCGAGGAATCGGGCTGGCCTGTGCCCAAGCACTCGCTGATGAAGGTGTGGATCTAGCCATCGCCGGACGCGACGTTCAGGCACTGAAGGCGGCGACCAAGGAACTGCGCTCGAAGTTTCGGGTGGAGGTTACGAGCCATTCCTGCGATCTGAGCCGCCCCGACCACCAGAAGGCTCTTGCCGACGTGATCGGCGATGTCGACATCGTCATTAACAACGCTGGTGCTATTCCGCGCGGTTCGCTCGAGTCTCTGCAAGACGAGGAGTGGCGATCGGCCTGGGATCTGAAGCTGTTCGGCTATATCAACCTGTGCCGCCTCATTCTTCCCGCGATGGAACGTCGCGGAAGCGGCGTCATCGTCAACGTGATCGGCTCGGCTGCTATCCACCCGACCGGTGCCTATGTGGCGGGAGCGACCGCCAACGCTGCGCTCGATGCGTTTACCAGGGCCGTCGGCTCCTCTGCCGCCCCCGGTGTCCGCGTGGTTGGCGTGCATCCCGGCCTCACCTTGACCGATCGCCTGGAAACCCTGCTCCGGTCGGATGCCGCCGAGCGATGGGCAAACGAGGAGAGGTGGGAAGATCTCCTTCCGGTCGAACCACCACCCGCTCACCCCGAAGATGTCGCCGACCTTGTCGTGTTTCTCGTGTCTGAACGGGCGCGGCATATAACGGGAACGTCGATCCTAATCGACGGCGGCGCGACACATCGCTAAGATCCGCCCCATGCAAAACCGTGACGAGACGTCTTCCATCCTTGCGTCCTGCTTTGACGCCTACGAACGCCTCTTGCCTACCTTGAGCGACCAGCAGTGGGCCACACCATCGCTCTGTCCCGCATGGGACGTGCGAGGTGCTGCGACCCACGTTGTGGGCATCGAATACGCCCTCCAGGGCTGGAAGCCTGATGCCGAAGCAGGCCCGCCGCCCTTCGAACGGCTGGCCGAGTTCGAGACAGAAATGGCAGGGGCGTCGGCCGGTGCTTTCACCGAACGTGTCGTCGATGTCCTCGCGTCACGACGGGCAGACCTCGCGGCCATGACCGACGACGAGTTCGCCATGGCGATGATGACGCCCGTCGGCCCCGGTACCTACGAGCGCTTCATGAGGGTGCGGACATTTGATCTGTGGGTCCACGAGCGAGACATAACGACACCCCTTGGTCTGGAGACCGACGATTCCGGTCCAGCGGCTGAGGTCGCGTTGGACGAAGTTGAAGCCTCGATCGGCTACATCGCTGGCAAATGCATTGGACTTGAAGAGGGCATGGGTATCCGCTTTGAGGTGCACGGTCCGGTCGAGCGCGAGATCAACGTGAAGGTCGATGGGAGAGCGGCCAAGGTCGATAGTTTGACCGATCCCGACGCCGTCATCCGGGCTGACAGCCTTACCTTCATACAGCTGGCGTGCGGCCGGATCGATCCGAGCGACTCGATCGAACAAGGCAAGATCAGCTGGACCGGCGATGCTGCCTGGGGTGAACGAGCGGCCAGAAGTCTGCGCTTTACCCGCTAGACGTACGGGCGTAAGACCGCCCGGTGATTTGAGACGGAGCAGGCCTACGCTGTGGCGATGCGCGTTCATCACGAGATACGAGGCAGCAACGATAGTGGACGGTATTCGCTCGTCTTCCTTCACGGGGTTGGCTCGTCGTCAGCGACATGGACCACCGTGATGGACTCGCTCGAAGACCGCTTTCAGGTCGCAACGTTCGACCTGCTCGGTCACGGGGAGTCGCCTGTTCCAGAAGACCCGGCCGAGTACACCCGCGACAAGGCGCTGGACGACATCGACGATCTGCTGGCGGAGTTGGACAACCCCGCTGTGCTCGTCGGCCATTCGCTCGGCGGCTATCTCGCTCTGGCCCATGGGGCGACCCGCCCCGATGTGGCCAAGGGCTTGATCGTGCTCAACACGGGCCCAGGTTTTCGCGATCCTGAGAAACGCGAAGCTTGGAATGAGCGTTCGCGCCGGAATGCCCACCGCTTTGGGGTGCCGGTCCAGGCGGCTGAGCTGAATCTCCAACACGATGGCGTGGTTATGGAACGCATCGCCGAGATGAACGTACCAACATTGGTGTTGGCTGGCGGTGAAGATCGGCCCGAATACTCAGGCTCCGGTCAGTATCTTGAGCGGAAAATGCCGCGTGGCCGCTTTGTTAGCGTGGCAGGCGGCGAGCACGCCATGCACGAGCAAACCCACGCCTCAGAGGTGGCTGCTCTGATCGCCGAGTTCGTGGGTTCTCTGACCGAAGCCTGAGTATCTACCCATTCAGGCTGCGGCTCTCAGCGCCTCAGGTCAGCTGCGGCATCCCAGTCGAGTCGGTACCCGTCCCCATCCGGCAGAAGGAACCCAGCGGTGGGCGTGCCGAAGTGAGTTCCGATAACCAACGTCTGTCCGTCAGCCCAGTCGGGGAACACCGCCTCCCGTGTTGCTCGAGCCTGATCGGGGTCGGTGTCGAACTTCGAGGAGACCGAGGGGTCGGCGAGCTGGAGTGGGTGGTGAGTCATGTCGCCGGTGATGATGGCTCGTTGCCCGTCTGATTCGATAACAACCGAGACATGGCCTGGTGTGTGGCCTGGTGTCGACGCTAGGCCGACAGACGGCGAAAGCCGATGGTCCGGTTCGATGTGGTCGGCGAGTCCGGCGGCCGCTATGGGGGCGACAGAATCACCGAACACGTCGTCGGTTGGGAACAGACTCTGCTCGTCTTCCCAATGGCGGTACTCAGCGTCGACGAACAGGTAGCGAGCATTGGGAAACGTCGGAACCCAGGCCCCATCGACCATACGGGTGTTCCAGCCGACATGGTCGACATGAAGATGGGTGCAGACCACGTGGGTTACAGACTCCGCTGGATAGCCAGCCTCTGCCAGCTCGGCGAGAAAGGGTCCGTCAAGGTGATTCCAATGCTCGTTTTCTCGTGGTTTGTCATTGCCGACGCAGGTGTCAACCGCGATTACCAGCCCGTCGACTTCGATCACCAGGCACTGGATTTTTTGAAGCAGGAAACCATCGTCGTCAACAAAGTGGGGGCGAAGCCAGGTCGACTCCACCGCCCGATCAAGCACCACCTGTTTGGTCAAACCTTCGTACAGGAAGCGGGGAGAGGTCGGAGTCTCGGACTCGACGATGGAGGTAACAACGGCTGAGCCAACATTCCAGGAGAGCATCAGCAAACGTTACCCGGCGCGACAAGACAGGTCGAAATGGAGACGACAGCTCGAGGGAGGCCCAGGTTTGCGGTAAGATCTTGCCAGACCAGTAGGATCGTGGCATGCCATCGCCAGCCCCGAACCGTTGGGCTCTCGCCGGATTAACAAGCAGAGGGAACGCCGCATGAAGCTCTCCGCAAACCTTGGCTATCTTTGGCCTGACCTCGAGGTACTCGAGGCGATCCAAGCTGCCAAAGAGGCAGGCTTTGAGGGCGTCGAATTCCATTGGCCCTACGTGACCCACGCCCTAGATGTCGCCCTCGCTGCCGAGGCGACAGGACTCGCGATCGTTTCGCTCAATACCGTCGGTGGTGATCTGGCCCGAGGCGACTTCGGGCTGGCGGCGTTGCCAGGACGTTCCGACGAAGCTCGGGCATCGGTCGACAAGGCGCTGGCCTATGCGGCCGACGTCGCCGCACAACATGTGCACGTCTTGGCTGGCAAGGCCAGCGGCGCAGCAGCTGAGCGAGCCTACCTCGACACTCTCGGCTACGCGGCCGAGCGCTCGGCAACCTACGGCATCGGCATCCTCATCGAGCCAATGAACCCGGTCGATGCGCCGGGTTACTACCTCGATGATATCGAAACGGCTGTGCGTACGATCCGAGAGGTCGGCTCGCCACAAGTTCGTCTTCTCTTCGACTGCTACCACATCGCCCGTATCCATGGTGACGTCGAACCCTCTATCGCCGCCTACGGTGATCTGATCGGCCATGTGCAGATCGCGTCGGTCCCAGACCGCAACGAGCCTGACACTGGTTCGGTCGACTACGCGCAGGTCTTTTCGGCCCTTGACCGCATTGGCTACACCGGCTTCATCGGAGCCGAATATCGCCCTAGGTCCACGACTGATCGTGGGTTAGCGTGGATGAGAATGCTGGCCGATTCGGTCTCCTAGCCAAGAATTCTCGCGACAAGACGGCTCACCGGCCCGTCAGACAACCCAGTAGCAGATTCGGCTGCGAGATCGTGGCGCTCGCTAAAGACCTCAGGGTGCGTTTCGTGAATGCCACGCGATCATGGTCGAGCCTTCGATAGGGGCCAACATCCCTGGATCTGCTTCGTCAGCGAACTAGGATCTAGTGATTCTGAGGGGACAACAATAAAAAGGGAGATATCTATGAGTTCAGCTAAGGAATTAGCGGCAGAGTTCATCGGGACGCTGTGGCTTGTGCTTGGTGGTTGTGGTTCGGCGGTTTTCGCCGCCCACTTCCTGGGTGGTACCGATGGGGTCTACGACCTCGGCATCGGCTTTCTCGGAGTTAGCCTTGCCTTCGGTTTGACCGTCGTAACCGGTGCATACGCACTCGGTCACATCTCAGGCGGCCACTTCAATCCAGCGGTTACCTTGGGCCTTGTGGCGGGCGGCAAGTTCAGCCCAGCCAAGGTAGTGCCCTACATCGTTGCTCAGGTTATCGGAGCGTTCGTAGGTGGCTTGATCATCTACTTCATCGCCTCCGGCAATGCTGACTTCGCAATCGGTGACACGACAGGAACCTTCGCTACTAACGGCTTCGGCGACTTCTCGCCCGGCGGTTATTCAATGGGTGCAGTGTTCCTCGCTGAGGTGGTCCTCACGGCCATCTTCTTGATCGTGATCCTTGGGGCAACAGCCAAGCACGCGGCTGCCGGCATGGGCGGTCTCGCCATTGGTCTTTCGCTGACCCTGATCCACTTGATTTCAATTCCGATCTCGAATACCAGCGTCAACCCAGCCCGCTCAACCTCGCAGGCTCTGGTTGCTGCAATCTTCGGCGACGGTGCGACGACTCCGGTCAGCCAGCTTTGGCTGTTCTGGGTTGCGCCCATCATCGGTGCTGTGATCGGTGGAGCTATCCACAAAGCACTGCTCGACACCGACGACATCGTTTAAGCAGTACACGTCAGTCGGAAGCAGACAATGATCGGCGGGTCGCTTGTAGCGGCCCGCCGTTCCGCGTCTAGGAGAAGGCCGCTTCCAGCCAGAAGGCGGCTGAACCCTCACGAAGACGGGCCGAGAAGCTCTGTTCTGCAGGTACAGCGATGCTGGCGTCGGCGTTCAGTTCGTGGGTCTCACCGTTGGTTGTCACCGTTGCTGTGCCGTCGAGAACGAACAAGAAACCGAAGTCGCGTCCATCGCCAGTTGAAGGACTGAACTCGGCCGCACTGCCTTTGGCCCGGATGGTGGTTGCCCGCACTTGTCCATCCGTAGCCTCGTCGAGGCCGAGATCTTGGGTCTGAAGTCCGACAACGTCCGGCGGCGACTCCCATGGCTGTTCGGAACTGTCGTGAAAGACGAAAGCCTGCCCGCCGTAGGATTTCCCCGGGTCTTGTCCATTCGGAAGTGTCAGGTCATGGTCGAGAAAGGTTGGGTGCTCGGCCGGGCTGCTCACTTCGATCACGAAGAGATCGTCACTGCTGAGCAGGACACGATGTCTGATGCCGGGGGGCTGAAGAAAGCAATCTCCCGGCTCCAACCGAATCGGCTCGCCCTGGTCTTCGTAGGCGACATCTACCCAGCCGCGGTGGCAGTAGATCAGTTGAAAACCAATGTGATGGTAGTGCACGTAGTCGGGGACTGGCCCACCTTCGGGAATGTGGATGTGGGAGGCGATCACAGCACCACCAAATCGACTGGGAATCAGGTCGCGGTAGCGCATTCCTGCCCGCCCCAGGTTTGCGCCGTCTGGCTCTGGCCGGCACACGACGAGTTCGACCGTTGAAGAAGTCCAGTCCGGATCGTTGGTGGCCTCTCGAATACTGTCGGCCGCCGCCAAGCCCGGCACAGGTACGGCATGGGGAAGTCGTAGAAAAGGCGTGTTGCCGCCAGCGCGCTCGACGGTTTCGAGACACAGGCGGGTTCCGAGCCCAATCGACGACATGCGAGCGTAGTTCGGCGCGTCAGCGGGACCGGTCTCGTCGAGTCGAAAACCCTGCTCACCGAAGCCGTCAATCGCCTGACCAAGATCGGTCACCGGAACGACGAATTCGGCCGCCAATGGTTCGGAGGACTCGCCTTCGGGCCGGCTGGTAGGACTCATGACGTGATTCTACTGGCGCGAGAAGAGTCGGGCCGTACGACGTCGGGGGATGCGTTCGACCGCCAAGAGCGATTCGTCGACGATGGCTCCCGGCTCCAACCGCAGGCTCAAGCCGAGCAGGGCAGCAGCTAGGGCGCCCGTTAGCAACACGAGCCGAAGCGATGTTTGTTCCACGATCGTTCCCGATACCAGGTTCGCGATCGAAATGACGCCGCCGAAGGAGATCGTCCATAGGGCCATCACCCGACCTCTAATCTCGTCGGAGAGATGCTCCTGGAGAAACGTTGTGAGAGCTGTCGGCATGGTGAAATAGAACAAGCCGACAAGAAAGAGCATCGGATAGGCCGGACCGGCCGAGTCGACGATGGCAAGCACCGCCAACGAGACGGCGAAGCCGCCGAGTGACGAACGTACGACGAGAGCCTTTGGGACTCTCAGGAGCGCGGTTCCGACGCTCGCGGCGCCAACCAGCGCACCTAGTCCGAAACATGCGTACAGCAGGCCGTACCGACCGCCCTGAGGATCAACCTTCCAGCTCTGCTCGGCGATGACCGGCATGAGACCGATGAAGGGCAGGCACAGCAGGGAGAACGCTGTCATGATCAGCAGTGGTGTACCGACCTGAGGAGAGCGTGTTGCCAACTTCAGGCCGCCAAAGATGCGGTCAGCGACCTTGATCCGTGTCGTCCGCTTGGGT
Source organism: uncultured Acidimicrobiales bacterium (assembly GCA_937922045.1). Classification (GTDB taxonomy): domain Bacteria; phylum Actinomycetota; class Acidimicrobiia; order Acidimicrobiales; family SZUA-35; genus JAHELU01. Next base: position 29,977 of record CAKZXA010000034.1, on the reverse strand, counting down.
GGCAGCTTGGTGGCGAGGAGCACAGCGATGATGCCCAGATAGGTAACCGAGTTCAGGACAAAGACGGTGGAGGCGCCCCAAAGACCGAAGGCCATGGCGCCGAGAACGGGACCAATCACTCGACTGCCGTTGATCATCATGGAATTGAGAGAGATGGCGGCAGAGAGATTGTTCGGACCAACCAGACTCGGGACAACCGCGTTGAATGCCGGACTGTACATCGCCTGACCGACGCCGATGAGCAGAACCACGGCGGTCAGCGTTGTTCGTTCAACGTGACCGTCGGCGAGAAGGCCAGCGAGGACGAGACCACAAACAGCCTGCCACAGCTGGGTGGCGACGAGCAGTTTTCTCCGGTCAACCGTGTCGGCCAAAGAACCACCGAGCAAGCTCAAGGCCAGCAGTGGAAAGGTTTGAGCAAAGACGATGAAGGTCGTGAAACCGGGGCTCGAGGTTGAGGTATACACGTAGGCGCCGAGCACGACATTCTGCATCCAGCGACCGATCGAGGATGCGAACGATGCCAGAAACACTCGTCGAAAGCTTGGAATTGCCAGAGTTTGCCGGGCCGTCCCGGGCGAGGCGGAGCCTTGAGTCACCACAGCGAAGTATCGGCGCGTTGGTCACCAACTTCAACCTGGTGTGTCGTGTGTTGCAGAAGCTTCTAGGCCGCTGACCGTCGCGATAAGCATCGGGACGCTTTGCGAAGCTGCCGGGATGCCTTTAGCGTTGCCCGTAGTGAGCACTCAAACCGGCGATGTGACCTCGTCCACCATTCCACTATCGGTCCTCGATCTCGCGCTCGTGAGTTCGGGCGGTACGACCTCCCAAGCGCTGGCGGACACAACCAGCACCGCTCAGGAGGTCGAGCGTCTTGGATACCACCGGCTCTGGGTGGCTGAACATCACAACATGGCGACGGTTGCTAGCACGAGTCCGGCGGTCCTGATCGCCCACCTGGGTGCGGTAACGAGCACACTTCGGCTTGGCTCAGGCGGCGTGATGCTGCCGAACCACGCCCCGTTGGCGGTGGCTGAGCGGTTTGCTCTACTCGAATCGTTGCATCCAGGGCGTATCGATCTCGGCCTTGGTCGAGCGCCAGGTACCGATCACGCCACGGCAGCTGCTCTTCGAGGTAGCTCCGACAATCGCGCGGCCGAAGAGTTTCCGCATCATCTGATCGACCTCATGGGGCTTCTCGGCGACCGCCGACGAGATTCGGGCCTATGGGATAGATTCCAACCCGCCCCTGATCTTGAGGGCTCGCCTCAGATCTTCCTCCTCGGGTCCAGTGACTTCAGCGCACAGCTGGCGGGGATCCTCGGTCTTCCGTTCGCTTTCGCCCATCACTTCGACATGGGCGGAACCTATGAGGCAGTCGCAACCTACAGAGAACGTTTCACTCCTTCACCCGTGCTCGATCAGCCTCTTGTGTTGGTTACCGCCTCGGCCCTGGCTGCTGAAACCGCTGAGCGGGCCGAGTTCCTCGCCGGCCCGAACCGACTTCGACGTCTTGGGCTCCGGACCGGTCGGCTCATGCCGTTGATGTCGCCCGAGGATGCCAGGGAGCACCCGAACTACGACGCTGCGTGTGCCATGGATTCAAACATGCTCGTCGGAACCGCCGACGATGTCGCCGAAGGTATGCGTCAACTGGCCCAAGACACGGGTGCCTCAGAACTCATGCTCTTTACCTCGACCTACGCGCTGGAAGACCGGCTCACGAGTTTCCGCATGCTGGCTCAAAGCTGGGGCCTACCAGCGTCTCCGCCTCTGCAAGATGTGAACGCCTAACGCACGAGGACGTCGAGCACACCGGCCTCGTGAAGTTGGGTCACGAAGCTCTCCTCATAGGCCTGCTCAGGGTCGGCCCGGACCATAGCATCGAGGATGTGAGCGTCCTCACCGATCAGGATTCGCCACCTACCCTCGCGCACACCCTCAAGGATCACGTCGGCGGCTTGGAGAGATGTCGTCGGTGCCCCGTTTCGAAAGGCGGCCGCCAGTTCCGAAGCTTCTGGGCTGAGCTCGCCTTCGACGATGACCCGTGAGTTGGCAGCAATACCGGTTCCGATGTGGCCGGGCATCACGAGCGAAACCCCCACATGGGGCGCGTGAAGTCGAAATTCGTTGATGAGAGCCTCGGTGAAGCCCTTGACCGCGAACTTGGCCGCCGAGTAGGCGGTATGGGTGCGTGACGGACCGAGCGAAGCCCAGAAGCCGTTGATGCTCGAGGTGTTGATCACATGGCCTTCGTCGGCGGCCACCACCAGGGGTATAAAAACACGACTGGTGAGATAGACGCCGTTCCAGCAGACATCAAACGTCTTCTCCCATGAGCTCCGCGACCCGGTCAGGAAGCTCTCGGTCGTTCCGATGCCGGCATTGTTGAACAGGAGGTTGATCGTGTCCTGCTGGTGAGCTTCGATGGTGGCGTCGCGAAACTTCTCCAATGCCTGTTCGTCACTCACATCGCAAACGAACATCGAGGTACGCACACGGTTGTCGCAGAGCTCAACCGTCCTTTGCAGCTCTTGTTCATTCAGATCGCAGAGCGCGAGATGAGCGCCCTGCTCAGAGAGGCGAACCGCAAGGTCCCGGCCCATGCCGGAACCGGCGCCTGTGATCACGGCAATTTTGTCGGCAAAGTCTTTCATGGGCGAACACTAGCGCCGACGCTGGTGGTCGACCAAAGCTCTGTCGTCGGTCGGCGTCTCGTCTGATCGCGTCAGGCCAGCCCGGGTCTGCTCACGCGTTTCTGATCAGCAGGCCACCATCGACGGGCAACACGGCGCCCGTCATATAGCTCGACGCTGGCAAGCAGAAATTCAGCGTGCCATGGGCGACTTCTTCAGGCAGCCCGTAGCGGCCCAGAGCGGTGCGGCGGCGGGCGAAGGTTGTCTTGTCGGACTCATCGATTGATGCCGTCATGGCCGTGTGGATCGGCCCGGGGCAGATGCAGTTCACCGTGATCCCATCGCGCCCAAGCTCGACCGCCATCGACTTAGTGAGCCCGATGACGCCGTGTTTGGCTGCGGTGTAGGGGCTGGCGAACCGGGTCGCCCCCCAACCTTCGGTCGAGGCGATATTCACGATGCGGGGAGACTCCGAAGCCCTCAGATGGGGGAGCGCAGCGCGGATTGTGAGCGTCTGAGCGGTGAGCAATACGTCGATTGTCCGACCCCAGGTTGTCAGATACTCCGGACTATCGATCGCCACGAACGTAGAGATTCCAGCATTGTTGATCAGTAGATCAAGACCGCCGAAGCGTTCAGCGACCTCTCCGACGACCTTGTCAACCTCCGACTCGGAGGTCACATCCAGCGTCCAGCCTTCGGCCAAGCCGCCTGCCGTGGTGATCTCACCGACAACCGTGGCCACCGCATCACGATCGACATCGGTTACGGCGACCTTGGCGCCCTCGGAGGCGAACAGGTGAGCGGTGGCGCGTCCCATACCTGATCCTGCACCGGTGACCAGGGCGCTGAGACCCGCGATCGAGCGACTCAGAGCTGTCAGTCCTTGACCATCGTTAGGTTGTTCGACGGGATCCATAGGGGGTTCCTTCCTCCGGCACCTGCTCGGACCCTCCGATCGTGGTCGACCAGCATCATTCATGCAAGATAGGCGCTTTGTAGCCAAGGCCATCGCAATCGCGTCGGTGTTGGTGGGGCCCGCGGTATTGTGCCTCAACACAATGCCTCAACCCAATGCCTCAACTCAATGCCTCAACACAATGTCTCAACGAACGGGTGTGAGCTGTGAGGCCCACGCTCCGGCCGGTTAGATGCTGATGAATGGCTAATGAATGGCTAATGAATGAAGGAGACATGATGTCGGAATCGAATGGCCTCAAGGTCGGGTTTGTCGGCCTCGGCAATGTTGGCGGCAAGCTGGCTGGGAGCGTGTTGCGAAACGGCTTCCCGCTGATGGTGAGAGATCTCGATCCATCGACGGCTTCGCCCTTTCTTGAGGCCGGTGCAAGCTGGGCTGATTCGCCAAGGGAGATGGCGGCCGCCGTCGACGTAGTGATCACCTGTCTCCCGAGTCCAGCCGCCAGTGCGGCGGTGATGGAAGGACCGGATGGTCTACTCGGAGCCCTTGGGCCCGGCAAGGTGTGGGCCGAGATGAGCACGACCGATGAGGCGGAAGTAACTCGCCTTGGCGCTCTGGTGGCAGAGACTGGAGCTTCACCGGTCGATTGTCCGGTCTCGGGCGGTTGCCATCGTGCCGCCACCGGGAACATCGCCATTTTCGCAGGATGCGAGCGGGACGTGTTTGAACGTATGCTCCCTCTGCTCGCCACCATGGGGCGTCGCATCTTGCACACGGGCCCCCTGGGTTCGGCATCGGTCCTGAAGGTGGTAACCAACTACTTGGCCACCGCCAATCTGCTCTCTCTCAGTGAGGCGTTGGTGACATCCAAGGCAGCGGGAATGGACCTGGCCACAACCTATGAGGCGATTCGGATCTCGTCAGGCAATTCCTTCGTTCACGAAACCGAGAGCCAGGTCATCCTCAACGGCAGTCGTGACATCAACTTCACGATGGATCTGGTCCTGAAAGACATTGGGCTCTTTCAAACAATCGCCGATCGGGCCGAGGTGCCACTTGAGCTCTCACCGATGTTTATCAAGATCTTCGAGGACGCGGCCGAGCGGTATGGCATGCGCGAATGGTCGCCGAACGTGATCCGGCGTCTGGAGGATGCGACCGGGCTCGAGGTCCGAGCTCCCGGATTCCCCGCCGAGATGGTTGATGATGAACCGGAGGAGCCGGGGGCCGAGGTCGTAGTCAAGCGGGGCTGAGGTGTCGTTGCGCTGGCCAATCGATTAACGGTGAGCTAGTTTTCACGAGTACGTCGCGGGTGGATTATGAGCACATAAGACCCAAAAGGGGGACCTCCATGAGCCAGCCCGCGCACCGGGATCTCACCGCCGAGGCCGCTCTCGCTGCCGTTCGAGCACGTCGCGAAGCGCTCTACCAAGCAATCATCGGCCTTGAGGATGCCTTGGCCACCGCTGTAGGTGACGGCGAGCGGTGGCGGCTTCGCGTCGCTATGGCCGTCGACCACGCTCGAGCTCGGATCGACGATCATGTAACCCAAACAGAATGCAAGAATGGTTTTCTCGATCGTGTTGTTATCGAACATCCTCGATTGGCTCGACGTGTAGCGCAGCTGCGCGTCGACCATGAACGTCTCGAGAAGAGTGTTGACGCCTTGGCCGTTGCTACGGCCGACATTGAAGATGATGAAGTCGCTGAAGGTGCTCCCGCCTTGCGCAACCAGGCCGTCGAGCTGCTGGGGGAGATGACACGCCATCGCCAACGAGGTGCTGACCTGATCTACGAGGCCTTTCAGGTCGACATCGGCCAGTCGGCCTAGACCACACCCGGTCGTTCAAACGGCGCCTGCTGGCAGAACCGGTAAACTTACCTGATGGAGGCACCGGTCAACGACGATCCTCGGGAGCGGTTCGGATCTGCCCTCGCAGCAGCCCAGCAAGGCGACCCGGAAGGCTTCACGTGGCTGTACGACACTTTTGTTCGGCCGGTGCAAGCCGTTGTCGCGGCCGGCGCAGCCCCGAACCCGGTTGCGACCGTCAACATGGTTTTTGTGCAGGCTTTCGACGGCCTCGGGCACTTTGTCGGCGGCCACAATGAGTTCTGTGCCTACATTCTGCTCCTTACCCGGTTTCGCTTGGTCGACGAAGAGCGGGTTCGACGACGAGCTGTCGAGCCGGTTGAGGACGTAGATCTGGTCGAAGGGGCCGTCAGCGTGGTGAGTAGTCAGCAGCTAGGGGCCGGTATTCTCGGCGCAGCAGGGATCGACCCGGTGCCAAATAGCGGCCGGCCACCCGAGCCGCTCGGCGCACGACACCGGGCGATTTCGGTGGCGATGGAATACCTCAGCGAACTGCAACGCGAGGTGATCAGCCTCCGCGTGTTCTTCGGTCTCAGCGGGCCAGAAACCGCAGAAGCACTCGACATGGACATCACCGATCTGCGGCGAGCCCAGGAGCGTATCGAGGCTCGCTTTGCCTTGCTAAGGAATGCCTAGCTGCGGCCCCCGGTCACGATGTGGCTATCTGAGGCGAGTTCGGCTAACCTAGGCGCTAGCGCTTGCACTGGCCCATCGGCAAGGAACCGATCGGTCAGAAGTGGCGCAGGTGGCGTTTGTTGGCCCTCATGGCCAACTTGACGGGTCATCGTAGATATGTACGTGCGGCACAAGTCCGGTCGACACAGCTGCGGTACGTACCGAGGTGCTGGCACGGCCGGCGAACTGGAGAAGCAATCACCACGACGAGCGCGAAGCCCTTGCCGGTTTCGCAAGACGATTTCCTGGATCTAGTCCAGGCGCATCTGGATGGCTACGCCGATGAAGCTGACATTGCCGTCCTCGACGACCACCGCAGCGCGTGGGTCGCTGCCCTTCTACGATTCCTCGATTCGGCTGACCTGTCAATCGAGCGTCTCGGCCGCGAGCTGAAGGGCGCCGAACGTTCCCTTGTTGTTTCCGACTTCGAGAACGAACGTAAACGTATCGACCAGGTACTCACCGAACTGATCGGACCTGCCGACTCAGCCAAACCCTCCGGCAAGGAATCACGAGTAGCGGGCCCCGACGTCCCCGGCCAGGGTGTTACGCAGCTACAGCTCACCTGGTCTCCTGGAAAGGTTGTGGCCTGGGCCTCTGGCCACAAGGCAGAAGCCCTGAGTGAGGAGGATCTGCTCGAACGGTTGGCCGAAGCCGGCGCCGGATCCATCGAATGGGAAAAGCACAACGCAATCAAGGTGCCTGGTCAGGGTCGAGCACCCGCCCTTTCGGCGCCGATCGAAGCCTGTCTGGGCTGGCTCGCCGCACTCGGCACGACCAGCGACGACGACTCGACGGGGCCGAGCGTTGCCTGGATCGGTCTTGTCACCGCACTCGGCGTAAGCCTCGTAGCCCAAGGCCGAGCGGTTCCGCATCTTAAGAAGAACAGGAAGTCTCGTAAATCGGGCGACGACTCAAGTGACGACCGCGGCACCTTTGAGGTCCGATGGCTGCCCGCACTCGTCGACGCGGAGCGCCATGCCGAGATGGCTACCAGCCTTCCGATGACCGTTTCGGCGCTCGAAAGCCGTCCCGACGCAAAGTCGATGACGACCGCCATCCTCACCGATATCGTGACGGCGATCTTTCGACAGGCGGCGGCCCGCCTGGAAGTGCCGGCCGCACCACCGAACCCAACCTCCAAGGCCGACATGGCCGAGGCGTTCCTGGCCAGGCTGGATGGAACATCGTTCGAAGGCCCAAGTCGCCTCGGATCTGAGCTAAGCCGTCGAATCGACCAGTGGTCGAGGCCGGTTTCTGGCCTAACCAAGTTCAAGTTGGTCCTCCAACTCGATCCGCCGGACGACTCCAACGCCTGGTACCTCGCCGTACTAGCACCGAGCACCGACGATCGGCTCATGCCGGTCGAACAGGTCATGGTCAACTCTTCGACGACGCGGCGCAAAGAAGTCGAGATGGAACTCGTTCGCCTCGAGCGCCTCTATCCCGAACTTCTCCGGCCGGGTGCCCGCCGTCGTGGCGAGGTGGTTCTCAGTCAGGACGAGGCATGGCAGCTCATGACCGACGCAGGTCATGTGCTCATCGCCGCTGGCTATGAGGTGCGGGCTCCTGCACTCAGCCGCAAGCGACCATCGCCCGCTCTGAGGTTGACCTCCGAAGAGACAGAAGACTCCGTCGTCGGCGCTCAGCAACTGGCCAACGTGCGCTGGAGCGTTGTTTTTGACGACATCGAGCTCACTGCGGAAGAAATCAATGAACTGGCGTCACAGGCGCGACCGCTGGTCAAGTCCCGTGGTCGTTGGATAGAGCTCGACCAGGCCGACTTGGCCGAAGCAGCAGCAGCGTTGGCCGAACGGGTCGACCAAACACGGCTCAGTGGCGCCGACATGCTGCGCCACGCCCTTGGGCTCGAAGGCTCACCGTTCTCCGGCGGCATATCGCTAGCCGGTGAAGGCTGGGCTGCTGATCTGCTTCGCAGCGCAGCTAGCTTGCCGTCTGACCCTCCAACGACGCTTGAGGGCTTTGAAGGCGAGCTTCGCAGTTACCAGGCTGACGCCCGCATGTGGCTCCAGTTCCTGGATAGTGCTGGACTCGGTGGTTGTTTGGCGCTCGATATGGGTCTCGGCAAGACACCGACGATGCTGGCCCATCTTCGCCTCAGCCAGGGCAACGGACCGGCCCTCGTCATCGCCCCACCGGCCGTCGTCGGTAACTGGGCAGCTGAGGCTAAGAAGTTCACACCCGAATTAGACGTCATCGTCCACCATGGGCCGAACCGCTCCAATCCGGGTGAGATCCCCGGCATGGCGAGAAGAGCCGACGTCATCATCACCACCTACGGCACGGCCGTTCGTGATGTGGACGCGCTAGCCAAGGTCGATTGGGACAAGGTGGTGCTCGATGAGGCGCAGGCCATCAAGAACCCAACGTCGGAGACTGCTCAACAGCTACGGAAGCTGCAGGCGCGAACCAGGGTTGCGCTCACCGGAACCCCGATCGAGAACGGGCTCGGTGATCTCTGGGCCATCATCGACTTCACCAATCCTGGGCTTGTTGGCACCCGCTCATCCTTTGTGTCCCAGCTCTCACGTCCCGCCGATGGCGCCGCCGTTGGTGATAGTTCCGAACACGCGCTCCGAGCGCTCAATGGCATCCTGGTTTTCCGCCGCACCAAGGCGGAACCATCGATTGCGGCTGAGCTTCCTGATCGAATCGATGAACTCGACCATTGCGCTATGACACCCGAGCAGATCGGGCTCTACCAGGCCGTACTCGACAACCTCGTCGCTCAATCGGCGGCCGACGGAGACACGACACAGCGCAAGGGTGCTGTCCTAGCCGCCATCACGGCGCTTAAACAGATCTGCAATCACCCCGTGGCTTACCAGGATGATGACAAGCCCCTCGATGATCGATCTGGCAAGCTGGCCCGCCTCAACGAGATCATCGACAATGTCTTCGTTGCTGGCGAGCGTGTTCTCATCTTTACTCACTTCGCGAAGTGGGGAGAACGGCTGGCCGAGTACATGACGCAGCGCACCGGGAAACCGATCCACTGTTATCACGGTGGCCTTAGCCGGACGGCGCGAGACAAGCTGGTCGCTGATTTCCAGGCAAGCACGGATGCTGGAGCCATGGTGCTTTCGTTGAAAGCCGGAGGCACCGGCCTCAACCTCACGGCGGCGAGCCATGTCGTGCTCTATGACCGCTGGTGGAACCCAGCGGTCGAAGACCAGGCCCGCGACCGCGTTTGGCGAATCGGACAAAAGAACACTGTCATTTGCCACCGACTCGTTTGCCCCGGCACCGTCGACGAGCGGGTCGAAGAAGTCGTGGCCGGTAAGCGTCGAATCGCTGAAATGGTGCTTCCAAAATCTAGTTCGGTTGGCGACCTCGACGCCGAACAGCTTCAGCTCGCCCTGGGAATCAATCCCGATCTGCTGATTACCGAGATCGAGACCACCGAGATCGAGACCACCGAACCAGTGTCGCCTGTCGGCGACGAGGCGCCGGATGGCGACGGCGCACGAGGAGCGAAGCCGACTGGTGAGGTCATCGATCCTGAGATCGAGACCCCTAGTGAGGGCTCGATAGTTGGAGCACAAACCTAAGATGGCACGATCAAAAAAGAAGTCGAACCTGTCGCGGCGAAACAAGGGACAACGCCGTACCCCGAAAGTCGATCCATCGGCGTTCTGGGGCGACCCCGAAAAGCTGCCAGGTGCCGATCCCAAGATCACCATCACCAGCAATCCGGCGGCCGTCGTCAAATCGCTTGGCCGAGCGCCACTCTCTGGGCAGCAAAACGCCTCCGAGTACTACTTCGGCGCCATCTACGAGCGAGCCGTTGGCCTCGGAGCAGCATTGGCCGCGGCCGGCAATCTGATCGAGACCGACGAGCTTCCGTCAGATCGCTGAGCCCGCTCGGCAGCGATCAACTTCGCGTTCGGGATTTCGTCGCACGGCTGCGTCGGTCTCGCTTATCGGCCTTGGCCGACCCGGCTCGGAGCAGGCCTGCGATTTCTTCGGCGTTCACTGGCTTCGACAGCACATGGCCTTGGAGATGATGGAAGCCGAGCTGTTCGGCAGCCTGGAGCTGTTCTCGTGACTCGACCTGGCAGGCGGTCGCTGGAATGTTCTTCGACTGAGCTAACTCGACGAGCATACGCGAGAGACCCTGGCAAGCAACGTCACTGACCATCGAGTGCACGACCGATCCTCCCACGTTGATGCCCGTGAGTGGCAGTCTCCGAAGGCGGGGGAGCGAAAGGCTCTGCTGGGTCACGTTGTCTAGCGTTAAACCCACGTCGAGTGTCTTCAACACCTTCAACCGTTCGCTGATTTGATCGATGTCGAGTGTTCGTCCATCGGCGACCTCCACTGCGAACTGGAGGGCTGGAAAACGGTCGCGGAGTCCGGCCATCGATGCTTCGAACCGACTGTCACACCATTCCACCGGCGACAGGTTGAAGACCAAGGTGATGTCATCGAGCCACGACCGTTCGAGCCATTGGGCCGCCTGGGTTGCTGCCTTTTCGCGCAACCCGGCACCGAGGTCAAAAAGAATGCCCTCTAGTTCTGCCACGCGAAGGAACTCGCGAGGCGGTATGGCGCCACGCTCCTCATGCTGCCATCGGGCAAAAACCTCGATTGCGACGAGCTTGCCGTCGTTTGCTGATCCCCTGGCCTGGTAGACGGGTTCAATCTGATCGCCATCGACTGCTGCTCGCAGAAATTCTGCGGTTTTCTTGTCGGACTCTTGCCGCTGCATGGCGAACTGGGAGACCACGAGCAGTGGTGCTGAATTCGTTGTTTGTTCGAGGCCCAATGCAGCCGCTGCCATCAGTCGCTCGACGTCAAAATCTGTGTCGGTGGCGAAGGCAGCACCGAGGTGGGCGTTGAGCGCCAGCGAGCCAAATCCTGCATCGCTGTGGTCGTTGAGCCCGGCGACGAGGCGGCCGAGGATACGTTCGGCCTCACCTGAGCTGGCAATGCCTGCGACGAAACCGACGTAGCTCATCGAGTCGATCTTGTGAAAAACAATGCGTTCATCGGTCTCAACCAAAACATTGTGAGCGAATCCCTCAACGCGATGATAGGAGTCGGCGACATTCTCGATCGACCAGCTCAGAATCGACGTAGCGTGCACCTTCAGCTGAAAGGCAGCAACGGCAGTAACGCCCTGGCTTGCCACCTCGACAGCTCGACCTAGCGAGGTGAGAAACAGCTCGATCGACTTGGCTTCACCGCTTGAAACGAGGTGCGACTCGCTCTGCCCCCCGTCGGGTCGAGGCGGCTTGAGCGCGCCGGCTCGCAGGTTGCGCATCCTAGGACGACGGGGCTTGTTGGGATCGGGTGAAGACATGCGCAGACGTTTCAGGCGAAGATGGTAAGACGAGGTCGGCCGGAAGGGTGGGGGCCCACGTTGTGGAGCCATTGCTTATCTATCTCTTCCACTCGGCCGATTGACCTCGAGCCTTAACGATTTGAGCCGGGATCTTGTCGGCTGGTTCATCTCGACAACGGAGACGTCGTCGCTCGAAAACGCTCAAAGTCGAGATCCAGCAATGCGGCGGTAGCTGGACCTCGACTCTGAGGGGGATCTGAACTGGAAGTTGATCGTCACCGCCGTCGGAAGACGGCCACCTTCTTCTCAGATCAGTCGGGAGAGTCGCACTTGGCGGCACGGCGACCTTCCCTCACCCTCGTCAGGCCTATCTGAGACCTTCGGAGTGATGTGTTAACAGTATTCACCGCGGCGATTGGGGCTGAGTTGGAGACTAGTTGGACGCCAACCAAAGATCGGTTGTGACGGTTGGAACGTGGCCATCGAGTTCCCCCGACCGGTTCAACCCTGATTCGATCCTGACCAGGAGCTGGGCAGCCTCGTCGGCAGCCGTGGCGGACTCATCGGCATGGCCAGCCGAGCGCAAGGCGCCGGTAAGGCTGCGAAGGCATCGATACTCTGCAGGACCAGCCTTCATCGAGGCGCTGGCGCTACGGGCCTGCTTGAGCAGTGCAATGGCCTGGTCGGTCTCGTTGCTCGCTCTCGAAGCCAGAGCGGCATAGTAGCTGGCCGGCCCGAGGAGCACGTAGCGACCAGGTGACCGCAGCGCCACATCGCCGAGGCTCAACAACCCAGGCAGCGTCGCCTCGGCCGCGACCGATCCCGCTTCGCCGCCTACCATCGAGGCTGCCTCGGCCACCCAGGCCAGGGAGCCAGCGTTCAATGAGAGCGGGGCTCGATCCCATTCGAATTCTTCGACGGCCTGCCGCAGCCAGCGCCCAGCAGCCGTTGACCGTCCAACGGTTGCATAGAGTATGGCGGCGCGAGCGGCCCGTGCTGTAGGAGAACTCCAGGATTGATCGAGCCAATCTTGACTGATGACAAACATCCGCGCCCTCCCTTCGAGGCGACGCAACTCAAAGAGCTGCTCGACAATAGCGTCGTCGAGGGACAGGGCATGGGTATCACTGAGCTGCACCATCTGGGCCAGGAATCGGCGGGCGTCAACCGTGTTTCCGACCCAGAGCAGATGGCGGACGAGCAGAGCACGGGCCGTTATCTGGTGAAAATAGTTTGAGCTGTGATCGGCGATACGAACCATCGGGTGCAGGCGAGCGAACGCCTTGTCGATGGAGCCGCGTTCGACGAGTTCATGATGCCAATGACGCTCGATCTCGATGGCTTCACCCAGCCGGACCTCGCCGGAGGTGGTGCGCTCTAAGACATCGCTCCGTTCCTTGTCCGGTAGCTCTCCGGTGAACCAGTCGAGACAAGCAAGGCTTAGTGAAGCGGCCTGGGCTGGCGAACGGCGATGGGTGGCCAAGACGAGTTTGCGGGCTTCACGAGCCGCCTTCAGCCATTGCTGAGAGGTGGCCGAGGACGACGATGTCGGCGACGATAATGACAAGGCCCGAAGTGCGTAGAGTTCAAGGCCGCAGCGTCGGGCTGACGGCGAGTCGCCTAGGAGCTCCATTGCTTGTTCGAGCGACGGGACCAGGTCTTCGGCTGTCACCGTGTCGATTCGTACCGCTCCCGGTCCGACGGGGAAGGGGCTCCGGCCAACGGCGTTGAGCGCCGTATCGGCCAACAGCCGACGGCTTGTTTCGTCGAGCGAACCCGCTGATCGGGTCGCTAATCGAAGCCCAATCTCAAGGGCGCTGTTGGCCCATTGTCTCCAGGCCGTTGCGTCGCCGGCCAGGCGAGACCGCCAGCTCAGGTAGAGGTGGGCCTCGCACAGGAGATCATCGACGTCATCGTTACCGGTTGCGGTTTCCAGCCCTCGATGGATGATCTTGTCGAGGTCCTTGATCGAGGCCCGCGTCGGATCGAGTCGAAACCGGTGAATTGCCAAGGTCATTGCCAGCAGGTGGTCGGCTGGTTCTGGGCTAAGGCTTAGGTGGTAGGCGATCTCGACCGAGTCGGCGTCCCGATCACCGAGAAGCTGGCCTATCGACTGATGACGTAGCGCTCTGTCACCGATGGGGAGCTGGCCAGCCAGGATTTCGGCCACGACGGGTTGGCGGAACACATAGCCCCGTTGCTCCGATGGGTCATCGGTCGATGTGGTCAGGATTCCGAACCTACGGGCCGCGTCGAGTTTTGCATCGATCTCCGTCGGTTCGATCGGATAGACAAATGCAAGATCGTTGGCGGTGAACGGTAGGCGGTAGAGGGCGCCGACGGTTAGGAGGGCTACGGTCTCAGCGCCGAGGTGTCCAACGTAGTTTGCGACCGCATCGTTCAGGGAGGTTGATGCAGGTCCCGCTGCCAACCCGGTTCCTTGGTTCGACGCTGAGCGGTAGAGCTTAAGCAACTCCGTAACGAAGAGCGGGTTGCCCCCGCTCCGCTCGTGGATATCGCCGAGATCGCGGCTGCTGGCGACGGCGCCGAGCTTCTCCGCCATCTCCTGTACTTCGTGAACATCAAATCCACCGAGGTCGATACGGACAGAGGTAGCGCTCCTGCCGAGGGCTCCGAGCGACAATGTCGACTCTGCTGTCGCCGTTGAACCAGGTCTCCAAGCGGCGACCACGGTGACCGGAAGGCGGGCCAGACTTTCGGCGGTGAGCTCGGCGAGTGCCACCGAGGATCGATCGGCCTGATGAAGGTCGTCGAGTACGATTACGAGCGGTTGCTGCTGCGAGAGATCGCGGAGAAGTCGCACGATGGCCAACATGGTGTCGCTCGGATCGCCAGGGTTCGGGAGTGACGGTTCAAGCTCGAGAGGGCTGGCGATGGCTGGACCCAGGCTGGCGAGAGGTTGGAGATCACTGCGACCGATATGGCGCGCCAGGAGATCAGGGTCGAGCCGAAGAAACAGATCTGCAAGCGCATAGGCCCACGCCCATAGCGGTCGTTCAACGTCGCCGGATTCAGCGAAAATGTTTCCACCGAGCGCCCGTGACCAACCGCTCGCCGCTCCACCTTGTTCCAGGCGGTGTACGAGATAGCGGGACAGCTCCGATTTCCCGGTGCCATATTCACCCGTGATCAGTACCAACGTGCCAAGATCTTGATCTTGGCGGTCAACGACTTCGTCCAGGGCGCTGCGCTCGCTGTACCGGCCGACCAACTCGAGCTGCCGACTGGTGCCAGCGGCAGTCGCTGTTCCCGAACGTGTCTGCGTCCTCGGGTTGGGTCGTGCGTCTTCGTCAATGGTGCCAACGGTTTGAGCAGAGTCGGTCGCTTGGCCTGTGTTGCCGGCCAAGCTCGGGTCGTGGTTCAGAATCTTGTGTTCGATAGCCTCTATGCCCGGCCCCGGGCTGATACCAAGCTGGTCGAGGAGCCGGCTTCGCAAGGCGTGACCGAGAGCTAATGCATCGGGCTGGCGACCGGCCCGATAGAGGGCGACCATGGCCAACTCAGTCAGGCGCTCACGGTAGGGATTCTCGGCGATGGCGGCCTCGATGGTGGCCGACACCGACCGATACTGCCCGAGACCGAGTTGGGCTTCAAAGGTGAGCTCAACGGCAACCGTTTGAATTTCGTGGAGCCGGGTTCGGTGAGCGGTGAAGACGTCTGTTTCCGGCACCCCACCACACGGCTCGCCTTGCCAGAGGGCGAGGGCGTCGCGCAGGAAGTCGAGCGCTTCCTGGTAACGGTGCTCCGAGACGAAGGTTTGGCCTCGTTTGACCAGATCTTCGAAGCGGACCCAATCGATGCGTTGACGGTCGACGACCAGCCGGTAGCCGGGCGGAACGCTCACAAGGCAGCTGTTTCCAGCGCGGGCTTCACGGTGAGGTTCGATAGCGCGGCGGAGGTTGGATACATAGCTGCGGATTGCGGCATCCGGACGGGTGGGTTCGTCGCCATCCCAAAGAGCGTCTACCAGTTGGTCCATAGAGACAACCTGGCTTGGCGAAAGCAGCAGCCGGGCCAGAACGGCGACTTGGCGACGACCGCCCAAGACTACGTCGGCGCCATCTACCGTGGCGACAACGGGTCCGAGTAGGCAGAAGTTCGTAGATGTTGAAGGATTCGCGGCGGAGGAAACCATAAGGGGGGACCATCAAGACAAGACGGGCGCTCTGACGAGACGCGAAGGCGGCGGTAACAGCACCACGATGGTTTACCCAGGAGACTGGATGTCTCCTCCCATTGCCAAATGTAGTACCGGATGGGGCATTCTGGCTGCATCTGGGCGCGATTGTCAGAACTTCTTTGGCGTCTAGGCCAAAGGCAAGCTGGCGCGGTGGCCAGGATTGGTCAAAGATGGTCGAGTCGTAGGAAGCCTCGACGTCAGGAGCAGGTGTGTCGCTGAATAAGCTATTGGTCGCCAACCGCGGGGAGATTGCGGTTCGCATCTTGCTGACAGCACGCGGTCGAGGCCTTTCAACCGTTGCCGTTTCCACCCCCGATACCCGCGACGAGGCCCACGCGGACCTGGCGGACGAACTCATCGAAGTAGATGTCACCGGTCCCAAGGGCTTCCTCGATGGGGATGCGCTGGTGGAGCTCGCGTTGTCACACGGCTGCGACAGCATTCATCCTGGGTACGGGTTTCTCTCCGAGTCGGCGTCTTTCGCTACGGCGGTCGAAGCCGCCGGACTGGTGTTCGTCGGCCCTACCCCTACGACCCTGGCCCGGCTCGGTTCAAAGGTGGAGGCCCGCCAGCTAGCGACCGAACTCGATATTCCCATTGCCCGGGGAATCAGCGCGGCGGGCGATATCGACGCCGTCGCCGCACTGCTGCACACCGATGGAATCGACGCCGTGATGCTGAAGGCCGTCGCTGGCGGCGGTGGCCGAGGGATGCGGGTTGTGCGCTCGGTCGATGAACTTGTGGCTGCGTTCGAACGCTGTCGCTCCGAAGCTGAGCAGGCATTCGGCGATGGCGCGATCTACGCCGAACAGTACATGGAGGGAGCTCGCCACATCGAAGTTCAGGTCGTCGGCGACGGGCAAGGCGGTGTCGCCGTGATCGGCGATCGGGATTGCAGTCTGCAACGTCGCCGACAGAAGATCGTCGAGATCGCACCGGCCCCACAGCTTGGTCCAGCGCTGCGGAGGCGTCTCAACGAGGCTTCACATCTGCTGGCAGAGTCGGTGAATCTACGCAGCTTAGCCACCCTCGAATTTCTCGTCAGCGGCCAAGAGTTCGTTTTCTGCGAGGCGAATCCGCGCCTACAAGTCGAACACACCGTCACCGAAGAGACCTCCGGACTCGACCTCGTCGGTATCCAACTCGACATCGCTGGAGGCGCCAGCCTCGAGCAGGTAGGCCTCCTACCCGGCAGTTCGCTACCGGTCAGCTCGGCCTGTGCGATTCAGGCGCGCCTCAATGCTGAAACCATGACAGCCGAGGGAGAACCGACACCGGGCGGCGGCACCGTCGGCGAATGCCGCTGGCCGACCGGCTTTGGCCTACGCGTCGATACAGCGCTTCAACAGGGACAAACGGTGGCATCCGCTTTCGATCCGCTAATAGCGAAGATTGTGGCCACCGGACGCTCCACGGCAAGCGTTGACAGCGACGCTGGTCTCGGTGCCTACCGGCAAGCCCTTCGCCATCTCCAGATCGCTTTGGATTCATGTCGCCTCGAGGGACTGACAACGAACCAGCACTTCTTACAGGCGCTGCTTCGACGGCCGGAGGTTGCCGATGCCGCCTTCTCGACCGAGTTTGTGACCGTCGAGGCAGCAGGATTGGTCCACGTAGCCGCTAAGATCGCCGAGTTCGAGAACGACAGCGAATCAGGAATGCAACACCAGGAAAGCGGAGCGGGAGCGGGCATTGCTGGGGCGAGGATCGATACCTCCGACCCTTTGGCGGTGCTAGCTCATGGCAAAACACCGAACCAGGCGGCGAGCTCTTCTCGCCCACAAAACGATGAGCGAGCTGTGACGGCGCCGTTGCAAGGAACAGTCATCTCGATCTCCGTGGAGCCAGCCGGCCATGTCGCCGAAGGGCAGGAACTGATGATCATGGAGGCGATGAAGATGGAGCATGTCGTCGTCGCTCCGTCCTCTGGCTCGATCGAGAGGGTGTTGGTCGCGGTTGGCGACACGATCATTGAGGGGCATCCGCTCATCCTCCTCGACCCCGACGATGAGCTTTCGTCTCAAAGCGCGGAGGAGCTTGACGTCGATCTCGAATGGATTCGACCTGATCTGGCGGAAACCGTCGAGCGTCATGAGATCGGGCTTGATACGTCTCGCCCCGATTCGGTTGCCCGCAGGCGAAAGACCGAGCAACGCACGGCCAGGGAGAACATCGAGGATGTATGCGATGACGATAGTTTCGTCGAGTACGGTGCTCTGGTTGTGGCCGCCCAGCGACGCCGGCGGTCCAACGAGGAGCTGCGCCAGAAGACTCCAGCGGACGGCATGGTTACAGGTATCGGTGCCATCAACGGCGACCTCTTCGCTGCTGATCGAGCCCAATGCGTCGTCATGTCCTATGACTACACGGTGCTGGCTGGAACCCAAGGGCTCCAGAACCATCGCAAAAAGGACCGAATGTTCGAGATCGCGGCGGAGGCCTCCATGCCGGTGGTCATTTTCACCGAGGGAGGCGGCGGGCGCCCCGGAGACACCGATGGTCTTGGCGTGGCCGGATTGGATTGTCTCGCCTTCAAGTTTTTTGCCGAGCTCAGCGGCAAGGTTCCACTGATCGGCATCAACTCGGGTCGCTGTTTCGCTGGAAATGCAGCCCTTCTCGGCTGCTGTGATGTCATCATCGCTACAGCCAACTCGAATATCGGTATGGGTGGGCCTGCGATGATCGAAGGCGGCGGGCTCGGGATCTTCACGCCCGAAGAAGTCGGCCCGATGAGCGACCAGGTCCCCAATGGTGTGGTGGATTTGGCTGTCGAAGACGAAGAAGCTGCTGTCGCTGCAGCTAAACAGTATTTGTCCTACTTCCAAGGACCACTTGATGAATGGGCGTGCGAAGATCAACGCCGTCTGCGTCATGTGATCCCCGAGAACCGCCTGCGGGTCTATGACGTACGAGAGGTCATCAGCCTCATTGCCGACACCGACACGGTGCTCGAACTTCGCCCGGAGTTTGGCATTGGCATGGTCACGGCCTTGGCCCGGGTCGAAGGCCGGCCGGTCGGGATCGTGGCCAACAACCCTCTCCATCTCGGCGGAGCGATCGACAGTGACAACGCCGACAAGGCCGCTCGTTTCATGCAGCTCTGCGACGCCTTTGGTCTGCCCCTGGTCTTCCTCTGTGACACCCCCGGCATCATGGTCGGTCCCGAGGTCGAGAAGACGGCTCTCGTGCGTCACGCTGCCCGGCTTTTCGTGACATCTGCCAGTCTCACGGTACCTTTCTGCACCGTCGTGCTGAGGAAGGGCTACGGGCTAGGGGCCCAAGCCATGGCCGGGGGAAGCTTTCATGCCCCCAGCTTCACCGTGGCGTGGCCGACGGGAGAGTTCGGAGGCATGGGCCTTGAGGGGGCGGTGAAGCTTGGCTACCGCAATGAATTGGCGGCCATCGATGACCCGGTCGAACGCCAGGAGGCATTCGACGAGATGGTCGATCGGATGTACGAGGTTGGCAAGGGCGTAAACATGGCGTCACACTTCGAGATCGACGACGTAATCGATCCTGCAGCCACACGACGCTGGATTCGCTCGATGCTCACGGTTGCCCCCGTCTCCGGTACCAACGAATCGGAACGCCGGAGCATGGTCGACACCTGGTAGAGCCCATTCCACGAAGCAAACCGAAAGTGAGCAGCAATGGTTGACGGACTGACCGGCGAGACGGTTGAACTCCTGCAAGCGATGATTCGAAATGCCTGTGTAAACCACGGCACCGAGGACTCGGGTCAGGAGGTCCGCAACGCAGACACCTTGGTCGACTTCCTTGGAATGTCTGCTGGTTCGATTCAGCGGTTCGAGGCAGCTCCTGGCCGTGTCTCAATCGTCGCCCGTCTCGAAGGTACGGACCCTGACGCCAAGAGCCTCTGTCTCATGGGCCACACCGACGTCGTTCCTGTGAACGCCGATGGATGGCTCCACGACCCCTTTGGTGGTGAGCTCATCGGTGATGAGGTCTGGGGCAGGGGAGCGGTCGACATGCTGAACCAGACCGCATCGATGGCGGTTGCCTTCCGGCATCTAGCCAACTCAGGGTTCAGACCAAAGGGAGATCTGCTCTATTTCGCTGTCGCCGATGAGGAGGCCGGATCGGCCTATGGGGCTCAATGGATAGCGGATCATCATCCCGAAGCCATCGCCGCTGATTTCGTTCTCACCGAAAACGGTGGGTTGCATTCGGGGGATTCGGTGCGGCCGGCCATCTCGGTGAACATCGCAGAGAAAGGCGTTGCCTGGCGGCGGCTCCGCATCAAGGGAACGCCGGGTCACGGATCGATGCCGTTCAAAGCCGACAATGCGTTGATCAAGGCGGCGGCCGTCGTGCAACGGTTGACGGATTATCGGCCTCCGGCTCGTTTCAGCGAGCTGTGGCCGGAGCGAGTCGAGCGCCTCGGGCTCGACCCGGAACTGAAGGCGGCCATGCTCAATCCGGACTCGATCGATGAGATCCTCGACGCCATGCCCCGCTCATCGGCTGCCCCCTACCTTCACGCATGTACCCACACCACCTTCTCCACCAACCTGCTCCGCGGCGAGGATATGAAGGCGAATGTGATCCCCGATGACGTCGAGCTTCAGGTCGACATCAGAACCTTGCCCGGAGAGACTGCCGATGATGTCGGCGCTCATCTTCAAGCAGCGCTCGGTGACCTGATCGAGGATATCGACGTCGAGGTCATCATGAACGACCCGTCCTCGATCTCCCGCGCCGACACAGCGCTCTGGGATGCACTGGCGCGATCGATCGCAAAGCCGTTCCCAGCGGCTGCGTTGAGCCCGCAGATGATCGTCGGCTTCACCGACGCCCGCATCTTTCGCTCGATGGGCTCAATCGCTTACGGAGCTGGCCTGTTTAGCCCCGACCTTGACGCCGCCGACTTCTCCAGCCGATTCCATGGTCACAATGAGCGGATCGACACGGAATCACTCCGACTTTCCACCGACCTTTGGGTCGATGTCGCCACCGACCTCCTAGGTTAGGGCCGCCTGTGTAGACCGCTACACTGGTCGCTACGAGGTAGAGGTTCATCATCGGGGGTGACGTTTCCGCATGGCAACACGAAGCAAACACAACGGGACAAGGCAGCGTGCCCGGCAAAATCGGAACGCAACCTTGCAATGGACAGCGGTCTTTCTACTGCTCACGATCCTGGTCTTGGCCTTTTTTGTGTTTTTCGATGGATCAACCCACGTGTAGGTTTCTTGGCGCCTGGCGGGGCCGGTAAGGACGAGGCGAAATGACGAGAAGGAGGCCACATCCGGCGGCGACGACGCGCCGGGTGAGCGGCATAGCGGGAGCCGGTGGCTTCGCATTCATGATGTTCACGATCTCGGAAGGGTCGACGGTCGTCATCGACACCGATCTAGCCACCCTGGCCGAAGGTACAGAGGAGGTTGCTTCGGCCCCTGCTGTACTCGATCTGTCCCAAGGAGCTGTCGCTGGCACCGACGACAGCCCCGAGGTGCTATCCACTGCCCCGTCATCGACTGTCGTGGTCGAACAGACAACCTCGCCGACCGCGCCACGTTCGTCGTCGACCGATGCCGGGGTCACGTCATCATCAAGTGATCCGGCAGGCAGCTCCACCTCGGCTTCGACCGGATCTCAAAACAGCACGACGTCGCTCTCGACCGACACTGGATCTTCAAGCTCGACGAGTGTCTTCGTGACCTCTTCCACGACGGCTTCTACAACGGCCTCATCGAGCACGACCACCGCAGCTACGCAAACAACGCTCGGTTCAACCCAAACGACGGCGCCGAGCTCGACGACTACCACGAGCGCTCCTACGACGACCACGACGGCCGCGGTAACCACCACCACCTCGAAAAAGAAGCCGAAAAGCAGGGGCAGCTAAGATGTCGCTAACCGCGATCCAGCGGTCCGGCGTCGTAGAGCACCTTAGAGAGTTCCAGGCGATGGGTACCGAGGTTGAGATCTGGGTTCACGCTGACCCCGCCCGCCTCGTAAGCTTGTGTGATCAAGGCGAGCGTCTCGTGCAGGAGTGCGAGCAACGTTGGAGTCGCTTCCGGCCCGACTCAGAGCTGTCTCAACTAAACCGGGTCGCCGATCGACCCTGCATCGTTTCACCTGAGACCTTCAGGCTCGTACAGATCGCCGTTGAGGGGTGGCACCAAACCGATGGCTGGTTCGATCCCACCGTCGGATCGAGCATGACGGCAGCTGGGTACGACCGCCCCTTCGACTCTTTGGGTGGTGCCACGATTCCCGAGGTCGCCGAGGCAAGGCACCTTCCTTGCCCGGGGGCTGCCGGTATTCGCCTTTGGTCGGCTTTAGGAGCGATAGAGCTCGCCGACGGCATACAGCTTGATCTCGGCGGAATCGCTAAAGGTTTCACCGCCGACCTAGCCGTCGAACAGCTACTAGCAGCCGGAGCCAGCGGTGTCGTGGTCTCCGTTGGCGGCGATATCCGAGTTGGCGGTCATCCCCCGACGCCCAACGGCTGGCCGATCCAGATCGAAACCAGGCAGCGCCATAGCCATGGCGCCGATAGCGGCTCCCTGATCGTCGGCCTCTGTGAAGGTGCTGTTTGTAGCTCGACCGTTCACAAACGGCGCTGGCACGGCCCGCAAGGGGCCGAACATCATCTCCGCAACCCTCGCACCGGCGCTCCGATGGACAGCGATCTAGCCTCGGTCACAATCGTCGCTGCCACCGCGGTTCAGGCGGAAATCTTGACGAAGTACACGCTGGCCCAGGGACTCGACGGTGCGCAACGCACGATGGCCGATAATGCCGTCACCGGCCTGGTTGTGACCGCCGATGACCGCATCGTACACCTGCCAGGTTTGGAGCCTTTTCTGGCTGCCGGGAGCGCCGTTGAGCGTTTAGACAGCCAAGGGCTTTGCGATGTCTGATCAGTTCTTCTGGTACATGACCCGGTCATCGGCGATCGTCTCTTGGCTGGCCGCAGCAGCATCGATATTCGCTGGTTCCCTGACGTCGTCGCGGCTCCTTGGCGTCAAGCCAACCGTGCCCTGGCTTACCGATCTTCATCGCTTTCTTAGCTCGATGACGCTCGCCTTTCTCCTGTTGCATATGGCGAGTCTTTGGCTCGATGAGTTCGTCCGGTTTCGGTTCGCTGACCTCATTGTTCCGTGGCAGGCCGAGGTACCCGGCCTCGACGCCACGTCGCTAGCTCTTGGTGTGCTAGCCGCCTGGTTGCTCGCTGTCGTCCAGGTCTCATCGCTCCTGAAGAAGCGATTACCTCCGAAGCTCTGGCATCGCATCCACCTGAGCTCCCTCGTGGCATTCGTGTTGGCGACGGTCCATGGCGTTTGGGCCGGTTCGGATGCTTCCAACCGAGCGTTGCTGGCCGTAGGAGTCTCTATTCTCGCCGCCTTGTGCCTGGTGGTAGGCGCCCGCCTGTTTCGACACCGAGAACATGTCGCCGACTACGACGCCGGCCTGAGCGACGACTTCGACTGGCGCCATGAGGCGGAGGCCGTCGACCGGGAGCCTCCCGACCGCTACCAACCCAGCCCGAACCAGGCGCAGCGTCCGCCGCCTCGACCTCATGGCCTTTCGCACCCTGAGCGCCTGGTTTCGCGACCCTCCCCACCGGCATCGCGCCTTGAACGGCAGGCTCCCCGTTCAGAACCGCAGCGATAATGTCGACAACGCCCTGACCGTCGACTAAAACAAGGTTTGGAGCAGAACGGCTCGGGCATGACCGATCTCCACCATGTGGTGTGAGGCGCCAGGAGTCACCCCTTGTTCGACAAGCAGCTCGAAACAGTCCGTCGCCGATTTCTCGGTTCGACCGAGACTGTTCATATTGCTACACAGGTCCGGCCCGTCGAGGCTACACAGCCTTCGTTGGCCGCCCTGCCAATCGCTCTTGGTTCGCGTGCGATGCTCATCTTGACCGACCGTCGCCTGCTGGTCGTCAGACGCCGCTGGCCCTTCTCACGTCCATCGGTTGATGTGGAGTGGCCGAATCGGGAGCTGCGATTCACGTCGTCGGCGCCAAGACTCGGACCTAGCCAGGTTCATGTGGATTTTCCCGGCGGAGGATCGATCGACTTCGAGTGCTTAGCCGGAGCTCCAGCCAGTCGCTGGTCGAAGGCCCAGTATCGCAGCCGCTCCGTCAGCCGGTTTAGGCCGGTTGTGGCCGGCCTTTGACGTGGCCCTAGCGGCGAGCGCTTCCCAGCGCGTAGAAGGCGACCGCCGCCGCCGATCCAACATTGATCGAGTCCACCGTGCCCGACATCGGTATCCGCACCAGATCATCACAGGCTTCCATCGTTGCTGGGGTTAGTCCGGGCCCCTCTGAACCGAGCACAAGAGCGACGCGTTCATCAGCGGCTACCTTCAGCTCATCAATTGGGTAGGCGCCTTCTCCCGGAGTGAGGGCAAGGAGTCTGAAACCGGCATCGCGGAGCGCATCCAAACTCTCCGGAAAGTTGCCGAGCCGGGTATAGGGGAGTGCAAAAGCCTCACCCATCGACACGCGGCAGCATCGTCGGTAGAGGGGATCGCAGCAGGTGCGATCGAGGACGAAGGCCTCGATGCCAAGCGCCGCCGCGCATCGAAGAATGACGCCGAGATTCGTTGGGTTGTTGATCGCCTCCAGCACAAGGATCGAACGACTCGATCCCAACGCCTCGTCCAAGCCGAGCAACTCGCTGCGCTTGAAGCAGGCCAACATGCCTCGGTGGAGGTGGTAGCCGGTTATGCGCTGGAGTACGCCGGGGGTGCAGGCGTAGATGGGTACATCTGGATGGATCGCATCCGGCAAAGCCTTTGTGCGCTTCCCATCGATCAGCACCGAAAGCAACTCGTAGCCAGCAGCCAAGGCACGCTCGACGACGAGATCTCCTTCCGCTACGAAGACCCCAGCCATGTCACCGTTAGGCTGCTCGCGCTGTCGACGCAAGACGTGATCACGTAGACCTTGGAAAACTGCTATCTGGGGATCGTCCGGCTCGTCGACCTCGATCCGCAAACTAGGCTCCTAGCCGCGAGGAAAGCGCGGCACGTCAGCCCCGACATGTTCGGTGAAGAGGCGCAACACTTCGCCGTCCTCAACATGGCGACCGGTTTCAGCCTTGCTGTACAAGACGTGACCATTCACGGCCACATCAAAGACGCCCTTATCGCCGGTATGAAGACGAAGATCTTCGATCACGTTCTGGTAGTTCTGGAGCAGATCCTTCGTTACGCTCACGGCGTACTCGGAATAGTCTCAAGGAACGCAGTAGGTGATATCCACGATGTAGTTCATAGCTCCGAGACTAGCGGGTTCGTGTTGGGATGGGGTCCGAGGGCGGCCCCAAGTCGCTTCGAAGACCGAGGCATCGGTTAGTCTGGTGACATGAAAGCTGTCGTCGTCTACGAAAGTCTCACCGGCAACACCAAGCTCGCCGGTCAACTGATCGCCCAGGAGCTGAGCTCGGCTGGTATAGCGGCTGTTGCCTGCCCGATCACCGAGATCGACATGCAAGCCCTCTCCGAGGCTGAGCTCGTCATCGTTGGCAGCTGGACCGACGGCCTCGTCTTCGCCGGTCAACGGCCAGGACGGGCTGGGCGGTTGCAGAAAATGCCGAGAATCGATGGCAAGAAGGCCGCCGTCTACTGCACCTATGCCATCAACATGGGCAAGACCCTCGACAAGCTGAGCACCATCGTCTCTCGCCGAGGCGGCGAGGTGATCGGCGGCTACGCCATCCATCGCAAAGACCTCAAAGGTGATGCGACCGAGTTCGTCGATCGGCTTCTAGGAGCGCTCGACACGACGGATGCCTAAGGCCACCTCGGGCAGCGATGTCGGGGCTGTCTGCTACCAGCCAGGAGGGCGCTGGAACCCGCAGCCGTCTAGACCCTCGATCAGACTGGCCGCCGCAAGACACGTGTTGTCTTCCAGGTAGGGCCCAACCACCTGAAGCGCCATCGGTAGCCCGTCGGAGTGAAGCCCGATCGGCACTGCGGTCGCAGGCAGCCAGACCACGCCAAACAGGCCCATCCACTGCATTTGGGACGTGTAGGGTCGTTGCTCTCCAGCGACCATGATGGTCCGGTCGCTCATCGGGTGACTGTGATCATGGGGAATGGCGACAGTGGGCGAGATCGGTGCCAAGAGAACATCCCAGTTTCGGAAGAAATCCGCCCAACGAGCTCTCATCTGGAGACGACGTTCGTTGGCCGATAACCAGCCACGATGTCGCAGCGTCGCACCTGCGATGCCCAACTCCCCGCCGACCACTTCTCCCTGAGCCTCTCGAGCTGCCATCTCTTCAAGCTCGGCTGCGGGCCAGCCCCCTGATAGGGCGGCCCCGAGAAGCTGATCGAACGTTCGGTCAGCCTTGGCAAAATCGAATCCGTCCGGTCTGGCTTCGTGGTCGACGCGAGCACCCGCCGACTCGAGGTCGCCCGCAACCCGTCGAATCGCCTGCTCGATTTCAGGATCGACCGCACAGTAGTCGTCGGTGGCCCATACCGCGACCCGAAGGGAGCTCGGCTCCTGGGTTCGTGGTGGCGGTAGCGAGACCGTCCAAGCCTTCTCCATCCAGGGATCGGGAGCGACCATCAGCTCCAAGGCCAGGCTGCAATCATCGACGGTGCGAGCCATGGGGCCGACCACGGCAATGTCGGCCTGCGTCAAAGTCCCAGGCGGCCCGGGTATCTGGCCACGACCGGAGACAATCCCGTAGCTGGGCTTGTGTCCGACTACCCCGCAAGCGGCCGCGGGGTTACGGATCGAGCCAGCGATGTCGCTACCGATCTCCAGCGGTGTGAAACCGGCAGCGAGCGAGGCCGCCGAGCCACCTGAGCTCCCGCCGGGAGAACGTCCGAGGTCCCACGGATTATTGGTCGTGCCAAAGACGTCGTTAAAGCTTTGCACATCGCCGGCGTAGATCGGAAGGTTCGATTTGCCGTAAGGAATAGCGCCAGCTGAGCGGAGGGCGGCTACTGCTGCCGCATCGTGGTCGGCCGTAAAGTCGGCGTACTCGGGGGCTCCTGATGTCGTCGTTCCACCCTCGATCATGAAGGAGTCTTTCACCGTGATGGGAACCCCGCGCAGGGGAGCGATCTCTCCAGAGTTCGCATCGACGGCTTCAGCTTCACGCCGCGCTCGATCGGCCTCTAGGGCAACGATTGCGTTGAGCTCGCCATCCCGGGTGGCCACACGGTCGAGATGAATGGTTAGCAGCTCGCTAGCCGAGAGCTCACCTTGGCGAACGAGCTCGGCCATGGATCGTGCCGATAGGTAGCAGATTTCATCGGGGCTCATTCCAGCAACCTATCTCAAGTCCATCTGCTGAGGAACCCGTGACGGTGCAGCAGTTCGTTTGCAATCGTCCGGTCCGGCTGAAAGGCGTCGCATTCGCGCTATTGTTCAGGGGCAGATCTACGCCGGGTATGGGGCTGGGTGGATTGACTACGATGGAGAAGACATGTCGCGGACGTTCATCACAGTAGTTGCGGTGGTTTCAGTCCTCGTGGCCGGAGGGTGCGCGAGCAGGCCGACGGGCGAAGATCTCACCAACTCGATAATTCGGGCGGCCGATGCCGACCCGTCAATCAATCTGACCAATGAGGAAGCGACGTGCATCTCTGAACGCCTCCTCGATGCTGAGCTTTCCGATACGACGCTCGAAGGATTGGCTGAGAACTTCGACCAACCCAAAGTGCTCGCTGCTGAGCAGGATCGTATAGAGCCGCTCGTGACCGAAGCGGCGATCATCTGTGCTGGATAGGCGAGAGAAATGACCGCCTTGGGGGCCAGCATCAAGGTTGCGCCCAATGTGGCCGAGGCATTGGCGAACAACACGCCGGTTGTGGCCTTGGAAAGCACGATCTTTTCCGAACTCGGGCTTCCGAGCCCATCTAATCGGGAGGCGTTGCAACGGGTCAATGATGCCCTCACGTCTCGCAGCGTCACGCCGGCGTTAACCGCTGTACTCGACGGGGTAGCTCGGGTAGGCGTTGGGCGCGAGCATGATGAACGCATCTGCGGACCAGCGGCCAAGATTGCATCACGCGACCTCGGCGTGGCCATTGCCCGTGGCATCCCTTACGGGGCAACAACAGTTTCGGCCACGGTGGCTCTCGCCGCCCACTGCGGTGTGCGGGTTTTCGCCACTGGTGGCATCGGCGGAGTCCACCGCAATGCCGAGGTGACCGGCGACATCAGCGCTGACCTACCCGCTCTGGCCCGCCACCCGGTTATCACCGTAACCGCAGGGGCGAAAGTCTTCCTCGACTTGAACCGCACTGTTGAGTACCTCGAAACGATGTCCGTTCCCGTGATCGGCTATCAAACCGATGAGTTCCCGGCCTTCCACGCGCCGCGAAGCGGCATAAAGCTCCACGTAACCGCCGACAGCCCCCAAGAGGTGGCCGCAATTGCCAATGCCCATTGGGCCAGTGGCGGCGGCGGCCTCGTTGTGGCCAATCCGATTCCGGCGGCCGCGGGATTCGCCTATGAAGAACTTCTCGAACTTGTAGACGTGGCGTTGGCTCAGGCCGGCGTTGGTGATGGACTGACCGGGTCCTCCGGAGCCGACGCTCCAGTCGGGCCCGGCGTAACACCGGCAATTCTCGGTGAGCTCGCTGCCGCCAGCGACGGCCGCACCGTGATCGCGAATCTGGCCTTAGCCGAGAACAATGCCGTCGTAGCAGCCGACATCGCAACGGCCCTCGTCGGCATCTAGCTCCACGCTGACTGTTCAATCTGCCACGGGATGCACCTGCAGGAGCTCGTCGCATCTGCACTCGACGTAACCGGCTATGGCGCAGCGAGCGGTGCCGGGCCAAGATCGGGGTCGTCAAGCTGTGAGCCGACCACACGAGCCGGCACCCCAGCTGCGATCGAGAAATCAGGCAGATCACCGGTCACGATAGAGCCAGCGCCGACAACCACGTGGCGGCCGATGCTAACACCGGGCAGGATCACGGCGTTTGTTCCGATCCATGATCCGGCGCCGATACTGACAGGCTTCTCAGGCGCCGACTGATGGCCGATCGGTACCGCTAGGTCGGTGTGACCGTGGTTCTGATCGGTCACATAGACGTTCGGACCGAAGTAGACGTCATCCTCGATCCGGATGGACAGATGCCCCACAATGCTGCTGCCACGTCCGATGAGACAGCGGTTCCCGATATCGACGATCCGGTCTGATAGCAGCGACTGGCTGGGCGCCATTCCGGCGCTGATCGAGATGTACGGCCCGATCAGCGTGTCGTCACCGATCCTGATTCCCGACTCGCCAAACAAGGCGGCGGCCGGGAAACAGATCATTGAACCGGCGCCGAAATCGGCGAACCGATCACTGCGATTCGAGTCTCTTGTAATGGCCGCCGCTGTGCCAAGACGCTCCCACCCGGCGACGACAGCGTCGGCTAGCCAGCTTGGAAGTCTCACAGGGCGGTGCTGAAGCAGATCGATCGAGGCGGTCTAGGCGTCGCCAGCGAACGTGTCACAAAGCTCGGGATCACCATTGTCGAAGCCGACACGGAACCACGTCATCCGCTGGGCAGCCGATCCATGAGTCCAGGTATGTGGGTTCACCGTCATTCCGGCCTGGGCCTGGATTCGATCATCGCCAACCGCGGCCGCGGCAGTAAGCCCTTCTTCGATGTCGCCCGGCTCGATGATAGGTTGGCCGGTCTCCTCTGTGAGTCGCCTGTTGGCCGAATAGGCCCAAACGCCAGCGAAGCAATCAGCCTGAAGCTCTTGCCTGATCGAGTACTCGTTCTTGTTGCCGGGGTCGTTGTTTTGCGCTTGGCGAACAGCGTCACTGATACCGAGTATGGACTGCAGATGATGGCCGACCTCATGCGCTATGACGTAGGCCTGAGCAAAGTCGCCACTGGCGCCAAAACGAGGCGAGGCCAACTCATCGAAGAAGGCGAAATCCACATAGACCTTGTTGTCGCCTGGCGCCGGACAGTAGAAGGGGCCAACGGCCGAGGTGGCCTGGCCACAACCCGTAGCCACAACGTCGTCAAAGATGACCAGGGATGTCGGCTGGTAGTTGATGCCTGCTCGTTCGAAGTACTCGTCCCACGTCTCCTGAATATCGATCATCAGGAACTTCATGTAGTCCGTACTGTCCGATTCAGGATCGACGATCTGCGAACCAGTACCTGCGCCAACTGAGCCAGCGCTGCTCTCGGGGAAGGCTTGGTTGTCGAGCTGAAACCCGCCTGAACCACCGAAGACGTCACCAAAACCTAGGACGCCTAGTACCAGGGCGATCAGAAGGCCGCCGAGACCGACCGACTTGCCGCCACCAAAGCCACCTCCTCCGCCACCACTGCGTCGTCGGCCGTCTCGCCGGTCCTCGACATAGCGGGATCCTCGATCGGCAGTACTCTTGTCGTAGCGAAC
>CAKZXA010000033.1 GCA_937922045.1 uncultured Acidimicrobiales bacterium | reverse complement strand
GGGCAGTCGCGGAAGGCTCCAATATGGCGAGGTAGAAGATCGGACCCATTCATGAGGCGCCGATGAAGCTCACACAACCACTCGGCGGTCATTCGCCCAGTGTCGGTGATAGCCGACGCTACGATGCTAATGTTGTGCCGGGCCGACGGCGGCCCCCTCGCCGCAACGGGCGCCTACAAGCCGAGGACCTCCCGCAATCCAGCGTCGACATCAGCTACCAGGACCCTCGGCAGTCGCCCGGATCGGTCAGCCAACAACGCACGATCGATCAACTCCAATCCAAGGGGAACGGCGACCGAGTCTTGCGGAAGACCGGTCGCGGCCGAAGGCAGCATGACATTCCCTGCAATGCCTGCTCGTTCGACGTTCGACGTAAGCGGGACAACGTGAGTCTGCCAGACATCAACCGCCAACGCGTCGTCGGACGATACGACAAGACAAGGCCGACGTTTATCCAACTCAATCCAGTAGATGTCGCCGCGCGCTACCACGAAGCAGAACGCTCCATTCGTTCGACGGCTGCACGCGACTCCTCAACGGTTGGGCGCTCAGCCAACGCGGCATCAATCAGAAACTGCTGACTCAGGCTCATATCGGCACGGCTGGCCGCATGCCGGCGAAGCTGGTCGGCAACCCATGCCGAAAAGGGAACCTCAAGCGCGTCGATGATCGGCACTACATCATCGGGGACACTAATCGTCTTGTTGGGCATGTACGTATGATACGTATCACGCTCGATCATGTCAACACATCACCGGCTGGTCAGCTCGACTAACCTGCGAATGCTGACTCTTGATCTGGGGTTCAAGAACGGTCCCGTCAGGCGCACAGCTCAACACCCGAGTCGAGGGTTCAAGGGTTTTGTTTGTCTACCAAACGATCTCGATTCCACCGAGTGCTGTGAACTCTTTGTCTCGCGTGACCAAACAATGATGCTCAAGCATGGCCTGCGCCGCAAGCATCCGATCGAACGGATCGCGATGCGCCCACACCAGCCCGCCAGAGCGCAACGAATGGACGTGGCTGATGGGAAGATGTGATGCTCCCAAACGCTCGACAAGGTGGTCGTACTGAGCTACGAGCGGTTCAGCCTCCTCAAACTTGCCTAAACGAACCTTGGTAGCCAATTCCCAAGCCGTGGCTGCCGATACAAACAACTCGTTGGTCGGGTTGGAGATCTGAGCTAGCCCATCTTGCCCGATGCGGTCAGGATCGGTCACCGCCCAGACGAAAGCGTGGGTGTCGAGCAGATATGTCACTCCCACGTTGCCAACGTTTCGTCATCCAAAGGAGCGAACAGCTCGTCGGAGACCTGCAATGGAAAGAATCCCAGCTGCCGACTTGTCGGAGGTTCAACCGGCACGAGGCGAGCCACCACGCGACCCGAGCGCGCAATCACAACGTCCTTACCTTCAACGGCAGCGTCCAACAGTTCGGACAGCTTGGCTTTCGCTTCCGACACGTTCATCTTGATGACCATAACGACCAAGTCTACATGGTCAGGCAGTGCCGATCAACTCCGATGAGGCCAGGGGCATTGGCCAATCGATCGATCAAGTTCACTACCTCGGGGTTCGCGAATCGTCCCTTCAAGAGTGCAGAAAAAATGCCCGGAGGGTCTTACTTGAATCTTCTGGCTAGACGCCCATCGTCTGAGCGTCGACAACGGCCCAATCTGCCCATACTCCTCCGTCGATGTATGGTTGAGGCATGAAGGCTGAGTCACTAGAGGAGATCGCTGAAAGCGAGGCTGGAGCGCCGAGCGCCTTCAGCAAGCGCTCGATCGAGCTGCCGAACCGCGACCGTCCAACGTGACCGACCGCGACCGCACGCGAGCACGAGCCCTCTCCAGCGCCCTGAAGCAGACCGCCAGCGCACTCGACGAAGCCTCGTAGCCGACTGTGCAATCACCAGATTGGGAAGCGCTTCGAGTCAGCGTCAACAAACGCTTCTTACTCGAACCCTTCGCGACGATCCTCTCGGCTACGCCGATTCCGCCTATAGGCCGAGGACGATCCGCAGGCCGGCGTCGACCTCGGCGACCAGAATAGCTGGCAGTCGCCCGGACAGGTCAGTCAACAGCGCTCGATCGATCAGCTCAAGCCCGAGGGGAACGGCGACCGAGTCTTGCGGAAACCGGTTGCAGCGGAAGGCAGCATGACATTTCCCGCAATTCCTGCTCGTTCCCTGGCCACGCTGATCGGGCATTCCGACACCGTCACCGCCGTCGCGTGGCAACCAGACGGCAGCAGGCTCGCCACTACCAGCTATGAAGTCGGGTTCGGACACCGTGTGGTTGTGCTCAAATCGTGAGCGAACGTTGCGTTGGGCGGACTACGCCACGTAGGCCTTGCCGGTGGTCGGTTCGGCAACCACGCCGACAAGTGCGTACCCTGTGGGGCGATGACTACAACGGACAGTGGTGCGAGTAACGGTGCGGGTAGCGGAAGAAGCGAAGAAGCAGCCGACGCCTCGGGCAAGGTCGAGGTGCTCGACATCCTGGGCGACGGCGAGGTTGTGGAGTCGGACGGAGACAAGGGACGGGCCGTTCTCCATTTCACCTGCAAGCCGGAGATGTGTCATTCCGGCGGTGTGGCCCAAGGCGGTTTTGTCACCGGATGGCTCGACTCGGCCATGGCTCAGGCCTGCATCGCCCGCTACACGACCGCCAAATGGATCGCCACGCTCGAAATCAAGGTGAGTTTCTTTCGCCCCACCGCTCCCGGTCCGGTAGTGGCCGAGGGATGGATTGAACGGGCAGGCAAGCAGACCGTGTTCGCCGAATCTCGCCTGCTCAATGCCGACGGCGAAATCCTGGCCAAGGCCAGCTCGACGGTGCGACTCGTACCCAACCGGGTCTGAGCGCGATCGACGTCAAGGCCCACCGCCCGCGACCCTAAGGATAGCCTCAACCGCCAAGTGAGGCCTTTGCCGCCGCAACCAAAGCCTCGATCCGATGGCTGGCATACTACGACTATGAAACTCCTCGTGCGGAACCTGTCAACGTCGACAACCGAGTCGGACATACGACAGCTCTTTGAGATGTATGGGCCGGTCCAATCGTGCACGATCGTGGTGGATGCGCAGACCGGGCGTTCAAAGGGATTCGGTTTTGTCGAGATGCCGAAGGCGGGCGACGCCAAGGCCGCCGTGTTCAACCTCAACGCCACCGAGGTCGACGGGTCGACTATCCGAGTGAAAAAGGCCAAACCAACCGCCCCAGCCGCCGACCCGAGCACGGGCGACGACTGAGACGCTCAACCAGGTCGAGCACGAATTATGTCGAGCACGAATTATGAAGTGGAGCTCAAATCAGCGAGGGATCGACGAGATGGCGAAGGGAACTCCTGGCCTGCCGAACAGCGGGAACTTCGCATCGACGACGTAGAGACGCGAACCTCTCGCATCGGCGGTGGTGGGTGTCAGCGCACCTGGCACGGTGAGCACCTCGACAACATCACCGGAGCCAAGACCGGGTCGCAGCCGGATCTTCGTGACCCCGGGACCGCCAACCACGTAAAGGGTGCGACCGATCAGGACCAGGCCGTCGCCGCTCAGCAGTGGTTGGTCAAGCTCGATTCGGGTGGCGTCAAGACTGGTCGCCTCGGTGTCAGCCGGCACCAGATAGAGCGCTGACGTGCCCGGCTCTGGACCGGTTGCTTGGGCGACGATGAGGTACTTCCCGTCGGGGGTCGCCGCTATCCCGTTGGCACTGAAGCCAGCGGTCTGAACCCAGTCGCCGCCGAGTGGCACCAGCGCCGGCTCACCGATCGAACCGTCGGAACCGAGTGGCACTCTGATGAGGTTGGCGGAGAACGAGTCGGTGAACCATGCTGCGTCGTCGGTGACGATCACATCGTTGATGAACCCTGACGTTGGCAGTGACTGCTGGGCGAGAAGCTCGCCCGTCGCCGTGTCGTAGACCCGGTATCCGGCAACCACCGTGGGCACGAGTGCAGCACCTCCTCCAGCGACCCATAGCCGACCAGCATCGTCGACGGTCATGCCAACGGTGAATCCGGTCGGGCCGGGTGAGGCCGCAAACTCCGATGCTTCACCGGTGCGCAGGTCTACCTGCTGGATAGCCCCGGTCGATAGTGAGCCGACGTAGGCCGTGGACGTCTGATCGTCGATAGCGATGCCTTCGGGGAAGAACCCGTCGGGTAGCTCGAGGGTGTCGGGGAACGGTTTGGCCATAGCTCCAAGCGGTGTGGCAAGGGGTGCCATCACCGCCATGACTGTGGCCACGAGCAAGAATCGAAGTCGGGTGGATGGTCTCATAACGATCTCCTTGGGTCTCTCGCGACCCTAGCGAACAGAACACGACACAGGTCATTGACTTCCGTTTCGGAAGTTGCGATACTTCCGCCATGGAGTTCACCACTGCCCTAAACGCCGCCAACGCCGAATTCGCCTCTCGACTCAAACAGGTCGGGGACGAACACATGGAACTGCCGACAACCTGCTCCGACTGGAACGTTCGAGATCTCATCAACCACATGCTCCTCGGCACGCGCATGTCGATTCAGGTGTTGTCGGGTATGCCGCGAGAAGAGGTCATCGGGTTCCTCGACGACGACATGGTCTCGGCTAGCACCGACCCGGTCGCCGACTTCGTAAGCCTCTCCGAGGAAATGGTCGCTGGGTTCTCCGGTCCTCAAGGGTTGGAAGGAGTGGTAGCGCACCCGGCGGGCGACTTCCCCCGTCCGATGTTTGCCGGATTCCGAGTGGCCGACAGCGCAGCCCACGCCTGGGACTTGGCTCGAGCCATCGGCGCTGACGAGGAACTCGACGGCGATCTTTTGCAGTTCCTGTGGGACGACGCCCAACCGCGGCGAGAGATGCTGGTGGCAACAGGCATGTTCGGCGAGGGGCCCTCGGGCACCGTCGGCGACGACGCTCCCCTGCAGACCCGCTACCTCGATCTCTTAGGTCGACGACCTAACTAAACGACGCTCCTCATGCAGATTCCTCCCTCGCACCGCCATTGCCCCGTCGGACACTCGACCGCCCTGCTGGGCGACCGGTGGTCGTTGATGATCGTACGGGAAGCCCTGGGAGGGATCGAGCGCTACCAAGGGTTCAAGGACGCCCTCTCCATTTCCGACCACACACTCACCCGTCGGCTTGGCCATCTCCAGGAGATTGGCGTGCTCCGCAGAGACGAGGTGGCCACACCTGCCAGCTACCACCTCACCGAGGCTGGGCAAGACCTTTCCCGGGTCTTGGCCGTGCTGGGCCACTGGGCGACGCAATGGCTACCCGTCGAGCGGCCAATCCGATCCATATCGAGGCCCGTGATGCAGGCGAGCGACGAGTTCGGCTTCGCCACCCTTTCGTGACCTGGCTAGAACGGTCAATGCTCAACTACGATGGAAGCGAGTTCGAGAACGGGATTAGCCATGTGGGGAATGAGCAATGAGGAAGTCGTAGCCTTCAACCAGAAGGTCATCGACGAGTTTCGATCCAACGCTGGGGTAATGCCCGAAGGCAGCCAGTTCCACGGAAACCCAACCCTGCTCATGACCATGACCGGGGCCAGGACGGGGCGAACGCTGACCACGCCTCTGACCTACACCGCTGACGGAAACGACTTCATCGTGATGGCATCAGCCGGAGGGAGTCCCACGCTGCCGGCCTGGGCTCACAACCTGCGAGCGAACCCTGCGATCACGCTCGAGGTGCTCGACGAGACGTCCCCCGCTCTAGCGGTCGAAACCGTCGATGGCGAGCGGCAGGCAGCTTTCGAGCTGATGGTGGCGAACCTCCCACGATTCGGCGGCTACCAGGAAGCGGTCGAAAGGGTCATCCCCCTGTTCCGGCTGCAGCGCCGATAACAAACGTCAAGGCCAGGCAAACCTCAGCCGCGGCCGACGAAGGGCATGGCGTTCGCCATCACCGTCATGAAAAGCACGTTGGCATCGGCGGGGAGATTGGCCATGTACACCACGGCGGCGCCGACATTGTCGATCGCCATCGTGGCCTCGGGCCGGGTTGAGCCGTCCGGCTGGATCACGCCCGAGGCGATGCGCTCCACCATCTCGGAGCTGGCATTGCCGATATCGATCTGTCCGACCTTGATCCCAAGTTCTCTGCCATCGAGCGAGAGCGACTTGGTTAGACCGGTGATGGCATGTTTAGTGGCGGTATAGGGAGCCGAAAAGGGTCTCGGGGTAGTCGCTGAAACCGAACCATTATTGATGATGCGCCCACCCTCAGCCTGATTGCGCATCTGGGCGAACGCGGCGCGAGCACAAAGGAACGAGCCGGTGAGGTTCACCGCAACGACGTGATTCCAATCTTCAACGTCCAACGCGTCGACGGCCACTGCCGGAGCGGCGACACCCGCGTTGTTGAACAGCAGATCGACCGAGCCGAATCGCTCAACCGCGGCAGAGAAGAGCCGTTCAACATCGCCGGGTTGTGACACGTCGGCCACCACGGCAATCGCGGTCGTTTCACCCGGCGTTGCCGAGTTCAATGCAGCGGCGGTCTCCTCCAAGCTCGACGGAGTTCTGCCCGCGATGGCGATCTTCCACCCGTCGGCGTGAAGGGCGGTGGCGACGGCCCGGCCGATACCCCGCCCACCGCCGGTGACAACAGCAACCCGCTGGTTGAGAGCGGAAGTCGCCGGTCGTTCTTCGGTTCCGCTGCCCGTCGGTGCCATCGGCCCAACCTAGTCGAACCAGCGCCCTTCAGAAGATCTCGACCAGGTGTCTGTTCAGCCTTGGGGCGCCATGACCGGAGTCACACAATCATCCTGCACATCGTGCATCTGCCATCGGCGACCGCCCGTATCACTGTTCGAACCCTACGACCCTCGGAGGTCATAATGCCAATACGCCCGTCTCGTCTACTCGCCGCCCCGCTTGCATTAGCGCTTCTAACCGCCGCATGCGGTGACGACGCCACTGTGGCCGAGGCACCCGCCGAGGAAACGCAGGTCGAAGCTGCTGAGTCTGAAAGCACCGAATCAGAGAGCACCGAATCAGAAAGTACCGGACCAGGCACCATCGTCGATGTGGCGGCGGCCAATGGAAGCTTCACCACGCTGGTCGCGGCTGTACAGGCCGCTGATCTGGTCGAAACCCTGAGTGGCGACGGGCCCTTTACCGTGCTTGCCCCTACCGATGAGGCGTTCGCAGCAGCCCTCGAAGCCCTCGGACTCACCGCTGAGGAACTACTCGCGGACACGGATCTGCTCACCTCGGTACTCACCTATCACGTGATCCCCG
This sequence comes from uncultured Acidimicrobiales bacterium, assembly GCA_937922045.1. GTDB lineage: Bacteria > Actinomycetota > Acidimicrobiia > Acidimicrobiales > SZUA-35 > JAHELU01. The sequence continues at coordinate 10,176 of CAKZXA010000033.1, read as the reverse complement.
GCGAGGTACCTTCCACCCAGGTCGTCACCATGGATGGCCAGTCGGTAGCCACCGTAAACGGCGCCGAGGTCACCATCACCGTCGACGGCGACACCGTCATGGTTAACGAAGCAACCGTTACCGCGGTGGATGTCGAGGCCAGCAATGGCGTCATCCACGTGATCGATACCGTGCTCCTGCCCTAAGGGCCGAGACAAGCCTTTGGACGGGCGTCCGGTTCTCCCTCCCGGCGTCCGTCCAACATGCTGCTGTGCCTACAAGTCAGTCGGCCGGGATCAGAACGTTGGCGTAGAGCTGCCAGGCGAGCACGCTCTTAGCCACAAAGCTGAGAACGATGTAGTTGCGCTCTCCGTAGAGGTAGTCGGCCCACTTGCCCGTGGCGCGATACTGCAACCACTGATTGATTGCGAAGCTGTTGAAGAACAGGAAGATCGAGGCAATGATTCCGTAGACGAAGCCAGGAGGGCCTTCGTCGCCGGTCAAGATATAGGCCACGAGGGCGACCCAAGGGCCGACACCAGCAATGCAGCCGAACCAGAACGGCGCCCACCAGGTCGTCTGGTCTCGTTGATTGACCATCTCCATGATCCAGCCAAACAAGATCATCGACACGTTGGCGAACGCGATAGCGATGAGAGCCGCCAGATCCGTGATCGTCGTGATCAGAGCGATCGTGACCATCATCAAGGTTGACGACAACGAGTACTCGACCCATCGGAACCGGTTGCGGCCATGGCGCAGCTCGTCACCGTACTTTTTGAACCCAACGCTTGCTATCAGGTAGTGGAAGAAGGCCGAGAGGAACAGGAAGCCGGCGGTAAGTGGCGCCAGCTGCACGTCGACGAGTGTTGAGAGAACACCGTTCTCAACCGGCGTTCCCGGCGGGCCGTTCAGGTTGAAGGTTGTAATCGGCAACGTGAAATCCGACGCGATGATCGTCATGACCACCGCCGATAGCAGGTGCAAGGTGCCGGCACCCACATTCATCGTGCGTAGTCGGCTCAGCCGCTGCGGCGTCACCTCTACCGAAACAGGATCGCCGGCGGCTAAAGGATTGATCGTTGGCGTAGTCGTTGGGGTTGTGGTCATTGTCGCTGAACCTACCCAGCCGAAGCACATCGCGTGCAACCGGCCGCTCAAGACCAGGCCGCGGCCGGGCCTAGTCGGCCTCGCTCGACCGTCCCTCAGCCAGTGTCGTTTTCGCCGCCGACGAGAGCAGATCGAGATCGGCCTTTGGCCGCTCGTGCCAGGTCACCGACTGCCACGGTTCCCAGGCATAGCCAGCGGTGGTTGCGGTTTGACCACCGGCCTCGACGACGATGCCGACCCGCTCAACCAGGCTGGTCGAGACCGAGCCGTCGAGGCCCACCACCAACGCCTGGAGCGATGACGGATCTGAGAAACCAATTCCTTGGTAGGGCAGTCGCATCTCCAGAAACTGGCCGTCCCCTTGCCAGGCGGTTCGAGAGTCAAAGCGTGCATCATCGGGGTCTGATGTTCCGCGCAACAGGTCACCGGCGATCATCGTCTCAGCGGCCTGGTCCTCTCCGGTGAGGGGGTCGATCAGCGGTCGGTTCACGATCAGTGTTTGAGGTGCCCAGCTCGCCGCCCCTTCCGCCAGATCGGCCGGATCGGTCTCGAAGTAGCCGAGCGCTGCTCCGTAGATCCGGCGGTACGAGTCGCTGTGCCCGGCGGCAAGAATCATGCCGGTTACCCCGTTCTCGCCGGCCCCGATCTGGACGGCGTAGTCGCTCAATTCGTCGGGCGCTCCCGACGGCAGCTGACCCGGACCACCCTCGATGACATCTACCCCGACGGTGATCATCTCGCGTTCCCACAGATCTTCATCGTCGAACCTCAGGAGGAGATGGAGGTACCCCTCGTCATGGAAGGCGCGCACCTCACGTAAACCTTCAGCCCCTTCGTGGATCACCTGCGAGCCGTTGGTTACCCACTCGTCGGGGAGACCATCTACGAGCACCGCAGATTCGCTGCCAGGGTTGACGGCGACCACCCCGAAGTGAGCTTCGTTGGTCCAGGGGTTCATCCACATAGCCCGACGGTCGCCCGGCAGCTCGAAATCGATCGTGTTCCAGGTGAACTTGAACCATTCATCGGTCCACGCAAACACATACCCCCCGGCGAGACCCACATCGGCGATCACGTGAAGCAGTTCGGCATTGATCGCCATTTGTTCTTGTTCGGAATGCCCGCCCTGGTTTCGACCGAGAGGTCCGTAGTGGGCATGACCCACGCTGCCGGGCACCCCGAATTCGGTGACCATGGTGGGCATGTCGGCATGGTGGTTTCGGAGCTTGGTGAGATAGCCGGCGTAGGGGTCGACGGAGCCGTTCAACTCGAAGTCGACAATGCCCGGCTCGAACCGCTGGAAATCGGGATAATACGGATAGGCGTGGTAGCTGGCGAAGACACCGCCAGGCCATGCATCGGTCGGGAGGACATGGTTGGCGTCAACGCCGACCATGTCTTCTCTCTCCAACGGTTCTTCCGGATGATCCAGCGGGTCGGTGGAAGGCCAGTTCACGAAAGCCATCGGAACAAGTCGGCCTCGCTCGGTTTGCAACCGGGCTACCAGGTCGAGCCCTTCGGCCAGCCAGACTTCGGTTGGTGACGCATCGGAGGTCGCCATGATCATCTCACCTGTGAAGGATCGACCGGGGTTGGCTTCATCCGAATCGAGCACGATCTGCGGGTCGAGCTCAACGCCCACGATCCAGCTGATCAGCCAGGAGCTGACATCGGCGACGTAGGTGCCGCTAGCGTGACCTCGCAACGGTTCGATCACGGCATCGCCGTTTACCGCGCCGACGGCGTCGCGGATTTCGCGATGAAAGGCGTCGCGGACAAGCGGGTTCCAAAGATCACCGGCCTCATAGAAGTCTTCCTCGGGAATCCAGATGCCATGTGCGAGGAAGAGAGGCGCGTCGGGGTTGGCCTCGTTGTAGGCCACGAACTCCTCGTAGAAGTGCGGTGGCAGGATGGTGTAAACCCGCACGACGCGAAACCCGGCAGCGGAGATCTGTGGGAACCAGTCTCGATACTGCTGGCGGTCGATGGCTAGTTCGCCTGGGGCGTGTCCAGGAATGCTCGACCCCAGGTTTACTCCTGGCAAAAACGTTAGATCGCCACCATCGGTATGGACGGCAAAGCGTTGACCATCTACCGATGCCAGCTGCGTCAACCCAGCAACATTCTTCGGAGCAGGCGCCAAAGATAGTGGTCCTCTGTCGGCGAGCAACTCGGGAGGGCCATCGGTTCCACTACAAGCGGCGAGGATGAGGAGCGCTAGGCCAAGCATTGAGACCTGGACCCACGCCTTCAAGAACGATCGAGCTAGGTCGCCGACCGCTCTTCGTTTTTCCCCCGCTCCGTAGGCCATAGCGGCTCTATCGGCCAGACGGTGCTAGAGCTGAGACCTCAGGTGCAGGCGCATTCAAGGCTCCGTCCAACCTTGTCGATACCGATGGCATGTCTCGGCCCCTGCGCACGCAACGGACGTGGCTCACCCGAACAGTACTCATTCGAACAGTGCTGACCCTTTTGTCTGTGGCCGCTGTGGCTCTCTTACCCGCATTGCACCTTCTTTGGCGATTGCAGCCTTCACACGACCTTGAGGTATTGGTCTTCGACGTGACCGTCGTCGATGGCGGCTACCCAGAACACGCCGTGCTGGACAAGGTACTTCACCACGAGCGCGTCGACTTCGAGTTGGGTGTCGACCATGTTGGTGCGGCGCCGGGCGGGGCAGCCTTCGGCGTTTGGCCGACCGAGCAGCCTGAACTGGTCATCCTCGCCGACGGATACGGGGTCTATCAAAACGACGATCAGCAGGTCGACGATTTCGGCCGTACGTTGGTGTCGCCAACGCTCAGCTCCGATCAAGCAGCCGATGTCGAACGCTGGATCGCCAACGGCGTGCCCGCCTACGGCGAGTTTGCGTTTGCCCCCGAGCCGACCCCGATCGAGGCATCGGAGAAGTTCCAGCGTGCATTTGGCTTCGACTCAACCGGCTGGTTGGGTCACTCTCAGGAGGACCTCGCCCTCGTAAGCCCAAACATTGCAGAGCTTGGTCCGTCCCCTTGGCCCTACGAGGGGCCTGGGCTGATTTTTGTGACGACCAGGGCCGGCGATGTCGACCCCGAGCAGCAGCTCGTGGTGCTGACGGCGAGCGACCTGACGTCGAACCTTCCGGTTTTCATCGGCGGCCCGGCCGGCTCAAGAGGCGACAGGGCCCCCTTCGCTTCCTGGTTCGAGTTGGTCGATCCCACGTCGGCGACGGTAGAAGCCTGGCTTGATCTCCCCGTCAACAAAAGCGGAGCGGCGATCTTGGCGGCCGCTGGCATACCGACGCGTTGGCCGGGCGTCCTCACCACACCAACGACCGTGTACGTCGCTGGGGATGGGTTGGATGACAATACGGGTTTTGCCTTCCGTTCCTTTCTCGGAGGTGACTGGTTGTCGTACCGCCTCGATGACTCGCCAGACGAGCGCTTCTTCCACCAGGTGCTGAGGCCCGCTCTGAGTCGCACCGTGGATCTCGCCATCGCCCAGCGCGAGCCTGACCAGGCCAAAGCTAGTTTGGACGGCTGACACCGCGGCGCTGCTGGACACCCCAATCGGTTCGACCTCGCATGAAACGAACGGCGCCTCGCAGCCGCCAGCCGATGGTAAGGAACCGGAAGAGGAACTGTTCAACCACGACGAAGATGGCGACCATGGCACGATCTCGGGAACTGGTGAAGGTATCGAAGGCCATGTCGTCGATGACCATGGCCAACATCGAGACCACGATCCCAATGCCATAGGCGGAACCGACCATGGCCAACTGTCCGAGGCCAACATCGCCTCTCACGATCCCAATGATGAGCAAGATGATCCCGGCCGCCTCCAGGAAGGGAGCGAGAGCTTCCACCACGATGAAGTAGGGCACCGCCAGCAGGCCGGCTGATCCGTAGCGCGGATTGCCGATCATGCGGCGATGTCTCACCAAAACGTCGAGCAAGCCACGGAACCAGCGATCGCGTTGGTTGCGCAGTTCGGCGAGTCGCTCGGGGGCTTCGGTCCATGCCACCGGCTCGGCGCTGAACTCGACCCGGCCGTGGGTGTTGTTCTCATGGCCGTGTCGTCGGAGGCGCACGATGAGGTCCATATCTTCACCGATGCAGCCATGAGCGTACCCATCGATCTCAAGCAGCGCCTCGCGACGAAACACCCCGAAGGCCCCGCTCACGATCAGATTCCCGCCGAGACGGTTCCAACCGAGCCGGCCGATGAGAAAGGCTCTGGTGTATTCCACAAGCTGACATCCGGCCCAGATGTTGCGGGGGATTCCAGGCCGCAGGCCGCGCCTGGTTTCGAGGATGCCACCATTGCTTAGGCGCACGGTGCCCCCAACAGCTACAACGTCTGATCGGTCGACGAAGGGCACGACCATCCATTGCAGGGAATCGGCGTTGACGAGCGTGTCGGCATCGATGGCGCACACCAAGTCGCCGCTGGCGATATTGATGGCGGCGTTGAGGGCGTCGGCCTTGCCGCCGTTTTCCTTCCTGGCCACCACCAGCCGAGGGTCGAGGCGAGACCGAAAGATTGAGACGATGTCGGCCGTGTCTAATACCCGCCTGAAAATCGGCTGCATGGGCACCAGCTCGTGGGCTTCGATCAGTTGACCGAGTGTGTCGTCTGACGAACCGTCGTCCACCACGATCACTTCAAGATCGGGGTAGGTCAACGACAAGCTCGACAGCACCGAGTCGACGATCGTCACCTCCTCGTTGTAGGCCGGCATCAGCACCGAGACCCGCGGCGGCGAGGGGCTCGCGAGCACCCGCTGCCATGAGCGGTGCTGGCGCACCCGATGGGTAGAGCGGAGCTCGAGTACGGCCGAGATCACGATAACGAGTTGGAGCGTCGTGATCAGTAGGACGGCGAAGACAAGGAAAAAGGTCACGCCGCCCACCGCTCGCCAAGCGAGGTACGGCCCAGCATCTCGGTCGCCATGTCCCGAGCGAAGCGGTCTGTGTCGTCGGTGTAGTTTCTCAGGATGAGAAGCCCGGCCGGACCAAACCGGGTCAGTGCAATGCCTGCAGCCTCGCGCACATCCCAACTCGCATCTCGTAGGCTTCGACCGATCACGGCTGCTTTGCGAGCATCCCCCAGGCGGCCAATAGCGGCAATGGCTGCGGCTCGAACCGCTGGCTCCGAGTCGTCGATCATGGCGATGAGCCGGGTTTCGGCCCCCTCACAAAGCCCGGAGCCCATGGCTGCTACCGCGTGAAGCCGCTGCTCCACATCGCCTCCCCATTGATGGGAGGCCACAGCGTTGGCAACATCTATGTCGAGGACTCGGGCCGCAGCGGCGAGCACGGTTCGCACTCCGGCGGCGCTGAACATGCCACTCGCAGCGAGGTCGATGGCCTCCACCAGAGCTTTGGCCACACGATCGTCTCCGCCGATGAGGGCTTGCTGAGCGGCGAAACGGGTGGCTGGATCGGTGGCATCGCAGGCGTGAATCACCAGATCGGCGTGACGGGCCAGCATCTCCGGGTCGAGGCTGTCGAGGGCCCGAGCCCTCACTTCCTCGCGTCGGTCCGTAAGCAGGGAGCGGACGATGGGGTCGCTGCTTGGCAAGTACCGCAGAAGCTGCGCAGCCTGGATTCTTTTCCGCCACGATCGACGACCGGCCATGCGCCGGATGTGGTCGGTGACGCCTGCTTCGTCGGCATCCATCTGTAGTCGCCGCATTCCCTCACCGGTTAAGACCCGGGCGAAGGATTGGAGCACCATCGGGTGACGCCTAATCCATCGGCTGCTGAGCGTTTCCCTGATGCCATCGCTGTCGAGGTTGCCGGCAAGTCGGTCAGCGAGCATCGTCCGCAACTCGTGTTCTCGGCGTTGACGCCGCTCGACCGAAAGTAGGTCGACGATGCCGACCGCTATGTAGAGGGCGCACATGAAACCGGCAAGCCCCCAGGTGATGAGGAGAACGTTCATCGATCCATCGATCGTTGAAATCTTCGTACGGCGATCCGCGGTGAGACCGGCTTGCGTACAACGTCGATGACGCCGAGGTCGAAGGCGGCAGCAAGGTCGGCCTCTCTCGTCCTGGCGCCAAGCATGACCACGTTCAGTCGGCTGAGCGCTCCGGCCCGTTCGAGCTGTCGCAGAATAGACAAGCCGTCGAGGCCGGGGAGGTCGAACTCCAGCACCACGAGCCGAGGCTTTGGAACGCTTGGATCCAACAAGATTGCGAGGGCGGCATCGCCGGTGCGGGCAGAGTGAACCGTCAGGCCCGTGCGGATGAGCATGGCTTCCAGGACCGACGACAGGTTGACATCAGGTTCGACCAGAAGTACATCGTTGTGGGCCCGGCTCGAACGTTCCGACCAATCAACGCCGATCACAGGGTCGACCTCATGCCGCTCGGACCGCTCAAGCGCCCCGTCGACGGATGCAAGGAGTGTGTCAAAGTCGCGCCCGTCGTAAGGAAACTCGGCGATGGCCGCCCGCGGCTCCAACGCGCCGAATCGCCGAACGATGCCGTTCAATCTCGACATGGCCGTTCGACGTCCGACGCCTGACAAGACGACCAGATTCTCACGACCACTCCGTCGAGCCACCACATCATCGTCGCGAAACTGACGGCTGAGATCGGCCTGGATCTCATCGATCTCACTCTCTGGCCTATCTTCAGCGAACTTGATGATGATGAGAGTGGCCGGATTCTCATGGCGTCGAGCCAGTACCAACAAGCGTTCAGCTCGGGCCCGCCCGCTAAACCATGGCAAACCTTTCGTCGCACCGCTGCGAGCTACGACACCGATCTCACTCCGTCGCCTTACGAGTTCGGCCACTGCATCGACGATTCCCACCGGGCCGAGTTCGGCCGCCACAAGAGCGTCCGGACGTGATCCCGGTCTGGGATACGAGGCCTGTCTCAGACCCGTCATTGTTACCTCGACGATGGCAGCCTCTCTCATATCAGGCCGGCTACGAATCAGGCTGATCAATGCGTCGTGCTCACCGACAGAGGCCGAGGTGACGACAAGACCGTTGGCCTGTCCGGTTTCAAGCTCGCTGATGACCTTCGCCGCGTCCTCGGCTGGCGTCACGACAACGCCCGCCTCATGAAGCTCGTCAACGGTTGGGCCCTGGTTCGACACGAGCTGCACGAGGCGTAGGTCCGATCGACGCCTGTCCATCAGCCTGTGCGATTCTTCAAGTACCGCGGCCGGGCGGAGAGGGCCAGGAATGAGAGCATCGCAAGAAACACTCAACGCAAGCTGTTGTGCAACGTCGATCGTCTCCTTGGCAATGAGAATAAGGGCCTGGGGGTACAGCCCTCGGGCCTGTTCGGCCTGCCGGGCCGGATCGATCACACCATCAACACCGTCGATAGAGGCGGCCGCGATGATGATCAGGTCTGGTGAGGCGCCGAGCTCGGTCAATCCGTGATAAGCCGCGAAGCCCGCCCCGAGCGCCGACCACATGAGCGTGTCCATCTCCTCGGAGAGTGGGCCCAGAAAAAGTAGGCGACGGCCATCACTGGTTATGTGGTTCGTCGGAGGAACCGCTACGAAACTACGTAGCTCTTCGATCATCTCAGCTGCCTCAACAGCCCAGACCGGATCGGCGACGTTCGCTTCGAGCCGGCGTTTGAGGCCGGCGCCAACCTTGAGGGCGGTGCGAGCCTGCACCGGAGAACCAAGTTCGTCAAGCCAGCGTGATAGGTCCTGCAACGCCCGGATGGCAGTGTGGACCTGATCGGGTGACAAGGCATTTTCGAACAGTTCAGCCAAAGCCGTTTCACATGGCTGAAGGTGGTTATCGAGACGCATCACGACGCGATCGACCAGCGCTGTGGTCGACTCGGTCAGTTCCGCTACGGCAACGATCTCGGCCGGCCCGGTGGTTGGGAACCTAAGGTTCACCCGTGTCTAGTCGGCAAAAAGCGCTAAAAGTAAAGGCTTCTAGCCCTACCTCTGACGTGTGCTGGTTACCCCATGTCGGCCTTGATTGCCGCCAGGAGGCTCCTGCTCACCGATCGCGAAAACCTTTGCCAGCCAGGATCTTGGGAGCGTACTTTTCGATTCGGTCTTCACGAGTCTTCGACTGCTTGGCGCTCGAGAAGTAGAGGTTGTATTCACGTCGGCGGCCGGGGGTGAGAGCGTTGAAGGCAACTGTGAACTCGGGGTCGCGATCAAGGCGACGCTGGAGTTCCTCTGCAAACGTTGGTTCAGGTGCCGGGCCGACCTCAAGGCCAGCCTGCTCCACATCGATGGCCTCCTGGATGTAGCCAGCAAGCACCTTATCGACTCGAGATACGTCATCGACCGAGGTGAACGTCATCCGGCGGGCCGAGCGCGAGTTTGGACCCTGGGCTTTGAGAAGACCATTCGGATCGCTGAGCAGGGCGCCTTTGAAGAACATGACGGCGAGGAAGTGCTTCATCTCCTGGAGAATGAGGATGTTTTTGTCTTCGTAGCTATAGCAGGGCTTGGCCCACTTGATTTCTTCTACCAAGCCACAGCGCAGCAACGTCGGCCGAAGTGCTCGTATCTCCTCAGGCCACTGCGTCGACTTGGCGATGTAGTCGTCAACCTTGGCGTTCACCGTCGCACCTCGATCCGTCGTCTGATCAAAGCATATTCTGGGCTTCAATCAGCGAGACAACTCGGCGGCCCGATGTGGGGGCGCTCAACCCGACAAGGATGAGGAGAGGACCAACAGGGCGATCTCTCCAGGAGGCTCATGCTATGGCTAGAGTCGCTGACCGCAGCTAGCGTCTAGCCCATGTACAACCCACCAGCCTTCGCTGAGCACGATCGTGGCCAGATCGTGGCCTTCCTCCACCGAGCTGCGCTCGGCCACCTGATCACCGCATCAACCACTGGAGATGACGGCGCTGGTGACGAGGTCGGTGATGGGCTGAACAACGGGCCATCGATACAGGCCACCGCCCTCCCCTTTGTCGTCGACCAGGATCTCACCCGGGTCCGAGCCCATTTCGCCAAGGCCAACCGACACTGGCGATCGATCAACGGTTCGACCGGACTACTCATCGTCCCCGGCGACGACACCTATGTCTCTCCCCGCTGGTACCCGTCGAAGGCCGAGCACGGCCGTGTCGTGCCCACGTGGAACTACGAGCTGGTT
>CAKZXA010000032.1 GCA_937922045.1 uncultured Acidimicrobiales bacterium | reverse complement strand
CACATCGAGCGACCCGTCTATGCCGACCGGCAGGCCGGCTCGTACACCCTCACCTTCGACGTCTTTATCGCCAACGATGCGAGCGGTGGGTCCTGTTATCGGGACTTGTGAAGGCAACGGAGGTCGCGGCCGGACAGGTTCACTCTCGTCTGATGCGACCACGACGTCGTCGACGAGTGCGCCAAGGTCGTTGGCGGCGTTTGGCGAGAGTCGTGTTGGCTCAAGTGAGAATCCGAACGGCAACAGGTGAGCACTTTCGCCATCGATCTGATCGACAACGAGGCGGGCGCCAAACGTTGCTTCTTGTCCGCTCGTCTGTGTCGAACTCGAACCTCCGGCACCAGCCACGATTGCGGCGAGTGGCAGCCGTCGACGCCCTGCGGTTTGCAGAATCGGTGCCAAGACTTCGGCGGATCCGGCATCCATGATCACGATCATTGGACCCACAGGCTCTTCGGGCCTCAACAGCCGATAGGCGTAGGCTGAGGAGGCTCCCGCTTCGGCCAGCCGTGCCTCGAACTCCACGCTCCATGCCATCACTTCGTCGAGGAGCGAGCCCACTGCCTGCTGGCGGACCAGGCCAATCCGACCCGCACCAGGGACAGCAAACGTCGAGCGGACATCGACGGTTTCAGCGGAGGGGGAAGCCGCAAGCTCATGCACCAGCGAGTTCAGGATGGAATCGACAGCGCTGGAGGGACCTTCGACGCTTAGCGTCCCAACGTTCTCAAGATTGAGCATGACGGATCGAGAGATACCGACGAAGGCCGGGGTCGGGCAGTAGGAGTCAAAAGACGGAATGGCCTCGATAGGCGTGCTCCGGGGCAGGAGCCAGGAGAGGCCATCGTCGAAGGTACGCCAAGGCAATGGTGCGGCAACCGGATCGGCTGCCTCGAATTCGACCCGGAGACCGTCGTCGGTCAGATGGGCAAAGACTGGAGCTGGCGCTTCTTCTTCGTCCCAGATAGGCCGCGAGGCCAGTGAAGAAAGACCTGCTGCTACCCAGAGTGCTCGCTCTTCATCAGCCTGAGCGAAGAGAAGACGCTCGATGTCTCGCAGGGTGTTGAGCGGATCTCGTGGTCGGCGGCCGGTCGACCGATGCGCCATCTCGAAGATCCGCCGGCGGCGTAAGGAAAGAAGCGTGCCAGAGGCCAGAAGCAGGCCTCCAGCGCCGAGATAGAGATCGACCCGCTCCCTGGTCGCCACGTCATAGACAGCAGGCGATGGCTCAAGGGCGGTCGTCGATGGCTCGGGTAGCGCTTCGGCTTGGGAGGTATCGGTTGAGGAAAAAAGCCTAGGCGACGCAGCACCAGCCGGAGCGGTGCCAGGGGCGACCACAGCCGGAGTCGGTAGCACCTCAGCTGGATTTGATAGAGCACCGGCTGGAACAGATGTTGCTGGCAGACGACGATGGCTGGGAGGAACGGGCGGCATCGGCGGCTCTGTCGATACCGGCGGCGGCGCTTGCGTCGACTCGCCAGAGTCTTCAGACTGTTCCTGGGATGGTTGAGCCTCAGCTTCGACCGCTCGCCTTGCCTCTGCGTCTAGCGGCGGTTGCGTTTCGACCTCGGTGTTCGACGTCGACGCGTCGCCGATTTCCGAACGGCTGGCATCGTCGGTCGCCACGACGGCGCTCGCAGTCGGTGAGATCGCAGTCGGTGAGATCGCAGTCGGTGAGATCGCAGTCGGTGAGATCGGAGGCAACTCGATACTCTGGCCCGGATAGAGCATGTCTGGATCGCTCGGAGGTTGGAGGCGGGCGCGGTTGGTCTCGATCAAGGTCAACCAGTAAGGACGGATCTCCTCTTCGGTGGCGGCTCGACCCAGTTGCCTGGACGTCTCCTTCTCAGCCAGGCTCCAGAAGTGGTCGCCATCACTGATCACGACATCGACGGCATCAACGGGCGCCTCTTCATCGGACCGAGGCTCGCCGACAACCCCACCATCGACGTTTGAGGTCGACGACAATCGCCGCCGCAGGCTTTGGGGCGGGACCGGAGGACGATCGTGCCCATGAACTGGCGCCGACAAATCCGCCGCCGACTGAGTGGCCGTCGATACCCACGACGAGGATTGTTGAAGATCTGAACTCATCGAGCTCGGCACATGCAGTGCCCATCCGGTATGTAAGATCTCTGTCTGCTCGTCAAGCACGGTGCCATCTACCATTGTGGCGCCAAGGTTCGCAGCACGAAGCTCTCGCCAGCGCAGGCCGTCACCAGCAAAGTCTTGAGCGATCGACCAGAAGGTGTCACCCTCCTGCACGACGTAGCTGGTGGCATCCGCCGCCGGATCTGCCTGACGCATAGGTTGGCTTTCCTGGCCTCCACCATCTCGGCCGCCGTCCAAGTGCTGCAGCGTCAATGGTCTCGATGCATCCAGAGCGAGCGACGACCATGAATCCGACGTAAAGTCAGAACCCGCTTCAGCCGCCCGAGCGACACCCAGGGGTGCTGCTGCCGCCACCGGAAGGGAGCTGGCCAAGCTGGTCACAAGCATCGCGGTGGCGACAAGATGGCGGGCCAGCGGTTGGATGCCAGGGAACACAGGGACTCGTCCGGCAACGGTTCCTCGAAGCGCGGCAGCAAGCTCCAACAGCAACGAGACGGCGATTTGAAGCCAGGCAAGCCAGGCGACGGACGCAAGACCAACGCGCAAGATCAGGCCGATCCGATTGCTCTCCGAGATCGGTTCGCCAGCGAAGAGGTCACCTAGTTCGCCCAACGGAAAGCCAGCGATCTGTCGTAGCGCGAGCGGAACCCCGATCAAGAGAACGGCGATGGCACAGATTGCCACCAGACCCTTTGTCGCCTCTATCAGTCTCGCCATCGCGCCCCGACTCCCAACGTCTCGTTTGCCGCCAGCCACTGCTATCCCTGCTCGGTGGTAGCAGCACCGGTGGCGGAAACAGTTGCTCCACCAGGCAACAACAAGTAGTCCACCTCTATTTCTACCTCCACTTCGATGCGATCTGCTTGCGGAAAGCGAATCGTCACCACCTGTGCCTGCGTTGCTGATAGGTACGCATCAACAGCCTGCGCGGCATCGGTCTGATCGATCGGAACCGAAGCCACCCCACCCCGATAGGCAGACGTCGCCACCTGCTGCGCCCCTACTCTGGCTGCGTTGTCGGCAAGGTCACGGGCCTGTCCGATCGCTTCAACTTTCGCTCCCCCGTCGAAGACCAGTCCAACCGCCATCAGCAACGGCAAGAAGAACACGACCATGTAGATCGACACTGAGCCCTCGTCGCCCCAACCGCTTCTCGCCGTAGGCGACGAATGGTTCTGCGAACTCATGGGGTACCACTTCGATAGACGTCGATCAGCTCGAGTGCATCTCGACGAATCTCCATCTCGCCGGGAATCGCCGACATCCCTAGATCTGATAGTCGCACCGTGCAAGCGACCTCGACGTGCACATAGTTGCCAGGCGCAAAATCGACCGGAACGCCAGCGACATCGACCACCTCAACAACAACACGAGCGCCGCCACCGACACACGGGGCGCCAAGAGCATCGAGGTTGGAGCTAGCAACCCTGTTGGCCTCGCTTATCGCGGAAGAGCCACCGCCAGCCAACGTGGCCGCTCTCGCCGCTCGTTGTGCCGTTGTTTGCAGGTGAAGCTGAGCGTCGGCAGACCGACCGGCCAGAAGCATGACCGCGACGAACGACACGATCAGGAGGGGTGCTATGAGCACCAACTCGGTCGTCATCATCCCGCTGTCGTCCGCGACCATGCGTGGACGGCCGAGTCTCAACGTTCGCTGTCGGAAAGAAATCGCTCAACCCTCCCCTCGCTACGTACCGTCAGTTTCCACGCTCCGGGGAAGACCCGGAATCGCTGCCTTGCGCTAACCGTCACCTCGACACGATCGATCGACGGTCTCTGGATCTGCACGATTGGATCGGTTACCTGACCGGTCTGGAGAAGGAGTTGCTCGGCAAGATCTTTCGCCACAGCATCATCACTTCCCTCGACGACGGCGAGATCAAGCGCCTCACCAGCTGCGAGTTCTGCCACTTGCTTTGCGTGCCAGAAGAAGGCCACATGCAGCGGCACAAATGTGATGAGGATCAGTAGCGGGAACAGGAGCACGAGCTCGGTCGTTACCAGACCGCGCTCGTCCCTCCAACCGCGACGAAGCCGCGGCGCTGACCTACGGGAAGCTCTCATGGCCACGGCTCGTATGCGGCCGGCTACGGAACCGTGACCTGAGAGACCTTGTTGTTGAGCGTCGTTTCGGTGGTAGTAAGTGCATTCATCAGGATCGCTCCGCCAGCCACGGCGACCGCCACCAAGAAGGCGGTGAGGATCACCGTCTCGGTTGTAGCCAAACCTTGTTCGTCACCAACATCGACTCCGAGCCGGGCCATCGCTCGCGCCCGCAGAGACATCGGCTTGCTCTGTGCACTGCTCGTGACGTGTACATGGTTTTTCAACATGGGTAGTCCTCCACTGTTTGCTCGCTGCAGCTCCCGGCATCGTCGCCCAGGATCTGTCTTACTGATGGTTTCTTCGTTCCTGTCGATCATCTGTTGCCTTCACCGGCATCGATCGCATCCGGCGGCGGTGTCCCTGCTCCCCCGGAGACAACATCAACCGCACCAACACCTATGAAGAGCACAAGGCCGGCGATCATTACGACAACCGGAATAATCATCTTTTCTGTCTGTGCTTCCGACAAGGCTTCAAGCTCAGCCGCCTGAGCGACCCTCAACGCATCTGCCTTTGCGATGAGTGAGTTCTTCACCCGTCCGCCCTGACCACCGGCCAACGCAACCGATGATGCCAGTTCATGCAGTTCGTCTACCCCAAGCTCGTCGGCCAGCTCAGCGTAGGTTTCCCACACGCTCCGGCCGGTCGAGTTGGCGAGAGCCAGAGCATTGCGAAGTTCGGCGAAGGCCCAGCCGTCTCCGGCCTCAGCCGCCGCCTGCAGGGCGGACTGCGTTCCCGCTCCTCCGGCCAACATGATGGTTACAAAGTCGAGGTAGGCACCAAGGGCGAAGCGGAACTCGCGTCGACGCTCATCGGCTCGCTCGGCCAGAGGAAGGTCGGGATAGATGAAGCCGAGGATGGCCAGTCCGATCGAGGCAATGGCGATCCAGCCCACGGCGATCCCGGCGTCAGCGGCTACGGCGAGGACGGCAAGGACGACCGGGAAACAGAATCCGGCCACCGACGCTGTCAGCTTTTCAAGGGTGAAGTCGGCCTCGGTTCTACCGACAAGGCGAAGACGGCGGGTTAGCGTGTCCTGGCTTGCGGTCGAATAGCGCACGACAAGTTGATGAGCGAACGAGGTCAGGCCACCGTCGGCGCGGCGGGTCGAGCCGTTCACTTCCCTTTCATGCACCGAGATACCGGTTCCGGCCAACCGGCTAGCCAGAAGGTCGAGGGGAATGGCGCGCCGAGCGAACACCCCGCGCAGCACAAACCAGACGCCACAACCTATGCCAGCGCCCAGAAGCGTGAAGAGGAGGGTCTCCATTAACGAACTTCCTCACGTATCGCCAAAGGAGCGACCTGTTGGGCAACCTCACCAGGCCGTCGAGCTACGAACCGAGGTGGCATCTCCAGTTGTCCATAGTGGCGGAGCAACCAGCCGCCAAACAGGAAGACGCCGGCGACGACAACCATCCACAGCTGGCCGGTAAAGGAGTCGTAGACGGTCAGGATCTGACGGCTAAAGACGCTTAGAAAACAGACGGTCAACATCGTGGTCACAACAACGATTCGGGCTGATGTACGGATCTTTGCCCGCCCCACCTCAACACGCTGACGCATCCGCACCTCCGAACGCGTTGCATCGGCGAGCCGCGAGAGTAAGGGTCCGAGATCACGAACCTCCATTTGGGCGGCGTTGAGGAGCGCCGCCACCACGAGGTCGGCCGCCGGATTCGCTAGATCGGCGCCAAGCGCGACGAGGGCGGCATCGAGTCGGTCTCGCTCAAGCCGTCGACCGAAGCGCTCAAGCTCCCGTTCAATAGGCTTCGGAGCGAGCGAGGCGCTTACCTGTAACGCCTGCTCAAGGCCTGCGGCGCCTGCCATGTTGTCTCGGATCATCTCGGTCCACGACGCCACGGCCTGGGTTCGCTGGACATGCACTGCACCATCTCGTTGTTGTGCTCGCCACCTGGGGAATCGCATGACAAGCCCGGCCAAGGCCAGACCGGCGACCCACCATCCGGTGACCAGGTAGACGACAACAGCGACCACGAGTGCAGCAACGGCCCACAGAAGCAGAGGCTCGGTGTTGCCCGGCGTTCGACTGGTCGAAGACACCCCGATCGAGCGCCGCCCGGTGAGAATCTGACGACCCAGCACTCCGTGCAATACAAAGAGCAAGCCGAGGCCAACGAGCCCACCGAGGCTAACCGCCATCAGTGCATCCACTAGACCGCCCACCCGTTGGCCGTTGGATCGAGCCAGCGCTGGTCGAAGCCGGCCGCGTTCAGCCGCCGGAGACTCTGGTCCTCAAATCGCCAATTGACCGCTGCTCGACCGGAGCTATCAGGGGCATATATCTCGTTGCTCAAGACCACGCCGCCGTCGGAACCGGTGACTTCGCGGATACTGGTTACCACCCTGCTCTTGTCGTCGCGTTGGGCCAGATGTACTACAACGTCGACGGCATTCGCGGTCATTAGGTTTGCTGTTTCGGGCGTAAACCGCTCCGGCGTCATCGCCAGATACATCTGGACACGAGAGAACGCACCGGCGCTCGAATCGGCGTGCACGGTGGACATACTGCCGTCGTTGCCCTGACTCATGGCCAGCAGCATCGGCACGACTTCCGCTCCTCGAATCTCGCCAACGATGACCCGATCGGGACCCATCCTCAGACCAGCCCGCACGAGATCCTGCATCGAAACCGTTCCCACGCCTTCGACATTTGCTTCACGAGCTTCCAACTCGACAAGGTTTGGGTGCAGAGCGGAGAACTTCGCGACTCCAAGTTCTAGCGAATCCTCAACGGTCACGAGACGTTGGGCTGCCGGAATCTCGTTGATAAGACATCGCAGCAAGGTGGTCTTTCCTGCTCCGGTCCCGCCAGCGACCAGGATGTTGAAACGGGCGAGCACCATTGCTCGCAAGAGTTCGCAGAGGGCATCGTTGATCGTGCCCGTACTCACCAGTTGCTGCAGGTTGTTTAGGGCGAAATCATGCCGCCTGATCGAGACCGAGGGTCGCGTCGACACCCAGGCAATGGCGTGAAGTCGGTCGCCGGAAGGTAGCTGGAGGTTGAGCTCTGGCGCTGCCGGGTCCCAGCGCTGCTCATGACGGCCGCGGCGGGCTTGCGTCTGGATCAGTTGGATGAGTTCGGCATCCGAATCGGCGACCGGCGCCCCCTCCGTCGTCGCACCGTCGCGCCACTTTAGGTGCACGACGTCAGCGCCATTGACATAGATGTCGGAGATATCGGGATTGTCGATGTAGCCCTGCAGACGGCCCATGCCAAAGAGGCGATCTATCACCGCATCAGCCAAGGCTAGGCCTTCGGCGTTGCTCAAGGGCTGGCGACGATCTCCCAACCTTTCATGATTGAGTTCGGTGATCGACTGCTGCAGGGTGGCGCGAGCAAACATGCGTCGATCATCGAGGTCGAAGCGTCGGCCGCCATCGGCCTGAGACGTTTCGTGACGGCTTAGCTGTTCCCCGACATAGCGAGCCAAACGACGTACCGTCGCCGAATCATAGGTAGGCGAATCGCCGCCCGCCATCCGCGGGCGGTCAGCGACAGCGCCGTTTGGCGGTGAAGAGACGCCGCCCTCGGGAGCGGCCGTCATGCACTCGCCTCGGGCTGAGGTTCTCGTCGCTCAGATGGTCGTGTTGATGGCAACGCCGCCGGTTCTCTAACCGTTCCTGGAGCGACGGTCGGGCCTGGCGGAGCCGAAAGGACGGTGTTGATCCGTTCGGCCAACATCCCGAACTCGCGCACTAGGAGGGACCGGCGTAGACGAGACGCCGCCACCCCCGTTTCCAGGGAACGGGCGGCCCGAGCATCATCAGGCATCACACCGACAACCGGAATCCGGTAGGCCGCCACAACCTCGTCGGCGGAGTACGGCGTCGTACCAATCAAGACCCAGCCAACCATGGCCTGCTGGGGCATACCTTCGACAAGGTGCGAAGCCGCCTGTAACTGTTCGGCCTTAGGCCTGGCCACCACCAGCACGGCATCTGCGACGGCGATCAAGGGTTGCACAACAGGCTCGATCACCAATCGTCCGACGTCGGCGATGGCCACGATGTCAGGGGTTTCAGCGAGCCATTGCCCGATAGAGCCACCAGCCGAACGCAAGGCGACGGCGATTTGGTCAGCCCGGTCAGGGGCCAGAATGGCGGCGAGACCACCCGGCAACTCCTGCGCCGACGACCAGACCTGGTCTGCATCGAGGCCCGCTCCCGCACGAGCAGCAAGGCTCAGCAACCCCGGCGAGGTCGGTAATTGATATCTAATGGCGAGCGACCCACCGGACGGATCGGCCTCGATGATCACCTTTTTCTGATGCGGACCCACGGGCCATGCGGCGGCGAGTCCAACGGCGGTCAGGGTCGCTCCTGGCGCACCCTTCGCCGCACCAACGCAGATCAGGGTCATGAGACCTCACCGCTACGCACTTCCAGCAGAACAATGCTGCCATCAGCGGCGGCGATCGCCGCGGCCACAGCCTCATCGCGCGGCAAGACGAGAGAGACATGGAGTTGGCCAAAGCCGCTTCCCGGCTCAACTCGGAGAACACGAGCCGCCTCGGCGAGCACAGAAGGGCCAGGCCCATCCTCAGCGGTGCTCGCTGTTGGGGGGCTCTCGGTGGCAGAGTTCCCCGTCGCCGTGTCCGCCGCCGCTTTCGGACGGGTGCCTTCGGTAAGGACGACGTCGACGAACGACCCTGCTCGGAGAGAAAGTGATGGGACCTGCTCGGGGCCAAGGAACAGCCCAATCACGGCCTCGTCGGCGCCCACATCTATCGTGTCGGCGAACAGCGTTGGGTCGAGTATCGCCCCCCGGCCGATATCTGCCAACGAAATCTTTGCTAGCAGGGCGTCGTATTCCGAGGCGTCGACGATGCTGACCGCTTCCGATGCCTCGAGCTCAACCACGCTCAGGTGACCGGGTTGAAGAACCTCGCCACGCTCGATGGGGGTGGCAGCAACAAGCACGGAGATCGTCGGGTTGATTCTCGCCTGCCACCACAGCGCAGCCAGAGCGCAGCCTGCGATGAGGAGAACCCCAACAGCAATTTCCGGCACACGAACTCGGCGGCGCCCGGTGCTCGGTGCCGCTATATCAAAAACTTGATCGGGATTTCGTTGTCGTCGCCGAACAACACCCACGGAATCCCTCGTCGCCGTCACCTATCCGCCTCGTTTCCAACGACACCACCACGTCGGCAGAGCCGTCCACCATCTCCATCGGATCTCTCGTATCCGCCTGAATCCCAGGACCTTTCGGTCCAACATCTCACCGATCAAAGGAGATGCTCGGCTCTACCTTAGTCGATACACGGCGCGCCGCGATCCCGAAGGACAATTTTTATACGCGGCCCATCGTACGACGGCTCAACAGGTCTTAGGTGAGCTCTCGCTCCATTCGAGCGAGCTCGCCCTCCAGACCCTCGAGGGCGGCTATTGCATCGGCCAACGGCGAAGGACCAAGGCTAGAAATGGTGATCGGCCCTGCCGCGCTACGTTCGACTTCGCACCAATCGTGGACAGGGTCCCAGCCCTCTCGCCTAGCCTGCACTCGAGTTTCGGAATCCGCGACGGTCGACTCACTCATGTGATCAAACCTAGCATTTGAAGCATGATTAATTTGGTGCTAATTGTGAGCAAAAATGCTTCTCCATAACCTACAAATAGAGACATTGTTGACCCTCTATATTTGTTCAGGTAGATCCATCTGGTCACACATGGTTGGAGAGAACTGCACAGGGCTGGGCCCGAGGTCGACCGGCGATCAGCGACCCAGAATCAGCAACCGGAAGGCGGGCGGTGGGCGGAGGTGTCAAGCCGATGTAAACCCCGCTGGGTAAGCGGTACGATCATGAGGTGTCCAGCGACTCACGAGCATCAGAACCCAACGCACTACGACTGTCGATGTCAGTCGTGCCGTCCAACTATCGACTGACCATTGCCGTCGACCTTGAACAGGAACGCTTCGAGGGAACAGCACTGATCGATGTATCGGCGAGCGAGGAGGTTTCGCTCATCACGCTACATAGCGACCGCCTGACGATAGGAAGTGCCCTCGTCCGGCGAGACAGCGCGACGATCGCCGTGACGCCCTCGCTCGACGCCGAGCGCGAGGAACTGACACTCCACCTGGATGAACCGCTCTCGCCCGGAGCGGCCGTCGTCGAGATCGAGTTTTCTGGCGCTCTCGAGGAAGACCTCGTCGGCTTCTATCTGAGCCGGTTCGAGGCTCCTGACGGCTCGAGTCATACGCTGGCGGCCACCCAGTTTGAGGCGCCCTACGCCCGCCGATGTTTCCCATGCTGGGACGAACCATCGTTCAAAGCGACGTTCGACGTTTCGCTCCTTATCGACCCCTCCATGGAGGCCATCGCCAACGGCGCTGAGATCGGCAGAACCGTTATAGCCGAAGGGCCCTATGCCGGTCGGCTCAAAGTCGATTTCGCGCCGACGATCCCGATGAGCACCTACCTCGTAGCCTTCATCGTCGGCCCGCTCGAAGCAGCGGCGGCGGTCGACGTCGACGGTGTCGCCCTGCGCGTCGTCCATCCCCTCGGCAGCAATAGTGACCTCACGGCCTTCGCCCTTGAGGCCGGCGCGTTTGCCCTCCGCTATTTCACCGACTATTTCGGCCTGCCCTACCCCGGCACCAAACTCGACCTCGTCGCTCTGCCCGACTTTGCCTTCGGAGCGATGGAGAATCTGGGTTGCGTGACGTTCCGCGAGGTTCTCCTGCTCGTCGACCCCAACCGGGCAACGCGCGACGAGCTGCAGCGAGTTACCGACGTCATCAACCACGAAATCGCTCACATGTGGTTTGGTGACCTCGTCACGATGAAGTGGTGGAACGGACTCTGGCTCAACGAGGCCTTCGCAACCTTTATGGAGATGAAGTGCACAGATGCCTTCCGACCTGAGTGGGATCGATGGGTTGACTTCAGCCTGAGCTCAAGCGCCGCCTACGACACCGACGCTCTGCGTTCGACCCGACCAATCGAGTACGAGGTCAACACACCGGCCGAAGCCGAAGGCATGTTCGATGTGCTGACCTATGAGAAAGGGGCAGCCGTCGTCCGCATGTTGGAGCAGTACCTCGGCGAGGATCCGTTTCGTGAGGGAATACGCCACTACATGGTGACCCATCAATTGGGCAACGCCGAGACCACCGACCTCTGGGACGCCCTTGAGGAAACCACGAGTGAGCCCGTCCGCCAAATCATGGACTCATGGATATTTCAGGGTGGGTATCCCACTATCAGCGCCACGACCAGGGGCGGAGACCTCGCCCTCAGCCAAGCCCGCCGTCTACCGCTCACGACCCAAGACGACGATGAGCAGAACCAGCGATGGTCTATTCCATTCACCTGCCGCTGGTCGACATCAGGCGTGACCGAACCAGCGCAGCAAAGAGTGCTGCTCGATGAGCCGACAACACTCAAAATCGGGAATGATGTGGACTGGTGGATCGGCAATGCCGACCGAAACGGCTTTTTTCGAATGCTGTATACGGGTGACCACCTCGAGCACCTAGCCGACATCGCAACCAGCGAGCTCTCCCCAGTGGAACGGTATGGTCTCGTCGATGACACCTGGGCCGGTGTCCTGACCGGCGATTACGCAACCACCACCTTTCTCAACCTGCTGGAAGCAATGACGGCAGAGACCGACCGTTCGGTTTGGGTGAGAATGATCAAGGGCTTCGATTCCCTTCACCGACTGGTTGATGGAGATGCCGTCGATCGTCTCGAAGAAGTCGTGCATGATGCGGTTGCCCCCAACCTCGCTCGGCTGGGCCTAGCCCCGATCGATGATGAGGCTGATGCCCAACGCCAGCTACGAGGTGATCTCATCAAGGCCATGGGACTCCTGGCCAAGGATCCGGAGATCCATGGTGAGGCGCAACGAACCGTCAGCGTTGGCCGACGCGACCCAGACCTGGTCGAGATCTCGATCTTTGCCGCAGCGGTGTCGGTTACCGCCAGCATCGGGGACGACGCTGATTTCGACGACTTCGTCGAAGCCTGGAAGAACGCCTCCAATCCTCAAGATGAGGTGCGCTTCCTCTACGCCCTAGCCGATTTCCCCGATCCCGAACACGTCGAACGGGTCCACGCCATGGTGCTCGACGGCTCCATCCGAGCACAAAACGCACCCTTTCTGTTGCAGCGTTCGATGATGAGCCGAACCAACGGTCGACAAACATGGGAATTCATCACCCAAAATTGGGACCGGCTACTCGATCTTTTTGCCACCAGCCTTATCACTCGGATGATCGGCACCATCCCCTACCTCGACCGGGCCGAAGATGTAGTCAAGACAGAGCGGTTCCTCGCCGAAAACAAGGTGCCGAGTGGCCAACAAACGGTTACTCAACTCCTTGAGAAGCAGCGGATCAACGCTGCCCTCCGCCAGCGTGAGAGCGCCGCTCTTTCGACCTTCCTCAACGGCTGAACCCAGCGGTCTCGACCACTGCACATCATGATCACCAAACTGCTCCCACCCACACCGCTCCAACTTTGGGCGCAAAGCTGTACCTCAGTACAGCTGGCGTGGGGTGCACTCCCCCACGGTCCTATCGAACTCAGCGCCTCCTTCGGCGATGGCGACACACGACAGGTTCGGCGTCTGCACCCGGGCGGTCCAGGCGCAATGACCATCGGGGATCTACCCAGTGCAACCAAGATTCAGCTCGAGTTGAGCTGGGAGGGAGGCCAAGGCCAATTTCAAACCGCTACGTTGCCTGCCCCACCCGGCGAACACCTCTGTCGGTTCGCCACCGTCAGCGATCTCCACCTCGGGGCCGAACGATTCGGTCTGCTCAAGACGATGCGCGACCCCACCGATCATCCCGTGCCGCATCCGCTGCGCTGTGCAACTGCCGCCGTCAAGGAAGCCAGCGACTGGGGTGCGGAGTTCCTCGTGATCAAGGGTGACGCCGTGAACCACGAACAACCCGGAAACTTCGCCATGCTCGGCCACCTGGTCGACCGCTTCCCCGACCTACCGATGATGCTGATCCCAGGCAACCACGACGTCGACGCCAGCGGTGCGAACATTCCCCTCGCCATAGGGAAACGTGAATTGCCCTACGTTCGAAACATCCACGCAGTACAGCTACGGGGAATCAATATTGTCGGGGTCGACACCACCGTGCCCGGAAGCGGTTACGGCTCGGCGGAACGCATCAAAGGCGACCTGCTCGACCACCTCTCCGCCCAATCCGGCCCGGTCTTTGTGGCCTTACATCATCAGCTGCAACAAGGCCGACTTCCCCGCTACTGGCCTCCAGGCATCCGGGCACCCCATTCCGATCTCTTCCTCGACGCGGTCGACGCCCAACCCGTTCCCGTGCTGGTGAGTTCTGGCCATACCCATCGGAACCGATCCCGCCTTCACGGCACCACTCTGGTCAGCGAGGTCGCGTCTACGAAAGACTGGCCCGGAGTTTGGGCCGCCTACGACGTGTACGAGGGTGGCATAACCCAGACGGTCCGCCGTATTGAGCACCCGCCATCGGCCCAGTGGAACGAGCACAGTCGAGGCGCGGTTTGGGGTGTCTGGTCGATGTGGTCGCCCGGTAGCCGGACGGACCGTAGCCTGACGCACACCTGGCAGGAGTCCGGGCGGTGGCGTCTTACGAGTCCTGCAGCAGCAGGTGGTTCACGAGGCGCTTAGCCAGCGGAAATGGAGACAACGCCCGTCAGGCCGTCGACGTTGACGAGGTCGCCAGTCGAAATTTTCTGGCTGGCACCCTTCGCTCCAACCACGACGGGGATTCCCAGTTCTCTCGCAACAACAGCGGCGTGGCTGAAGGTTCGTCCGTTGTCGAGAACTACGGCCGCGGCAGACGCGAACAGGGGCGCAGCCACGAGATCAGCGTTGACAAGGATCAATATCTCGTCGGGCTGAACCCGAGCCAGATCCGAGTCGGACTCGATCACCCGAGCTACCCCATGAGCCATCCCCGGACTTCCCGGGATACCGAGCATCACGTCGCCGACACGGAAGCGGCCGACACTCGAGGTGTCTTCTGCCAGCTCTGCGCCCTCCAAGGCCGCCCACTGGCCGTCCAGCCGTTCGCAAAGGCCGGGTGGTTCGCTGGCCACCGATGATCGGAACTCTGCCGCACGCTTGTCGGTTATGGACCTGACCTTGGCCAGTCCCCCGTCGGCGTAGTAGGCGACTTCTTCCATCGTGAGCATCCACAGTCGTCCGGGGTTTGAAAAATCACCACGTCGATGACCGCGGGCCGCCAGCTCACGCAACGGCAGTCTCATCTCGTGGATGATGCGGATCAGGTTGGTGCGAGAACGTTCTCGTCCCCGAAGAAAAGCATGCGTGGCTGCAAGCGCTTGATCCAGGCGCCTCCTGTCACGCTCGTTCAGAACGCGACCGATCTCCTCAGCCAGCCGAAGACGATCGGACTCCAGATGTTTGCCGCGCTCCCGAGGACTTGCCTCATCATCGCATCGCCGCAGACAATCCACGAGAGCGACCACGATTTCGGGAGCGACGTCCCACGTCGGTGTGCTCAGGTCCCACTCGATAGGTCCGCGATAGCCAACCTCGCTCATGAATGCATCGAGCCCAGCGAGCATCGCCACCGAGTCGGAATGATTCGACAGCTCCAACACGCGGCGAACACCATCGGTTTTCTGGTCGAAAACGCGGGTGAGCACAGCAGAGTCTCGAACCAGGCGTGATAACTCCCACAGAACCTGGGTCGGAGCAACCGAATCTACTTGTCCAAGCCCGCTCATGAGTCGCAGCGTGTGGGCGGGCTGGCCCACCTCGGTGCAGATCTCGTGAATGACGGGCGGGCCGACAAGCGAAGCTATCGTCTGGTTCAGGTGCTGGTCGAACAGGTGGCGGCAAACCGGCTGAAGAGCAACGGCGTAGGCCACCAACTCCTCGTCGTCGAGATCATCGAAATCAGGACGACCTCGACGGATCGACTCCGATTGGCGATCGTCGACGGCAAGGGCTGTTTGTTTCTGGCTCGACAGCACCCAGCTGCTCCACTGCTGGATCTGGGCTGCGGCTACCGAGTCGGCCTGGTGCCAATCTTCGCGTTCGAAGCGCGGTAAGGGTACCTCGCCCATCTGCACGACCTGATCCATCGTGGCCGCACCAAGAATCGGAACCCTGCGGCCGAGAACGCGGAGCAAGGTGGCATTGATGTAGACGTAACCCTTGTAAACCCTGATGAGCGGACCGGACTCGATGTCGTCGGTATCAAACCCGAGTCGCTTGACGAGAAGGTCTCGAAACCCGGGCACGAGCGCTGGCTGCCAAAGCAGCGTCCAACCCAAGGGGCTGACGGCATCCGGCAGCATTTCACCAACGAGAGCGCGGGTCCAGAGCGAACGGTTGGCGGCCGTAACGGCGCCGTCGTCCTCCGCTTCGTCTCGTTCGGGGTTCATGTGAGCGCACATCCCTTGACCCGTCGACCGGATCCGCCGTGTTTCAACTGCTCAAACTAGCGGACTAGCCGACAAATCGGGCGGGAGTGGGCAGGCGCTCGGCAACGGTAGCCACCCAGCCAGGGCTGGACGGCATCAACGAGGTCATAGCCGTTGCCAAGCGAGCCCATGTTTTAGAGGTCTCGAGCGAGCTCCTGGTACGCAGCAGCACGGCGAGCTCGGACCTGGGTTCGGCGCTTCCAGCTCTTCGTCTTCCAAACCTTGAACCGTTGCTTACCGACCTTAACCGTCGGCCGTTCCGCCGGGTCCGCCTTCATCGACGTATTGACCGGGCGAGGTAGAGCAAGATCATCTGGCTCGATCATCTGACTCAGCTCCACGTGCGCCGCTCGTCTAACTTTGCGGTGCTCTTTGCGCCGATCGTAGCGAGCAGGTCGGTGGACGGCTGCTGCGCCTGGATTACGGAGACGGCTCTGACGTGTACGTGTAGACATCGAATTCCCTTCTGCGGTGCCGTTGGTGACGGTGGGCCGCAAGGCTGTTCGGTCGTATGTACCGGTTCATTGTGGACCATGGAATCATTTTGCGCCAGGGCAATCTGGACCATTCATGGGATACCCCCAGTGCCATCGCTCTCAGCACTACCATGAGCAAGGATGGCCCAACCCGACGAGTCACTGTTCGCCTTCTTCTGGGTGGCGGCTCTTGCGAGTGTCGCCCTGCCCCACATTCCGTATGGACGCAACGTGCTTTATCCATTCGCTCTGCTCAGCACCTGGGTCCACGAGATGGGGCATGGTGTCTTTGCCCTGCTGGTTGGCGGCCGGTTCAAGCGCCTTGAGATCTATTCCAACCTGGGCGGTGTCGCCCTCTCAACCGGTGTGTGGGGGCCTGGACGGGCCGTTGTCTCGGCCGGCGGCCTACTCGGGCCCGCCCTCGCTGGCGCAGCGGTGATCGTCCTAGGTTCACGGGAGCGGACCGCAGGACTCGTTCTCGCCGGTGTCGCTGTCCTGGTTGGGCTTTCCTTGCTCTTCGTCGTCCGCAACCTCTTCGGTTGGCTCTCCCTCGGGGCCATCGCCGCCGTTCTGGGTGCCCTCGCCGTCTACGGCCCGCTCGAGGTGCGAATATTCCTCACCCAGCTCATCGGCATTCAGTTTTGCGTGGCCAGTCTCGCCACCGTCGATTACATGTTCACTAAACGATTCCGACGTGATGGCCGATTGATCGACTCCGACACTCAGGAGATCGCCAACGTTCTGGTTCTCCCCTACTGGTTCTGGGGTGGCCTGATCGCTCTCATGTCCTTCGCCCTTCTCGGCGGAGCCTTCTATGTCGCCTGGATCCAACCTGTCCGCGGCTCATAGCGGCGACGTCGGTCAGACGTTCGCGCCATCAAACCCCGCTGCCCCCCATCCTTGTTCTGTGCGCCCAGCGCCCCATTTCCGGGGCGTGAGGCGCACAGAATACCGCACAGAATACATAGAGTTGGATGGGCCAAGCCCACAGCCGTTCCTACGCCCGAATCCCCACACTGTTCCCCGACCGTTCGGCCGTATTCACCGGGTGTTCGGCGCCAGGCTAAGGGCCACCGCCGCGCTCAGGAGCATGGCGCCGAGACAGGCTGCGAGCAAGGCCGCCTGTGACATGGTCGAAAGGGCGAAACCAGCGGCGAATGCGGCGATCGCCAGGGCTGTACTCATGCCGACCTGGGTTCGCTCCAGAGCGGCCAAGTAGGCGACTGCGGCCGCGAGGCACAAGAGAACGCCGGGGATGGCCCACGTGTCTGGCTCGAAAAGGGCGAGGACGACCGCCACCACGACAGCGCCGCAGAGCACCAGGGCATAGGAGCTGGTGGGGTTGCCACCAGCATCGGGGCGCTCCGCCGCACGGGGGTTCCCGACAGCGACGCAGCTGGCGAGCAGGGCCAGAACCAGTGCCAACCCTCGCGACGATCCGGCATCGCGTCCCCAGAGAACGAAGGAGACACCAAGCAGGTTGAAGAAGACCCCGAATGCAGCAAAAGCGACGCACTGCGATCGGGCTCGCAGGACATAGACCGTGGTGGTCGGAAGCCCTTCGGCAAGGGCTGGGGCTAGTTCGGTGAGATACTCGGCCTCACTCGTGATCTTGTTCGAGCGTTCATACCTCGTTCGGTGGTCCAGATCTCGGCTGACCGACTTCTCGGCCGTCCCAATCGCTGTTCGGTTCAATGGTCCCTCGTCAAAATGAATCAGGCACCGCCCGTTGGTGTCGACCGCATGACCTTAGCCTTGGGCATGAACCCGGTGGTGGACTACCTCGCAACCGCTACGTCCTAGCTGGCCGCTCACCCAACCGAGTCGACAAGGGCGGCGAGATGTGGCACCACGAGCGCCAACGAATCCGGACAAACCGAACGAGACTCAACCCACGTCGTCAACAAACCTAGGACCACCTCCTCCACAGCCACCGCCTCTCCGTCCTGCGGCTCGATCGCCATCGAACCGGCGGCCAGATAGATCTGAGCGTGACACCGAGAATGGTCACCGTCGTAGGTGCCTCGGCCCAAGAGGCGCAGATCGAGACCAGAGACTCCAGCCTCCTCGCTCAGTTCTCGCTCAGCGGCTGTTCCCCAATCCTCACCTACACCGCACACTCCGCCAAAGGCGAGATCCCAGTAGGAAGGAAAGAGATCTTTCCATGACGCACGCTGATGCACGACCAGGCGGTCTGTGGGTCGAAGCCCTTGATCATCTCGGGGATCGGGGTCGGGGCGAACCACGGCCACGAACGTGCTGCGGTGCCACAGATTCTGTGCCCGCATCTCGGCGCGAGTTACGAGGCGGATCGGTAAGGCGTTCTCATCCACCACCTCCACAAGCTCCGCCGCCGCCTGCGGATCAGCACCAGCATCGGTCGTGTTCATAGGGAGGGGCGTTAGCCCGCCTTATCCGAGCCGCTCACGGGCGGCCGCCACCGACTCGCCGGCCGCTACTAGCTGACGTCCGAGGACGGCCTGACGCGGGCGATTCCAACACAGCACACCCTGGACGACATCATCCTCGTCAAGGAAGGCTTTCACGAACTGTCTGTCAGCCACCGCCCCCTGCATCAGTTCAGCCCGCTCGGTCGGCATCCCGGCAAGTTGGATTTTGCGATCGTACTGATCGCTCCAGAACCACGGGATCGGAGCATAGGGCTCAACCGGTGTAGCGAGTGCGTCGCCCTTGATGGCGGCCACGATGCGGCGCCCAGCGTACCCACCCTGGTCGATCGCATTGTCCCATTGCTCCACCCTCATCATTCGGCCGCCGAACGAACGATTCGGCCACTTGGCAACATCGCCGGCCACGACCACCCTCGGCGCGGCGAGACAGGTTTCATCGGCCACAACGCCGTCGTCGACGGTCAGGCCTGAACCGCTGAGCCAGCCGGTGTTGGGCACAACGCCGATGCCGACCACGACCGTATCGATAGCAACGACATCACCCGAGCTAAGAACAGAGCGCTTGACCCGGCCGCCTTCATCAACCTCGACGTGGTCTAGGGCAACCTCCAGCCGGACGTCGACACCGTTCGAACGGTGAAGGTCGGCGATCGCCATGCCGCTCGCCGAGTCGAGCACACGATCGAGCGGCGCCGAAGCAAGGTCGATCAGCGTGACCTCACAGCCCATCTGCCGAGCGCTAGCAGCCACTTCAGCACCGATGAATCCGGCACCGACGACCAGTACTCGCTTGCCGGGATGCAGGTCTTCGCGAAGTGAGCGGGCATCGTCGAGGCTACGCAAGACGTGCAGTCCCGATGCTCCCTCAGCGCCAGCCGACGCTGGCAGGCGCCTCGGCTGAGCCCCTGTTGCGATGACCAAGCCCTCATAGGTGATGACTTCGCCGTCGTCGAGCATCACACG
Source organism: uncultured Acidimicrobiales bacterium (assembly GCA_937922045.1). Classification (GTDB taxonomy): domain Bacteria; phylum Actinomycetota; class Acidimicrobiia; order Acidimicrobiales; family SZUA-35; genus JAHELU01. The sequence continues at coordinate 197,760 of CAKZXA010000032.1, read as the reverse complement.
CCCTTGCTCAACGTCGAGTTCAATGGCTTTTCGTCCCAATTTCAGGGTGAAGTCGAGGTTTGCCGGATCGGCGGTCGGACGCAGCAAGAGCCGGTCCTCATCGTAGGGGCCGGTCAGAAACTCTTTGGAGAGTGGAGGGCGATCATAAGGCCGGTGCGGCTCATCGCCGATGACCACAAGCTCACCCTCCCAACCAGCCCGTCGAGCAGCCTGGGCTGCATGCACACCGGCAAGCGACGCGCCAACGACGAGGATCAAACGTCTTCCAGCGTGATGGCTTGCTTCGGGCAACGTTCTGCTGCCTCTCTCACCTTCTCGTGATGTTCAGCCGGGGGATTCTCGTTTAAGACGTAGAGGAAATCGTCATCTCGCACTTCAAACGTCTCGGGGGCCACGGCCATACAGACCGCATTGCTCTCGCAAAGGTCGAAATCGACGTTCACCTTCATGCTGGTTCCTTTCGGTTCAGCGCCCGATCGACGCTCCCGCCACGGCGACTCGGCCGCGGCACGTTTCAAATACTAGACAGCAAATACTAGACAGCGGTTTAGCGCCGGACCACCCCGCCGGAGGGTTGTCCACACCCACGATGCAGGATCAGAAGCGGGTATACCCACCATCCATCACGATCTCGTCGCCCGTGTGATAGACGAGGGTCGGGTCGGCTAGGAATGCACCGAGGGCTCGGTAGTCCTCGGGGAGACCCCAACGGCGGATCGGCGTTCGGTAGGTGGTGTTGGCCACAAACTTCTCGTTCTCTCGGCTCGGCTCGGTCAGCTCCGTCTCGGTCCAGCCTGGCACGATCGAGTTGCACCTGATTCCTTGGGGCGCCAGCTCGACGGCTAGCCCTCGCATGATGGCCAGCAGGGCAGCCTTACTGGCGGCATACGGCTGGCTACGCGGCGCCCCATGGATGGCTGACACCGAAGAGACGCCGACGAGCGAACCGCCACCACCCTCGACCATCTTTCTAGCCGCCTCTCGAAGCGTGTAGAACGCTCCATCGAGATTGACGGCGAGCGTGCGACGCCAGAGCTCGGTGGTCTGGTCGAGAAAGGGAGCGGACCCACTCACTCCTGCGTTGGCAAAGGCCGCGTCGATGCGGCCCATCGTCGCCATGACCTCGTCCATACCAGCGATGACGGCTTCCTCGTCAGACACATCGACGCGCGAGGCCAGGACCTTGGCCCCCATCGCTTTGAGCCGGGTCTCGGCTGCCGCCAGCTTGGTCTCGTTGGTCCCCCAGATCACGATGTCGGCGCCCACGGCCGCACAGCCCTCCGCTAGGCCGAGCCCGATGCCACCATTGCCACCCGTAACCAATACCACGCGATCGGCAAGGTTGACGACGGTACTCGGCTCAGCCTTGAGGCGTGATCCTTGATCTGACTCTCGTTGTTCGGACATGCCCTCCGGTCTAGCCGACCGCGAACATCCCTGCCACCGGGAGGGTTTAGCCGATCAGTTCGCTGATCTCCGATGAGAGGCCCGACCAGCGACCCAACTCGTTGCCTTCGGCATCGACAAGAATCACGAACGGTTGGCCGGAAACGCCGTAGTGGCTCCACGAATCGAAGGACGCATCCCACACCATCGTCGGAGTATCGGTCCCGTTGCGTTGGACGAAGGACTTCGCCAGGTCCAAGCTGTCCTGAGCGCCCATGCCAACAACTCGCACTTTGCCTGTGTTCTGTTGAGCAAACTGCTCAACCGCCGGTGCTTCGGCGTTGCAGGTAGGTCAATGCGGGGCGAAGAACCAGAGCAGGACAGGAGTTTGCCCTCCGCCGAGTCTCGAGGCGAGATTGACATTCGAACCATCGACGATGCTTACCACATCGACATCGGGGAACAGATTGACCGCTGTCTCGGTACTGGTGGTGGTTGGTGCCTCGGTCGACGGTGTGGTCGTCGCCTCCGATGACGCCGTGCTCTCCGACGATGCGGTAGTCGCTGAAGAGTCGGAGGTTTCTGCTGTCGACGACGTCGTGGAGTCCGACGACGTTGCGGTCAGAGCCGTTGTTGGGGCGGTCGAAGCTGCGTCGGCGACGGTGGTGTCACTCGATGCCGTCGGGGTTTCATCGGCAGGGGTGACCGCCGATTCATCCGTCGCAGCCGACACCGAGGCCGCGGTCGATTCATCAGCGCTTTCGTCGGTGGTCGTGCCGCCGCAGGCGGCCAAGACCAAGGCGAGGCCGGTTGCTACCGCCAGCGACCAGAGCGAGCTGCCGCTCTGTGATCGCTTTCTGGGTAGTCGCTGTGTGGCTTCATGAGGCATACGCGCTCCAAAGGTTCGAGGGCCGACGTAGACGGCATCTCTAGCATCCCCTGCCGGGTCGAAATGCACCATAAACGGATCCGAAACGTTCGCGAAACCTTCTTCGGTTTGAACACCCGATTGGAATGTCACCCTCATTTCTATGGTTCGCTGAGTGTATGGGAGAACAGCTAGGCGCCTCGTTGGATAAGACGATTGACAAAACCGAGGGCATTCGCACATGGATCGCCGCCCTGGCTGGCGCGCTCGCAGCTGGCCTAGCGCTGGCGTCCGGGGAATTTGTTGGAGCCTTCGGCGCTCCTTCGCCGGGTCCGGTCGTCGCCGTCGCCAACCGAGTAATCGATCTCGCACCTGGCTGGTTTGTCGAACTCGGCAAGTCACTCTTTGGCCTAGCCGACAAGCCAGCCCTAATCATTGGAACGATTTGCATCTCGGTTGCCCTTGCTATGGCCCTGGGCGTGGTGGCTCGCCGGAGCGTTGTCCCAGCCCTGTTGGGCTTCGCCGGCTTCGCCATTCTGGGATTGTTAGCTATAGCGAGTGACCCGCAGGGCTCATTGCTGTGGGCCATCATCAGCAGTGCTATCGCCGCCGCTAGCGGCATGCTCACGCTGAGTTTCCTCCTGAATCGAGCCCGGCCAAGATCGACGCCGGCCAAGACACCGCCCTTTGGCACGCCGACCAATCCCCACGTCTCTCGACGCAGCTTTCTCGGCTGGGCTGGTGTGGCGGGACTTGGCGCGGCCTCGGCTGGTGCTGCCGCTCAGGCAATCCGATCACGATCATCGGTCGACATCGCTCGCGATGCGGTCCAGCTCGAGCCGGTCGACTCCTCCACCGCTTTCGACCAGGTACTCGACGCCGCCACGGCCAGCGATGTCGGTTCAACCCCTGGCATCAGTCCGCTTGTGGTTCCCGGCGATGACTTCTACCTGATCGATACCGCCCTCATCAAGCCTCAGGTAAACCCCGACACATGGACGCTTACGATCAAGGGAATGGTCGATCAAGAGGTCACCTACACCTACCAAGAGCTTCTCGATCGAGCGTCGACGGTGGCCCCCGTGACCCTGAGCTGCGTTTCAAATGAGGTAGGCGGCCAGCTCGTAGGCAACGCAATCTGGCGAGGGGTCCCTCTGAGCGAGCTGCTCGATGAGGCTGGCGTCCAACCCGGAGCAACCCAGATCGCCAGCAGCTCGGTCGACGGTTGGACCTGCGGCTTTCCCACTGAAGCCGCCTATGACGGGCGAACCGCCCTGCTAGCGGTGGCTATGAACGACGAGCCTCTCCCGGTAGCTCACGGCTTCCCAGCCCGTCTCGTTGTCAGTGGCCTCTACGGCTACGTGTCGGCCACAAAATGGATCGAGACGATCGAGCTCACGACCTGGGAAGACTTCGACGGCTACTGGATCCCTCGCGGCTGGTCGAAGGTAGGGCCGGTCAAGACCCAATCCCGCATCGACACGCCATCCAATCGGTCTCGTGTTGGCCAGGGAACGACAGCTATCGCCGGCGTCGCCTGGGCGCCCAACACCGGTATCGCCAAGGTCGAGGTCCAGATCGATGATGGCGAGTGGCAGCAAGCCCAGCTAGGTGAAAGCCTCGGGGCCGACGCCTGGGTTCAGTGGCTCTACGCCTGGGATGCCGAACCGGGCAACCACACGCTGCGAGTGCGAGCTACCGACGAATCCGGCTACAGCCAGACACCCGATCTCGCCTCGCCAGCGCCCGACGGCGCCACTGGCTGGCACACGATCGACGTCGAAGTCGCCTGATCAGCCTGCGGGCAGGTGGTCGCGAGGATTTGTCGGTTGCCCGTTGACCCGAACCTCAAAATGCAGGTGATTTCCGGTGGATGTACCGGTCGAGCCGACCTTCCCGATCGCGGTGCCGCGTTTCACGACGGCATCCTTTGGAACGAGAATGGTGGACTGGTGGGCGTAGAGCGTCGTGATTCCACCACCGTGATCGATGATGACCGTGCGTCCGTAGCCACCCTGAACACCCGAGAAGATCACAACACCGTCGGCTGCAGCCCAAATATCGGTGCCGTTCGGTGCGCCGACATCGAGACCAGCATGGAGTCGTCGCGTACCGTAGACCGGGTGAACTCGGTACCCAAACTCGCTCGTTGCCTTGCCGGTGACCGGCCACTGGAAACCAGAGACCGAAGTACTACCGACGCTATTGATCCCAATCGTCACGTCGGCCTTGTTCGATGAGTTGGCGATGACGGCTTGAACGGCCTGGTCGGACTTGGCGTAGTTGTTTAGCTCGCCCGCCCACTGGTCGATACGCCGCTCGGCTTCCGCTTTCAGGCCGAGCTGGCTGCGGCGCTGGGACTCGAGGACCTCGAACTCCTCGGTGAGAATCCGTTGGGCTTCCTCGGCTTCGGCCTTGGCGTTGGCGGCCTCGGCGTTGGCCAGCCTTCGGTCCTCATTCAGTACGCGCAGCTCTTCCAAAAGATCGCCGGTTGATGCGTTTGCCTGTGAAAGCATCTGCTCCTGCCGCACGGCATCACCCAGGCTCGCAGACGAGAGCAAGGCAACCCTGCCGTCGACCCGTTGTGATCGAAAACCCTCAACAGCCTGGCGCCGGAGAGCCGACTCAATCTCATCCTGGCGCTCGTTGGTCGCAGCCAAGGCCTCGCCAGTGCGACTCTCGGTGATCTGAGCTATCTCGAGCTGCTGTTGAGCACGGTCGATTTTCTCAAGGGTTGCGTTTGCCGAACTGTTGATGGCGTTGAGGCTGCGGGCAACCTCCTCATCGGCCGCCCTGGCCAAACTCAGGTTGGCTAGAGCACGATTCTTTTCGGCCTGCGTGCTTGTGTTCGTCGTCCCTTCGGGCACCGTTGTTGGCGTCTCGGTCGAGCTCGTGGCTCCGGCCACCGTCGTCGAAGGCGTGGTTGTCGGTGGTGCTGTTGTGGCTGGCGCCGTTGTACTCGTCGACTGAGCGGCCGCCGTCGTGCTGCTCGACTCGGTTGTTGTCGAAGTTGTCGTCGATTCGGTTGTCGTCTGAGCAGCCGTCGTGGTGGTCGACTCCTGAGCATCGGCTGTGAAACTGGCGAGCAGCAGGGCAAGACCCAGCCCCAGCCCCGCGACGTAGCGAGCGCTGGCCAGACCGCGGGAACGCTCAAACGCCGACCGCTGATGCGGTTCAGCCCATGGAGCGTGGCCGTCTGGTGCTTCCATGCGATTCCTTAGGGCGTTCAAGAACACATCAAGCCTTCGGGTGACAATATGGATCCGCCTGTATTCACTCTCGATCTGACCGGTTCGTCGAATCGAATCCAACCAATTCTCCAACCATTTCATCGAATCGACCTCACAAGCTTATAGGACCTCCTTCCGTATCGAACCGACCCCCGGTTCGCGCCCTAGCAGCATCGGCATTCGGCACGATCACCGCAGCCGTTTAAGCCACGGTGGCGTCGGGCCTGCCAGCTCCTAGTCTCGGCAGGAACAAGGTTGACCGCGATCGTCGACCTTGCGTGAAATGGATTCACCGAGAGAGAACGAGGAACCGATGAGTGATGAACAGGCCGAACGAGAGATCATGACTTGGGACCTCTACGGGGTTGCTGCTCGTGAGCTGGCCCAGATGGTTGCCAATAGCGGCTTTCAGCCCGATTTGATCCTGGCGATTGCTCGCGGCGGACTTTTCATCGCTGGCTCGCTGGGCTACGCCCTCAGTGTCAAGAACCTCTATGTCATGAACCTAGAGTTCTATTCGGGCGTTGATGAGCGTCTCGATGTTCCCGTGATGCTTCCGCCATACCTCGACAAATTCGACCTTAAGGACGCCAAAATTCTGGTGGCCGACGATGTTGCTGATACGGGACACACCTTGAAGGTTGTCCATGAATTCTGCCAAGAGGTCGTGGCCGAGGCGCGCACCGCCGTTCTCTATGAAAAGTCACACTCTCTGGTGAAATGCGACTACACATGGAAGAAGACCGACCAGTGGGTCAACTTCCCGTGGTCGAGCGAACCTCCGATCACCGGTGCGGAAGGTTCAACAACCGTGCTCGACGCGTAACACGTATGTCGATAGTTATTTAGTTAAATTAGGTGTATACATGAGATCGTCATACAGGCTATTCTACGAGAATGGAGGCCACCAATATGACGAAACGAATCGTGTCCGGCATCTTCATCCTCGCCGCCCTTGGCGCCCTTGGCGTCATCCTGGCTGGCGCCCTCACCAGCGGGGAGCAGCTCATTGTGCGCTTTCTCACCGCCGTGATCGTGGCCGGGCTAGGTCTCTATGTGATCAGTGATCTTCGTCTGCAGGCCGACGAGGACGCTGCCAGCCGAAACGGCCGCCAGGGCATGACCACCATGAAGGCGCCGCCGAACAGCACAGCTGCCTTCATGGCCGCTGACAGTCAGAGCGACGTCTCCTTCAGCCGCGATTCAGACTACGGCATTCCGGTCGGCTCGCTTAGCCTGTCAACAGCTGAACCAGGCGCATCACAAGACCGGACTGGGATACTTGAGCCAGCCGGGCCCGAATCGGAACCAATCCGGTTCCAAACCGAGGCCACCGCTCCCCTTCCAGCCGTTGCTCCCGCCACCACCAGTGTTGTTCCCGATGAACTCACCATGACCAGGAACTTCACCGCTCAGGAGAATGTCGAGTCGCTGGCAGCACCGCAGCCACTGCCCATGGTCGTCATCGATCACGACGTTGCCACCGAAGTTACCCAGTCGACCGAGGCGGAAACCAACACTGTCGCCACCGAGTGGGAAGAGACGATGTCGTTCCCGCCGCCGGTTATGGCAGGTCTACCGGTAACGGTCTCACCAGGCGACCTACCCCCGATTCAGCCGTTGCCCGAAACCGGGATTGGCGAACCGTCACCAGCTACAACCACCGGCAGCTTCCAGTATTCGGGCGAAATCAATGTGGTCGACGATTCCTGGCCACGGGCCACCGAACCATTGCCCGAAACACCTGAGATCGCCGAGGAGGCCATGGCCATGCAGGCTGGCCTCACGCAAGACCTCGGACCCTTCAGTGCCCCCATTGCTCCGGTCGAGCACTTCGATGGCCCAAGCGGCCCCTCTAAGACCGCCTCGCTCACAGCGGAACACCCTGCTGTCGCCACGATCGCCTCAAGCCTCGCAAATCCTGTAGAGAGCGATCTGGCCACGCACGACGGCACCTTGCAGGTCGTGCCAAGCATCGAGACCGTCGGGCCGGCCGCAGCAATCGCCGAAACCGACGACTCGTTGGAATCGGTGATCGACCTTCGCGAGCTCGATCGAGTCGGCAGAGAAGACAGCGTCGATGCCGCCATCCGGGTTGGCGAGAGCGAGGTCATCAAAACACTCATCGAGCAGGGGATGCTGTCAACCGCTGGTCCGATCACCGACCGCGACGTTCGCACCATGGTCTATGTCGCCTTTACCTCAACCGAACTACGGAAGCTCATCCTTGCTGGTGGCAGCCCCGATCTTCCCCAACAACAGCTCGATCTCGGCCCAGTGGAACTCTTCGACGAGCGCAAACATGCCCCGGCCCCTCGGACGTACTACACCGGTCTACTCTCCCCTGAGTCGGCGAAAACGGACATGGAAAAACTCATGGTCGAGCGCGCTAGAGCCAACGAGGCCGCCGATGTCATCGACCTGCCCACCATCGATGAGCCGGTCGAACCGCAACCCGTCTATGAGGTTTCCGGCCACGGACACGCGGCCCCGCTGAACGGCTTTGCCAGCCACCTCTAGGCTTAAGCGCTCTCTGATCTCATCTCGTCTCGGCCGCTCTAGGAACGAGGAGCGGCACGAGCTAGGAGTAAGCAGCCTGGCTTTCCTTCCACGAGCCGGTGTCGGCCCGCGGTTCTTTAGGCAAGCCCAGCACTCGTTCCCCGATAATGTTTCGCTGCACCTCTGAGGTGCCGGCGTAGATGGTGCCAGGACGAGCGACGAAGAAGCTATTCATCCAGTTTGCCGCTGTGTTCGGCGTACCCAGCTCAGCGGTCTGCAGACCCGAACGGGTCTCCTCCCCGAAGCCAATCTGGCCCTCCATCCCGAGCAGGTTGATAGCCGATTCGGTGATCTCTTGGTGGTAGTGGCTCCAAAAGAGCTTGCCGATCGACGACTCTGGGCCGGGTTGATCCCCGCCCAGATAGCGAGTTAGGGCCTGCATGCCCTGATAGCGCATGATCTCAACCTTCGAATGGAACCGGGCGATGTCTTGGCGAACCAACGGATCGTCGAGCCGGTCGCGCTCGCGAGCAAGTTCGATGAACTGGTCGATCTCCGCTCGGTAGCGAAGGTGGGTTGTTGTCGCTCCCACACCTCGCTCGAAGCCCAACAGCGTGTTGCCGACAGCCCAGCCATTGTTGACGCCGCCTAGAACATTGTCCTTGGGGCAAACAGCGTCCGTGAAGAAGACCTCGTTGAAGTGGTCGTGGCGTCCGATGTTCGTAATCGGCCTGACCTCCACGCCAGGTTGATCCATAGGAACCAGCAGAAACGAGATGCCCTTGTGCTTGCGCACATCAGGGTCGGTGCGGGCCAAGACGAAGACCATGTTGGCCGACTGTCCGCTCGAGGTCCAGATCTTCTGGCCGTTAATCGTCCATTCGTCACCGTCGAGGTCGGCTCGACAGCCAAGGTTTGCCAGGTCGGAGCCTGCGTTCGGCTCGGAGTAGCCCTGACACCAGAGATCTTCCCCTGAGAGAATCCGGGGGATGTACTGCTCTTTCTGCTCGTCGGTGCCCCAAAACAGGATGGTGTTGCCCACCATGCCGATACTGAAGCCATCGTTGGGTCCCGAGGTCGGTACTCCTCGTCGGGCGAACTCCTCGTTCAGGATCACGTGCTCGATGTGTGACAACCCTCCCCCGCCATACTGCGTCGGCCAATTCGGAGCCAGCAGGTTGTTGGCTGCCAACGTCGAGCGCCATTGCTGATGGAAGGCACCCCGGTCCTGAGGGGAGAGAGCTCCGATGCCCTCCCATCCTTCGGGGAGGTTCTTGTCGAGAAAGGCCCGAATCGTTTGCCGGTAGGTATCGGCCTCGGGCGGGTACACAGGTTGCATCGTTTCAATCCCACATGGATAGCTAGCGTTCTGGTCTACAGGCCAGAGACTATCTCTAACGATGGAGTGACGCTAACGGGGCCCGAAACCACGATGGGCACAAGCGATTCGCCCACCACAGACGAAGCGCTTGTGGCCCATGAGTAACCGCGGCTAGTTGAGAACAGCGTCGACAGCGTTGTCGACCTCTCCAGCAACGACACAGCTCGAACGATTCAACCATGGTGTTCCGCTGTCCACGAAGGTGCGTCCGGAGGGAGCGATGAAGGTGACGACATAGCAGCCAGCACCAACGTCGTACCCGTAGAACCCGCTTCCGTCGGTCGCATCGGAGCGCAAGTAGCTTCCGCGCGACCCATCGCCGTTGGCCGTGAACAGATCGGTTCCGACACCGGCGACAGCATTGCCGTTTCGGTCGGTTACGCGATCGCCAATTCGGGCCGAACCATCGGCGACGGCGAGGACGGCATCAACATCGGTTGCCTGTTCCCCGTTCTGCACGCACCGATAGCGGTTGAGCCATTGGGAACCATTGGTGAAGGTCTGGCCTTGGGGAGCAACGAAGGTCACGACATAACAACCAGCGCCGCCAACCGGAAAGCTGTAGCGCCCTTGGCTGTCGGTCTGTGTTGATCGCAGATAGCCGTCTCGACCACCGTCAGCTGTCGCCGAAAAGAGGTCGACTTGGACCCCTGGTGCGGCCGCTCCGGCTGTGGTTGTCACCGCGTCCCCGATGCTGGTCGTCGTTCCGGCTCCGCTAAGGAGTTGGGCGTCAATCGTCGTGTTCGTCTCCCCCGCCGATACACACACGGGGGTGTTGGCGTAGGTCCCGCTGGAGAAGCTGTCTCCAGCCGGGGCGATGAAGGTGATGACATAGCATCCGGGGTCGACGGTGAAGCTGTAGGAACCATCAGACGCTGTGGTCGTATAGTCGAGCCAGTTGGAGCGTCCCTCGCTGAAGAGATCGATGTCTACGCCTCCGACCCCTTGGTCAGCCTGGTTCGAAACGCGATCACCGATCGTTGCTTCGCCACCGCCACCACCGCCGCCTCCGGCGCCATTCACGCCAAGACGTACACCGGTGGAGTGCCAGAGGTCTGGTCCCTCAGCCGGCGTGTGCGGCATGAAACCGTTGTAGTAGACGACAAGGTCGGTCATGAGTTCGTCATTGTCGCCGCCGAGCGTGCGGGATGCCCCGCCTACCCATTCGATCTCCGACGACCGGAACTGACGAGCGAACACCTGATTGTTGACGTATTGAGTCTCCGGTATCACGACGCCACCCACGTCGAAGCTGCCATCGTCAAACTGGATCGAAATGTAGTCGCCGGTCTGCGTGTCTCGGACCCGCCAGTCATGGTCGATGGCAGCCGTGGCAGAACGAGAGAACTCTCGGGACTCGCTCACGTAGCCGTTGCTGGTGCGGCGTTCAAGCACGTCGTCGGCGGAACCGGCCACGTCGAAGTCCATCCGCCAGAAGGGGTAGTGGTCGTGGCGGATGTTGCACTGCATTCCCTTCGAGAACATGTGCAAATCGAGCTCACCGTTCTCGCCGAAATAGTACATCTGAGTGATGATGTAACTTCCGATGCGATCGGTAATACCGAGCGACATCCATCGCACACCATCTTGAGTAAATGTGCTTGAGAAGGGGCCATCCTGCAAGGTGCCGCCGAGGCGGTCGACGTAGGGGCCACAAACGTTGTTGTCGTAGTAGACCGTCATCGCGGGAACACCTATGCGTTCGAACATCTTCGTACCATTCAATGTCACGTCGGTGAGCGACAAGCCATCGAAGTACGTCGAATCAACCGAATAGTCGAAGGCCCACGGGCCGAACGAGCCCGATGCGGCGCTCGCAGGTGAAGGCGTCGTCCCGACGACGACCGAGGCAAGGGCTGCAACAGCCACCACGATCGTGCCCAGTCGCACGCCTAGACGGCTCATCTTGGATTCTGAACGGTTCATCGTTCCACCTCGGCATCAACGATTTCGCCACGACTGAGATCGACCCAGGCCAAAAGTTCTGGGCGAGCGTCTTCGTCGACGTGGAAACTTACATACACCATGCGGGTGTCGAAATACTCGCCATCGGGCTGGAAGGCGAGAATGCCGAACCCAGCCAACGAATCAATACGGTTGTCGCCGGCCGCACGCCAATGCTGGCGAGCGAGCTCCACCGCCTCGACCTCTTCAGAGCTGAGCAGGGCGGGTTGGTAGGTATCGGCGGGCAGGATCTCTAGATCGTTGACTCGGCCGTTGGCAACGATGCCCCTAACCGTCGCGTTGTTGGATCGACTGAAATAGACGAGCGCCGCTCCAGAGCGACCTTTGCCTGATCCGTCCCGGTTCTCAAAGCCGACCAATCGATAGTCATCGCCGAGGGCTTCAGCAACGCCCGCATCGTTCAGGAAGATCTGCGAGGGGCCAGCTGCGGCTGGCTCAGCGCCGTTGGCAGCGTTGGCCTGTGCGGCTTGCACCCGCAGCTCGACCTCTGCCAGCCGTTCGCTAGCCGTTTCAGCCGCTGGCAGGTCGCCATCAACCATGTCGATGGCACCAACAGGCTGAGGGGGCCACACCTCACCGGGGCCCGTAAACCGTGCCTGGTTTGAGAGCACGCTGGCGTGCTCTTCGTCAGGAACAGCGTCCTGGTTTTGGCCTTGGGCAATCGCTGAGGGGGCCATCTGAAGGCCTAACCAAGCCAGCGCCACCACAGACGCTATTCCCATCAATAAGAACAGTCTGCCCAGACCGGGGTACGGTAAAGAACCGTCACCAGTATCCATGCTGATGTACCTTTCTCGCCGCATCATGTAGACCGAGGCATGCTTGTTTACGCCTCAACCAACACCGCCCATTCGTGGGCAACAATAAACATAGTCGACGAGAACCGGTGAGTGGGCCGACTCAGGGCGTGAAAGGAGCTTTTACCCAGGTCCCTACATTCGACGAAAGTTGTCAGCCATAGAGCACTTCATCCACCGGTTCGATCGTGTTTGACAGGTCAAATCGCGCGGTACCAAAACCCAGCTTTTGCCGGGCGAGAAGGGCGAGATAGTACGGGTTGAGGATCATGTAACGCCGCCACAGGCGCTTGGGCTCTTTGAAAAACCGATACGCCCATTCGAGTCCCCAGTCGCCAAGTTTTGAAGGGGCCTGATCCAGCAGGCCAGCATGGAAGTTGAACGCAGCGCCCACGGCTAGTACCGGCATGCGAACCTCGTCCTTGAACTCGTAAGCCCACACCTCCTGCCGGGGACAGCCAAGGCCAACGCAGAGGATCGAAGCCCCGCTGGCGTTGATGTCGTCGACGAGCTCCTGTTTCTCTGCCTCATCGAGGGTGCGGAACCTCGAAGCCCTCGCTCGAACGATCCGCAGGGTCGGAAACTTGGTGACGAGATTTCGTTGCAGCTCGGCCAGGAGATCATCGGTTCCACCGAAAAGGTAGACACCAAGGTCGTGTTCAGCGGCGGCTCGACACGTCTCCAGCATGAGGTTCGGCCCGTAGACTCGATCGACGAGCTCGGTGCCGTGAAGGATGTTGAGCGCCCATCGAACCGGTTGACCATCGGGTACGACAAGTTCGAGGCTGTTGAGCCGGTGTCGATGTACCGGGTCGGTGACAGCTTCCATCAGGCCGTGCACAGCAGTAGCCGAGACGGCGAGAGGGACCCGACGCTCGGCGGCGTCGACAATCCTGGACACGACGGCTTCGTAGTCGACCGCATCGATACCAACGCCAAGAACGTTCTTCTTACCCTTGTCGATCATGAACTATGACACGCCTTCAGCAGACCACCGCTCCACATTTGCCTCGTACATCTCGGTGAGAATGTCATTCACGTTCTTCGTGAGCTGCCAGCCGGGATAGTGAGACTGGAACTTCGAGACATCGCTCACATACCAGATGTGGTCGCCTACCCGATTGTCTTCGGCGTAGCTGTGCTGAAGTTCACGGCCCGCAATCTCCTGGCACAACGAGATTGCCTCACGCATCGAGCAGTGGCTAAACCGGGCCCCACCCATGTTGTACACCTCACCGCTACGAGGCGCCTGAAAGAAGTGGTCGAAGGCCTGGATCAAGTCGTGACTGTGGATGTTGTCGCGGACCTGCTTGCCGTTGTAGCCGAACACGGTGTACGGGTTTCCGGTCACGGTGCACTTCATGAGGTAGGCCAGAAAGCCGTGGAGCTGCGTGCCTGAATGGTTAGGTCCGGTGAGACAGCCACCGCGGAAGATTGAGGTCTTCATATCGAAGTAGCGGCCATACTCCTGGACGAGCACATCAGCAGCTACTTTGGAAGCGCCGAAAAGGCTGTGCAGCGTATTGTCGATCGACATGTCCTCGCTGATGCCATCAGCGTAGGGATGATCGTCTGCAATCTCCCAGCGGGTTTCGGTCTCGTGAAGGGGCAGCCGATTCGGCGTGTCTCCGTAGACCTTATTGGTCGAGGTGAAGACGAACACAGCGTCTGAACAGTGAGCCCGAGTGGCCTCGAGCATGTTGAGCGTTCCGTTGGCGTTCACGGTGAAATCGATGTGAGGAGCGGAAGCCGCCCAATCGTGCGATGGTTGGGCTGCGGTATGAACGACGAGCTCGATGTCGTTGCCGTACTTGGCGAACAGATTGTCGATCAGGTCCATATCGCGGATATCGCCGTCGACATGTACGTAGTCGTTGCCCAGTTCCGACTCGAGCTGCTGCTGCTGCCATCTCGTCGAGGCCTCAGGCCCAAAGAACTCCTGTCGCATGTCGTTGTCAACCCCAACGACCGTCATGCCTTTTGCGGCAAAGTGACGACTTGCCTCCGACCCGATCAGACCAGCTGATCCTGTCACAATTGCGATGCTCATCTCGTGGCTCTCATCCTTCCGGAACATGGAGGCGGGCCGCGACGGCACATGTAAAAACACACGTCCCGCCACACCCACCTAGCGAAGTTGAGTATAGAGCTTCGTTGGAGCCGTCAACCGCCTCAAGGCGACGGCAGGTCGTACACCCTGCGAGCGGTACCGGCGAAGAGTTGGTGGCGCTCAGCCGGGCTGTACTGTGCGGCCAGCAGCGTAAATGCTTGCCACAGGCTGTCGTAGGTCACCGTTTCCGCGTCGACCGGGAAATTCGACTCAAACATGCACCGGTCGGGCCCAAAGCAATCAATCGTCCAGGAGATCATCTCGGCCCAGTGGGCAGCGATCTCTTCCGGCACAACCGCTCGATCCCGCTGTTCCCACCCCGTCCCGTATCGGACCATGCCGATACCTCCAAGCTTTACGGTGGTGTTGTCGAGCTGGGCGAGACGAGCAAGGCCTCGTTTTGTCTCCGTCCAGATCTCCTCACGCCGTCCGGCATAAGGCCCGACGCCGAGGGGGCCTCCAAGGTGGTTGACGATGATGGGCAGAGCGGGAACGGCTACTCCAAGCTCGTAGAGGTCGTCGAGCTGGAAGTAGTACTGCCAGGCGTCGAAGCTCAAGCCTCGTTCGGCCAAGGCCGCGGCGCCACGTCGGAAACCGTCCTGACGATAAAGATCCAGCGGTCGGCGATGACGCGGCGAATCCACGGTGCCCGTAGGGTCGTGAGCTCCGCTCTGCCTGATACCTCGAAAGAGCCCGTTTGCCGCCTCGAGGTGTGCCTCGAGCACTTCTTCTACCCCATCGCCCAGACATAGATCAGCATGGCCGACAATGCCAGCGATACGCACCCCGGAGCCGGCGGCCGCCTCGGAGGCGTATCGGGCGACGTATTCTGTTTCTCCCACCGGCTTCAGGTGTTCGGGGCCATCGATGCGGTAGCTCGATCCACAGTCGACAAACACCGTCTGGGTCACCGCTGGGAAGAGGCGTACGTCGGCCTGGAGATCATCCAGCGTGTAGGACCCAAAGCGGGTTTCGACATCCCACAGGTGGTGATGAGCGTCGACCGCCTCAACCACAGGGGCAGGGGTCCTTTTCTCGGGCACAGTCACGGTCCCTCAAGGCTAGTGCACCCCTAAACCCAGACGAAGTCCGTCGAGGACGGACTTCGTAAAAGTGGAGCTGAGGGGAGTCGAACCCCTGGCCTCCTCGATGCGACCGAGGCGCTCTAGCCAGCTGAGCTACAGCCCCAAATACGAAACGTCAGGATAGCGCGCTGTCGACGCCTTCGCGTTTCGATTCACGCGGCCAAACAGGGCGTCCGGCATCGGCCAACTACCGGTTGCCCGAGGTACGTTGATCGTCGTGTTCATCGAGGCTCGACTCGATGTGGATCGGTCGTGCCTTTCGGCGCTTTGAGCGGCGAGCACGGGCCGAAGCCTGCTTTGCGCCAGCCTCGGGCGCGGCGGTGAATACCGGACCCTGCCCCTCGTCCTCAGCATCATCGACCCCAGCATCATCGACCCCAATATCACCGTCATCGATCTCTACCGGTTCATCCTCATCGTTCTCTACCGGCTCATCCTCATCCTCATCCTCAATGCCGGCCGACAGGGTGCGGAGCTCGTCGTAGGCGGCGGCAACCCTCATGCCGTCGAAGACATCGTCGAAGTCGAGGGGCTCGAAGACCAGCGGTTCAAGGCCGTCCGATCGCCACCCGGCCTCCTGGCCAGCGAGGTAGCTGGCGAGGCCAAGATCGTCGGCCTCTAGCGGCGCTACCCCGACATCCCCCGACACGGGCTTACTGCCATGCACCTGCCAGGCCAGGTCGAGGTCACGGTCCCATTCGGCTTGTCGAAGTTGGACGGTGCCAACAATCACGGCGACGACCAGAGAGATCCCGAGACTTGCGATCATCGTGATGAAGAGTCGGACGAACTGTCCGCCAAAGGCGATGGCCAGGAAGAGGGAAAAGACGCTTGATAAGGCGAGCGCCAGCATGAACTGGAGGCGACGAGCAAACAAGGGCTGTGCTCGCCAGGTCATTACAGGGCGTGGCCGGCCACGCCATCGACGAGACCACCTGGTTTCGGGGCCGCCCTCGGCGCGCCGATAGTCGAATCGATCGTTCCGACGGCGACGACTCCAGTTTGTCAGCACCGGTTTGCCTAAAACCCAGGCCCAGGCTGCGAGTAGCACGGTTGCTGCCACAAACTGCCACGCCGCCGACGTCACATCAATCGGGTCCGGTCTCCGCTGTCGGAAGGACCCGCAGCACGACGATAGGGGCCAGACTTGCCGCCCGTCTTCTCCCACAGCGCCAGGTCGCCGATCACCATCGCCTTATCGGCCGACTTACACATGTCGTAGATCGTGAGGGCCGCAATCGAACAGGCCGTCAACGCTTCCATCTCAACACCGGTTCTATCCACCGTGTCCACCGAGGCTTCGACCTCGATGAAGTCGTCCTGGATATCGAAGTTGACGATGATGGCGCCAATCATTACCGAATGACACAGTGGCAGCAGATCAGCGGTTCGTTTCGCGGCCTGTATACCCGCCACTCGCGCCACCGCCAGCACGTCGCCTTTGGTGATCGCACCTCGCGCCACCAATGCGGTGGTTTCTGGTTCCATGTGCACACGCCCGCGGGCGACAGCACGTCTGTAGGTCGGATCCTTGGGGGTCACATCGACCATCCGCGCTCGTCCTAGCGGATCAAGATGAGTAAGTTCACGCTCGGCCACACAGCTAACCTAGCGGCATTTGGCCCATTGAGCGGGGATCATTCAGCCGCCTAGCTGGCTCATCGACTTCGACGGGCGCAGGAAGTGAACCTGGCCGATGGCGTGCCCGGCCCACTTTCGGTCGACCTCACCAGCGACCGCCGACACCAGATCGGCGTCGCTCGCGCCACCACGCAGCATCTTCCGAACATCAAGATGATCAAGGCCAAACAGGCAGTTCCGGAGCTGACCATCCGCGGTTAGCCGGATGCGGTCACAGCTTCCGCAGAATGGCTCGTTTACCGAGGCAATGATCCCAAACTCCCCTTCGCCATCGGTGTAGACGAAACGCTCGGCAGGGCTGGAGCCTCGAGTGACCGGCTCGAAGGAATACTCCGATGACACGATCTCAAGAATTTCGTCGTACCCAACCACGCGATCGGCCGACCAATCGCCCTGGGCATCGAGAGGCATGAACTCGATGAATCGTACGATGACGCCCCGTTCGCGGCCAAGGCGGAGGAAGTCGAGCACCTCATCATGATTGATCCCTCGCATGAGGACAGCGTTGAGCTTCACGGGGTTGAAACCGGCGGCAACGGCAGCGTCGATGCCCTCCAGCACCTTGTCGAGATCCTGGCGCCTCGTTAACTCGTGGAATCGATCAGCGTCGAGTGTGTCGAGACTGATGTTGATGCGGGTAAGGCCAGCCTTGTAGAGGTCGTCGGCGATCAGGGGAAGCGTTGCGCCGTTGGTGGTCATCGAAATCTCGACGTCGAGTTTGGCCAGCTTTTCGACCAGGAGCGGCAAGCGAGCCCGAACTGTTGGTTCGCCGCCGGTGAGACGGATCGACCGCACCCCAGCATTCTCGACCAAGACCCGGGCGGTGCGTTCTATCTCTTCAAAACTCAGGAGCTCGGAACGTTCAAGCCACTCGAGGCCTTCCTCAGGCATGCAATATTGGCATCGGAAGTTGCATCGATCGGTAACCGAAATACGAAGGTCGGTGTGGACTCGCCCAAACCGATCTATAAGCGTGGTCGTTGGGTCCTCGTTGGCAACGCGGTCACTATCCATGTCGTGCCCTCTTTCCTTACCGACTCGTGCCGATACGTAGCGCATCGGGCTCTTTGCGATTCAGGTTCCGCTCAGCGGGCGATCAATGATTGATCACTGCCAAGATACATCACCTCGACCGTTCCACCATCAGCGACACCCTCACCATCGGTCACAATGGCTAGGGCATTGGCCGTCGCCATCGACATCAGCTGGTGTGATCCCTGACCCCCAGCGGACCGTACAACCAACACACCAGCGTCGTCGCGCTGAAGAATAATGCGCTGGAAATGGGTCTTGCCGTCGGGGCGCCGAGGCAGTCCGCCGTTGGCTACTGCGGTGACGACCGGACGTTCGGCGTCGAGTAGGCCCATCATGCGGCGCAGACCTGGTCGGGCGAACAGCTCAAAGCTCACCATCGACGACACCGGGTTGCCAGGAAGTCCGAAAATGGGCGTCTCATCGAGGTAGCCGAAGACCAGCGGCTTTGCTGGCTTGATCGCCACCTGCATCCAGGTGAAGTCGCCAAGCCTGGTGAGCACGGCCTTCACGAAGTCGAAGTCTCCCATGCTCACGCCACCCGAAGTCAGGACGGCGTCACACGACTCAGCGCCGCGTCGCATTGCGGTCTCAATTGCGTCCTCATCGTCTCGGACGAGCCCGAGATCGACCGGTTGGAGACCGGCCTCGGTCAGCAGCGACAGCAAGGTGATGCGATTCGAATCTCGGATCTGACCCGGCTTCAGCGGCTCCGGACCCTCCATCAACTCATCACCGGTTGACATCACACCGACGCGAGGTCGCCGGTAGACCGTTACCTCTTGTCGGCCCAGGCTGGCGAGCACGCCAAGGTGGCCGGGGCCAAGCACCGTTCCGGGATGCATGATCTCGGCTCCCCGTTGGATGTCGTCGCCGGCGGGGCGCACATGGTTACCTACATCTACCTGTGCCAGCAGCTGGACGTCGAAACCAGCTGGCCTGGTCAGCTCGACCATGATTACGGCGTCAGCCCCAGGAGGCAGCGGCGCACCGGTCATGATCCGCATCGCCTCACCAGCCGAGAGGCGGGTTGTGGCTTCGGAGCCCGCAGCAATCGTGCCGACAACCGGCAGTGTGACTGGCGATGTCTTGGACGCCCCCACCGTGTCTGAGGCCTTGATGGCGAATCCGTCCATAGCCGTGTTGGCGAACGGTGGAATAGCTTCGGCCGCCGCAACCGTCTCGGCTAACACCATCCCAAGACTGTCAGCGAGGTTGACTTGGGTAGGAGCCAGCACGGGAAGGTCACGATTTACCCTGGCCTGGGCTTCTTCCAAAGCAATCATGGTCCAAATGTACGCGTAGCTCGGTGGTTTTGGCCACCCGTCGAGCGTGGAACCGAAGTCAGTCCGCCTCTGTAACCGCTATGTCGGGTCTCGATTACCCGCCTAGGTCAGGCCTTCGCGTTTTGCGATGGTGCCAAGAATCGATCGAAACTCGTCTCCCAGGTCATCACGCTCAAGCGCGAGCTCGACGACGGCACGGAGGTAATCGATCTTCTTACCCGTATCAAACCGGCCTTCAGCGAACGTGTAGCCAAGCATCTTCTCTCGACCGAGCAAGGAGCTCATCGCATCGGTGATCTGAATTTCGCCACCGACACCAGGTTTGGTTTGGGCGATTTCTTCAAAAATGGTCGGAGTGAACAGGTAGCGACCCATGATGGCCAGATTTGATGGCGCAACCTCAGGGGCCGGCTTCTCGACCAGTTCGGAGACCTCGACGAGGCGATCGCTGACCTCGCTGACGGCGGCGCAGCCGTACGAGGAAATGTCCTGCTTCGGAACTTCCATGAGCGCAACGACCGAGCAGGCATGTTCTTGGTACGCCTCGATCATGCCCTTCACCACACCAGCCTCTGGGTGCATGATGTCGTCGCCCAAAAGGACCAGGAATGGCTCGTCACCGATGTGGTTGCGGGCCATGCCGATCGCATGTCCTAAACCGAGGGGTTGTCCCTGCCGGACAAAATGCAGCTGTGCCAGCTCCGCGATGGAGCGGATCTGCTCGGCTTCGGCTTCTTTACCCTTGTCGGCGAGCTGCTTTTCGATCTCCAACAACCGGTCGAAGTGATCCTCGATCGACTTCTTGTAGCGGGAGGTAACGATCAAGATGTCTTCGATCCCCGCATCGACCGCCTCTTCAACCACATACTGGATAACAGGCTGATCTACGACCGGAAGCATCTCTTTGGGGACGGCCTTTGAGAAGGGCAGAAACCTTGTGCCAAGCCCGGCTGCGGGTATGACGGCTTTCCGTACAGGTTTGGGTGACACGTTCGAGCCTCCGTTGGCTGATCGGTGGATGGTGGGAGCCCACAGGGGCCGGACCCGCATCGTCGGCATTGTTCAGAATGCGGCTGAGAGTCTCCATGTCTCGCATCGGCGTTCGATTACAAGGACTTTATGGAGACCACGACGAATCTCTTCGAACCGGCCTGAACCCCTGTAGATTCTAGCGAGTTTGGCCGCGATGGCGGACCCGACCGAATCCGCCATGATCTGTCGGCACCGTAAACGGCGCAACCGGGGAGGTCGCCGCTACGCTTTCTGAGGCGATCAATCGACCGCAGCAAGAGCAAGCAAACGTTCCTTAGGAAGTTAGAAGTGCCGACCTACGAGTACAAGTGCACGGTATGCGACGAACACTTCGACGTAGAGCAGTCGTTCAGCGACGACGCTCTGACGGTTCTGGATGGCTGCGCCACCGATACATCCGGTTCGCATCAGCTTAAGAAGGTCTTCGCCGCACCCGGCATCGCCTTCAAGGGATCAGGTTTCTACCGCAACGACGCACGATCATCATCGGGATCGTCGAAATCGACGTCGACGAGCGATTCGAACAAGGAGTCGAAGAAGGACTCAACCGATTCGACATCCAGTTCGAGTTCGAGTTCTTCAACCGACTCCTCATCGACCAGCTCGTCGAGTTCTTCCCCATCGACGTCGTCGAGCGGGTCCGATTCGTCGAGTTCTTCGACGAGTAGTTCCTCCGCCGACTAGACCGGCTCGCCGGTCCCCCTCCTCGCGCCACGTCCCGGCGCCAGCCAGCTGCTACCCACCGCTACCGGTGCTCGGCTGCTCTCAGGGAGGGCCCACAATGCCAATCGAACGACCATCTCGCTCCGGACCTGACCGCCTGGTCCGACAAGCTCATCAGCTGATCAGAACCGGTGGGCGGCGGATCTTGCTCGCCGTGCTCACCGGCCTTGGCATCGCGCTCGGCACCTATGGCGGCATCGAGGCCATTTCACAAGAGGGCACCTCCGAAACAAAGCTCCAAGCTCCGGGAGAAGCGCCGGTCTTGCAACCCGAGAGGCTCGACCGTTGGGAGCTCGGCACCGACGAGCGGGCGGTGCCATTGGCCAACGATCAACACCTCCCGCTCGATGTTGGCGATCGAGTGGAACTTGTGGCCGTCGTCCCCGGACCGCTCGACGACGTGGCCGAGATGGTGACCACAGCAAGGGTGCTTCACGTCGACGACGAGATCGTGCTCGTCGCCGTAGACCAGCGGTCGGCGATCGAGCTTGTTCGCGTCCAAGCCAACGGCGTCGTCAGACTCCTCGGACTCCCCTAGCGCTCGAACGCCATGGTGTCGAACGGTGCCTGATCAACCATCGTAGACCGAGGGCACGATGCGGGCTGACCAACGTCGCGGGGCATCGTAATGATGGCCGACCACCCTGCCATGACGAGCGGCAGCAGCAAACCGTTGGGCCGCTCCCGGGCCTTCAAGAGCGACATCGGGCATCTGAAGGTAGGCAGCACCGAGGGCATCGGGCACATGAGCATCGCTGCCAGCCCCAACCCATAGGCCATGCACTTCGCCGTAGTCGGCGGCACGGCGGTTGAGGCTGGCCAGACTCGTCTTAGCGTTCCAACCTTCGATCCCGTCCAATAGATCGAGTTCGTTAAGCTCGTCGATCTCGGCTGGCGACAAACAGTTCCTCATCGGGTCGAACGGATGCGGAACGTAAACCAATCCGCCCTGATCTCGGATGCGTTGAGCTGCCTGCACCGGCGACAGGCCAGCCGGTATTCGATCTTCGAGAAACAGACCGATGATCTCGCCTTGCCCGACGCGCACCTCTTCGCCGACGACGACGCGACAGGACAACTCGTCTTTCAGCCGTTGGGCCCCAACGACCTCATTGTGGTCGGTTATACACAAGACGTCGATGGCTGCAGCCTGCACAGACTCGACGAGTTCGTCCGGCGTCGTCGTGCAATCACCCGACCACATCGTGTGACTATGGAAATCGACGCGGATCCAGCCTGCGGGTAGCTCGTCGCCCAGATGGGCGTGCCGTTCTATCGCTTCTGGGCTCGGCTTCACGCTGCTCCTGAGAGTGACATGCCTCCGATAACCACCGATGGGGTACTGACGCCATTCGGCAGGTGGACGAGATCGTCACCGATCGCTTCAACGTCGAGCAAGAGACGTTGCAGGGTAGATGCAATCGTGCACTCGCTCACCGGTTCAGCCAGCTGTCCGTCGCGTACCATGCGTCCCTGAACCCCGACCGAGAAATCGCCAGACACAGGGTTGACGCCGGAGTGCAAGCCAGCCAGGTTGTAGACGACGAGGCCGACTTCGGTATCGTCGACAAAGCTCTCGAAGCTCCCCGAACCGGGGGCGACACAAAGGGCTTGAATGCCGGGTCCGGGTAGGCCTCTGGCCCCCCGTATCGCCGATGCCGTCGAACCCTCACCTGAGCGACGGCCGGTGTAGGAGTCATGGATGAACCCTCGTAGCACACCATTGGTGACGAGCGCATTGCGGCGGCAAGCCAGGCCTTCGCCATCATGAGAATCGGCGCCAAGCGAAGCAGGATCGGTCGGGTCATCAGCGAAGGTCAAGATCTCGGCGCCGATGGTCTCATCAACGCGATCGACGTAGGGCGATCGGCCCTTGATCACGCGATCGCCGGAGAGGGTTGAGGCTATAAGACCCAAGATGGTGGCGGCGACGTGTTGATCGAGCAGGAGACGAATTTTGCCTGACTTTGGCTTGGTCGCCCCGATCATGTCGACCGTGTGGCGAACAGCGCGATCGGCCACCTTTTGTAGATCCAGATCTCCGGGTTGGCGAGCCCCGTCGTAGGCGTACCCAGTTTGTGTCTTATCGCCGTCAGGGGCTAGGGCGCTAACCGACACGCTGGACGATGTAGCCCGAGTAGCCGCTCGAATTCCCGACGAACTAGCCAAGGCGAAAGCTCCAAAACTGTCGCCATAGCCGGCGTTGCGCACACCGGTGATTCTGGTGTCGGCGTCGCGCACCATCTGTTCAAGGCGCAGAGCAGTGTTGATCTTTTCTTCGTTGGTTACCTCGCCAAGCTCGTCTCGCCAGAGGTCGATCTCGACGGCTTGGACACCGTCGTCCTCGGCGATGCCGGCGTAGTCGTCGGCCTCGGCGAACGTGGCGTTATCACGAGCGTTGGCCAGCATGCTGTCGATCACGGTGGGATCGAGCGATCCGGCGCTGGCAAATCCTTCCCGGCCGTCGATGAGAACTCGTATGCCAACCCCGAAGCTGTCGGCCACGGTCAACGATTCCAGGGCACCGTCATAGGTTTTCACCGAGGTTGTCTGGCGATGCGAACACGCTACCTCAACCTGTTCGTCAGGCCGCGCTCTGGCAACGATCTCGCTGGCGATGTCGAGCAATTCCTGAGGAGCGGTGATCGAATCGACTGCTGTGTTGCCTCTGGCCGCCATCAGGCTGTTCCACCAATCGTTAGTTCGGCCACTCGCAAGGTCGGCACACCATCACCCACAGGTACCCCCTGCCCGTCCTTCCCGCAGGTACCAGGAGGACCCATGGCGAAGTCATTGCCGATGGCTTCAATGTTGTGCAGCACACTCGGGCCGTTGCCGATCAGCTGGCCTTCACGAAGCGGCGCACCAAGTTCACCGTTCTCGATCATGTAAGCCTCGACCATGCCAAAGACGAAGTCTCCCGACGCGGTGTTGACCTGCCCACCACCGAGGCGGGCCACATACACACCGTGATCGACGCCCGCGATGATGTCGGCGGGAGCGGAGTCGCCACCGGCCAGGTAGGTGTTGGTCATCCGAACCATCGGGAGGCATCGGTAGCTTTCACGACGACCATTCCCCGAGCTAGCCCTACCGGCGTCACGAGATCGCAAACCATCCCACATGTAGTCGACGAGAACACCGTCTTCGATCAGAACGTTGCAACGGGCAGGGTTACCTTCGTCGTCGATGTTGTAGCGGCCCCACTCGTCGTTCATGGTGCCGTCGTCGATCAAGGTCACGAGAGGCGAGGCGACCAATTCACCGACCTTGCCAGCGAAGGCCGACGCCCCCTTACGAACCAGATCTGCTTCCAGACCATGGCCGCAGGCTTCGTGGAACAGCACACCACCGGATCCGGGGCCGATAACGACCGGCAGGGTACCGGACGGTGCTGGACGAGCTTGCAGCTTGGTCAGTGCCCGTTCGGCCGCCCTCGTCGCCATCTCAGCGACGTCGTAGCGGTCAAAGATCTCATAGCCGACGGTCAGGCCTACGGTCTCGCTGCCGGTCTGTAAACCGGTGTCGCCCTCGGCGACACAGCTGACTCCAAAGGAGGTACGCGTCTGGTCGTCTGTTCCGAACACACCGTCTGAGTTCGCCACCAGAATCCGGCGCCGATTATCTCCATAGCGGGCCGAGACCTGGCTGATGGCAGTCCCGACCGAACGAGCTTGGGAATCGGCCAGCTTGACCAGGTCGACCTTGGCCGACTTCCCCACTGCGCCAGGAGGTTTCGAGGCAGCCGAAACGTAGTCGCCACCAGCGTCGAAGGCGATCGGTGCTCGCATCTGGCCAGCCGTCGACCGGGCCGCGTCGGTGGCCGCCTGGGCTGCTGATCGCAGGCCCTTGGCACTCAGATCTGCGGTGTGAGCAAAGCCGGTCGCTCCGTCTGACACAACACGAATTCCAACGCCTCGATCCCTGGTCGACGACAAGGTCTCGATCCGACCATCGTCGAAATAGACGGAGTTGCGCTCAACATCCTCGGCAAAGACCTCGGCGAACTCGGCGCCAGCCGTCATCGCTCCGTCAAGAAGTTCGGCTACTAGCCCGCGATCTACCAGCGGATTGTCGGCGGTGTCCGTCTCTATGATGCTCACGTTTTTAGCATAGCGCCGCACATCTGTTCCCTCGAATCATCCTCGGATGGCAGTCGACAGCTTCAGACCTGCGCAAGAACCGCACGCCGTCGACACAAGGCCAGGCGACGAAACGGATACGGTTAGTAGGAATGCGGGCCCGTCCGGATGGCCAGCGCAGCATTCGCACGCCTCCGAGCTGACCGTTGCTCGACGGTTAGCGTGGCACCGATACGCTGGATCTTAGCCAGTACCGATAACGGTAAGTGAGTAGCATGATTCTGCAGCAGATCTCCACCCCTTCGGACCTTCGGACGCTCGATGATGACCAGCTGAATCAGCTGTGCGCGGAGATCCGTTCCTTCATCGTCGACAAGGTAAACGCCAGCAAATCCGGTGGCCACCTCGGTTCGAATCTCGGCATCGTCGAACTGACGGTGGCCCTGCACCGCGTGTTGGACTCGCCGAAGGATGTGCTGCTGTTCGATACCGGCCATCAGGCCTACGTCCACAAAATGCTGACCGGGCGCACCGGCGGATTCGACAACCTGAGGGAAGAGGGTGGCATGTCCGGCTACCCCAGCCAGGTCGAATCCACCCACGACTGGATCGAAAACAGCCACGCCTCGACCGTTCTCGGCTATGCCCATGGGCTCGCCACCGCCTTCGCGGCCAAGGGAGACAGCGATCGACGGGTGGTCGCTCTCCTGGGCGACGGTTCGCTCACAGGCGGTATGGCCTTTGAGGGTCTCAACAACCTTGGACATTCACAGGCCAACGTCACCATTGTTCTCAACGACAACGGAAGATCTTACGCTCCAACGATCTCGCTTCTCTCTGAGAGCCTCGTCAAGATCCGATCCAACCCTGTGTACATGAAACGTCAGCGTCGGCTTGAGAGCCTGGCCGCCAAACTCCCCCTTGTAGGCCGATGGTCGATGACCGGCATCCAGGCCTCAAAGGCTGCGATCCGTGAAGCGCTCGAGCCCCAAGCCTTCTTCGAACCTCTCGGCGTCCGCTACATGGGCCCCTTCGACGGACACGACATCGAGCAGATCGAAACCGCTCTGGCCAACGCTGGTCAGTTCACCGGCCCGGTGGTACTCCACGTACAGACGCAAAAAGGGCGCGGCTACGCACCGGCTGAGAACGACCCGATAAAGAATATGCACGACATCGGTGGCGTCAAGCCCGAGAGCTACACCGCTGCCTTTACCGAGGCCATGCTCAAGCTGGCCGAAGAACACGAAGATCTCATCGCCATTACTGCGGCGATGCCCGATTCGACCGGCCTGCTCCCCTTCTGCGAACGATTTCCTGACCGGCTCATCGACGTTGGTATCGCCGAACAACACGCTGTCACCGCCGCCGCTGGTATGGCAATGGGTGGCCTGCGCCCGGTCGTCGCCCTCTACTCGACCTTTCTCAGCAGAG
Organism: uncultured Acidimicrobiales bacterium; assembly: GCA_937922045.1. GTDB lineage: Bacteria > Actinomycetota > Acidimicrobiia > Acidimicrobiales > SZUA-35 > JAHELU01. The sequence goes on along the minus strand of CAKZXA010000032.1, from coordinate 171,209 downwards.
CCTTCGACCAGGCGAATCTCGACGTCGGGTTGCACGAACAACCGGTGATCTTCTGCCTCGATCGGGCTGGCATCACCGGCGACGACGGACCCTCCCATCACGGCATCTTCGACATGGTGCTCATGTCGAAGATCTCCGGTATGACCATTTTCTGTCCGTCGTCGTACCAGGAACTCCAGCAGATGCTGAACGACGCCTACGAAATCACCTCCGGCCCTGTCACCATCCGCTGGCCGAAGACCCCTGCCCCATCGGTCGGCGACGACGAGGTCGGCCGTGGTCTTAGCGCCCGTAGAGATCGCGAAGGTTCCGATGTCTGCCTGATAGGTGTTGGCAAGATGTTCGCCGCGGCTCAAGGCGCTGCCGATCTGCTTGCCGAGGAGGGCATCTCAGCTACGGTCTGGGATCCTCGGGTGGCCAAGCCCCTCGATCCTGTCATGCTCGACGACGCATACGGTCACCGGATCGTCGTCACCATCGAGGACGGTCTAGCCGACGGGGGCATCGGTTCAATGGTCGCAAGCCATCTGGCCCGCAACGGACCATCGGATCCTCTCGTACGAGTTCTCGGTGTCCCAACCCGCTACCTCGCCCATGCCAAGGCCGACGTGATCCTGGCCAACATCGGCCTCGACGCCATCGGCGTGGCCTCCACCGTGCGCCAGCTACTCGCTGGCTGACAACGGCTAAATATCTTTACCGCTGAGCCCGGCTTCTCCCCCGGTTTCGCGGCGCCGTTGCCGCAACAGGACTTCCTGGACAATGGTCAGAACCTGCGTCCCGGCCGGGTCGTAGAGATCGCCGACGGAAACACCGCGGCCTCCGACCAGCCCATGGCAGCGAACATCGGCCAAGAACCATTGATCCAAGGTCGTGGGGAGACGCTGAAAGTACACGACGTGATCAAGGCTGGCACCGACGAATGTTTCTCGCACTTTCGAGCGTTCGACCTGGATCGGATGGGCCGAACGAACCCCTCCGGTAGGTACGGAGTCCGACATGAAAGCCAGCGCACATGCCATCAGAGATGGATCGGTGATATCGGCAGCACGCAGCTTCACCCAGGTGAGTGTGTGGGCGTGCTCGGTTAGCACCGGTCGCCTTTCAAGCAAGCCCTGTCCCCACCCCGTATCGGCCGCTGACTCCGGTCCTGGCACCTCCAACGGCGGTTGGGCGGTTTGCACATCGGCCTCGGCCTCGGTTACTTGAAACGAGCACGAGAGGTTCAGAATGGCGCCTGACGATTGGCGAGCCACCACGCGGCGGGTCACGAAGGAGCGACCATTACGGATTCGATCAACCTCGAAGCGAACCGGCTCCTTGTGCGTTCCCCCTCTGATGAAATAGGCATGCAGAGAGTGAATGTTGTAGCTGTCGGCTACCGAAAGCTGGGCAGCCCGCAAACTCTGGGCGATGACCTGGCCGCCGAAGAGTCGACCCCACGGATAGCGGGGCGACAGGCCCATGAACGTGTCTGGACCGTGTTTGCGCAAGTCCATGAGGTCACCGAAGTCGACCTCAGCGATCGGGACCGGCTCGGATGGCGACAGGGTGGTGTCGGCGTTGTCTCTCACGTGCTTCGACTTCTCCACGATGGGCGCTTTCTCCGGCGTTCGAGCGTCCAGCCTAGATGGATCACAAGGTGATCTTGCCGCTACGATCCCAGCGGAACGGTAGATGCCCAGAACCCGACATGCCGCTGGGGGCGAGAAACGACAGGTAGGAAGCACCCATGAACGACCTCTTCGACCTCACCGGCAAGGTGGCCGTGGTAACCGGTGGAAGCCGGGGACTCGGACGCTCTATGGTCCGCGCCTTCGCTGAAGCAGGGGCCGACGTAGTCATCGCCAGCCGTAAACTTCCGGCCTGTGAACTGCTGGCAGCCGAGGTAACGAACCAGACCGAACGCCAGGCGCTCCCGGTGGCGTGCCATGTCGGCCATTGGGATCAGTGCGACACGCTCTTCGAAACCGTCTATGAGCGATTCGGTCGCTGCGACATCCTGGTCAACAATGCGGGCATGTCGCCTCTCTACGATTCTCTAACCAACGTGACCGAGGCCCTGTTCGACAAGGTGCTCGACGTCAACTTCAAGGGACCGTTTCGCTTGTCGGCCCTCTTTGGAGAACGAATGGCCGCCGAGGGCGGCGGGTCCATCATCAACGTGAGCTCGATCGCCTCTGTAAGACCAACGCCCAATGAGGCGATCTATGGCGGCGCCAAGGCAGCGGTCAACAACATGACTCAGTCGTTCGCCCGTGCCTACGCCCCAACCGTTCGGGTCAACACCATCATGCCCGGGCCCTTCATGACCGACATCTCGAAGGCATGGAACTTGGATGAGTTCGAACGCACCGCCCAACGTGAGATCCCACTCCAGCGAGGCGGCGAGGCCGACGAAATTGTCGGCGCCGCTCTCTATTTCGCATCCGACGCCTCAAGCTATACGACCGGCTCGATCCTGAAGATCGACGGGGGCACCGCCTTCTAGCATCCTCGGCTCAGCGGTTTGACCAGGCCGCCTCGTTGACGAGATGGGTTGGTCGCTCGCCATCGAGCGCCAGCAGGGCCTGCTCGATCGCCATGCGCATCATGCGATCGCGCCCGACCACCGTCGACGACGCTATGTGGGGGGTCACGACGACGTTTTCCATCGCCAGCAAGGGGTGATCAGGGTCGAGAGGTTCCGGCTCCGTCACATCGAGGCCGGCGGCGGCGAGCTGGCCAGAGCGCAACGCCTCGACCAGAGCGTCGGTGTCGACCAGGCCGCCGCGAGCGGCGTTGATCAGGATTGCCCCAGGCCGACAGCGCGCAAGGATAGGCGCCGAGAACAATCCGGTGGTCGCCTCGGTTAGCGGGGCGTGCAGCGAGAGGACATGTGACTCGGCCAATAGCCCATCGAAGTCGACCAGACGTACCGGCGGGCCATCGACGAGATCGCTTGCAGCCAGATAAGGATCGTGGGCCAAAACCTCCATGCCGACGGCGGCCGCGATACGAGCGGTTCGGCGAGCGATACGCCCGAATCCCAACAATCCGATAGTCAGACCGTCGAGCTCGACAGCCGTGCTCACGCCGGCATATCCTCCCGTCGCCTCACGCAACCTTCGCTGGTGGGCGGGCAATGTCTTCGCTACTGCGAAGAGCAGGGCGATGGCATGTTCGGCGGTCGAAACCGTCGGGCCCTCAGGAGTGTTGGTGACCAACACGCCGCGGCGGGTTGCTTCTTCAAGGTCGACAGCGTCCACACCGATCCCCGTACGGGCCAATACCTTGAGTTTTGGTGCAAGATCGAATCGAGCCGCGTCCCAGGTTGGTCCGCCGACGATAGCCACGACAGCCTCGCTGAGGGCTTCATCCTCGGGTCCGACCACGTGAAGCCGACCCTTTGTCCAACGGTCCAGGCTCTCATAGGTCCGGTCGACATGGGCGATCGAAACGGTATTCACCAAAACGTCCTCAAACTTCCTCGAACTCCCTGGGATGGCGGTGTCGCCGCTCAGGCTGGACGGGCGGTGAGCCGGCGTGGTTCCATGCCCTGCTTCGCCAACCCGGCGGTATCGAGAACATAGCCGATCGGCTTGTGAAGATCGAGTCGACTATCGTCGACCAACGCTCCGTTGCGTTCCTCCGGAACGACTAGTTCGAGACCGTAACGCTGGCACATCGCTTCGAGGCGACGCACCATGGCGATCGCGTGATTCCAGGATCGGGGACCAACAGCCAGCGGGTGAGATAGAGCGGTTGCATCTCGGATTGCCGTCGGCAGACAGACAAAGAACCGGCCCCCCTGGGTGACGATCAGCTCAGCAGCCCACTCGGCGGCATCAAAGGTGGCCTCCGAGGAACGCGCCTCGTGCAAGGCCACCGGTATGGCCGCGCCCTCGAACGGAATTCCGGTCGAGCTCAGGATGTCGCTCAACATCAGAGAATCATCCGGTAACCAGGTTGCGCCGACGAGCGCCGAAGCATCGAGGCCCAGTATCGAGTACCCCGCCGAATTCGTTGACACTCATGAAGCGTGCACCAAAGTATGCCCAAATTCCAACGTCGCAGACGGGGTCATGACACCTACATGACGGAGCCGAAGATGAGCCACGACGATGTAGCCTCGTGCTCGTGGTTCCTACGTCGACTCGATGGCCTCCTGCTAGGCATCTCGCTGTAGGCCTTTCCCTGCTTGTTGTGCTGCTCGCAGCGGGGGCCGGCTGTAGCGATCAAGGCGACCGAGAACCGTTCGCCGGCGCGCTCTATGTGGAGATCGGCGAGTGTGGGGGCGGCCCCCAGGTGGCAAACGGGTTCGCCATCTCGGCGTCGCTTGTCTTCTCGGCAGCCCACCCTCTCGAGAAGGCGAAATCGATTACCGTCGCCGAACCTGACGGCGAGCCTGTCGCCGCCGATCTCGTCTACCGGGACGAGGCTAAAGACATAGCGATCTTCCGCTTGCGGTCGAGTCGTTCAGTGCCGCTATCCGGGTCGCTCGTCCTCGAAGAGCAAGGTTCAACCGTGGTAGAACAGCAGCCGCTAACGGTAGCCACCGTCTCCAAAGGCGACGGGCTTGAGCCCAAATCAGCATCCGTGCGCAGAGCGGTGACCGTCACGCTAGATGGCGAGGGGCGCCGTGAGGCCATCGAGCTCGACGCCGACATCGAACGCGGCGACTCGGGCGCCGCCGTACTCGACGAGCAGGGTTCGGTCGTCGGCATGATCTTCGCTACCACCCGTTCCGACACGCGCGGTTGGGCTATTGCTGCCGTTGAACTTGTCGATGCGTTGGATGAGCTGCGAGCGACGGCACCCGGCGGCGCCGAACCGCTGCCGCTCGCCTGCTGAGACCGGGCCCTTAGCCCAACTCGCTCCCGACGATGGACACGAAGCTAACGCACTCGCCAGGCGCTCCGCCCAGGTTGTGGGTCATCCCCAGCGTCTTGCCATCCTCGGTTACCGACCGGATCTGACGATCATCGGGAGCCTCCTGGCGCAACTGCAGCCAGCATTCGAACAACATTCGCAGGCCGGACGCTCCAATGGGGTGGCCGAAGCTCTTGAGGCCGCCGTCGGGGTTGATCGGTAGTTCGCCGTCGAGATCAAAGGTTCCGGCCAGCACCTCCTTCCAGCCCAATCCTCGCTCAGCAAAGCCGAGATCTTCCATGAGCACCAGCTCGGTTGGCGTGAAGCAATCATGCACCTCAGCCATGGCGATCTCAGCCCGAGGGTCGGTTATGTCGGCCTGGGCGTAGGCGTCGGCGACGCTCGCCGAAACCTCGTTGAAGGTGGTGTAGTCATAGTCCGGGTCGATCGGGCCAGCAGCAGGCCCTGCGGCGAAGGCCAACGCCTTCACGTACAGTGGCTTGTCGGTGTACTTGTGCGCGTCCTCAGCCCGACAGATGATGGCCATGGCCGAGCCATCGGAGACACCCGAGCAGTCGAAAATTCCGAGCTGACCAGCGATCAGGGGCGCATTACAGATCTTTTCCTTGCTCACTTCCTTGCGGAACTGGGCCCGAGGATTGCGAGCGCCGTTGTAGTGATTCTTCCAGGCGATGCGCGTCAACACATCCTTCATCTCGGCCTCGTCCACCCCGTACTTCTTGGCATAGGCGGGCGCCAGAAGTGAGAACATGGCAGGCGCAGTAAGCTCAGGTCGGGTCCCATCGCTCGGGAGCGGAGCGCCGACGAGGCCCGACATGCCATTGTCTTTCAGTTTCTCAACACCGATGGCAGCCACAAGGTCGTAGGCCCCCGAAGCAACGGCATAGCACGCGTTGCGGAAGGCTTCAGAACCGGTCGCACACATGTTTTCGACCCGGGTCACCGGCTTGTAATCGATCTTCAGTGCCCTACTCAGGGTGAGGCCCGAAACGCCCGAACCGAGCGTACCGAACCAGTAGGCGTCGACATCGTCCTGAGCTATGCCAGCATCGGCATAGGCCTCCGACGAGGCTTCGATGAGCATGTCATCAACCGATTTATCCCAGTGCTCGCCGAAGGGGGTGCACCCCATACCGACGATGGCTACTTGGTCTTTGATTCCTTTTGAGGCCATGGTTCTTTTGGTCCTTGTGTCTCGAGCTTTCGTGTTCTCGTTTGCTGGTGGATTGGTTGCTGGTGATGGAGATCAGGCAGCGGGACGGGCTTTCCAGAAATAGTTGTGCACACCTTCGGCGGTCGACAACTTTCGGAACGTCATCGTCACTCGGTCGCCAATGCTGACATCATCTGGGTTTACATCGGTGAGCTGGCATTGGAAACGCCCGCCCCCGTCGAAGTCGATGACGACTGCGACGACGGGGGGTGACAACGAGTAGGCAAGGCGGTCGATCGTAAAGGTGACGACGGTGGCCGGCACGTCGGCCATCGGAACCGGCTCCATTTCGTCGACCGCGCCACCCTTGACCGAGACCCGCTGAGGTGGAAGATGGATCGCACCGCTGGATTCGTCGCGTGAGCCGACGAAACCATATTTCCACCGCTGGGATCGCAACGACGGAGGCGCCGCCGGTGCGACAGGATCGGGGCGACGAGGCGGTTCGCGATCGAGGAAGCCACGCCAGGTCAAGAAGGTGTTGTAGTCCAGCCCGTCGGTTCCGCTACCGAGCTGGGTCGCGACGGGCGAACCGTTGGTGTAGTTCGCTAGGGCATCGGTGGTTCGGAACACGCCAACGTCGGCGCCATCGGCCAGATGGATCGTCATGATCGTCTGGTTTGGCTCGGCCCGATCGAGCGCAGAAGCGAGCACGACACCGAGGTGAGGTGTTCCTGTATTCCCGAGGACAGCCACGAGATCATCGCCGACCGTTACCGCCCCGAGCCCAGCGGCGGCCACGGCACCGCGAACGGCCCGGGCATGGAGGCCGGTGACCAGCACCAGATCGAGGTCGGACGGCTCGAGCTCGGCCTGCTTCAAGGCGGCGTCGACGGCTTCGGTCACGAGTGGCAGGTAGGCGTGCTCGCCGAACCGCTCCTCCCACTGGCGGGAGTAATTCCAGGCGGGAAGGCGCCAGCGGTCAAGGAACTCGGCGGTCGCCGAGGCCGATGCGATCGGTTCCGCCAGAACGGGAGCATCGGTCTCGTTTCCGAAGATGAGGGCAACACCGGCATCACCGGTGCTGGCTTCATCGGTCGATCCAGGGCGCCCCGAACGCAGATCGGCTGAAGCTACCATCGTGGGGTGGGGCGAGCCCATCGCGGCCCGCAAGGCGCCGCCGAGTGAGCGGGAGGAACCAACCATGTCGGCTGCAAACACCGCCGACGGTAAATCCAATGCGGCGTGGATCACGTTGGCGTTTGTCTTGTCGAGATAAGGCGGCGTGGCGGTAGCAAAGTAGAGCGCATCCAGCGCAAACGGTGATCCGTTGGCTTCCAGGTTCCTGACCGCTCTACGTGCGGCCTCCACAGCCATGGAGGTCGCGTCTTCATCGAAGGAAGCCACGGCCCTCGTCCCGCGCCCACCCCCTGTGCCCAAGGCGTCGGTGATAGCCGAACGCTGCAAGCGGTAGTACGGCACGTACGTGCCGTAGCCGATGATGCCCCGACGGGGCCGCCTAGTCTCGGTCATCGCTCGGTCAGATCCCCTCTTCACCCGTGGTGAGGTACAACAAACAGATCACTACGAGCGTAGTTCGCCGAACGTCAGGCTCGCCAAAGCAGGGAGCGACCACCGTCGTGCGGTGCTGACGTATCCAGAGGTTCCAACGGAGGTGATTGCCAACTCACCTCGGCGCCGACTCAGGTATAGAAGGGATTTTCTCCGGCCTCATGGTCGGTGGCATCGACCACATCGGTGATCTCCGGCAGGGCCGACATCAGCATCTTCTTGATGCCGTCCCGAAGGGTCATGGCGCTGGCGGCGCAACCCTGGCAACCGCCACCCATCGTGACCTCTGCTACCGTGCCCTTGATTGCTACCAGGGTGGCGTAGCCACCGTGGGAGGCCAGTGCCGGGTTGACCGCCTGGTCGAGCACGGTTTGTACCTTCTGCGGGAGCTCACCGCTCAGATCGAGGTCGAGTCCGAGCAGAGGGTCTGGCGGGTTCGGGTTCTTGATCACGAGGCCGCCGGAAGCACCGGCGTGAGACGGAACGTCGAGCGTGGCCCCGGTCATGTTGGCCACTGAGGAGCCGGGGACCGCGACCGTAAGCTCACCATGGCTTCCCTGGGGGTAGGTGATGTCGTCGTCGTCGAGCTCGCTGATCGGCACGAGGTCGAGGGCGTAGGTAAAGTCGGTCATCGTGGCGCCGGTTATTCCCACTCGCAGAGCGGTGTTGCCCGGGTCGTCCTCGGTCGCCCGCACGTCGAGCACGGTGGCGAGCGCCTCGGCCGAAACCTGGAGCGGCGCTTTCGGGTCGCCAGAAACCTCGGCCGGGGCTTCTGTTGCCGGTGCGGTCTCGGGGTTCGATGCTTCGGTCGTGCTCATAGGATCCAGGATAATGGCGCCTACCCAGAACACGCCTATCGGCGTTCCTCATCACCGTGCCCGACACCGTGCCCGACACCGTGAGCGACACCGTGAGCGACACTGTGAGCGACTCTGTGAGCGACACAGTTCCCGACACCGGGCCCGGATTGAGCGATGAGTGCGCTGAACAGCTGGCGTGGCTGGCTGATCACCATCCTCATCGCCGGCCGTGTGGCGGCTGCCCTCGTCATCGGTTTCGGCCCCTGGACCGACGAGGCCTCGGAACTGCAGGGTTGGGACGCTGAACGATTCGCCATGATCGCGGCCGACGACCGCACCCACTGGGCCGATGCTGAGATCGAGTATCCGCCCGGCTCTGTCGTCATCTTCGAGGCGGTTCACCGCATCGGCGATCCGTCCACGGTCGGCGGCCCGAACGTCGTCGGTATGAATCGTTCACTCGTCGTTCTCGGCCTCATCGCCGATCTGCTAGCCGTCGGCTTGCTGTGGCGATCGATCTCTACGACGGCAGCCCTGGCCTACCTGATTCTCGGCACGCCACTCCTCCCGATGGGCTACCTACGACTTGATCTCGTAACGGCAACGATGGGACTAGCCGCCCTGCTCCTGTTGTCACAACCGTCTAGCGGGCGCGATCGGCGAACGTTTGGTCTGGCTTCGCTCGGGTTTGGGTCACTCGTAGCGCTGGGTGCTTCCATCAAGCTCTGGCCGGTGCTTCTCATAGCGGCTGCGGTTCGGTTCTGCCGCTGGTCCCACGTCGCCTACGCAACCGCTGGCGGGCTGGTGTTGGCTGCGGCCTGGCTCATCTGGGCGGCCGCAGGCTTCAACCCCGTCGCACAGGTCACGGCCCTTCGAGGCGCCACAGGGTGGCACGTCGAATCGACGGTTGGGGCGCTCGTGGCGATGTTCACCGAGGAGACGGCCCGCCTTGAACTAAACGCCTTCCGCATTGGCTCACTCGACCCATTGCTTGTAGCCCTGGGTCGTGTGCTGATCGTTGGCTACATCGGCTTCATTATCGTAAAACCCGCAAGCCTGCGGCGTCTCGCCGCTAGCAAAGAGCCTGAGCGCCGCTCGAACCCGCCAGCCACAACCGACGCAGCCGCAGCTGTGTTGGGGTCGCTCGCCATGCTCTTGGGCACGTCGGCATTACTTTCGCCCCAGTTCTTGCTCTGGCTCGTTCCGTTCGCCGCTCTTTGTCTGGCGGAACGGCAAACTCGGCACCTCGGTCTGATGGCGGGCGGTGCCTTCCTTCTGACCGGGGCGACGCTCGCCGCCTACGGCCCCAGCGGGGTTGATCAACCGGTGCCCGCCCTGCTCCTAACGGTTCGTAACCTCAGCCTGTTTCTGGTCGCGGCTGCCTGTTTACGACACCTGAACCAACGCCAAAGGCTCGTTGAGTAATCGGCGCTCCAGCCCATACCCGCGACATACGCACCCGAAGATCGACCAGGTGGCCTAGGTACCGGGCACCCTCGGACGCCGAGGCCTTCGACACTCCTTGCACCCGGCCGGAGAATTCGAACGGAACCTCATCCACGACGAGCTCGCCGTGGGTCGCTGCTACCTCGATCAGGATCTTGAAACCGTCAGGGTGAAGCCGGTTCAGGTCGAGGCGATCAAGTCGCACAGCGAAGAAGCCCGACAAAGGATCGGCGATGGGGCCAATCCGAGACGGAAAGAAGAGGGTGGCCAGCGCTGCCGACCAGACAGAGAGCAAACGTCGGAACTCGGTCAAGCCTTCGCCGAAGGATCCACCCGGAACTCGCCGGCTCGCCACGACCACAGAAACACTGTCACCGAGGCCGGACACGAGCTCGGGCACCTTCGATGCGGGGTGCTGAAGGTCGCCATCCATCACCACCGCGATCGTGCCGCGGGCGAGGGCGAATCCATCGACAACGGCCCCACCGAGCCCGCCCCAACGTTGCTGGGGATGGCGGTGGAGTAAATCGACGTCGACCAGCCCCTCGCCGGTAGCGGCCCGACGTGCCATCAGTTTGCGAACGACGTCCGGTGTCTCGTCGTCGCTGTCGTCGACGAAAAGCACATGAAGGCGACGATCTTTGGTCGCACCATCGGCGTCGGTCCAACTCGGCTGCCTCGACATCTCGTCGATCATGTCGACGAAGGCGTGGATGTTCGGCCCTTCATGGCGCGTAGGAACCACGAGGGTCACCGTGCCTGGATCGAGGCTGGCCAAACGCCGTTCCGTCTTGTTGCCGGCCGGACTGAAGGTCAGAAGCGAGAGCAGGAGCCCACCGATGATAAGGCTGGTTGGCCCTGCACGATCGAGCACCACCAGACCCAGCTGTGGGCCCATCGGCAACACCACAAACACGGCGGCAGCACAGGCCGCAACCAGGGCACGATTCCGCTCACCAGCCGTCGTCGCCGCCAACAGAACCAGGCCCCACGTGAGATACCAAGGCTGCGTGGTTGGATGCAGTACTGCGGCAACAACAAGGCTCCACGCCAAGGCCGTCGGCCAGCTGCGATAGCGCCTAAGCAGAAGGACACCGGTGAAACCGGCGGCCCCCACCATGCCGACGAGCCGGGCTGCGGCAAGAACTCGATCGGGCTCCATGCCGAACAAGAGCGATACACCGCCGCCGACCACGCGGGTGATGCTGAGGTAGGCGTCGACCGGTTTGGATGCCACCATGGCATCGATCCAACCCCAACCCCAACCGGTAAGCCAGCCAGCGACGCCGAAGATAGCTACGGTTTCGCCAGCGACGATGCCGGCCCGCAACATCCGACGGCTCCACTGCGCCGCTTCAAAAACCCAGGCAAACCCGAGAAAGGCGACCGCCAGGATCGCGGGCAACTTAACCGCAGCCGCGATCACACAGAGGGCAACGCCGAGCAGAGGGCGACCGCGGCGAGCGAGCGCCACGCCGGAAAGCAGAAAGCCGAGCATCATGGCCTCGTTGTGGGCTCCCGAGACAAGATGCAGCAAAATCAGCGGATTGGCCATGGTCAAAATCAGCGCATCGACGGGATCGCGACCAAGCCCTCTCGACAAATCAAAAACAGCGAAAGCGGTCAGCGTCAAGCCAGCAAGCGCAAGCAGACGAAAGGCCATCACCGCATTGATGACATGATCGCCAGCCACACCAGCGATGATCGATGATGCAGTGACGAAGATCGGGCCGTAAAGCGAGGGAGCGTTGCGATACAGGGGGTCGACGGGGGCCAGAAGCGGATCGCCTTCTCCGAGCTCTGCTGGCCCGTGGCTGTAGACATCGTGGCCCTGCTCAGCGAGCCTCCCCTGGGCCGCGTAGGCGTAGACGTCGCGACTGCCGAGAGGAGGCCCGACGAGAAAGGGCAGGCTCCACATGCCGACGACGACAACGACCGCGGCCAGCGGCAGACCGTAGGTCAGGTGATAGCGGCGTAGGAGCAACCAGGCCCGCACCATCACGATGAGTCCGCCGAAGTAGACGAAGAGACTCGGCACGAGATAGCCAGCTGGTCGGACCGGTATGGCTGGAACAGACCAGAGCCGTCCGGTTCCTTCAGGATCGGCCGCACCGGAGAGCGCACCGCCGAGCACGACCAAAACGGCGGCCACGAATCCTAGAAGGCAGATCGATTGCAGAGACGAGGGGTCGATATCGCGACGGCGAGTGGCTCCGGTGGAGCCTCTGATAGTCATCGAACGTGTGTCGCGGGCAAACGCCTGGGCGAAGCCGTGCCGTACGGACATGCACACAAACTATCACCACCGGTCGCCGACCGGGAGTCGAAACCTACCTCAGGAGCGGTCTGGAAGGGCTTCCAGAACCCGATCGAGCACCAGGTCTACGATCTCGGGAGACGTGGCGAGATTCATTCGGGCGAACCCATGACCATGCTCGCCAAAGTCGCGACCGGGGTTGAAGGCAACGCCAGCGTGTTCCAATAGCCAGTCTCCCGCATCCTCCCCCAGGTCATAGGCGGAGAAGTCCAGCCAGGCCAAATAGGTCGATTCGGGTAGCTGGAATCCCACCGCAGGAGCTTCGGCGGCAAGACGGGTCGCAAGCTGATCCCGCCGTTCGGTGAGCCAGGCCATCAGGCGCTGATACCACAGCTCTCCCTGGTCCCAACAAGCCAGGTTGGCAGCCGCCCCAGGGCCGTTGGCCCAACCTAGGAGGTGGGCGGGTAGCTGGTCGAGCTGCTTGGTTACGAGCGGCGACTCGATGTGGGCAACCGCCGACCGCAGACCTGCCAGGTTGAACGTCTTCGAACAAGATGAGAGCGTCACCAAACGATCCCTCAGCTCATCGCCAAGGTCGGAAAGCTTGTCGAACTGGTGCGACATCGGGAGATGCTGACCTTCGGGATGCACGATGTCAGCCCAAACCTCATCGCTGATCAGCAAGAGATCGTTTTCGATAGCGATCTGGGCTACCGCTCGGCATTCTTCTGCGTCGAAGGTTCGCCCTGTCGGATTGTGAGGGTTGCAGAACAAGATGACCTTGGTCGTCGAGTCGATGGCGTCGGCCAATCGTTGGGGGTCGAGGCGCCACCCGTTCGGATCGAGCGGCACATCGATCAGACGTCGCCCTGTCCCCTCGACCGCCTTGAGGAACGGCGGATAGATCGGTGTGAACAACACGATCCCGTCACCCGGCTCGGTCGTGAGCCACAGGATGTTGTCGATGGCGTGCAAGACGCTGCCAAAGAGGCGAACCTGTTCTGGATCTGGCGCCCAGCCATGACGTCGTTGTTGCCAGCGAGAAAAGGCCTCGGGCAGCTGGTCAGCAGCGGCGAAGTTGTATCCCAGATCACCAGTCTTGATCAGATTGGTAATGGCATTGGTCGCTACTTCTGGTGGACGCAGGTCCATGTCGGCGACCCAACTGGCCAAGACGTCGGCGCCATGCCTAGCCCACTTGACACCACCGAGAGCGACCAGCTCTTCAACCGAACGGGTTTGGATCTCATCAGCCATGGTCGAAGCGACCTCTTTCCTGTTCGTCGTTGCACCCGTGCCCGATCGGACCGGTTTTAGCGGGAGCGGGATTCCTGCTCTTCGGCTAAAGCTAGCCATTCTTCTTCGGCCGATGCCAGCTCGTCGCCGACCCTCGAGAGTTCATCACCGAGTTCGGCGAGTCGACGGTGATTGTCGAGCGACGCTTCCAGTTCATCGGTTAGTTCAGCTTTTCGACGTTCGAGCCGCTTGATCGTCTTGTCCAGCTCCCGCATCAGGTGGCCGAGCGTCGAGTTGGAACGCCCGCCCGGCACCTTCTGCGAATCCTCGGCGGTTCCCTGTTTCGAATCAGGCCGCTCGGCCGTTGGAGCTGGCGCTCGCTTGCTGGGACGCTCGCCGTGGGTTGAACCGGTGGTCGCGATCGCTCCCCTTTTTGTCTGATTGCTGCGGCGGGCCAAATCCCAGGCGGGGAAGCCACCTGGCCAACGCCCGGCGAACCCGGCGCCATCGATAACCAAAGCATCGGTTACAACGCGTTCGAGAAAGGCCCGGTCGTGGGAGATGGCGATCACCGCGCCCGGCCAGTCTTGGAGGAAATCTTCGAGCGCTCTAAGGGTTTCCAGGTCGAGATCGTTGGTCGGCTCATCGAGCAGCAGAACATTCGGCCGCTCGGCGAGAACACGCAACAGCTGAAGGCGACGCCGTTCGCCGCCCGACAATGTGCTGGCCTTGGCCCACTGGGTGTCGGCGTCGAACCAGAACGCCTCCAGCAGACGGGCGTCGGTCCAGTCGGGGGTTCGGAATGGCCCGGCAACGATCTCGCGAGCCCGGGCGTTGGGGTCGAGCGACTCACCCATTTGGTCGTAGTACCCGAGCTGGACCGTCGAGCCCTGCACGACCGTGCCGGCATCTGGCTTTCGTCGGCCTGCGATGATGTCGAGCAGTGACGTTTTCCCCGCACCGTTCGGACCGACGATTCCTAACCGTTCGCTGGGATCGAGGCGAAGCTCGACATCCGAAAACAGGTTGCGACCGTCGGGCAGGGTTAGGGAGACGCCTTCGAGTTCGATCACCACATCACCCAGACGAGGCGCTGGGAACTCGAGATAGAGCTCCGATGGGCGAGCCGGGCCCTCCGGTCGACCGTCGACGAGCGCCTTGGCCTTGGCGATCCGCGCTTTCGGCTTGGCCGTTCGCGCCGGGGCGCCACGGCGTAGCCAGGCCAGCTCGGTGCGGGCCAGATTGCGTCTGACCGCTTCAGCGGTAGCCGCATCCGCCTCCCGCTGATCTTTTGCTTCGAGGTATTCGACGTAACCACCGTTGTGGACGAAACCCGAACCGCGGTCGAGCTCCATCATGCGGGTGGTCAGTCGATCGAGCAGATGGCGATCGTGGGTCACGAGCAGGATCGCACCCCGGTAGGAGCGAAGTCGATTCTCAAGCCATTCGATGGCATCCAGGTCGAGGTGGTTTGTCGGTTCGTCCAGAACGAGCAGGTCGCTCGGCTGCACCAGGGCTATGGCCAGAGCGACGCGCTTGGCCTCGCCTCCCGACAGGGCCGACGTTTGGCGATCTTTATGACCGGCCATGCCGAGGCGCTGGAGAACCTCGGAACTTTGCCAGGTGTCGCCAAGCTCGTCTTCGCTCTGTGTTGCCCGCTGGGCTGCGGCCACAACTTCGGCAACCGTGCCAGCCGGAAGAGCGGCAGCCTGGTCGAGGACTGAAATCTCTACATTGCGCCCAAACCGAATCTCTCCCTCATCGGGGGTTAAACGACCGGAGAGTACCCGCAGCAGTGTCGACTTGCCGGTACCGTTAATGCCGATGATTCCAACCGTGTCACCCGATTCAATAGTCAAGGAGACCTCGCGAAAGAGGTCACGATCGGGTCGTGAGACACGAAGATCGACGGCATCGAGCAGGATCACAACACACGACGGTAGCGAGCGCCGCGCCTCCTCGGGCGCCCTGAGCTGGTTGAAGCCATGAGGTCGACCGTTCCCACCTTGAAGGTCAAACGGCCAGGAGCTGCTGTGTTGGCCGCATCAACGGTGTTTACCGGCCTGCGGGAAGTGGTCGACCAGATCGAGCCCTACACCCGCTACTGGGACGCGAGGAACCAGACCGACGTCGACGGCGACGGGCCTCTGCTACTGGCCTTCGGCGACTCGACAGCTCTCGGCGTCGGTGCCTCTCAGGCTGTCAATAGCTACATCGGACGGCTGGGCGAAGCGCTGTCGCTACGAGATGGCACCGAGTGGCGCATCATCAACCTGTCTCAGTCGGGGGCCCGGCTTAAAGATGGTCTCGAACGGCAACTACCGATCGCCCACGAACTGCCGACGCCTGATCTCACGGTCTGCTGCCTGGGAAGCAACGACCTCACGTGGGGGATCGACTCGTCCAAGATCCATAAACAGATGGAGGCGTTGATCGAGGCTCTTCCACCGGAGACGATCGTGTGTCCGGCTGCTGGCGCTTCACAAAGAGCCCGGTCGGTCAACAAGGTCGCTCGCACCACGGCCACCGGCCGAGGTCTGGCCTTCGTGAACCCCTGGGGCGAGCCGGGACCCGGAGCGTTCGAACGGCTTGCGGGCGACCGGTTCCATCCCAACGATCTCGGCTATGCACTCATGGCCCGCCCACTCGCCCGTCATGTTGACGCCCCCGAGCCCGACTTGCCGCACTAGCTTGCTAGTCTGCAATCGTGTCCGGAATACTCAGCGAGCCGATGGGATCCGACGGTGATCGCAGGCGCCCTCAATGGCGCAACGAGCCCGCGACGAAAGGGCTAACGGTCCGGCACCGAACCACCGGATACGTGGGCCAGATCGTGCGTTTCTCGCCCACACAGGTTGTCATCCGTGACAAGGCCGGACGGGAACATCAGCTGCCGCTTGCTCCTGGCGCCTTCTCCGTCGGGGGCCGCAACGTCACACTCGTTCGACCGAAACCGCAGCCGCGCTCAACCGAGCCGGCCTTCTCCGCCTCTGGCTCAATCATGCCTGAACGCCGAGAGGCGAGAGTTGCGGCCGCCAGCCGGATCATGGTTGAAGGATTGCACGACGCCGAACTCGTCGAGAAAATCTGGGGCGACGACCTGAGGCAGGAGGGAGTAGTCGTCGAGCCTTTGCATGGCGCCGATGATCTAGCCGCCGTCGTCTCCGCCTTTGCGCCTACTCCTGAGCGGCGGCTTGGCATCTTGCTCGATCATCTCATTGCCGACACCAAAGAGTCGAAGATCGCTCGACGGGCCATCGAGGTAGCTGGCCCCGATGCCGTCCTCATCACCGGGCACGATTTCATCGATATCTGGGCTGCGGTCAAGCCATCGGTGGTTGGCATCGAAGGCTGGCCTGACGTGCCGATGGGCATCGACTGGAAGGAAGGCGTGCGTTCATCCTTGGGTTTCGAGGGTCCTACCGGAGCCCTCTGGAAAGTCATTCTCAGCCGCGTGAAATCGTTTCGCGATCTCGACCCGTCCCTTGTCGGGGCGGTCGAACAGCTCATCGATTTCGTCGCCCCACCCCCGACCGACGAGGTCGGGTAGAGGTTCAGTCTCGAACCGGCACGTCGCCGCTGGTGGCGAGCTCATCGCCAGCCTCGACCGGCTGGAGGGCGAGATCATTGTCGGCCGGTTTCTGGGATGACTTCTCGGGGAACCACACCGCTGGATCGATCATCTCCGGCCCAACCGGGCTTTCAAAGAGGTAGCCCTGCATCAGTTCGATCCCGAGCTCGGAGAGCTGCTCGAGCTGGTCGAGATGTTCGACCCCTTCAGCCACAACGCTGAGATCGAGCACCGACGCCATGGCCACGACCGCCTCAATGATGGCGCGGTCGACATTGCCAGACCGCATGTCGCGCACAAATGACTGGTCAATTTTGATCGTCGAACACATGTCGAACTGCTTCACGTAGCTCAGCGATGATTGACCGGTGCCGAAGTCGTCGATGGCCAGGGTCACGCCAAGGCCTCGAAGCTCGCGCAGGATGTCGAGTCCATCGAGATGATCGACGATCACGTCCTCGGTGATTTCGAGCACGAGCTGCTCGGGCTCGAGACCCGACCAGTCGAGAATCTCCGCCACATAGCCCGGCAGATCGTTGCCGATCAGCTGCTGCTCAGCGATGTTCACACCCATCTTGACCTTCTTGGCCGCAGGCGAAACGTGGCTCCAGACAGCGGCCTGGGCGCACGCCTCCCGCAGCACGAGGTTGCCGATCGTTGCCATCATGCCAGCCTCTTCAGCCACGGGTAGGAACTGGCCGGGCGAAATGAGGCCCTTCTGAGGATGGTTCCATCGCACCAACGCTTCAAAGCCGTACAACGACTTGCTGTGCGTGTTCACGATGGGCTGGTAGTGAACGATGATCTGATTCGCTTCAAGTGCTTCGGTGAGTCCGCGCTCGATCTCGAGACGGTCCATGGCTTGTCGGCGCTGGTCCTCATCGAACACAGCAAACCCAGACTTGGTGCGCTTGGCCCGATACATAGCGGCATCAGCGTCGCTTACGAGATCGTCGGCGTGGCGGGTGTCACCGGGATGAGCGATGGCGACACCGATACTCGTGGTGACCCGGTGCTCTTTTCCGTGGAGGGTGATCGGTTCACCAAAGCGTTTCATGATCTGACGGGCCATCGCCACCACCGATTCACCAGCCAGCAAGCCTCGACAGACGACGACAAATTCGTCACCGCCGAGGCGGGCGACCACGTCGGTATTGCGCACCGTCGATCGCAAACGGTCGGCAACGATGCGAAGAAGTTCGTCGCCAGCGTCATGACCCATCGAATCGTTGATCGACTTGAAGCGGTCGAGGTCAAGGAACAAGACGCCGAGCACCATATCTTGCTCCGCCGAGTATTCGAGTGAGCGGTCGAGCTCTCGGAAGAGCTCAGCTCTATTGGCTAGGCCGGTGAGGGCATCGTGTTTGGCTTCGTGCTGGGCCTGATCCAGCTTGTCCTGCGTTCCCCGAGCAGACATCGACATGACGAGGGCGCCGATCGAGCCACCGACCGCGCCGAACGCACCTGTGGTCATGAGGCGCAACAGTTCGGTTGTTGGGAGGTCGTAGATGAAGTTGAGCGCGATGATCCACAACAACGACGCCACGATGCCAAAGAAGAGCGCCGCTGCGGGAGAAACGATGATTCGCTGCTCGTTCACATCCTCCCTACGGCTTTCCACCGCGATTCTTAAGTGCAAGAGCAAACACAGCGGCAGGTTCGTACATTCCGACAGACGAGCTAGCTATTCTCCCTCAGATCCCGTCGAGAAGAGCCGATGAAGTTTGTCAGGAACACATCACGACCCTTCCGAGACCTTCTCCTTATGGCCAAATCGAGATCCGAACAGCTGGCGCAACAGGTATCCCGACATGGGGTCGTGGCCGAGGCGTTCGAGATTCTGGCTGAAAACCTTGGACCCTTCATCGATGATCGGATGAAAGACTACTTTCCCGACGAGTCGTCGTGGGCGGAAGCAGCGGCCAACAGGCTCGGACGTCCGGCCGAGCATGGCGCAACAGACCCCCTTTTCCAATTGCTGGTCGTTCGACGGTTTTGGGGACCCGTATTTGCGGACTTTTACCGCGACGACTTGCGCAAGATTGTTGGTCAGCTCATCGACATACGCAATCAGTGGGCCCATTTCCGTCTACCCGAGAACTTGGATCATCTGGAACGAGCGGTACTCGCCGTCGAACGACTCCTGGCCCCGGTTTCGCCGGGGGCGACCAGTGACCTGCGGCGGCTGCGCTCCCAGTTGCGCTCGGCTGGCACAAGCCGTGCCGCTTCAGACGATGCTCTCGACGCAGTGTCGGCCACCACCTCAGCCGATGAGGACGCCGAACGACTCACTGCCGATGCCCAACAATCGACCGAGATCGACGTGGTCGGCCTCGAAGCACAACTCTCGGAGACTGAATCGGTCTTCAAGGAGCTCCAAGATCGCTACGGGAGCCTTGAGACCGAGCTCCGCGATTCTCGTCAGGTGGCGGCCCGCAAGCAGCTCCGGCTCGCCACCCTCGAACGCCAGCTGGTGGAGATCGAGGGAAGGTCGCTCGCAGCTGAGGCCTTCCTCGCTGAAGAACGTCATACTCGATACAGGATTGAGTGGTTGTTCGTCGCCCTGCTGGCCACGCTGCTTCTCTTCATGGTGTTGTCGAACACCTAGTCTTCCGCTCAAATCGACGAAACGCTGGGCCACGCCTAATCTTCGACTCGTTGGCGCACCGCAGATCGTACTGGGGCGGTGCCGAGGAGGAGACAGCTACATCATGGACATCAGACTCGACGGCAAGACCGCTTTGGTCACGGGTGGTTCTCGCGGTATCGGCGAGGCCATCGCTCAGGCTTTCGCCGACGCAGGAGCAAAGGTAATGATCGTGTCCCGCAAGCCCGAAGGGCTTGAGCAAGCGGCGGCGAAAATCGGTCAAGGCTGCCAGTGGACGGCGGCGAACACGGGTGATCCCGAAGCGGCCGAAGCAGCTATCGACGCCACGCTCGAAGCCTTCGGTTCGCTAGACATCCTGGTCAACAACGCAGCCGCAAACCCCTATGCCGGCCCCATGATTGATGCCGATCTCGGCCGGTGGAACAAGACGATTCAAGTCAACGTGACCGCTCCGTTGGTCTGGAGCCAGCTGGCTTGGAACCGCTGGATGAAAGACAACGGTGGATCCATCGTCAACATTTCCTCGGTCGGCGCCCTTAAAACGAGCCGCATGTTGGGTGTCTACGGCATGACGAAGTCGGCCATGTTGTATCTCACAAGTCAATTGGCGGCAGAAGTTGGACCTGGGGTTCGGGTCAACGCCATTTGTCCTGGCCTGATCAAAACCGACTTTGCTCGCGTCCTGTGGGAGGGCGAGCGGGGCGATGAGGTGGCCGAGGGTTACCCGCTAAAACGCCTAGGTGAGACCGAAGACATAGCGAACGCCGCCATGTTTCTCGCTTCCGATGCCAGCTCCTGGATCACGGGTCAGGCCATCGTCGCTGACGGTGGCGGACTGATTAACTTCGCTGAGGGCTAACTTCAGGCGCTTAACTGGAGGGATGAGCCGTAGCCTCCGCCTGCCTTCGATCGGCGCCGTACCGATCTCGGTCGATTGGGGTCTGGCCGTCATCGGACTCCTTTTCATAGCTGGCCTAACCGGCCAAGTGCTGCCCCAGTTCGAACCGGGCTCCAGCCTGGCGGCCCGGCTGGCGGTCGCTACCGTCACGGTCTTTGTGTTCCTTTGTTGTGTTCTGGCCCACGAGCTAGGGCATGCTCGCCAGGCCCGCAAGGCTGATATCGCGGTGCTCGGTATCGTCCTCTCGATCTACGGTGGTTCAGCGATTCTTGGGGGTCACGCAAGGTCTCCTCGTTCGGAGTTCACGATCGCGGTCGGCGGGCCTTTTGCCAATCTGCTGCTCGCTGCCTGTTTCGCTGGTGGCGGCTGGCTGTACCACCAGGTCAACGTCGAGATCCCCCTGCTCTTCGGCGCGATCGTGTGGCTGGCTGGCGTAAATCTGCTGCTCGCTCTGCTGAATCTCGTACCGGTCGCACCGCTCGACGGCGGTCGGGTGCTCACGGCCCTGCTGTGGTGGCGTATGGGCGATGCCGAGCGGGCACGGCTCCTAGCCGGGCGGGCTGGACTGGTCGGAGGGGCGGCCCTCATCGTGGCCTCGCTAGCGGCCTTACGCTGGTTGCCCCAAGAGGCCGTGTTGGGCGTTCTTGTCGGCCTCTTCATCATCTCAGGCGCTCGTAGCGAGGTTGCCGGTGCCTTTGTGCGGGGCCGGTTGGCGACCACGACAGCTGGCGACGTCATGTTTGCCCACCCTCCTGCGGTTTCGGATCAGATGTTGGCCATCGACCTGCTGGACGATTTCGGATTCAAGACCAAAGGCAAGGTGCTGCCCGTTACCCGTTGGGGCCTGGAGCCGGTCGGCTACCTGGCGGTTGATTCGTTGTACCGACGAAGCGAGGCTGAGCTCTCCTGGACCCGCGTGACGGAGGAGACGATCCCAGCCAACGAGATTGATCGGGCATGGACGACCGAAAGCATCGAAACGATCCTCAGTCGTTTACCCGAAGACAGTCCGGCCACGGTGGCAATCCACGAACCGAACGGAGCGGTCGTCGGCACTATCGGCGAATCGGATCTGCGACCTCTGTTTGAGAAACCAGATCTCTGGGGACGTACGGCGTCGCCAGACCGAGGTTCTTTTCGGCCCGCTGGGGAACAGAGTGCTCTTGAAACGGGTTCTACAACCCATGAGCAACCAGTCTCCCCCTGAAAATTCAACCGGCGTCGATTTCTACTGGCGGCCCGGCTGCGGGTTCAGCATGATGCTCGAGCGAGATCTTCTCAAGCGCGGAATCCCCCTCAATAAGCGAAACATTTGGGAAGATCCCGAGGCTGCCGACTTCGTGAAGTCGGTAGCGAACGGCAACGAGACGGTTCCTACCGTGTCTTTGGGGGGCCGGTCGATGGTGAACCCGAGCGGGGAACAGGTGGCGCTGCTGGTCGACGAACTAGCACCGCATCTGGTGTCGTAACCCTGTTGCTGGGCCAACAAATCGAAGTGCTGGTGCGTGAGAGAGACGCCGACCTTGTGCATTCAGTCCCAATCGAAGAGATGGATTGTTGACTATTCTCAAGATTGGGCCTTGAGATTGCTGCTGAGTGCCGCTAGTGTCCTTTGGGCTGGCTTGATGCGTGGGGCAGAGAGTTGCAGCGCCGCCGCCAATGAATGTCCGATCGGGTTCGATCGGCCGTCGTGTCGGAAGGTGTTGCAGCACGGTCCTGTGCGCCAGTAACCCGCCGCACTGAGAAACAAAGGTGAACCATTAATGTCTGATGACAATGGTCGGAAAGCCCTCCATGCATACGTAAGTGACGATGCTCACGACCACTGGCACGGCTTCGCAGCCGAGCAAGGGGTCTCCGTGAGTGCAATCCTGGAAGCTCTCGCTCCGGAGCTCGACCTGGAAGCTGCAATGAGTCATGAACAGCTCGGCCAACGGCTCAATACCGTGGTCAAGTCTGCACGGAAAATCGATGCGCAGAGGCGTCGCCGTCGACGCTAAGGAGTCGACGGTTTCGTTACCGTCAACTCGTTAGCCAAGACAGACGCCCTTGTCTCTCATCAGGAGTAGGGATCGTCTGGGGCGACCGAGCAAGACACAACTCGAGACGCGGAGGTTGGGAGAGGCAGAGCGATCTGCGAACAACCGGCTATAGCGACGGGTTCATTCGGCGCACTAGGTGATATGTCAGAAGTCGAGTCTTCCAAGGCACGGGTCTTTACTCGTGCCTTGGAAGGTCACTCGCCGTTTTATGGAGCTTGGAAACCGCTTGCCTAGAGGTACCGCTACGAGCGCTCTAAGCTAGCGATTGTCCAGAAGAGCGGCTGCCTCACGTAGATCGTCGGCCGTAATCATCGAGACGGCGTCACGACCGAGCATGTCCACTCCCCCACGGGCCGACAGTCGATAGGCCTGCCGATTAATGGCCTGCTCGAAGAGGGTCCGCGCATAGCGAGCATTGGCGAATCCTTGGGTTCGTACCGCCTGTCGCAGAATCTTACGTGCCGTCACAATCGCGTCTTCATCGATCGTATAGTCCGCATCCTCGGTCATCTTGACCAGGATCTCCACCAGATCTTCAGAGCTGTAGTCCGGGAACTGGATCTCTCGGGCGAACCGTGAGCGAAGGCCCGGGTTGGATTGCAGGAACTGATCCATCAACTTCGGATAGCCAGCGACGATTACGACCAGCCGATCTCGGTAGTCTTCCATCCGTTTGAGGAGGGTTTCGATCGCTTCGCCACCAAAATCATTCCCCCGTCGCATTCCTGCCGGCGACAGGGCGTACGCCTCGTCGATGAACAACACGCCGTCGAGCGCCTTCTTGACCGCCTTGTTGGTCTTGGTGGCGGTGTGGCCGACGTATTGCCCGACTAAACCAGCCCGATCGACCTCGACCAGATGGCCCTTCTTCAGCAGTCCGATCGACTGATACATTTCGGCCAGCAAGCGAGCAACCGTCGTCTTGCCGGTACCTGGATTACCGAGAAACACCAGATGTTGGCTGGTCGGGACGTCGGATAGGCCATGCTCCTGGCGACGGGCCTGAATCTGCAAGAACGCGATCTGAGTACGAACCTGCTCCTTCACGGAGTCGAGCCCGACGAGTCGATCGAGGTCGGCTTGGATCTCTTCCAAGGGGCGCGCCTTGATCGGCAGGTTGATCGGCAGATCCTTCAGCTTGTCCTCAAGACCCCGGTCGGCAGCCGCCGAACGTACGGCCTCCGAGGCATCGAGCAGTTTTTTTCGCCATTCGTCACGTCCAGGGGGCACTCCATCAGGCTAGGCCCACAGGCCCCAAGAGCTGCGGACCGTGTCCTCCTCGGGTCACACGACATCGCCCGCCTAGCAGCCGTCGACCACTCGTTTGCGGGTGCGTCATGAAACTTTCACCCTCGATTGCCACCCTTCGCGGCCGATCAGCGGCCATCATCGAAGTGGCGGTTCGTCGTTGCCCGGTGGCTACGCGCCCTCAGAGAACACCAGTTCGGTTTAGATACACTTAGTTGGAAAGACACCTCGAAGTAGAGGTTCGGCAAGGCTTCCGCTCCCGCACGGGCCGGCTCCTGCGGATGTCCTGCAAGCGTTGAAAGGTTCACATGGCACAACAAGGCGAACTTCTGCCCTTTGCCCGCGAGATCATAGACGTCCCGGTCGACGAGGAGCTTGGAGATTCATTCCTGGCCTACTCCCTATCGGTGATCACCGCTCGGGCCATCCCCGACGTGCGCGATGGCCTCAAGCCTGTCCAACGACGCATTCTGTATTCGATGCTTGAGATGCGTCTCATGCCGGATCGACCCCACCGCAAGTGTGCTCACGTGGTCGGCAACGTGATGGCCAAGTTTCATCCCCACGGCGATGGTGCAATCTACGACACTCTGGTCCGTATGGGACAGGATTTTGCTCGAACGGTTCCTCTCGTCCACCCTCAGGGAAACTTTGGCAGCCTCGATGACCCGCCGGCCGCCTACCGCTACACCGAGTGCCGCCTCAGCGATGCAGCGCTCGACCTGCTGGGCGAGATCGACGAGGACACCGTCGAGTTCGTACCTACCTATGACGGTGAGTCGACCGAACCCTCCTATCTCCCCGGGCTGTTGCCAAACCTGCTGGTCAACGGAACCACTGGAATCGCGGTCGGCATGGCCACCAACATGCCGACGCATAATCTCCGCGAAATCTTCGAAGCCATCAAGCTGGTGATGACGAAGCGCCGCCCGAAGCCAACGCTCGAAGAGCTGATGGAGAAGGTACCGGGCCCAGACTTTCCTTCCGGCGGTGTGCTCATCGCTGACGGGGTTCGCGATGCCTACGAGACCGGTCGAGGCTCGATCCGCATCAGAGCCAAGGCCGAGATCGTATCGATTACTCGAGCTCGTAAGGGCATCGAGGTCACCGAACTCCCCTACCTCGTCGGCCCCGAGCGAGTCATCACCAAAATCAACGATCTTCTCGCTTCCGGACGGCTTACCGGCATCAGCGACGTCAAAAATCTTTCCGACCGTACAGCTGGTCTCCGGCTGATCATCGAATGCAAGACGGGGATTAACCCTGAGCTGCTTCTCGAACGGCTGTACAAGCTCACCCCGCTGGAAGAGTCCTTCGGTATCAACAACGTGGTGCTTGTTCGCGGCGTACCAACCACGCTCGGCCTCTACGACCTCTGCCTGCACTACGTAAACCACCGGCTCGACATCGTCGTACGACGAACCGAGTATCGCCTGCGCAAGGCGGAGGAACGACTCCACCTGGTCGAGGGCCTCCTCATAGCGATCGACAACATCGACGAGGTTGTCCGCATCATCAGAAACTCGGCCAACGGCAAGGAAGCCAAGACCGGCTTGATGAAGAGGCTGAAGCTCAGCGATGTGCAGGCCGAGTATGTGCTCGACATGCAGCTTCGACGCCTCACCGCCCTCTCCTATGACGAGTTGGTAGCGGAGAAGGAAGAGCTCAAGAAAACGATCGCCGACCTGAAGAAGATTCTCGGCTCCGAACAACGACAACGGACGATCGTGCTGAACGAACTCGCTGAGGTGGTCGAGAAGTACGGTTACCCCCGCCGCACTCGAATCATCACCTCCGACGACGTGCCGGACGTCGATGAGCTCGAGGAGCTGATAGTCGCCGACGTGCCAGACGATCCCTGCATCGTCTCGCTCACAGCCTCGGGCGTCTTAGGACGGGAGCCGCAAGGCACTTCGCGCTCCTACAGCCCGTCGCGCCACGACGTGATCTCTTCGGTCGTCGTCACGACGCTCCGTCAGCCAGTTCTGGCCATCACTGCTGGAGGCAAGCTGCTGAAGGTGACAGCGACCGACATTCCCGAGGTTGGTGGCCGTAGCCGGGGCAAGGATGCTGGCGAGGTCGTCGGTTCTGATCGAAACGATCGCGTCGTCGGTCTGTTTAGCCACGAAGGCGACCAGGTTCTCGTCGTCACTGCTCAAGGTATGGCCAAGCGGATCGAACGCTCGGTGTTGGCTGAGCTCCGAGCCGGCAAGACCGTTATCAAGCTGGCCCCGACCGATCGTGTTCTCACCGCCTTCGCTGCCGCCGAGTCCGACGAGTTGGTCCTCGTTGCCGACGATGCCCAAGCATTGCGGACCCCGGTGTCGAATATCAGCCTTCAGGGGCCAGCGGCCAAGGGGGTTACCGCGATCAAGCTCAAGGGCAAGGCAAAGGTGGTCGGAGCCGGGGCGGCAGGAGTCGGCCCCGCGACGAGCGACCCCCTGGTGGTGACCGTGACCGACCGCGGAACAGCGAAGGCAACATCTGTGGCCGAGATCCCGAGCAAGGGTCGAGGGGCTGGCGGTGTCAGACTCACCAAGTTCAAGGACGAGACGCGTATCGACTACGCATGGGTCGGCCCATCGGACCGGACGATGTGCATGGTCGGCCAGCCAGACGCTCCGACCAAACCGGACAACACTCCTCAGCCACTCAAACTACGACCGACCCGACGAGATGGAACCTCGACCAAGACCGCCCAGCGGATCTTGGCCGTCGGTTCGCTGCGCTGGTAGCACGGGGCAGAAGGACGACAGATGGCAACGAAGAAACCAGCAGCCAAGAAAGCCGCCACCGCCAAGAAGGCGGTGAAGAAGCCTGCGGCCAAGGCGGCAGCCAAAAAGCCAACAGGAAAAACGCCAACAGCCAAGAAGCAGGCCAAACGCAGCAGCAGCGATGACTACGATCAGTCGAAGATCCAGATCCTCGAAGGTCTCGATGCTGTTCGCAAACGCCCTGGCATGTATGTCGGCGGCACCGGGCCAGAAGGACTTCACCATCTGGTTTGGGAGATTGTTGACAATGCCGTCGATGAAGCAGCGGGCGGCTTCGGCTCCAATATCGACGTCACCCTGCACAAGGATGGATCGATCGAGGTATCCGACGACGGCCGTGGCATTCCAACCGGACGCAAGTCCGACGGACGGACCGCTCTCGAAGTGGTGTTCACCGAGCTCCATGCTGGCGGCAAATTCGGATCAGGTGCCTATAGCGCCTCAGGCGGTCTCCACGGCGTTGGTGCTTCGGTGGTAAATGCCCTTTCATCAAAGGTCGTTGCTGAGGTTGACCGTGACGGCGCTACGTGGCGCCTCGTTTTCCTTGAGCGAGTTCCCGGCAACTACCTCTCGTCCGGCAAGTTCAAACCGACATCCAAGCTGGCCAAGGTCAGGTCTATCCCGGCCTCGCGCACGGGCACGACGGTGCGGTTTTGGCCCGACCGTCAAATCTTCGATGATGAAGCCCAAATCGACTACGAGCAGGTTCGCGATCATGTGGCTCGGGTCTGTTTCCTCGTCCCTGGCCTGCACCTAAAGCTGCACGACAAACGCACACCGGGCAAGAAGGCTGAAGAGTTCGTCGCAGCCGGAGGTCTCGCCGACTACGTCGACTACCTCTCGATCGGTGAAACCGTGACCGATGTCGTCACCATCCATGCGGAGGCAACCTTCGAAGAACGCGTCCCGGTAGACGGGACCATGGCTACCGTGACCCGTCCCTGCGCCATCGACATTGCATCCCGCTGGGTCAAGGGCTACGACACCAAGATCGTGAGCTTCGTCAACACGATTCCGACCTCAGACGGCGGAACCCATGTGGCTGGCTTTGAGCGAGCCCTGTCAAAGATCGCCAACGACGAGCTACTAACCGATACCAAGAAGCTCAAGAAGCTGGCGAAACAAGGCAATGACCGGGCCACGCCCTCCGACATCCAGGAGGGCCTCGTGGCGGCGGTGAAGGTCACCTTCCCCGAGCCCCAATTCAAGGGCCAAACCAAACAGGAGCTCGGCACACCAGCGATCCAAAATCTGGTCTACGAAACCGTGAAGCTAGGATTCGCCGACTGGATAGCGGGCGGAGGCAAGCGGTCGCAAGTCAATGCCCTCCGAGACAAGATCGCCCACGCCGTACTCACTCGTGTGGCGGCGAAGCAACAGCTGGAGAATCGGCGCAAGGCAGCCTCGCTCACATCGGCTGGCATGCCAGACAAGTTGGCTGACTGTCGACTACACGGGCCCGATTCGGAGCTTCTGATCGTGGAGGGCAACTCGGCCGCCGGACCGGCCAAGGCTGGCCGAGACGCCGAGACGATGGCGGTCCTGCCTCTGCGAGGCAAGGTTGTCAACGCGGGCAAAGCCAGCTTGAAGCAGGTGATCGAGAATACCGAAGCTCAGGCCCTCATCACCGCCATCGGCGGCGGGTCGGGCAAGGATTTCGATCTCGCCAACTGCCGCTACGGCCGGATCATTATTCTTTGTGACGCCGACGTAGACGGGAGCCATATTCGCTGCCTGCTGTTAACCCTGATCTACCATCACATGCGGCCTCTCCTCGAGGCTGGCATGGTGTATGCGGCCCAGCCACCTCTCTTCGCCACCAAGCAGAGAGGGCAGCTGTACTACGCCTACGACGAAGCTCAACGAGCGACGATCAGCACGGAGATCAACATCGGACTCGATCGGTGGAAACGGTTCAAGGGCCTCGGCGAGATGAACGTCGACGAGCTAGCGGAAACGACCCTCAATCGCGAAACGCGGATCCTGAAGCGCATGACGATGGACGATGGCCGGCAGGCGACACAAGCGGCCGAACTGTTTGGTGTTCTTATGGGTAGCGATGTGGCGACCCGTAAGGACTACATCATCACCAATTCACATCTCGTCGATCGCGACAGGCTCGACATCTAGACCGACCACGCAACCCTCTATCGGCTAGGTCCGCGGTCGACGTTGACGAGACCGTCGACGCTCCATCCTCAGTGGTCGTTACCGCTCAGGACACCAGAGCGGACGGGAGCGGACGTTGATGAACCACGACCAGCCAGTGCACCGACCGGGTCATGGCCACGTAGAGATGACGTAGTCCCGCTGGTCTGTCGGCGATGTCGGCTGGTTCCACCACCACAACACCATCGAACTCGAGACCCTTTACCCCCTGCGGGTCGAGCACCACGACAGCCTCCTGGCCTGGCAGTCCGGCTCCCCCGCCCGTTCCAAGCGACCGCCGCCACGTCGTGCCCTCAGCCTCGGCAGCATCGACCAGGGCTTGGTGGAGATCAGCCACGGCTACTACCCCAACACTGAGGCCGCCAGCTTGTAGCCGCGAGGCCTCTCTCACGGCGACATCGGCCAGGGTGTCATCATCGGCGACGGGCGTGATCTGAGGCGGGTGGCCACCATCGCGAACAGATACCACCGGCGTTACGTCTGGTGCTGCCTCGGGCAGCAGCCGGTTGGCGAGATCGATGATGGAAGCAGGAACCCGGTAGCCGACCGTTAGCTCGGTGTGGTGGATCGACGGTTGGCGAGAGGCCTCGGCCAGACGGCCCGTCGAGGTCAGGATTTCAACCGCTCCTGGCCATGAGTCGACCGAACCCGGTCGTGTGGCTTGGGCCAGATCGCCAAGAATCGTCATCGATCCCCGGGCTGATCGCCGTCCGACCATGCGAAGCGCCATAGGCGACAAGTCCTGTGCCTCGTCGACCACGATGTGGCCGTAGGTCACGGCGATACCGTTGGCCACTGATTCGGCTTCGTCGAGCAGCCAGATGTCGGCGTCGCTCCACGGTTCCGCGTTTCGCCGAGCGTTCTTCCCGCTCGGGTTCAGGACAGCGCTGGTAGCCAGCAGCTTTTGCTCGTCTTCGGAAAGCATGCCGCTACACACCTGAGATCTGAAAGCGCCAGAAGCGTACAGGCGTCGAACCACGGTCGTTGGGCTGACCGTGGGCCAGATCTTGTCGATCAGGGCCCGATTCGACCGATCGGCGTTGAGCTGGGAGCTGAACAACGGCTCCTGCCCCGGGTCGACGTCAGACCTCGCAGCATGGCGGTGCCATGCCTCGGCCACAATGCGCCGCCGAAAGACCTCCCGGCCACTGTTCTGAGCGATACCTCCGCTCAATACCGACTTGATCAAGGTCTCAATGTCGCTCCGGTCAAAGCGCACAACCGCCAGCCCTGATCGCAACTCAAGCCCGTCAGATGGTGGTCTGATGTAGGCCCGGCAGGCCGACTTCACCAGCGATGCCATGACCGGGCGGCCTTTCAGTGAACGCAATTCGTCGGTATCTTCGCTGCGCACTCGATAGCTAGCGGCCACGAGCGTCGACAGCGTCGCCTGGCGCACCGCTACCTCTCCGAGTGATGGAAGCACCTCGGAGATGTACCGCAGAAACAGAGGGTTTGGCCCCAGCACCAGGACGCCAGCATCAGCCACCGCGCCGGGACCGCCCGACGACAGCTCACGACGATACTCATAGAGAAGGTAGGCGGCCCGATGGAGTCCGACAGCCGTCTTCCCGGTTCCTGGTCCGCCTTGGACGACCAGCAGTTCTTCGAGCGGGGCTCGAATGATCTCGTCCTGCTCGGAGGCGATGGTGGCGACAATGTCACGCATCTGTCCCGATCGGGAGCGGTCCAGCTCGGCGAGAAGTGGATCGGGGATTCCAGCGGCGGACAGCGAGTCGGGGTCTTCGAAGTCTTCGTCGAAAAGGGCGGTGATCGTTCGGTCTTCGAGGCTGAAACGACGCCGGTAGCGAAGGCCGAAGGGGTCCGCTGCGGTGGCCCGGTAGAAGGCGGCTGCCACCGGTGCCCGCCAATCGACCATCACCGGCGCGGTTTCAGCATCCTCGACGTGCCGACGCCCTATGTACCAGCGCTCGTCATCCTCGGTATCGATTCGGCCAAAGCAAAGTGGGCCCGACCGAACGTCGAGCATCTCAACCCTCCTCTCAAGCTTGAGCCGCGCCACGTGGGCATCTGCGGTGTTCTCAGACACCACCATGCGGTCGGCGATGGCCACACCTTCCTGCGCTCTCTCCTGCATCCGTTCCAGATGGCGGTAGGCATCATCGAGCCAGGCCTGTTCGCCAGGCAGATCGTCGCGCCGACCACCGCCCAATGCTCCGTCCGATTCAGTGCTTGATTCAGTGCTTGATTCAGTGCTTGATTTGCTACGTGTTTCCTTGTTCTTGGCCGTCACGGCACTCCCTAGGTCAATCGAAAGGACCCGGAGTGAAAGGCAAACGTTGCAGAGTCGGCTTCGGGCGCTATCGGTGGTCGCGAAGTCGGACGTCGCTGATATCGCGATGTAGACCCAGGGAAGCCACGGCCAGAACAATCTGACGTGCACCAGAACCTAGGCCGCCAAAGAGCGCTCCGATGGCCTGCAGCGCAATGTTGGCGGGAAGAACGTCCGAAACCTTAAACTCTAGCGGCTCGCCGGGAACGTAGGGCGGCGTTCCCGCTTCCGTCGACACCCCGAACAACGAACTTAGGGTCGAGGCGACAATCCAGATCCCAACATAGACGAAGAGGATCAAAAGAAATCGCACGAAGAGATCGAGGCTGAATCCAGATGTCATACGCCAGCTAGCAGCCAACGGATTTGTTCGCTGGCCCCGGGCTGGGGTGCCCGACTCGACGACGACGCCAGCTTCGTCCATGGTGGCGGCAACCGAACTGTTGGCGCTCCTGGCGGCGATCGTACCGACCAATGACAGGCGCAGCCAGAGTCCAATCAGAACTGCTGGCAGAGCAAGGGCGACGAAGCCAACGACCAGGGCGGGCCCGATCAGGCTCAAAGCAAAAGTGAGTAATCCGACCAGCACACACGCCAGGGCAAGCACCAACAGTCGGCTGAGGAAGGCGAGCGCTACCCGTGGCAGCATCCGCAGTCCGGCCCGTGCCGATTCAGACCAGCTCACCGGTTCGTCGTCAAGAGCCGCTTCGCTCTGATGGGTTGCGGAACCAAAGAGCCAGTACGAGCCAAAGAGGGCGACGATTTGCAGTGCCACAAAGGCAACCCAGGGTGCGGGGCTCGACGGCAAACCGGTCGACTCGACGACACCGGAATCGACATCGACAATGAAGATCGCTTCGCGAAAAACCCACCAGGCCGCAACCGAAGACAACAGGGCGGTCGGCAAGACGAGGAGCAGGATCAGCGGTAGAAAGTGACCGAAACGGCCGAGCGATTGGGCGATGGCCTCCCGAAGCCAATCCCCTGCCCGACGGAGGCCGGTCGTCGACCTTGCGACGCGCCGGGTAGAGCTGTAGGCATCGTCTGTGCTCAGCTGGGTACCCCACTGCTGACCGTCCCACCATCGCTGACGCGACTCATCGGCAGGATCGGCGTACCAGCCAGCCTTCGGCAAACCGCCGAGCGGTGCCGGCTTTTCGTCGGTCGCGTCTTGGGATTCAGTGGGTTCTGTCATAGGTTCCGCTCAAAGCGTAGAGCGGTCGTCGAGCTCGACAACCACCGCATAGTGGTCCGACGGAACCATACCGTTGTGTGCGGTTGTACCGGCAAGAAAAGCACCTTGCGGGTTCAGATAGGGTTTTGTCCGCGGCCAGGCGACGAAGACGTAGTCGAGCCTGCGGCGAGGAAACAGAGCATCTGCAGCATGGGGGTTTTCACGAACCCAGGTCTCGCCGGTTCCGTCTCCGACCGCAGCCCAGCAGTCGGTAAACACCATCGGCGAACGGTAAGGTTCGGCCGCTCCAGTGAGACGGCGGATCTCGTCTGATTCCGGGACCGCGTTCAAGTCGCCAGCCAGAAGCGGAGGCGGGTTCTGGCTGGGCTCACGAGGGGTCCTACGATCGTCGTCGAGCTCGGCGATCAGCCCTACGACAGCGTCGAGTTGTGCCTGGCGGATCGTCGATCCTCCATAGCTCCAGTCGAGATGCGTGGTACACGCAAGCTGACGCCCACCCGGTGCGTCGATCCAGACAGCGAGTACGGTTCGAAAAGAGGGCTGTCCGTCGGGTCCGGGCAGATTTCGCTGGGCCGCCAGCTGGATCGGCCAACGACTAAAAATGGCATTGCCGAAGCGTTGAGGTTTGTCATCGGCGCCGGTTGTGCGGACCACTCCCAGGCCCAGCGCAACCGCAATCTCTTCGGCCTGATCGCGATCGCCATCAGACCAGACCTCCTGGCACATTAAGATGTCCGGCTTGCTTTGGGCCAGCTCGGCAAGAATCGGCTCCTGCCGCTGCTGCCACGGCCCGAATTGCCACCAGAGGTTCCACGTCATAACTCGCACCTAGGCATGGTCCCACGGCCGAGGCACTGAGACCAGGAAAGGTCGACAATCGAAAAAGTTTGGTGCCATAGCTCAACCCAGACCGGCTCGGTGCCGAGTGTGCAAAAGGAGTGGTCATGACCAGCCCGTTATCAACCGCTGGCGTGACCAAAAGCACACCGGGATAATTTAATCGACCGCTCAGTTTTCCGTTACAGTCGAAAACTAAACGGCGCCGAACGAGTCGCCGAGGTTGTAGGAGCTTGTATGGACGTCGAATTCGCACTGCACCCCGAGACGACTATCGATTGGGCCGATGAGGGCATCTGCAAGGGCCTTACCCATGTGTTCTTCGGCGCTGCTGCCGAGCGACCCGAACGACGGGTTGAGCGGGAAACGATTGCGACCAGCTACTGCATGGCATGCCCGGTACTCCTCGAATGTCGCACTGCGGCCCGGCTCAACCGGGAGCATGGATTCTGGGGTGGCGAGAACGACGAAGAACGAGCAGCCGCTGGCTTTGCTCCTCGCTCACCAAGCCGTCGGGCCGTGATTGCCGCTCGAGACTCCGCAAAGCCGGTTCCACTCACATGGGCTGCAGCTACCGCTGACCTCGGCCCATCACGACCGAGCGCCTTGGCCGGGGCGATAGGCTCCGATTCATCGAAGTAGCACCCAACACCACCTCACGTTCTAGGCCCGCCGACAGCAAGCTAGCCGTCGACGCCGTACTCGTCTTCTCTTTCGGAGGACCTGAAGGCCCCGACGACGTACTGCCCTTTCTTGAGAACGTAACCGCGGGACGCAATGTCCCCCGGGAGCGACTTGTAGAGGTCGCCGAACAGTATCGACTCTTCAACGGCCGCTCCCCGATCAACGACCACGGCCGCATGCTGGTCGAAGCTCTCAGCATCGAGCTGAAGGCTCACGGCCATGATCTACCGGTCTATTTCGGCAATCGGCATTGGCATCCATTCCTGGCCGACACCGTGAAGACGATGAGCGATGACGGCGTCACACACGCCGCCGTTTTCGTCACCTCGGCCTTTGGTTCCTACAGCGGCTGCCGCCAGTACCGCGAGGCTTTGGAAGAGGTCACCCTCGCCCTCGGGCCGAGCACACCACGCCTCGATAAGCTCCGCCTTTTCTACAATCATCCTGGGTTTCTGCACCCCTTAGCCGAGCGCATCGGCCAATGCCTAGCAGAGCGACCCGAGGCGCGGATGATCTTCACCGCGCATTCCATCCCTGTCTCTATGGCGCAGGGGTGTGACTACACCCAGCAGCTGGACGAGGCGGCCACCATCCTGCTTGAGCTGGCAGGCCACACTGGGCGACCCTATGACCTCGTTTACCAGAGCCGAAGCGGCCCGCCACAGATTCCCTGGCTGGAACCAGACATCAACGATCACCTCGAGTCGCTGGCCCAAGAGGGCATCTCGGAGGTTGCGCTCTTACCTCTCGGTTTCGTGAGCGACCACATGGAAGTTCTTTTCGACCTCGACACACAGGCTGCGGCCACCGCATCGCGTTTGGGGCTCGGCTTCACAAGACTCCAAACGGTGGGGGTCGCCCCACCGTTCGTCTCGATGATTCGCGAGCTCATCGAAGAGCGCTATCTTCCTACACGGCCGACGCCGGTCGCCCTCGGCTCCAGCGGCCCATGGCCGGACATGTGCCCTGAGGGCCATTGCCCCGCGCCTAAGCGACGCCCAGCCCGTTCGGAGCCTTAGCCCTTCGTGCGTTCCCATTCGGCGATGGCAACACCCATCGCCGTCGACGGCTCGGCATCTATGAAGGTCCAGAGTTCCTTGGCGATCGCCTGCCAGTTTGCGGTGGCCCTGAGTTGTGCAAAGAGGCCCATCAAGCCCAGCGTTATGCGTTGGACCACGACGAACGCCGGTGGAACATTGAGCTCTTTCATGAGCTCCCCAAAGTGTCCGGAGGTGTCGAGCAGATGGGCTACGCCTGCGGCGGCGTAGGCCTCGTCGATCGAGGTGGGGCTGTCTTGCTGCAAATACTTGTAGTAGTAGCTGAAGTAGTCGCCAACGTCGTCGTCAGAAAAGGGCGCCGTCGGACTGAGAAGGCCAGCGCCGACGACAACCTCTCGGAAAGCGGCCATATCTCGATTGAAGATCATCTCGGTGATCATCGATTCAAACAGTTTTGTCTCAGCCTCCGAAAACCGCTTGACCAGGCCGAAGTCGAGAAACGTTACCTTGCCATCCGGGTTGAAGAGATAGTTACCAGGATGAGGGTCTCCGTTGAAGGCGTGGAGTCGGTAGATAGCGCCGAACGAGAACCGGAAAAGCGTTTCCGCCGCAAGGTTTCGTTGCTCCTGATCCCAGGTCGTTGCCTCCTCAAAGGTCGATCCAGTCGCAAGCTCGGTGGTGAGTATCTTCGCTGTGCAGTACTGATCCACAACGCCGGGCACATGGATGGTTGGGTGACCGGCGAAGCTGGCGGCAAAGTAGCGCTGGTTCGCGGCCTCAATCTCGTAGTCAAGCTCTTCGGCCAACCGTTCCTTGATCTCATCGGCAACCGGACCAGGTTCCATCCCGGGAAAGAGGTTGGACAGCCCGGCAAAGAGCCAGTTGGCATTACGAAGATCGGCGGCCACCGCCTCGGCCACTCCGGGATACTGCACCTTGACCGCTACCGCCTGCCCCTCGTGGGTTAGGGCCCGATGCACCTGTCCGATCGAGGCCGCTGCGATCGGCACCCGATCCCACTCGAGGAAGATTTTTTCAGGGGGTGCGCCGAGCTCATTCTCGATCTGCTCGGCGGCGAGCTCGGGAGACATCGGCGGTGCATCTCGTTGGAGCGCGGCAAGCGTGGAACGCACATTGTCGGGCAGGCCGGTGTCGATATAGCTGGCCATCTGGCCGAGCTTCATCATCGCACCCTTCATATTGCCGAGCTCTCGGGTGACGTCTTCGGCGGTCTCCATCTGGAATTGGGTTACCAACTCCTCCTTGCGGCCGGCTGAAGCAAAGGTCTGGCGAGCCCGGTAGGTGGTGTAGCGTCGTCCACCACGGAGCCCGAGCCTTACCAACTTCAGATCGCGCTGCAAGAGCTGTCGCAGCGAACCGCCACTCTTCATCGACGAAGAAGAGCGGGACGAGTCCGCCAATCCTCGACGCCTCCGCACCGCTTCGATGACCGTTGCGCCAAGACCGGCCACCCCGGCCAGTTTCAGCAACGGCGTCAGGCTCGTGCTTCGCTTGGATTGCAGATCTGACGCTTTGGCCATGGCTCCCGATCTCATCGACGATGAGAATGTAAGGGTAGCGGTTCCCTCCTTGCCGTGGCGGCTCAGGCTCGACCCTGACGTCGAGTCCTTCGCTCCGATTGGCTAAGGTTAGGTACGTGCCGCTCGCCCGTTCCCTCATCACCACGGTCAAGACTGAACTTCGAGGACGGCGTCTCACCGACACCGAGCTCGATGCGTACGACGTGCTTTCACCCGAGCTCGCCAAGCGGGCACGAATCTTCCGTATCCGGTGGCTACCTAGCGATTATCTTGGCATCACGCTTGGGCACCGAATCTTTCTCGCCACCGATGTAGCACCCGACGGGAAGAGCCCCTTATTGGCTCATGAGCTCGTCCACGTTCGGCAATGGCACGAGCTTGGGATCGTCGGCTTCTCGATGGGCTACGTGAGCGATTTCGGTCGAGGCCTGCAGGCCAACCGCAGATGGAAAGCCGCCTACAGCCAGATCGGGGCTGAGGTGGAAGCCAGGTTGGCCACCGAAGCCTGGCTTCGCCGACACCTGCAGTTTGGTCGCCAAGCCGCCGACGATAACCAGGAGTAGGCGAGATGGGCCTCGCTCTCCAGGCCCCGCGACTCAACCGCACCTAGTAGGGGTAGTTCTCGTCGCCTTCGTCCCAGCAGCCACCGACACCCTGCACAATGTCGACAGCCTGGCTCCGGATCAGCTTCCACGTTCCGTCCGCACGAACCATCGTGCTGCGGGATTTCACGGTGACCGTGTTGGCCGAGGCGACATCACCAGTCGCTGAGACGACACGCACATCATCGTTTACCAGACAGGCCGTGATTTCGGCCAGTCCGTCGTCCACGAGCTCGACCGCCACTCGGTGCTCAGAATCGGTATCGGTGCCAGCAATCGCCGGGGTATCAGACTCACGGACAACCTGACCGGTGGAACGAAGGTCGTCGAGAGCGCTGAAGGTAGCGTCGAGCTGCTCGCCTGACGCCAGCTCGCTCAAGGCTGAGTGCCCTGTGAGATTGTCGCTCTTGGGGGCGGCCCTCGCCGCGTCATAGGCGGTCCAGAACGCCTCATACCGATCGGCAAGATACGACTTCAAGGCTTCGCCTTCAAGACCTTCACCGGTGTTGGTCAAGATTGCCGGATCGACGGGGCTTTGACCCGAGTCGGCTGTCCCACTCGATCCCTCGCCTCCAGCAGCGTCGCCACCGGTGGCGCCGGCGTTCGAATAGTCAGCGTCGCCCTCAGTGCCGCCGTCCGTTGCTTCGCCACCATGGGCGGTGGACGACCCAGTGGTGCTCGGAGCCAGCGTTGTCGAAACAGCAGCTTGCTGGCCGGCATCGTCGGTTGCATCGTCGGCCGAGCCTGCGGCCACAGAGTTGGTGTCGTCGGCTGCGCCGTTGGACGATTCGTTCTGGGTCTCGCTCTGAGAGGCGTCGACCCCGTCGCCGGTTGTCTCGGTCGATGTCGCGTCGCTACAACCCGCAATGGCCACCGCCAGCCCGGCAGCGAAAACCAGCTTTGCACATGTCATGGTCGATTTCATTGGTCGCACTCTCCACTCAGCTACCCTGCTGATTCGACCTGTCGCCGGTCGTGGCCGTGACGACCAAGGTCGCCACACGGCCGAGCTGCATGGTAGATGATGTTGTTGCTTCTTAGGCTCGAATCCGAGGATATCCGGGCCTCGCACTGCGGAGCAGGGTAATTCCGCTCGACCAGGGCTCTATTCTGGCCCCGCACCCCTCAAGGAGTTCGACCGGAACCTGGTCGCTCACGAGCCGGTCAGCGTCGACGGAAGGTTTGGGGTCGAGCCAGGGCTCGATGGCGGCCGCAGTTTGGTGCCAGCGCCGCCATCCCCAGCCCAACCCGGGAAGTTGCAGACTGGTGTCTGGCTGCTCCAGATCAGGGAGGTACAGCTCGGGGAATCGCCAGATTTCAGCTCGGCTCGTCGGTGTTCCAACTCTCATCAACGGCGGTACGCCATCCGGCAGGCCAGGGTGGGCTGGCGTGATATAGCTCCTGGTACGCGTGTCGAAGATATGGCCGCCTTCGATGAAGATGAACTGGTCGACGGCCAGTCGACCACCGAGCCCGAGGTGCACGCCGGTGACGTACTCAAAACCCCAAGGATCGTCTCGGAAACCAATCGTCCAGTCGAGTCCGAGCCGTTCGTCTGAGCGGTCAAGCCCTTCAAGCACAGCGACCCACTCGTCTTGGCCGTCATGATGACGAAGGTATCGTTGCCCAGCTATGCCAAGAACAGCATCGGTGTGGACGTCCCACCGAATGGAACTATGCCGACTCGCCCCCTCTGCGTGCGACACGACCAGGATCGGACGTCCATCGGCATCATTACGGAAGTGATAGTGGCGATCACTGTTGTTCGTCGTGTTGACCACGATGTCGGTCAACCAGCCAAACTCATTCCAGTAGAAGGCTGTTGCCGACCCGTCGGAGGCCCGATCTTCGCGGCGATGCCCGGCATCGTCGGTTTGAAACCACACCGATCCGCGCTGCGGATCTTCGACCCGGACAACCCGACCCTGGTCGTAGTCGAGGTCGAAACGACCAGCCGGCGTGATGGCCTGAGCGATCTGGGCTGAGGATGCGTCTCGATAGGTGAACACCCGAGATGCTCCGTCCATCCCAAAGACATCTACAACTCGGCCTTGTTCGTCGTAGCGGGAGATGCGACCTTGATCATCGACAAACTGCCGGCTTGCTGTGTCCCGGCTTGCTGTGTCATTGCCCCAATCCCACTGACTTGGCGGCGCAACCTCAATCCCCCCGATGCGATAGGCCCCGATCTCCCGGGTGTGGTCATACAGGATCTCTACCATGAGGTCATCGCCGTAGTGGAGGGCTCCAAGCCTGCCCTCTTGGTCGTACCGGTAGGCGACCTCGAAGTGAGGATCATCGCCCGCTACGCATCCATCGACCTGCTGGATACGACCGAGTTCGTCTCGCCAGTAGCGGCGGTGGTAGCTGCCTGCGGCATTGACTGAAGCGGTCTCGACGACCTGGCCCAGTCCATCTCGCCAGACGTGTACCCGATCGGTGCGTCCGATGAGAGACTCTGTCTGGCCCGACGGAGACGTGAGTACCAGGGGCCCCTTGGGATCGACGAGGTGACGATCGACATCACCTAGCCATGATTCAACCCAACCGGCTGGACGCTCTCGTCCAGGGACATGCCAGCGCAACGAACCGGGTTCAGGCGAAATAGTCGACCCCTTCCAGTCGAGTGCGAGAACGGAGCGTTGGCCATCACAATCGATGTCGATGAGCTCCCAAGGTTGAACGGCATCGTGCTCGGCCTGCTCCTTGCCGAATCCGTCGGCATTGCTGGTGCCACGGGAGGCGACACTGCGTCGAGCTACGATGCGCGCGTCAGCCTCGCCGGTCATCCTCGTGACCGCGCCTTGACGGTCGTAAGCCCACGACCATGACATAGCGCCGGTGGGACCCGAACCCGAGCGGACAGCGCCGAGGCGGCCTGCGGGGGAATACCACACCTCGATCAGATCTCGTTCCGCCGAAGCGGAGGAGCCTCGCACCAGACGATCGTGTTCATCGCATGCGAAGTCGAGCGATGCTTCAGCGACGACGAGGTGAACCGGCCTACCCACCGTGTCGATCACTACCGATCGCGTGTCAGAGGCTCGGTCGCCGGGGCCGACGACATCGATCTGGCGATCGATGCGGCGCCGCGTCCACGCTCTGGGCTCAGCGCCATCAAACGTTGTCGTGACGGTGCCGAGTTCACCATCTCGGTCGTAGCCATAGATGATCACGGCCAGATGCTCGACGATCGCACCTGACTCCGGGCTCACAGATTCACGTTCGATGGTCAGGCTCGTCGCCCTCAGCGACTGGTCATACAACCATCGGTAAACCAAAACATGGCCCTCGGCCAGGGTGGTTCGACGCTCGGTAAGCACGCCGCGTTCATCCCAGCGGTGTCGAACAGAAACCTTGGTTCCGTTGGCCCAGGTTCGTTCGATGGTTTCAACCTGGCCTGCGGGGTTCGTGGTCAGACGCCACTGGGAGCCATCAGCACAGGCGCCTGCGTCAACCGAGCCCGACGTGCCATAGCTCAATGTCTCCTGCCCAAGCGGGGTTCGAACCACCAGCGGGCGCCCAGCGCTGTCAGCCTCAACCTCGACGACGCTACGCTCCCCTGCCATAAACGAAACGACAGCACCGGTTGCGTCATAGCCGAGCGAGACCTCATCCACACCGTTACGAATCCTGGTGATGGACTCATCGTCCCATTCAACATCGAGCCCGACCCCGTCGGCATCGACGACGCGAACCGGATTCGAGTAGCGATCGAACTCGACGTCGAGGGGAGAACCTGAAGCGTCGAGTATCGTTACCGAACGTTCACCCGTTTCTTGCTCCCGGTGTGTCGTCGTGGCCTGAAGCAATCGCTCTCCGCTACGGGTCTCGGCCAGATCGCCGTCGGTCCAGAGCCAGGTCGACGGAGGACCCTCGGCTCGACTGATGGCTACCAAGCGGTCGCCGTCATCGAACCAGTAGACCTCGTGCTCGCCCTCAGCGTCGCATATCACCAACCGCCGGTCAGCTCCTTCGATGGGTACGGCGGTCTCGCCGAGCGGCTGGGTGGCGCGGTCGAGGGCGTTCTGAACTGCAGGTTCGGCCAGAAGCCGGCCGAGATCGGTTCCGGCATGCCTCAGCTGTGCCCCGTCGATACGGGCGACGAGCCGGCCGTGCCGATCAGCCACGACAGCGAGCCGCACCGTTTCGCCTCCATCGGTCGACGGGGAGGCGACACCAGCGTCCTGCTCGACGACGATGGTGGCGGTCGCTGATGCGAGAGTCGGCACCGTGGCTCGAAGAAACCGAAGCGTTCGGCCCTCCGCCGTCTGCTCGTCGACGCGGCCTAGGGCGTCGTAACGGTTCTTGATCTGAACGTCGCCGCCAGCGGCCACGATGGCCACCACGAGGCCCGATTGCACAACATAGGAACAGCGACCATCCGGGCGGTTTACACCCAACAGGTCGTTGGCAACGCTGTAGCGATACTCGGCGCGACGATCCCGATGGTCCCGGACCGACTGGATGAGCCCGCCGTCGAGAACAAAAGTGAGCGACGCCGTGCCCTCCTGGGCCGACACCTCGATTAGGTCGTCAGACCGCTCGATCGAGAGCCCATAGCCAGACCGACGGTGAGCCAGAAGTTTTCCTTGATCCGAGAACGTCCAGCTCCGGCGACCTTCGGCCACGAGCGTCCAGCCGTCTCCGTTGTTTGAGCTGAGCGTGATCTGTTCCGCTCCAGCGGGTGCCGAGGGTGAGTTCAGCCGACCGACAAAAGTGGTGTTTGTCGTATCAATCGAGTGGCATACCACTCGTCGTCCGTCCTCGAAGATGATGGCCTTGCGCCCCGGGCCGGCCGATTCCACCGCCATGTCGAGCAGACTGCTCCAGCCGAAACCGAAGAGGCCTCGCCGACTGCTCGCCCGCGAGTTGTAGAAGCGCCGAGCGGCGTGGACCAACGAACCACCCTGGACCGGTAGGTCGGAATCGGCCACGCCGAAGTTACCGCTATGCAGGTCGATCCAACGCTGCGGCGTTGCCTCGAAGGCCCGCCAGAACGGAACCTCTCCACAATGGTTCTCCGCCGATGCATCGATCACGGCCGGAGCGATCAGGTCGGGTGAGTCGATGAGGCGTTGGGCGACCGCAGCGCCCAACGTAACCTCGGAACCGTCCAAGCCTTGGCTTCGTGCACTGTCGGCATATCGATCGGCTACAGCCGCCAGATCGGCCAGGAAATGCTGATTGGCTCCGACTTGGGCGATCAGCTTCCGCAGGCCATCGACAGCCGAAAGGCCAGGTCGACGACGCCTGGCGCCGGTCTCGAGGTGCTGAAGGATCGACGCGTGGTTCGCAGAGAGCGCTCCAAAAGCGTCGTCTCCTGCTCGAATCAAGTCGTGGAGCGGGTCGACGGCTACCCGTGAATCGATCGTCGGGTCGGTGGCGGCCATCAGACGCTCACGGCCGCAGGTCGACGGGGGCGTCGTCGATTCGGTCCATGGAGTCAGACCAGATCTCGGCCCAATGGCGAGCTTCGCGGCGCAGCGCTGCCGATACGGATCCAGCGCTAGCGACCTCATCGCTGAGACGGTCTGCTGCGGCCTGGACGAGAGGGCCTGTCGACATCTCGAAAAGACTCGAATCGCCCACTCGTCGTTCAGCCAGCTCATCAACCGCATCGGCGGCTCGCCACAACGAGCGTGCCAGTTCAAGCAAATCAGCAACGTTGAACGTCGCCGCAGCATCCTCAGGCGCGGCGCTACGAGCCGAGACCTTCGTCGGCGCGTTCGAGCCTTGAAGTTGTATGTTTGCGGCCTCCACAGTGCCCCAACCGATCACGTTTCTACACACTTCGCCGTAGACCACCAGGCATCAGCCGGTGATCATCAAACTGCCTCTTGCTCGTCGCTGCCAACCGTCATTCGTTGTCGATTTCCTCGATGGAAACTTGATTATGTTGCTGCATCTACGCCATCTGCGGAAAATCTACACGCCTTTCCACTATAGACGGTAGCCGCCGTCGGGACCGAGGCCAAGCCTGCCACATAGGTCGTTCGACCAGCTCCTAACGCCTTCAGCGATAGACTTTAGGCGTGAATCCGTTACGCACAATCTTGTCTTACGTTCTGGCTGCTCTCGGCGTGATGTTGCTAGCCGCCCCTGCATCCGCCCAGGGAGATCTCGATCAAATCGGCGCTGAGCTCTCGGCCGGAGGTAGCTACATCGAGTTCTCGGCCAACGCAACGATGGTGAGTTCAATCGATCGAGCCAATGCCCAGGGCATCGCCTTCGCATGGCTAGACGACGAGGCCGGGCCCCCCGAGATCGAGCAGTGGGCCGAAGACCTCGCTGAGCAGCTAAACAGCTCCGGCTCGCAGTACAACACCGTGCTCTTGCTTACGAATGGTGGTGTCGCTGGGCATTCGTTCCGTTTTGGTTCTGCCAGCGAAAACAAGGCTCGGGTAGACGCGGCGATCGATGCTGGCTTCGATCAATTTGACGCTGGCTCGGTAGGCGCTGGCATCGACTCCTTCAGCGACGATCTGGCCAACCTCGTCACAACCGCAACAACCACCGGGTCATCGGGGGGAACAACGAATTCTGAGCCATCATCGGGCTTCGGTCTAACAGGGCTGCTCATGCCTGCGGCCCTGCTCGGCGGCGGCTATTGGATCGTGCGCAACTGGCGGAAGTCGAAGACGGTCAAGCGGGAAGAGATCGCCGATATGGAGGCCGATCGGGCTGAGATCAAGGAACAGCTACGAGATAACGCCGACCGGGTTATCTCGCTCGGCGATCGTGTCATCGAGTCCGGGAATCACGAGCTCATTTCGCTCTATGAGAAGGCCTCGCACACGTATCGTGATGTCAGTCACGCAATCGACGGTGCGGACAATCCAGACGACATCGATCGACTCGACGATCAGATCGATGAAGCCGAATGGCAGTTTGAAGTTATCGAAGCTCGTCTCGCCGGCCGAACACCGCCACCCTCTCCGGTCGAGGTTGAGGAACAGGTGGCTCAGGCCAAAGCTGAGGTCGAGGAGGCAAAACGTCGCGATCGAGACAAGCCAGCCCTCGGCGCTAACGAGTCTGTTCTCGGGGGCAATCAACGAAGCTCGCAACAGCGCTATCAGCAGCGGAATCCCCGCGGCTACGCCCCGATGCCACGACGCCGCGGCGGCTACGGGAGTATGGGCGGAGGGCTTG
The DNA here is from genome assembly GCA_937922045.1 of uncultured Acidimicrobiales bacterium. Classification (GTDB taxonomy): domain Bacteria; phylum Actinomycetota; class Acidimicrobiia; order Acidimicrobiales; family SZUA-35; genus JAHELU01. Next base: position 127,261 of record CAKZXA010000032.1, on the reverse strand, counting down.
GCGGCATGCTCGGCAGCATCATTCTGGGCCAGATGGGCGGTCGCGGCTCCCGTCGTACCCAACAACGCCGCGGCGGCGGAGGATTTGGGGGCGGCGGTTTAGGTGGAGGCGTGCTGCGTCCACGCGGTGGGTCGGGGGGCGGCGGTCGCGGCTTCGGTGGCGGCTCGCGGGGCGGCGGCAGCGGACGCGGTTTCTAGCAGCCAGCGTCGGCCGATCATCCCATCCGCCACATTGTCACACCCACAGGGCAGGATGGAGACACATGGTTGAACTGCCACCATATCTTTCGCCCTCTTCAGCCGCTGTTTTCGTAGGATGCCCCCGGCGCTGGCGTTTCAAGTATGTCGACCGTATCCACGATCCTTCGGGCCGTGCTGCTCTCGTCGGCACGTTCGCTCACCTGGTGCTCGAACATCTCTGCGGCCTCGATGCTCCAGAGCGGAACCTCGATGTGGCCAAAAGGCTGGCCGCTGAAGCGTGGCCCGAATTCGCGACCGACGAAGACTACCTTGAGCTTGGTCTAGCCGATGATGAGGCTCGCGCCTTTCGGTGGCAAGCCTGGCTGGCCATCGCCGGGCTGTGGGATATCGAAGACCCGTCGACGATCGAGGTCGTAAGCACCGAGCAAAGAGTAAAAACCGAGCTTGGTGAGGTGCCCTTCCTTGGCATCATCGACCGTGTCGATCGAGTCGATGACAAGCTCGTCGTCAGCGACTACAAGTCAGGCACCTTGCCCGGGCATCGCTGGCGAGGCGAGAAGATCCAGCAGGTTATGTTGTATGGAGCTGCACTCGAAGCCGCCATGGGCGAGCTTCCAGATCGAGTTCGCCTTCTCTATCTCGGTCAACAAATCCTTGATGTTCACGTCACCGAGCGGCGAGTCGAAGAAGCCATCGACGAACTCGGCACGGTCTGGAACCGGGTCCAGACAGCCTGCTCAGCCGAACAGTTCGAGCCGAACCCAACCGTTCTCTGCGGTTGGTGTCCCTTCGTCGCAAGCTGCCCCGAGGGACAAGCCGAGTTGGCGATTCGAGCCGAGGCCGGATCTCTACCGGCCCATGCCCCCGCCGCCGCGCTCGTTTCGTAGGCAGGCACTCCTTTCGCACCCATGCGAAACACGTAGGTCATCCGACCTAGGCCGCCTTTCGGTGAATACCTACTCCACACTCGCGACTCCTGTACAGTCTTCAACGTCGTACCAGTAGACGTTCAACGACGAGCGTTCAAGGAACGGGTTCTTGCTGCCGATGGCATTCGGGACACCGCACACGAGTAGAGACACATGGCACTCATAGAGCAACCGATTCAAGATCTAGTCAGCGAAGGCTGGTTCCCCGACCCGGAGGAGCTGCACAAAATGCGCTACTTCGATGGCAACACGTGGACCGAGCATGTGATCCATTACGGCCCAGCGCCGTGTGAGAGGTGCGCTCCAGGGCGCTCTGGCGACTTCGTCGCCTGACTCTGGTCACGCCAGTTCAGCGGCGAGCAACTCGGTGACGTCACGTTTTGCCTGATCCAGGTCGCTCAACGACCGGGCGTAGGTGTCCTTGTCGGTGATGAAGAGCAGGCGGCAGTCGACGACTGGCTTATCAACCACCTGCTCCAGCGCTACCGCGTAGGTCGCTAGTTGAATCCGGTACTCGGCAAGCTTGGACATCAATGACTGTTCGAGGTCTGCTTGATCGACAGCATCAGTCTTGTAGTCAACGATCACTAGACCTTCATCGGTTTCGAAACAAAGGTCGATAAAGCCCTCGACGCCACCATCGAACGACGGGATGGAAACATAGAGTTCCCTCCAGTGGGGCAGGAGCGAGGCTTCAGCCATCGTCTCGGTGGCCAAGGCTCGTTTAACCCTCCGGGCGATCTCGTCGGTCGCCTCCTCGACGCCGTTGGCTCGAGCGGCAGCCCGCGTCAACGCATCCACCGTCGACGGATCGTCAAAGTCGACGTGTTCGAGCACGTCATGGACGGCCGACCCCAAGCCTGCTCCGCCCACTTCTCGGCCAGCGACCAGCGTCGTCGCTCCATCCCCAACAATCTCGACCGAAAGCGGCCGCACCCCGCGGTGGATCTGGGAGAGCGCCGTTGGCGACAGCTGGCGTGAACGGTTGAGTTCGTCGAGAATTACGTCCTGTTCCCGCTGCCAGCGCGCCGCCTGCTCCGGGTAGGCCCCGCTGCCAAACCTCAGCTGGGTCGGAGCCTGCGTGAGGTACCGGGGTGGGTCGATCGTTTCGATCAGCTGCCACCGACCGGGCGCCTCCGCATCCATCCGTTCGCACGCCTCCCACGTCCGACGCCCCATGCTCGTGGACCGCCCTGACTTCACAACCTTGTGGTAGGCGCTTGCAATCAGATAGTCCCGGGCCCGGGTCGCTGCCACATAATGCAACCGCACCCGTTCGAAGCCGTCCATCATGTCCTCGATCGACGCCTGGATGCTGTAGCCGGTCGTTTCGGTTCCCTTTCCTAACTTAACCTCAGGACCGCGCTCGGAAAAAGCCACCTGTGGTCCGGAGACGTTCGCCCGCTCAACGGTTGATGCTCCCGCCAGAATCGTGACCGGAAATTCAAGACCTTTGGAGCCGTGGATGGTCAGCAGTCGGACGGCATCGTCGTCTGGCTCAGCCGGGATCGGCTCGATCACCCTGGCCAGCTCACTCGACTGGATCTCGGCCCATCGGACGAAGTCGTGCAGATCTCCGCCCTGCGTCTCGGAAAACTCGCGCGCCTGTTCGGCGAGAAAGCGGTACCGACGCCACCGATCCCGTGGCCGGTTTTCAGCCAAGGCGGCTTCTCGCAGACGACGCTGGCGGACGATCAATTCAATCATGGTTGCCGGGTCGGTCCACCACCGGCGACGGTGCCATTCGAGCAAGACGGTGAAGGCATCCTTGACCGACGGGGCAACCTGGCCAACGGTGGCATGATCGAGGCGGAAATCCCATGTTCCGTCAGCCTCGAACCAATCAACCATCTCTTCATCGGTGACCGCAAACAATGAAGACCGGAGCGCAGCCGCCACATCGACGGCGTTCGATGGGTCGACAATGGCCCTGATTGCAGCCAGCACATCGCGCACCTCCTGCGTCGAGTAGACCAATGAATTCGTCTCGGGTCGGAAGGGCAGTCCGGCCGCCGCCATGGCTGACTCAAGAGCAGGAAGCGAAAGACGCGATGGGATCAGCACCGCAATATCGCTGAGACGTGCCGGGCGTATCACCGACCCGTCCTCGATAGGCCACTCCTCCTGCACGATGCGACAAACGCTGGTGGCGATATCCCGAGCCTCCATTGCTCGTATCTGGCCGGCCGACGCCTCGACGGGGCCCCCGACGATATGGACGGGGAGGTGATCGGCGCTGAGTTCGGACCGGTGGGGCACGAGTGGGCGGTAGGCCGGCTGAACACCAGGTTCGCCGTTGCCCATTGCCGCACCGAAGACATCATTGACCCAAGCCACGACGCCGGGAACAGATCGGAAGTTCGTCGAGAGTGACACCGGCACACTGGCGAGATGATCCTCCGTCTCGGCGTAGAGGGCGATGTCGGCTCGACGGAACCGATAGATCGATTGCTTGGGGTCACCGACAACGACAAGCCGCCCAGGAGGAACCTCCGAGGCCAGGGATTGCCATGAACGTTGACCAACAGGAGACGACACAGCGAGCAACACCGCCAACTCGATCTGGATCGGGTCGGTGTCTTGGAACTCGTCGAGCAGAATCCTGGTGTACCGCTGGTGAAGTCCGAAGCGAACCTCTTCGTTTGAACGAAGCAGACGCCGGCACAGCACCAGAACGTCGTGAAAGGACAGCTCTCCCCTGGCCTGGCGACGCTCGACCCTTCGCAGCACGAAGTTCACCACCATGCGGGTGAACACTTCAGCGACCTCAGCCTTGTAGCGTTCGGCGCAGGCCGCCACATGCTCGTTGGCCTGTCGAGCCTGCTCCTTGACCGCCTTCAGCCCAGGCACGGCCCGCCAGTCGCTAGCCCTACCCCGGTTGCTCGGGATCTTGTCGAGCAGTTGCAGTCCTTGGAGCTGGTCGATGGGTGCTGAACGCCGGAGGATGGCAACCTGGGCGCCAAGGTCGACAAGCGAGCGGTACAAGGGATCGTCCCGAGTGATCGAAAGTTCCGCCATTCCAGCGAGAGCGTCGAGTTCGTCCAGAAGATCCTCGACGTCAATCGAACTCAGCGATGGCGACTCGTCGATGGGGAGGCCGGATTCATGGTCGAGGAGGTCCCAGTTGTCGTCGAATCGACGAGCGATGGCGGCAAACGACGTCAACCGCACATTCAGCGCGGCCGCTCGCTCCTGGAGCTCATAGAGCGCCATCTCGTCGCCGATGCGACCAAGAAAGACATTCCACAGGTCGTCGAAGTCCATGATGCTTGCCATCTCATCAACGATGCCGAACCCGGGCGGAAGCCCAGCCTCGACCGGGTGGTCCGACAGAATCCGAAGGGCGAATCCATGCAAGGTCGTGAAGGCCGCAGTCTCAACCTGGCCAGCTGCCTGCAGCAGCGATCGGCTATCGATCTCGACCGAACGGGCGAGCAGAGCGTCGCGAACCCTCGTCCTCAGTTCACGGGCAGCGGCTTCGGTGAAGGTGATGGCGGCAACTCGAGCGATATCGACCTCGCCCTGCTCGACCATGTTGACGATACGTTCGACGATCGACCGAGTCTTGCCGGTCCCGGCCCCCGCTTCGACGAACAGGTTGGTGGCTAGGTCACCGGTTATGGCAGCGCGGTCTTCGGCGTCGCTTAGCGGCGAGATCATTGCGTCGCCCCAGGCAGTTGTAGCGGATCGGGATCGAGGGCTTCGACGAGCGCCGAGATGGGGGTGAGGGCAACATCGTGACGCACATGAGCCCACTCGGCCTGCCGGTCGGTCGGGCACACCCGATCAAACTCGCAGAAGCGGCAGTTCTGGAAGGAGTTCTTCCACGTATCGGTGTCGCCCGGGATACCAGGGAACAGCCCATCGGAAACACCCTCAAGAATGGCTCCCACTGCTCGCTCAAGGTCTTGTTCCAACTCGTCGTCGACCTCGATCGCCTTCAGCTCGTTCTCGGCCAGAAGCCAGTACACACCGACACGGGGGCCATCACGGCCGAGGCGCGCAGCCACATCGTTGGCATAGAGAGGAAGCTGGAGTCGGGTGCCTTCCTTCAAAGGGTTTTCGGCGAAGTCTTTGAATTCTCTCATGCGGCCGGTCTTGTAGTCGATGATGACCAGCCCGCCGTCAGCCGTTTCGTCGACGCGGTCCACCGAACCACGGAGCCTCATCGATCTGCCAGCCCATTCGCTCAAGGCCGGTTCGTCATCCATGCCGAATTCAAACTCTGCGTGGATCGGCGTGGCCTGATACCGAGCTCGGAGCGCATTGTCGGTCTCGATGAAGGTGTCCATCCAGGCGATGAGCTGGCGATGGAGCAGGGCCGTCTTCACCTGTCCGCCGGTGAAGCCAAGGGCTTCAGCCGCTTTCACCTCCTGGGCCAGGATGTCCATTAAGAAGGCCTGCTGATCTGGCGACCACCGCTCGTCTGGGCGCGGCACGTCATCTTGGTCGATCATGTCACGCAGAAAACGTTCGAGAACCATATGGACGAGCGTGCCTCGCTGCATAGGGGTTATCTCCGCTATCCGCTCCGGCCGCTCCGACTCCCGTATCCGCAGAACTCGAGCCAGCAGGTATCGGCGCGGACAGCGAGCGTAGGTTTCCAGAGCGGTAGGCGAAAGGGTTCGTTCAACCGGGTTAATACGGCCGCGACCGACACGACCGGTGAAAGGCCCAAGCTCAGAGCGCGAACGATCGAGCACCCGTCGAAGCCCAACGGCGAGCACATTGTCGGAAGTCGCCAGTTCGTGGGTGAACACCGGTTCGTCGGCCTCAACATGTTCGATGAGTGAGCGGAGGCCAAGATCTTCTAGCGAGGCTGGACGACCGTGCCCCGCGAGACCTGCGTAGTGAGAATCGAGCGATCGGTGTGTCTCGACAAGCGGATCGAGCGATCGGGGCCACGACCGGGAGCGATTGCTGCGCAGATCGCCTCTCGAGGTCAGAAGCACCGCAGGGTGCCGTGAGGCCGCGGCGGCCAGCGAAACCGAACGTATGTCGACGTCGGCAACCTGGACCTTTTCCAGGAGCCCAGCCTTCGAACGTAGCTGATCGGTCAGCAGCGAATCTTCGCGAGGCGATCGAGGAAACTGCCCCTCGACCAGACCGACCACACATACCCGCTCGAAGGCCAGCCCCGCTATCGAGCTGACAGGGCCGACATAGATGCCCTGTCCTAGCGGGAACCCGGGCATTCTGGCCGACGACAGTTCACTGGCAACCGTCGCCTCAAAGGAATCGGGATCCGTGGGCTCATCCAAAGCATCGAGCAGCGCCAGGTCGGCCACGATCTTTCGAACGCGATCGTGGCTCAAACGTTCAGCCTCCGGCCAGCGTTCATCGACCAGCAGATAGCGATCAAGGGTGTCGAGTGCCCATGCCGAAAACCCGGACCAGGGGCCCGACTGGGGCAGCTTCAATGCCTCCTTGAGATCGGCCACAAACAACGCCAACCGGTCGAAGTCGGTGCGGTCGGTGTCTTCGCCAGCGTGGGTGACGATGTTCGCTATGCGATCTTCCCAATGTTCATCATCAACGACACCAGCCTGACGCGAAAGGCGGTCCCAGAGCGAAGCCGGCGCCTCTCTACCGTGACCGTCATCGATAGGGGCCGCGGCCACAAAGGTGATGAACGAGCCTCGATCGAGGCCCTCAAGAGCGAGGTCGAGGATGCGACGGAGGGTTCGCCCACTCAGAGACTTCGCCAGTGAACGATGCCCGGGCCCGCCATAGGGCAGGCCGGCAGCCTCCAGCTGTTCGGCAATGATCCCTGCGTAGGGGTCGGCGTGGCCGTACACGATGGCCGAATCGGCGAGCGAGGCACCGACCGCGGCCTGGGCCGACAGGATCCGCACCGCAGCGCTGACCTCATTTTCTGGGTCGGCGACATCGAGAGCGATCGCTCGATCAGCAACCTCTCCAGCAGGCCGTTCTTCAGCGCGCAGCCCCCACCCGGCCATCCGGGTCATGTAGGAGTCGTCACTGGGCCGGTGGCCGGTGAAAGCGAGGTGAACCTCGGCGTCGGTCCGTTGAGCGATGGCCTGGACAAGCCTGCCTTCGTAGGGCCGCAGCGGCTCCGGCTGGTAGAGGATGATCGGCCCTAGCGCACCAGCAGGCAGCCGATTCAGCTCCTCGGTCGCCATCTCAACAACGCGGTGGCCAGTAAGGCCGATGGAAGGGTTCTCCATTGCTTCGCGAACGACGCGTAGCGCATCGGTCGAGAGCCCTCTGGCCTCTCGCTCCATCAGGTTCATTGCCGCTGGCGTAACCCCCAGCAATTCTTGTTGCACCGCCAGCAGCCGTTCGTCGGTCGTTCGGTGGTTCGCTACCGACCCGAACATGCCGGGTTCTCGCGCCAGCTCGGCGCGGAGGGCGACGAGAAGCTCAGCCTTCGACGCCAGGCGTTGGCCTGACGCGGCCAGGCCGGTGCGTAGTAGGCGCTCCACGAAGGTTGAGAGGGTCAACGTTCGCACTCCGGCAATTCCTCGGCTGCGGCGCCCGAGTCCTCGACGGAGTTGGACGGCGATTATCGGACTCGCGCAAAGAACGAGAGCCGGGTCTAGGGGTGAAGAGGGTCGGAGCTCGTCGAGTCGCTCGGCCAGCCGATCGACGGCAGCCGATCCCGCCGAGGTGGTAACAACGGAGACCATGTCATCACCAGGCTAGTTACTCGAACCCATCCCGGGACGCATGAACACCTTGAACTGTGCGGTGCTGGCGACGAACTGTGCGGTGCTGGCGACGAATCGGTGGTGTTGTCGAAAGGTACTGCTGATCAGTCCCACAGGTGTTCGACAACGTCGAGCCATAACCCGACCGTCATGCGCAGCGAGTCGACATCGATTCGCTCGTCGTGGCCATGGAAACGGCGAGCGAACTCACCGACGTCGATCTGTGGGCTGAGCAGCCCGGCACCGTAGGCGATCGCTCCCTTCTGGCGAAAGAATCGAGCGTCGGTGCCACCGGTGACCAAGCTCGGCACCACACGAGCATCGGGATAGGCGCTGGCCACCGAGCGCTCTAGGGCCGCCCAAAGGGGGTTCCCGGTCGGTGAAGCTGTGGCTTCGCTTGTCCGAATCGCTTCAACGGCAACCTCGTCGAACATGTCTCCTAAGGCCTCTCGGAGATGGGCTTCGACGTCTTCGTCGGTTTCACCGGGCATCGTCCGGATGTCGACTTCGATCTCAACCTTGTCGGGGATCACGTTGGTCTTCACCCCACCGTGGATGACGTTTGGGCTGAATGTGGTGTGGCTGCAGGCATGCAGATTGCCGGCGATGAGCGGCGGTAGCTCGCTCAGCGCTTCGCTCAAGGCGGCCGGATCGAGCAATTTGCGGGTGAGGTCGTCGTCCAATCCCATACCGGTGACGCGAGCGGCCCACAGTTCATCGAGCTGGGGCGAGGGAAGGTACGCACTCAGTCGGCGGACAACCTCAGCTGCTTTCAACAGGGCGTTGTCGGCGCCGTAGGGACGCGACCCATGACCAGGAGAGCCGTCGACGGTCAACCGACGCCAGCCCAACCCCTTTTCAGCGGTGGTGATGAGCAGGCTGGTGCCCTTGTCGGAATGGAGGGGAATACCGCCGAACTCGGTCAAGACATACTCACAACGGAGTTCATCCCAGTTTGAGTTGAGCAGCGTCTCAGCTCCGTGTTCGCCTCCCGCTTCCTCATCAGCGACGGCGAAGTAGATGATGTCGCCGGGATACCGTTTGCCGCTGGAAACGAGGTGTCGGAAGGCGACAGCTTGCGACGACGTGAGGTTGAGCATGTCGACGGCGCCCCGACCCCACACCTCACCATCGATGAGCTCGCCGCCAAAGGGATCGTGCTGCCAGCCATCAGGCGAGACCGGAACCACGTCGGTGTGGCCCATGAAGCAGAGGGCTGGCGCATTCGGATCGGTACCGGCCCAACGGGCGATCAGTGATGTGCGGCCCGGCAACGGCTCGTAGAGCTGCATGTCGACGCCCGTGGATTCCAACTCATCGCGCAGCAAGCGAGCCGAACGGTCCTCGTTGCCTGACTCGGGGGTGCCATCGTTGACGCATTGATTCCGGATCATCGCCTGAAGGAGTTCGACGGTTTCGTTGGTCAACCGGGTCAAAACGGAGTCGTTCATGGGACGGATGGTAGCGCGCGCAACGGGCACCGCCAGAACCGGCGATGCCCGTCTCACGTACTGTTTTCGGTTGTCTCGCGGCCTAGCGGGCCTTGAGCGCTTCGATGAGCTGAGGCATCACCTTGTGCACGTCACCGACGATGCCAAGATCGGCCACGCCAAAGATCGGCGCTTCGGGATCCTTGTTGATCGCGATAATGTGCTTCGAGCCCTTCATGCCGACGAGGTGCTGAGTCGCACCGGAAATGCCAGCGGCGATGTAGACGTCGGGCTTCACAACCTTGCCCGTCTGCCCAACCTGCATCGAATAGGGAACCCAACCGGCATCGACGATGGCGCGGGAGGCGCCAGCAGCACCGCCGACCAGCTTGGCCAGATCGCTAACCATCTCGTACTTCTCTGGCTCGCCGAGTCCACGGCCACCCGAGACCACGATGGCGGCCTCGTCAAGCTTGGGACCTTCGGATTCCTCTGCGTGACGCTCGGTCACAACAGCGCCAGCCGAGCCGCCAAGGTCGCCGCCGTCGAGGTCTTCGACCTCGGCCGATCCGCCACCGGAAGATTCAGCGGTAAACGACTTCGGGCGTACCAACATGATGAACGGACCGTCGCCGGTGAAGCTCGTCTTCACATCGGTGGCACCACCAAAGATGGGCTCGGTGCCGACGAGGCTGTCGCCGTCGACCTCGACGTCGACCACATTGGTGATGACGGGTCGATCGAGTTTGACCGACAGCCGAGCAGCCACATCGCGGCCGTCGTAGGACGTGCCGAGGAGGACAGCATCAGGTCCATCGCCAGCTTCGACGGCGGCAGCGATGGCGGCGGCCAGCGGGACGCCGACCAGGGCGCCGTCGAGGTCGCCGGTTTGGTAGATGGTTTCGGCACCGTACTCGCCGAGCACATCGGCTACGTCGTCGGCGTCGTCGCCGGCGTAAACGCAGGCAACGGTATCGGCCAGGTCACGGGCCTTGGTCAAGAGTTCAAGCGTGGTCGAGGAGACCTCGCCGTCGCTCACTTCAGCGTAAACCCACAGGGTTGAGAGCGTCATTGTTCAGCCTCCTCAGATGATCTTGAGTTCTTCAAGGAAGCCAACGATTCGGGTGTAGGCCTCTCCGTCGTCTTCTACTATTTCTCCGGCCTCGCGCTGGGGAGCTTCGGCGACATCGACGATCTCCTGTCCGGCGCCAGCCCAACCGACCGCATCCGCATCGAAACCAAGGTCAGCGGCGGTCTTTTCGTCGACCGGCTTCGACTTGGCGGCCATGATGCCCTTAAACGAGGGGTAGCGAGGCTCGACAACACCGGCGGTCACCGAGACAACACAGGGCATCGGGCATTCGACATCATCGTGGCCAGCGTCGGTTTGACGCTGAACCTTGATCGATGAACCGTCGACGGTGATGGACTTGGCCGCGGTTACCGACGGCAGGTCGAGCACACCAGCAATCTGTTCGGGCACCGTGCCGGTGTATCCATCGGAACTCTCCGAGCCGGCGATAACGAGATCGGGGCTCTGGTCCTTGATGGCGGCGGCCAGAACCTTCGCCGTTGTGAGGCTGTCGGATCCTTGGAGCGCCGGGTCGGAGACCAGGGTGGCGGAGGCCGCTCCCATAGCCAAGGCGGTCGATAAGCCAGATCGCTCATTGTTTGGAGCCATCGAGACGAGAGTCACCTCGCCTTCACCAGCTGCATCGACGAGCTGGAGGGCCATCTCGACACCGTAGGAGTCAGACTCGTCCAGGATCAGTTTCATATCCCGCTTGAGGGTCTTGGTCTCGGGGTCGAGAGCGCCCGGATCTGCAGGGTCGGGGATCTGCTTAACACAAACAACGACTTTCATGTTCTGGATGGTAGGGCATAACGCCAACGTCGCGGTCAATCGGGCTTGGCAATATTTACACCTCCTTCTTCCGGCACACTGGTGGGGTGAGGATCGCTCTCATCGTCAACCCCTTCGCCTCATCGGTTGACTCGCGTCGTCGGGTCCAGATACAGCGTGTTCTGGCGGCCGACCACGAACTCACCGTCATCGAGACGACGAAGGGCGGCCACGCCATACGGCTGGCCCATGGCGTTGGTCGGCGAGACACAACACCCGCAGCCGCGTCGTCGGTCGAGAGCCCGGGAGCGGCCGATGTCGTTGTCGCCCTCGGAGGCGACGGCACCATCAACGAAACGGTGAACGGACTCCTCGGTTCATCGACGCTGATCGCTCCCCTGCCCGGCGGATCGACCAACGTCTTCGCCCGGTCACTCGGCTACCCAAACGATCCGGTCGACGCCAGCCACGTCCTGCTCGATGCGCTGGAATCCGACTCAACGGTTCTGGCCGGGGTCGGTATGGCCAACGATCGAGCGTTCCTGTTCAACCTTGGCGCTGGCTTTGACGCCGCAGTAGTCGGGCGGGTCGAGCGCCGGGGAGCATTGAAACGCTATGCGGGGCATCCACTCTTCGTGGCGGCCACGCTCGCCACCTGGCTGAGCGACCTCGATCATCGCCAACCCTGGTTCTCGGTCGCTCTCGATCAGTCCAGCGCGGAATCCAGCGTTGCATCCAGCGCGGAATCCGGCGCGGAATCGTTCGACGCTCACTTCTGCATAGCGCTCAACTGTGATCCCTACACCTACCTCGGCAACCGTGCCCTCACTGTGGCTCCAGAGGCATCGCTCACCTCGCCACTGTCGATCGTCGGCCTACGATCGCTCCGCCTGCACGAGCTCCTTCCCACCGCTATCGGGACAATGCTTTCGAGTTCCGGTGTCGCCGATGGAGGAAACGCCTTCCACCGGTCCGGGATTCATCTCGCCACCTTGCGTGGCTACCGACCGTTCCCGTATCAGCTCGACGGTGAGTACTTTGCGCCGGTCGACTCGCTCCGGGTTGGCCATCTGCCCGACGCCATCCGCCTCGTCGTTCCAACCACCGATGCCGCGACCGCCGTCGGTCCAGCCGGCGACACGCCAACCAGCAGAACCAACGTCGACTAGGCCAGCCCGGCCTTTTTCAGGGCGGCGCAGGCTCGATCCGGCGCATTGGTAATGATGCCGTCGACGCCGAGGGTGGCGAGTTCAACGATGCGGGCTGGATCGTCGACCGTCCAGACGTTGATGGCCAAGCCAGCATCGCGGGCTCGGGCGACAAAGGCCGCGTCGACCAGAATGTCGTGAGGATGGATCGCATCAAAGTCATTGTCAACAGCGCGAGCAATCAGCGACGGAGGGTCGATCTGGCCCCAGACCAGCAAGCCGGTGGGAATCGCAGGATTGATCTCCTTGATTCGTAGAACGCTGGAAACGTTGAACGACGAAACGACCACGCGCTCGGCGAACTTGTCGGCATCCGACATGGTCTCATCGAGGCCTGACTCACCCAGGATGTGGGCGGTAAGAAGGCCGGCCACAGCCAGCGATATAGCATTCTCAGCGTCATAATCCGGGTCTTCGGGCGGGTTCTTGATCTCGACATTGACCCACATCCCGGCACAGACATCGAGCACCTCGCCAAGTGTCGGTAGCCACTCCGGGGTTGTCTCCGGTTCAAGTTCAAGAATCAAACGACCGTCAGCCAGATGAGCATCGTGGTGAACGACGAGCACCTCGTTGGCGGTACGTCGAACGTCGAGCTCGACCCCGGAGGCTCCCTGGTGTCGAGCGGCCTCAAAGGCTGCCAATGTGTTCTCGGGGTGCGTTGCTGAAGCACCCCGGTGTGCGACGATCTGCGTCACGCCATTTCCTCTCCTCGTAGATCTGACCGGTACTTCAAACCCGTCACATACAACGCTCCACCGCCCTGCTGGTCGCTGTGTGTAGATTATTTGACTCTCACACTTTACGAACTTCTAACTATTCGACTAGTCTTGTTAACCAACGGACATCTGCGACGTGCTGTGTGGCACACCATGTTACGCCGAAGCCCCGTTCACAGTGAAAAGACCGGCAAACACAGCAAGTGGACGTAGTCCACTTGCATGGCACTCACGCTTTTGTAGGGAGGAATCGTGAAAGTCACAGGTTTACCGACGGATTCGGTTGTAGACGGCAGCATCTTGGATGCTAGTGCACCGTCACCATCAGCAGAATTCGCCTACTTCGAACAAGTCGCTCAACAGGCCGCCGCGAAACGCGGTAGTTACGAGCCTGATCTGTCATGGCGAGCCACGGCTTCGTGCCGCGGCACCAGCCCAGAACTCTTCTTCCCCGTGGGGACGACAGGTCTTGCGGTTGATCAGATCGCCGATGCAAAGGATGTGTGCCGGCAATGCCCCGCCCAGGAGCCTTGCCTTGAGTTCGCCCTCCTGACCAATCAGGACTCCGGTGTCTGGGGAGCAACCTCTGAAGAGGAACGCCGAACGTTGCGCCGGAACTATCTTCGGCGCTAGCCGCCGCAGCCTGCCGCCCAGGCCAGCTAGACCATACGCCAAACCATCGCGACGCTAGTCATTGTCGAGCGCGCCCAGCTGCACGGTCACCTGGGCCAGCGTGCCTCGTTGAGGTGGTGTGGCTGGCCGGATCTTGAGTTCTCCTCCCAACTCGCCGGATACGAGCGATGAGATGATCGTCAACCCGAGACCGGGCGACGCCGACGCGTCGAACCCAGGCTCAACACCAACGCCGTCATCGTGCACGCGCACTTGTAGCTCGGTGGAAGACGTGAACAGCTCAACGGTCACCGTTCCGCCACCGCCTCCCGTGGGATAGCCATGCTCAACGGCGTTCTGGAGAAGTTCAGAGACGACAACGGCCAGTGACGACGCCTTCGACGAGATAAGGGTTGGCCCGTCCCCCACAAGTCGAAACTCCACCGGCCTGTCGGCCGACACCAAGGTGGTGGCCGCCATCGTCACGATCGGCTGTAGCACATCTCGAAACTGCACCTCGTCACCGCCACTGTTGGCCAACATCTCGTGGACCACGGCGATTGAGGCGATGCGGCGTACCGACTCGTCGATCGCCAGTTTGGCCTCCGGTGATTCGAGCCTGCGTCCCTGAATACGAAGCAAGGACGAAACGGTTTGCAGATTGTTCTTGACCCGATGGTGGATCTCTCTCATCGTCGTATCCATCGACACCAGCATCCGGTCTCGACGGCGCACATCCGACACGTCGCGTAGGAGCACGAGTGCGCCGGTTACGTTCTGCTGCTCGATCAAGGGCACGATGCGAGACAGGATCGTGGCTCGCTCTCCTCGTTCCAGCTCGTCGACGACGGGGACCTTCAAGCGATACGAACTCTCCACCACGTCAGGGTCGAACCCGATGTCGCTGAGCAGATGATCGTTGATTCGGCCGTGGTACCCGAGGCGGTGAAGCGCCGAAACAGCATTGGGCGACGAGTAAACCACGCGGCCATTGCCATCCAGGATTAGGGCACCATCGCCGACCCGGGGCGACTCTTCAGTCACCGCGTCCTCGAAGGGGAAGGGAAACATGCCTTCGGCCAGCATCACCGCGAGGCGCCGAAAGACCCCCAGGTAGGCGAGCTCAAGCTCACTGGTCTGCGACTCTTCCTTGACCGAGGTGTCGCCGGTGAGCACGGCTATCAGCTGACCGTCGTGACGAACCGGGATAGCCTGAATCCGGACCCGGACCGGCACCGAACGTCGATGGCGATCAACCTCGTCTTGGTGGGGTTCCCCGGTGGCCAGCACCTTGGCCACGAGTCGCTGATCGTCCATCGTGTGACGTTGGCCAACCTGGTCATCGAGGTAGAGGGTCTGGGCCGTCGTTGGACGTATCTGGCCAATCACGATCAACTCGTTGGAATCGTCCTTCACCGCTCCCCACAACAGGAGGTCGGAAAAGCTGAGATCAGCGAGAGGCGCCCACGACCCGACGAGCCGCCGTAGGTGGTGTCGGCCCGCTGTATCGACATCAAGGTAGAGCCGTGCGAGATCGTTGGTCGAGGCCATGCCTGAACAGTAGCGGTGGGATCAAACGAAGAACGAGCGGAGACCATCGATCCCGTCGAAACCAGCCGGATTCAACGCCACGGCGACCGACGGCTGCTCCGTACTGATCGGAACCTCGTTGTCGACAAGTTGACGCCATCGCCGCACAGCGGCGGCCAACTCACCGTCGACGAAATCAAGGTTCGAACCATCGGCCGAACCGGGCACGCCGGGTGAATCCGTCGGGTCGAGAACCGCTCGCAGCGACCGGTTCAAAACCAGGAGGTCGAGCTCGATTGACCGTTTGGCCAGCTCGCCCACCAGGTCGTCATGTTCGATTCGCTGCCGGGGCGAGGTGGTGGTGACCGCTACAAACGAGGTCTCTGGCCGGGCCAGAATATCTTCGACCAGGGCGGCGCGATCGCCGAACGCCGGACCCAACCCTCGGAGCAGGGTAAAGAGACGGGAAACCTGGGCCAGAAAGTCGGTTCCTAGGATCCGGCGCGCAAGCTGAAGGAAGGGTTGTGCCGCAAACTGGCCAACGCTGCGCCCGAGCCGTCCTCCGGTCAGAACATCGAGTAGACGGCTGTTGAAGAACTCGACCATTCGGCCAGGCGCATCGAGTAAGTCGAGCACGTGGCCCGACGGCGGGGTGTCAACGATGACGAGGTCGAATCGGTCATCGGCTGAAAATTCACACAGATGATCCAGAGCGATGTAGTCGTGGCTCTGGACAAAGTTCTTGGTTAGTGAACGATAGAGGGGGTTCGCCAGGAGCTCATCGGCGAGATCGCGATCAGGCGAACAGCGTTCAACCAGCCGGTCCCAACTAAGGCTTGTGTCTGCCATCATCGCCCACAGGCGTCCCGAGGCGCCCTCGAGCGAAACCAGGGCAGGATCGGCCGGGAGCGATGACACGGCGAGCGCATCGGCCAGCCGACGAGCAGGGTCGACCGTAAAGACGAGGACACGACGACCGGCGTAGGCGGCTCGCACCGCCAGAGCGGCTGCGGTCGTCGTCTTTCCGACGCCGCCGGTACCGACGGCTACGATAAGACGAGAGGTGGCCAAGAGATCATCGACCGCTCGATCCTGGCTCGGGTTCAAAGCACCGCCTCAAGCTCGGCGGCCACATCGATCGCCCACGGCAATCGGTAGATGTCGATGTCGGTGTCCATCGCTTCGAGAGCAGCAGCACAAGGTCTGGCCCAATCGTCCATGTCGATGGCAAGCCGAGCCAGTACAGCGGAGTCGTCACCGCTTCTTCGGCTCTGTTCCACCTCGACCCGACCGGCAGCGCCGACGGATGGCGGCATACGATTGATCACGACAGCCTCGACCGCGACATCACTATCGCCGAGCCGATTCATCAAATCAATCGTCTCAGCGACCACGATCGGTTCGGGCAGAGCAACAACCCAGATCGAGGTCATTTCTTCAGCCAGCAGCTCGCCCAACCATCGCGATTCGGCTGCAAGTGGGCCAGCGCCGCCGACCAGGGTCAGCAACTCGTCAGGAGCGTTCAAGAGCTCGACGAGGTGGCCAGAGGCCGGCGCATCGACGATCACCTCGTCCCATCCACCGCTGCGCACCTCTTCACCGATCTTGCCTATCGTCAGAATCTCGCGAACACCGGGAGCGGCGATGGCGACATAGTTGAAGATCGCCGCCATCGGCTTAAGCCTGGCAGGGCGAACCGGCAGGCGCAGAGAGCGTTTGAGATACTCGTCGACAGAGTCTTGAGCGGAGAGTCGAAGGAACGAATAGTCGGACGACGCGCCTTCTTCAGCTGCGCCCCTATCGGCGGCCTTTGAGCCAACCGCTGTGGGGCCGGCGTCGATGAGGAGCGTACGAGCTCCTCCGGCCGCAGCCTTGGCCGCCAGCGCTCGGGCGACGGCCGTCCGGCCAACTCCGCCCTTGCCAGCAATGAATCGGAGGCGGGCTCGGTCGGCCACGCTGTGGCGTGGCGCCGACTAGGCGCCGAACCCTATCTTGCGTTCAGCCTCGCTCGGGTTGACCTCGACGAAAGAGATCCGAGGTGCAGGCACCGCTATCTGACGTTGCTTGCGATCTTCGAACCAGACCACGTCAACCTTGCCGCCCAGGGCGGCCTCAATCTTGGCCTTCACGTCTTTAAGGTCAGTGCCGTCGTCCATCTCGATCTCAATGACCTGCGACGTCTCAGCAATCCCGATGCGGATCTCCATGTACCCAAACCTAGCCTTCGCGAAGCCTTCTACGGTTACTTCAGCCTGGAAAGTTCGTGAGAGGTGCCAAGGCGGCGCCACGCTGGCTGCGTCAGTTGATTTTCAGTTCAGATCGATAGCGCTTCTTGGGGGCCAGGTCCACGTCGACCGTCTCGGCCAAAGCAGCGAACACGGCGCCTGCTTCAGACTCGGTGTCGATCGCGATAGGCATTCCGGTGTCGCCGCCTTCGCGCAACTTAGCGACCAGAGGGATCTGGGCCAGAAGCGGAACCTCAAGCTCGTCGGCTAGGGTTTGCCCGCCGCCGGCTCCGAAGAGCTCGTAGCGCTTGCCGTCGTCGCCGGTAAACCAGCTCATGTTCTCGATAACGCCTGAGACGGTGATGTGCACCTTGTGGGCCATGTAGGCGGCGCGCTGCGCCACCTTCTGGGCTGCCGGCTGCGGTGTCGTCACGACGAGCAGTTCGGAGCGGGGAAGGAACTGGCTGAGGGATAGAGCGATGTCGCCTGTGCCCGGAGGGAGATCCACGATCAAGAAGTCGGGCTCATCCCAATAGACGTCGGTCAAGAACTGTTCGAGGGCCTTGTGCAACATCGGACCACGCCAGATTACGGGCTGGTTCTCGTCGACAAAGAAACCCATCGAGATGCAGCGAACACCATGCGATTCGGGGGGAACGATCATCTCATCGATCACGACCGGCGGGCGGTTGACACCGAGCATTCGCGGAATCGAGAATCCCCACACATCGGCATCGACAACCGCCACCTTCTTGCCTCTGGCCGCCAGAGCGACGGCGAGGTTGGTGGTCACCGAGCTTTTGCCAACGCCGCCCTTGCCGGAAGCCACCAGCAGGACACGTGTGCGATTGTCGGCATCGGCGAACGGGATGGCCCGCCCTTCGGCGTGGCCGTGACCCGGCTGAGATCCGGCGGTGGCGCCAGGATCACCGTGGAGTTGCCGACGCAAGGTTTCACGCTGTTCGTCGGTCATGACGCCGAATTCGAGCGTCATGTCATCGACGCCATCGAGGGCGACCACCGCATCTCGCACTCGACGATCGATTTCGGCTCGTAGGGGGCACCCGGCGATCGTCAAATCGATGGCGACCGTAACGTGAGGTAGCGCAATCCCGATCGAGCGCACCATGCCAAGATCCACGATGCTCCGGTTGAGTTCGGGGTCTTGAACCGGCCGAAGAGCTTCTCGTACGACGTCTTCGGTTACCGACTGGTTGGTCACGTGAACTGCTCCTCATAGGTGCCCAGAGAGCCGTTCTGGGCGTCTGAATCGGTCGGGCCTCATGCGGACCGCCTCGTTGGGTAGACTACCGAGGTGGCAACCCGAGCACTCAAGCCGACCGAATTCGCCAGCCTGGTGAACGCGATCACTTCAGCTTTCGGCGACCCCACCCGCCGCAAGATTTACCTGATGGTTCGCGATCATGACGACGGTCTGACCACCAAGGATGTGGCGGAAGCCACAGGCCTTCATACAAATGTCGCTCGCCACCACCTCGAAAAATTGGCGAACGGCGGCTATCTCGAGGTCGGCTACCGTGAACGAACCGGAGCTGGCCGCCCAGCTAAGACCTACCAAGTTACGGTGCCCGAGCTACATCTTGAGTTCGATGTTGGCCACGACGACATCCTCATCACCCTCCTCGGTCGTGCTCTTTCGAAACTCCCACGTTCCGAGGCGGAGGAACTGGCCGAAGAGGTGGGCGAGGAGTTCGGTCGCAAGATGGCTGCCACCCTCGGCGACTCAGGTGCATCGCAGCGCTCATTTCGTTCGGCTCTCCATGTCGTGGCCGATGCCTTATCGGCCCACGGCTTTGCCGCCCATACCGAGCGTCACCAAGGCTCAGCCGGCTCCGGTCCGGATGCGGAAAACGTACACCTAGCTACCGATCACTGCCCCTTTGGGGAGGTGGCCATCGATCATCCGGTGATCTGTGCGGTCGACCGAGGCATGGTCAAGGGTTTACTCGGCTCGCTCTACGGTGCCACTGCTGTCCAGCTCAACTCGAGCATGGCCCAGGGCGACAGTGCTTGCGTGGCCGAGGTCAGCACCATCGAGGTTCCGACCGGGAGCTAAACACGGGCTTCGTGCTGCCGAAAGGCACACGTGGCTCTCCCCCATCCCCGTCTTCGACGAATCGGCCTTCTGGCCTACCTCATGCTGACCGCGGTCGTGGTTGGTGGGCTTGCCGCTGTGTTGACCGGCGCAAACATCGACGGCGACACCGCAGGATCGACGACAGCCCTCGCTAGCGAAGTGCTGGATGGAGCTGTAGTGGGTGAGGGCGGGTTGGCTGAACCGACGCCCACCACACCCGACCGCGTCGACGACGCCTCCGAGGCCGACCTCGCCTTCACCGAGCCAGGTCTGGCGACTCAAGCAATCGTGGCCACCGTCACCACCGAAGGCGTCTACGCCTACGCTCGACCAGACGGCCAAACACCGCTTCAATGGTTTCCCAATCCCACCCAGTTCGGAGGCGACCGCGTCTTCCTGGTGACCGACGCCGACAGCGATACCGACTGGGTTGAGGTGTCGATGCCGGTGATGCCCAACGGACAAACAGGCTGGATCGAACGGCGGTTTGTCGAGCTCAGCAACGTCGAGCATCGGGTGGAGGTCGATTTGAGCGAACGGTCGGTGCGATTGTGGCGCGGAGACACTGAGGTGCTGTCGACGACCGCCGTCATCGGTACAGACCAAACGCCGACACCCCTCGGGCGGTTCTACATTCGAGACGTCATCGAGCAGGCCGACCCCACCGGCGTGTATGGGTCCCATATCGTCGCCCTGTCTGGGTTCTCCGAGGTGATGGACACCTTCAACGGCGGCCTGCCCGCAATTGCGATCCATGGCACCAACAACCCATCGCTGATCGGTGAACAGCGAAGCAAGGGCTGCGTCCGTATCACCAACGACCAGATAGCAGCACTGGCCGAGATCCCGCTGGGCACACCAGTCGACATCGTCGGCTGACCGACCTCACGCCTCTGACGAGCCCAGCCAACCGCTAGACGACCACTGGGTCCGGTTCGAACATCAGCGGGCCATGGTCGAGCTGAGGAAGGACATGGCGGGCAAAGAGGTCGCATTCAGCCTGGTGAGGGTAGCCCGACAGGATGAAGGCTTCGATCCCGGAGGCTTCCAGCTCTCGAATCTTGGCCGCTACCTGATCGGGGTCTCCAACGATGGCGGCACCAGCACCGGATCGGGCACGACCAACACCTGTCCAGAGGTGTCGTTCGACATAGCCATCATCGTCCGAACCTTCTCTGAGTTCGGCTTGGCGAGCGACACCGGCTGAGGCGGAATCCAGCGAGCGTTGACGGATCTCTTGGCCCGTGACGTCGTCAAGCTTGGAAAGAAGGCGACTGGCCGCCGCCCGCGCCTCGGTCTCGGTTTCTCGCACGATCACATGTGACCGCCACCCGTAGCGCAACTTCCGCCCTTTGGCCGCCGCCCGCTGGTCCATGTCTTGCTTGACCTCAAGCACACGTTCGGTTCGATCCGGCCACATCAGGAAGACGTCGGCACCGGCGGCCGCACAGTCTCTCGCCGCAGGCGACAGACCACCGAAATAGAACAAGGGGCTGCGTCCGCTCACCGTTCGGATCCGAGGTGGATCGATCTGTAGGTTGACGAAGTCTCCTTGGAAGTCGACCCCATTGCCGTTGAGCAGCTCGCGTAGAACGAACATGATCTCGGTAGAACGGCGATACCGGGGTTCGCTTTCCAGCTGCTGACCCGGGATGTCAGACGAAATGATGTTGATCGTGAGGCGCCCCTGAAGCATCTGATCGATGGTCGCGAGTTGTCGGGCCATCTGGGGCGCGACCAGCTCACCACAGCGCACAGCGAGGAGCAGCCGCGACGTCGCCAGCATGGGGGCAATCCCGGCTGCGAAAGCGACGTTGTCGATGCCGAGGGCGTAGCCGGATGGCAGAAGCACATTGTCGAATCCATACCGGTCGGCGGTCAAAACGATATTTCGGCAGTGCTCCCAAGAGCTGTGAAGCTCAGGATCAGGGCTGCCGAGGAACTCATAGTCATCGTCGCATAGCGCCGAGAACCAACTCACTTCTGAGGGCATTGCCCTACCTTTCGTCATCACATCTTGCCGGTCGGAACCAACGTACTAAGACGAGACCCGATCGCCGAGAAGTTCTGCCAAGGCCACCGGACGGCCCTCCTCGATCGAGCGATGAGCGGCAACGCCCATGGCAACCGACCAGAGCCCATCTTCGATGCTCACCGCAACCGGGCCTTCGCCTCGGGCCGCGGCCAGAAAGTCTAGGTGTTCGAGATAACTCGACCCGTGGTGGAGGCCATCGTAGGCGACATGTGAGGTATCGACGACGGCCTGCTCAACGCGGCCAATCTCATGCTCACCTCGACGACCCCGACGCAGCACCCCTTCAGGAATGAGCGCCTCGATCTTGCCTCTATCACCAACGACGGAGAGCTCCTCCTGGTTGTGGGTGGCTTCGGCGAACATGCAGAGATCCAGCATGGCTCGTGCCCCGCTGGGGTAATCAACAATGACGTAGGCGTTGTCGAGAATGTCTGAACGCTGGCCATCATAGATTTCGTCGAGATGGTTGACGTCTTGGGCTCCCGAGGCCATGACCTGGACCGGCTTCTCCTCAAGGATCAGGTTCATGAGATCAAAGAAGTGGCAACACTTCTCGACCAGGGTTCCCCCGGTGTTCT
The DNA here is from genome assembly GCA_937922045.1 of uncultured Acidimicrobiales bacterium. GTDB lineage: Bacteria > Actinomycetota > Acidimicrobiia > Acidimicrobiales > SZUA-35 > JAHELU01. The sequence continues at coordinate 105,183 of CAKZXA010000032.1, read as the reverse complement.
GTGAGAACCGATTCCAGTCACCAACCTTCGTCAGAAAGGGGAATCGGTGCTCACGAATCGCCACCATTCGAGGCTTGCCAACCGCACCGGCATGAACCTCGCCGACAAGCTCGGCCACCGGCGGCATGTAGCGATACTCAAGCCCGACCTGAACGACACGATCGGGAAACGTCGAAGCCGTGTCAGCAATGCGGCGCTCGACCTCCAGACAGTCCTCAATCGTGGTGCATAGAGGCTTTTCAATCAAGACATGGACACCGCTGACGAGCACATCATCGAGGACCGCTCTGTGGGTATGGTTCGGCGACACGATCACGACCGCATCGACCGACCCCTCGGCCAACAGATCTCGGTGATCCTCAAAGGCCGCCACCTCGATATTCTGCCCGGCGCAGGCATCACGACCTGTTTGCAACGAGCCCTCATCGGGGTCGCTAATCGCGACCACCGACGCGTCAGGTATGGCCTTGATGTTCTCGATGTGCTCGATGCCCATCATGCCGGTTCCGATTATTCCATAGCGAAGCGTCATCACCGCCAACGCTACCGCCAGGGATGATCTTAGGGAATGATGAAGCTGAACACAGACGTGTCTGTGCCACTACCGGAGGGCAGCGTGTCGGTTGCCGATGCCGGTTGGCCTTCGATCGTGACACTCACTGTGTATTCAACTTGTGGCTGGATGTCGAAGTTGCTCCAGCTCGTTCTTCCCTCATGGACCGGGCCAAAGCAGCCACGATCGCCAATCCAGCGGCCTGCCTCGGTACCGGTATCGGATTCCCTGATCACGAAACTACCGGTTGAGCACGCCTGGTTTGTTTGATAGGTGAAGACGACCAGACTCGGGCTTGCGCTGACAAGAGTCGGACCGGACACGATCTGAACGGGCACCTCGACGGCTGCGGTCGTCGAGGTCGTCACCAGCCTGGTCTCCGTCGTCGATGAAAGTCCTGAGGATGTTGTAGCGCCAATGCTCGTCACCGTCGACCCGCCCTGACTTGTTGTCGGCGTGGTCGGCACGGTCAGAAGCGATGACGCCACAGAGGTAACCGAGGATGCCGACCCTGTTTCTGCTGAGACGATGGTGGTGAGATCCGTGGCACCGCCGGGACGAGTTGTAACAACCGGCGTGTCAACGCTCGGATTGGTCACAGACGGGTCGTCGGCCGGCTGGCGAACCGTGGCGCCGCCCCGGTCCTCGGCCTGTGACCCTGAAGCGGCCTGAGCGCCAGCGGCTCCGACCTCACGGGAAGCGGGGATTTCCCCGACCACACTCTGCTCGGTGGAGACCTCGACTCGTGCGCCTTCGAGATCATCGCCACCAGCACCGCCAAGCAGGCGCCAGAGCAAGAGGCCGATGAGCGGAATAGCCACCGCCGTAACAAGGGCAGGCCAGGGCCACGAAGGACGCCTCGAGGTGAACGGGCTATCGAGACGCGCCGGAGCGCTCGGCTGCAAAGCAACAGCATTCTCGTCATCATCTTCGAGAATCTGGATGCCGTCGTCCAGCGGATCGCGGTGGTCGCTCGCGTCCTTCAAGACCGCTGGGGGCGGGGGCGGGGCGGCGAAACCGGCGGGCATCGGCCGGGTTAGGTCGGCCTCTAGAGGAGGAAGCTCAGCTCGCGTTTCGGCCTCACCGTCCAACGAAGCCTCACCGTCCAACGAAATGGTCTTCGGTCGATCGGCGGTTAGCGTCGATCCCGGCTCGGGTGGCAGTATCACCGAATACGGGGCGGTCGAATCGTCAGCGGAACTCCCGTCGGAACGGGCGTTGGAGTCGGCGCCTATCGGGTCGAAGGCACGGACGGGAGCTGGAGCCTTGCGAACGCGATCGAGGTTGGGCTCAGGCGCAGGGTCGAGCGGTGTTGGTGTATTGAGTTCAAGCCTTGGCGCCTCGACACCTCGAAAGGCGTCTTCTCGAGCCGAGCGCAACCCCTCGTGAAAGGCGACGACGGTTTGAGGGCGATCCTCGGGCTCCTTGGCCATCGACTCCTCGATGAACCGACAGATCGGACTCGGGATGCGGTCGCGGAGATCGCCGACTTGCTGCATAGCGACACGACCGAAGACGGTGGCGGGCGCAGCCTGCTCACCTGGCGCCTTAAACGGGGCGTGGCCGGCCAACAGGGCCCACAGCGTGGCCGCCAACCCATAGATGTCGGTGGCTGCCGATGGCTTCGTCGCATTGGTGAACGATTCGGGTGGACTGTAAGCCGGGGTGAAGGCGGTCGATGTGGTCGGAAAACCATCGGCCAGTTCCGACGCGATGAGCGAGATCCCGAAATCGGTGACATGGGCGTTTCCGTCGGTGTCGAGCAGAATATTGCCCGGCTTCAGATCGCGGTGGAAGACGTCGTGTTCATGGGCGATCCCGACCGTCTCGGTGACCTGCTCGATAAGTCGAAGGGCACGCGGCCAAGCGACCGGACCCTCTCGTGATATCCGCTCGTGGAGCGAGCCGCCTTCGAAGAACGGCATCACGAAATAGGGCGCACCATTCGATGTGGTTCCGGTTTCCAAAATCGGCACGAATCCTGGGTAGCCAGCGAGCTTACGCATCGCCCGCTGCTCACGTTCGAAGCGTCGAATCGCATTGGGATCCCAGGAAGACTTCAGAACCTTGACCGCTACGGGGGCCGGCGCCTGTGCATCATCACTCGAGCTGGCGGCGTCCAGCGAGCGGACACCCCGATAGACGACGGCAGATCCGCCTGAACCAATCACCTGGATTTGTTCAAGACCGGGAATTCCCAGGTCAATCTTGCTCTCGCTCACGATTTCGTCCTTGGTTTACACGCATTCCTTGAGCGAATCGTCATCACGTAAGTACCACCGAAGCCCGCACGTCGGTCGCCACACTTCGTCGCCTGTCGAACCACAACAACTCCCACAGTTAGATATGACTGTTAACTACCTGTAAAAGTCGCGCCTTTTACCGCGCCGCAAGCCATCGCAAGCGCCGCAGTGCGCAATGTTGAGCCTGCAACAGGACACTTCGTTAGTGTAAGCGAGGGAGCGAACAATCGCTGCTCGGAGCTCTCTTCGACAGCCAGATGCCTCTAAGAAAGCGAGTCTTGGGGGGAGCGCCGGGCCGACGGCGAACCCATTCCTCGCCAGAGAACGAGCATCGAAGCGAGACCGAGTCCGATGCCGACGGCCAAGACACCGCGTTTTGGCACCCCGCGCTGGGGGCTTTGGCCGAGCCGCAACCATCCTGTCTGACCTTCGACCAACGCCTCCTCGAGCAGGAAGACGGGGTTCTGCCCGTCGCCCTCGTCGACGATGACGGTGAGCAGCGTCTCGGGCGCAGCCCCATCGTCGAAGGCGCGGGCAACCACCAATTGAGCGAAGAGAGCGGACTGGGCCCCGCACCGGCGATCGCCACCGACTCGAGCCCCACCGCTCAAACCTTCCGCCAAGGCGGTCGCTAGATCTGATCCAGCCTCACGGGAGCGAGTGAACGCCATCATCGAGGCGTCGAGAACCTCCGTCGAGCTCAGCAACCCACCTTGGACAGCAACCCCTTCCTCGGCTCGCTGTCCTGCGCTCGGTTCGACATCAGGACCCGTGTACTGGACGACGCCAGGAACCGAGGATGACGCGTCGGCGGTGGCGGTGTTTCGGTGAACCAGCGAGACGAAGCCATACTGGCGAGCAGATGCCAAGTCATCCTGTTCGAGGAGCGTTTCCACAATCACCTGCGGATCGCTACGATCGAGCAGCTCTGCACCAGCCAGCTCGATCAGGGATGGGTCAGCGATTCCCTGCACCGCTCCGACGGCCACGCCAGGCGCCAGCAAAACCGGAACCAGAACCTGGCCCTCGTTGCCGAGCACCGAGGCCGGCACGCACGAAGCCATCGCTACCCCAACCTCGCCGGTGTCCTCGTCGACGGCGACGATCGACCAAGTTGCCGACGAAGGCGCCGCCAAAACCAGCACGACGAACAGGGCCAAAATGACGGCCATCGCGAGTCGTCGACCTCGTTCGGTTGGTCCTCGCCAAGCGACACGGTTCACAGCTCCCACAGCCAGAAACCTACCAGCTTCCAATCCAGTCGAGGCCGGAACGATCTCGGGCGCCAAACCCCCATGCACCGGCCAACATTGTCGAAACGAACGCCAACTGTGAAACAATGCCAGCTCGAGATGTTCCTCGGAATGTGAGATTCCACACACCAGGTGGCACCATGTCTGCCATGACTCACGATCCAACGCAAGCGTTCCGACTCGATGGCAAGGTCGCCATCCTCACCGGCGCTAGCTCGGGCCTCGGCGCCCGCTTCGCTGCTGTGCTCGCTGGAGCCGGCGCCTCGGTGGTCGTTGCAGCTCGACGGGAGGCCAGACTCACCGAGCTTCGCGACTCGATCGCGGCCGAAACAGGTCGTTCGCCCAATGATGTCATCGTTCCCGTCGCCTGTGACATCACCGAGCCGGGGAGTGCCGAACACCTTGTTGCAACCGCTGCCGAGCACTTCGGCCAGCTCGACATCGTGGTCAACAATGCCGGAATCTCGCGTGTTCTTGCCGCCATCGATGACACCAGCGATGGCTTCGAGGCCGAACTCCGCATCAACTTGATGGCACCCTACGAACTCAGCCGGAAGGCGGCCGCCCACATGATCGAAGCCGAACGACCAGGCGTCATCGTCAATATCGGTTCGGTGCTGGGAGCAGGCGGCGGTGGGCGGCTCAAGGTTCCCGGCTATGCGGCGGCCAAAGGCGGGCTGCACAACCTGACCCGAGAGCTCGCCTCCCAGTGGGCTCGCAAGAACATACGGGTCAATGCGCTCGCGCCCGGCTGGTTTAGCAGCGAGATGACCAGTGACATGTTTCGGAGTGATAGCGGTCAGAACTACATCACGGCCAACGCTCCGATGGGCAGACCGGGCGAGTCGGGGGAATTGGACGGCGGCCTGTTGTATCTGTGCTCCGACGCCTCGAGCTACGTGACCGGGCAGGTGCTGTTCGTCGATGGCGGCTGGTCGGCGATCTGACATCGGCAGTGCCCGCTAACGACACCCGTTGACTACAAAGCGCGGTGGTCATCGGCCAACAAGGCTGATCCATCCTGTAGAGTCTCGTCTTCATGACGGTCTTTCTCGTTCGGCACGCCCATGCCGGTACGCGCTCACCCGACGAGCGCGACAAGTATCGCCAGCTCAGCGATCGCGGCCAGCTCCAGGCCAAGGATCTGGTCAAGAACTTCGGCGACAGACAGATCGCCGCCATCTGGTCGAGCACAGCAACCCGCTGTGTGCAAACTGTCGAACCTTTGGCTGAGGCGATCGGCCTCGAAGTGGCGGCATTCGACGAACTCTGGGAAACGTCTCCCTTGGCCGAAGGCTTCGACCTCATCGATACCTTCTTCGAGAGTCATCGACAAGCGGACCAGGAGCCACACGACCTCGTGATAGCGAGTCATGGCAACCTGATTCCGGAAATGATTGATCATCTCGCTCTTCAACGGGTTCCCGTTGAGGGCAGCGGCTGTGAGCTGGGATCGACCTGGGCGCTTGAGCGCGACGGCGACCGGTGGACATCGGCCACCTACCTCGGTCTCGGCGCCGACGCCTAGCCCACATCAGGCGGGCTTCAAGCCTTGTCTAGCAACCATTCCGATCGGCCAGCGCCTCTGTCTGCTGCACGAAGAAGTCAGGCGGGTCCAGCGCCAACAAGTCCTCGATCTCATCGCAGGCCGCCTCCGATTGTCCGAGCCGGTCATAGACGACCGAGCGGAAGGCTCGAGCGTCGGCATATCCCGGGTCTAGAGCAACGGCCCGGTCGAGATAGGAGATGGCCGAGGCCATCAGTTCGATTGCTTCCTCGGTGTTCCCCGCCTGCTCAGCCGATGATGTGGTAAGCATCAGGTACCAACCGCGGTACGTCATTGCCTCAACATTCTGTGGATCTTCGAGCAGCACCTCGTCGAAACACTCCAACGACTCGAGCATCTGGCCTGTCGTCCCCAACTGTTGGCATCTCAGCGTCTTCTGCCGCGGGTTCTCGTCGATCGTTCCCGTGAGGCCATCATTCACACCACGCTCCCCCGCTGTGTAGGCCACCAGCACCCCGGCGCCAACGGCGAAGAGACCAACGACAGCGGTGACGAGGAGCCAACGTCGAGTTCGACCAACGTCATCGGTCGCTGCCGAGATCTGCTCGCCCTTGACCCGTCGCATCTCATCAGCGATACGAACGGTGTAGTCGTTGCGCAGGGTGTCGTAATCCGAACGATCGAGGTCGCCGGCCGCGAACTCGTCGTCGAGATCATCTAACGAACGCAGCAGATGATCGAGCTCGTCGACTTGCCGGGTGGCTTGTACTGATCGTTTGCTCATTCGACCACGACCTGGCGGGCCTCTTCTACCAACCGACGATCGTCGTCGGTGGCCTTACGACCCGCTCGTCTGGCTCGTGTCATCGCCGCCGCCGCCGCTACCGCACCGAGCGAGCCCATCACCACCGGCAGGATCCATACCAGGCCAGCGAAACCGTCGGCCGGAGGATTGAGGAGAATATCAACCTTGTAGGCCGCGAGCAGAGCATCCCTGATTTCCTGATCAGTGCTGCCAGCTTGAACCTGCTCATCGATGAACTGTCGGATGTTGGCCGACACCGCCGTGTTCGAGGCAGCCACGCTCTCTCCGTCGCACACGGGGCAGGCGAACGAATCGTTGAGACGCTGAACGCGTTCCAACTCGCTCTCGTGACCGCCTCCGCCGAAGGAAGCGACGAGGAGGAGGCCTAGGGCGGCGGCCATCAAACCGGCATAGGCCAGTGGCCGCCACGATTGTGGATTGACCGCGCTCATGAAAGCTCGGCGATCAAGGCAACGACTTGGTCGGCCGTCACCTCGCCTTGAAAGTGATGAACGACCTGACCGGACGGAGCGACCAGGAAGGTCTCGGGGATCTGGGCGACACCGAAATCGATGGGAACCGAAGGGTTGTCGAGGACCGGCCACGAACCACCCCGCTCGGCAAAGAACTCGACGACCTGATCAGGCGGGTCTTGAAAGACCACGGAGACGAGCTGCAGGTCTCCCTCGGTTCGCCCCCACCGTTCGAGGGCCACAAGGTCGTCGTGCTCGTTGACGCACCCCGGGCACCATGTGGCGAAGAAGTTGACCGCAACCCACGAACCTCGGTGGTCATCCAGGTCGAAACTGCCACCATCGAGCGTCGGCCCAACGGTGCGAGGAGCGACGCGTCCGAGAAGAAGTGATGTAGAGCCCCCCTTGTCACCGCCCGGGTTGGCCAGGGCCAAAACGCCAATCAATCCAAAGACCACAGCGCCCACTGCCAGGGCGGTGAAACGCGCCGTCTTTGGCCGGTTCGACGAGAGTTCCGAGACCGTGGCAGCAGTCTCGTCGGGCGACGCTGAGTCTCTCTCGTCAGCCATTGCCAACGACCGCCGACGTTCTGTCTTCCGGCTGTTGCGGATCTTCGGGTTGTTCCGGGTCGCTCGGAGGTGTCGGTTTTCCACTCGTGTGGATTGCCAGTGAGGTTGGGTCGATCGGTCGCCGCCGCGAACCGGGGAACAGGGCGAACAACGTACCGAGGGCCATCAGCATGCCGCCGGCCCATATCCAGGCCACCATCGGACTCAGAATGACCCGAAGCCTGATCGAGTCGTCCTCGGGCGCAGGGGCCCCGTCGAGCACCAGATAGACGTCCTCGGTAAATCCGGTACGAACCGATGGGGTCGGCACAATCATCCCCTGCTGGCGATAGCGCGTGGTGGCCGGCGCATAGACATCCCCACCGTCGATCTCGATCAGAGCGTAGGCTCGCAGGCGTCGATCATTGATGTCGGCCCCGGGCTCCAGATAGCGAAACTCGTGACCACCCATCGAAACGGACTCGCCGATTTTCAACTCGAAGGTTCGGTCGCTTTCGTAGGAAGCGCTGGCCGCCATACCAACCGCGACCAGCACAACACCGATATGCACGATCATGCCACCGTTTGTCCGCCCGACCAGGCCGCTGATGCCCTGGCGACGGGTGGCCAGCCCGAGTTGGCGGCCCGCGGCTCCCGCCGCGAAGCCACCGAGACCAAACGTCAGCACTGGATAAAATCCACGACCGCCCAAGGCAACGCTCAAGGCCATAGCTCCAACCCCTGCCACGGTCGGCCAGAAAAGCCGTGTGGTCAGCAACTCGGTCGAGGCTCGCCGCCAGGGCAGCACCGGCGCAGCCGCCATAAGAAACAGGACGGTCAAGCCGATCGGGCGGGCCATCGAATCGAAATAGGGGCGACCGATCGTTAGGCGAGAACCGTCCCAGAGTTCAGCCAAGAGTGGGAAGACCGTGCCGAGCATCACAACAAAGGCCAGGGCACCAAACAAGACATTGTTGGCGAGGAACGACCCCTCGCGCGAGACCGGAGAATCGATCGCCCCCGGAGAGCGTAGCTCGTCCCCCCGCCAGGCGATCAGACCGACGCTTAAGGCGGTCACAACGGCGAAGAAGGCGAGTAGGAAGGGGCCGATGGCTCCGTTGGAGAAGGCGTGAACCGATTCGACAACACCCGAGCGGGTCAGGAACGTGCCCAGAATGGTGAGGGAGAACGTTGCGCACAACAACGACAGGTTCCAAACCCGCAACATCCCTCGCCGCTCCTGCACCATCACCGAGTGGATGAAGGCCGTGCCTGTCAACCAGGGCAACAGCGATGCGTTCTCCACCGGGTCCCAGGCCCAGTAGCCACCCCAGCCAAGCACCTCATAGCTCCACCAGGCGCCGAGCAGGATGCCAGCCGTCAAGAAGCCCCAGGCCGCAACCGTCCACCGGCGGGTGGCCACAAGCCAGCCCTCACCGACTCGACCGGTGATCAAGGCAGCAGCAGCAAAGGCAAAAGGCACCGTAAACCCGACGTACCCGAGATAGAGCATCGGCGGATGAAACGCCATCAAGAGATGATTTTGAAGCAGCGGGTTCGGGCCCTGCTCAACGAAGTCGGCCGGAACTTCAACGCTGACAAACGGGTTGGCCGGCCCGACCAGCAGGATGAAGAAGAAGGAGCTGACCGCCAGCATGATCACGAGAGCCCAACCGAAGAGAGGGTCGTCGTGGCGATCTCGGAACTTGAAGAGTACGGCCACAAGATAACCGGCGAGCACGAGGGTCCAGAGCAGCAATGACCCTTCCAGTGACGACCAGAGAGCAGCAAAGTTGAACATCGGCGGCGTGGCCCAGCTCCCGACTTGGGCCACGTATGAGACGCTGAAATCGCGCTGGAAGAGGGCGACCTCCATCACCACGAACGCGCCGAGTGCAGCCACGCCCACCAGCAGGGTCCACTGGCGAACGGTCTTGAGCAGTTCGAGCCGTTGGGTAAGAAGGGCGTAGGCGCCACCAGCGGTCCCGAGAACCGACGCCGTTAAGCCCAGCACAAGAAATCCGAAGCCGAGAACCGAGTTCATAGCTTTGGCGGCCTACCGATCTTCGCTTGGCTCATAGCCAGGGTCGGTTTCGAGCCGATCTGGGTTGTCCTCCACATACTGCTCCGAATGCTTCACCAGGAGTTGCGAGGAACGGAAGGCGCCGTCGTCGTCCCAGCTTCCTTCGGCCACGACGCGCTCACCGACCCGGAAGAGGTCCGATGGTTCAGCTCCAACGTGTCGGACATCGGCCTCAACCCCATTGAAGCTCATGGCGAAGGTCATGGTGCCGTCATTCGCCTTGGCCGGCTCGGTGACAACCGTGCCCTGCATACGGAAGGTGCGATCGTCGAGTTCGGCCTGCTGATCGACCGCCTCATCGACGTTATAGAAGAAGACGCGGGCATTGGTAAGCGCCTGAAACATGACGGCACCACCTATGAGCACCAGGGCGCCGACGATCAGCCAGTTGCGGAGGTTGATGCCACCGGTCGAGTCGCCGCCGGGTCGAGAGGCTGGGGTCAGATCAAGATCGAGATCATCAGCGTTGGGGTCAGGAAGCCCAGAGTTTGCGTCAGTCAAGGAAACGTCTCCTCTCAGGCGGTAGCTGCTCCGCTAATCGACGACCTCGCCGGATGAGCAGGCCACCGTACAAAGCGATTCCACCGAGCACGATGATGTAGCCAGGTATCACGAATTCCCAATGCATTACGACTCTCCCGGCCGGACCTGGAGCAGGTCGTCTTCACGGGGATAGGCCCGACCCTCATTGCGTCGTTCGACGAGAGCATGCTCCAACCTGATCTCATCGAGCTGCGATTCCATCCATCCCACGCGGAATCTGTGAACCAGAAGCCAGGCACCGATCGCGAGAAAGGCAATGACGCCGAGGAAGAAGGAAAAGAGCATCAGCCCATCCATCTGGGTATCGATCCCGAATGTTTGGGACTGGTGCAGACTGCGCCACCACTTCACCGAATAGTGCACAACGATCACGTTGAGAATGCTCACGATGCCCAGCACGGCTGCCCGCTGAGAACGAACCTCGCCGGGCAGGTCGAGACGTCGCAAAGCGAGGTAGCCGACATACATCAGCAGCATCATCGAGGTACTGGTGAGGCGGGGGTCCCATTGCCAATAGGTTCCCCACGTGGGCTTGCCCCACAGCGAACCGGTGACGAGAACAAAAACAACGAAGAGTACGCCGATCTCAGCCGCGGCATGGGCCATCAGGTCCCAGAACGAGGACTGGTTGCGAAGATACTGGACACTGCCGAGGAAGGTCACGCCGAAACAGAGGTAGGCGACAAAAACCGAAGGGACGTGAATATAGAGCAGTCGAACAGAGTCGCGCATGGCGATCTCGGGCCCGGAGAACCAAAGACCGAAAGCGAGCATGATGCCAAGCAACAGCAGTCCGGCGATCCCGAGGACTCGAGTGAGGCGGGAGCTGGTACTCAATCGTTGCGCTCGGGAGGCCGGGGTCGCCGCATCGGCCGACGCCGATGCCGACGGCGAAACGTCAGCCTCTGAACTTGATTGGGCTCGACCCATCACTCCTCCATTATTGACCCGAAGGCCACGATGCCAACACCGACATAAAGCAGAGCAAAAGCGCCTAGTAGCAGGACCCATGACCAGCCATCGGAAGGCGGACCGAAGAGGGCTGCTTCGGTGGCGATACTCGCTCCCAAGAGTACCGGGGTTAGCACGGGGAGTAGCAGGAGCGGAACCAGAGTGTCTCGAACCCGAAGTCCGGCGGCCAAGGCGGCGTAGACCGTTCCAGCCGCTGTAATTCCTGCCGTCGTCAGCACGATGGTTGCTGCGAGGAGGGCCCAGCTGGCGATCGGTGTTCCGTAGAGGATAAAGGCACCGATACCGAGAATGAGCTCGAGAATGAACAGCTCGACCGCAACCGCCGCCGCCTTGCCAAGAAAGACACCAGCAGGATCTAGCCCGGTCATCTTCAAAGCATCGAGGTTTCCGTCTTGGGCTTCGACCGCAAACGACCGACCGACCGCCAACAGAGCTGACAACACGACGGCCACCCAGAACAATCCAGGGGCAACCTGGGCCAGGACCGACCGCCCGTCGCGGCCGAGCACGGCTAGATCAGGAGATACGGCCAACCCGAAAAGCAACAACACGATGAGACCGAAAGGCACGATCTGGCCAGCGATCACCTTTGAAACAAGCTCGATGCGAAGGTCTTTCCGGGCGACCAACCGAGCGTCACGAAGCACGGCGCACTCGATTCGATGCCGACGCTTGGCTATCTAGACGCCCACCGACGAGGGTGACGCTGCGGTCGGCGACCTCGGCCACCCGGTCGACATCATGGGAGGAGATCAACACCGTCGCTCCGAAACCGACAGCATGGCGAACCAGCTGGTCGACGACACGCTGGCCATCGGCGTCAAGACCAGCGTGAGGCTCATCCAGCAGCCAGAGCCGAGGTCGGCGGCACACAAGGACAGCCAACGAGGCGCGGCGACGCTGCCCGGCCGAAAGGCTGCTGGCTCTGACCGAGCGAAGGCGTCCAGCTAGGCCGAGACGGTCGAGCACAGGATCGACCGTGTCCGGTTCGACCCGATTGGCCGCAGCCCAGAACGCTACGTTCTCATCGACGGTCAAATCGTCGTAGAGGAACGTCTGATGGGCTAGGAGACCCGCCTCTCGCCGTAGGGAGCGCCGCTGTCGTCGATCACCAAGATCGAACCCGAGCACTTCACCGCTTCCACCGTCGATGGAGGCCAAGCCAGCACAGAGCCGAAGAAGGGTGCTCTTGCCCGCCCCGTTCGGACCGCGGACCAGAACGATCTCACCTTCCTCGATCTCAAGGTCGATACCTGACAATGCAGGGAAGCCATTGATCACGCTTATAACGCCATCGAGTTGAACAACCGTCGACGGCACCCCGGTGTCGGCTCGATCGCTCACGCCTCTACGATACGAGCGCAAAGGCGGGATTCACAGAACATGCGCTTCTGCCGATAGCACGACAAGCACCTTGCCAAGACGAACCGACCTGTTCGACGGTGAAACTGCCATGACCCTTCAACATGCGTCGGCCAACCCAAATGCCGATGGCCACAACCTCAGAACCGCCAGGGGTGGACGCGTCGCCACCGTCATTGGCGCGCTCGGTAGATTCTGCATTATCTCGGGGCTGCTTCTGCTCGCCTTCGCCGGCTTTCAGCTCTGGGGCACAGGATTGGCTGAGGCTCGAGCTCAGGACGATCTCGAAAGCGAGTTCGAAGACCGCATCGCCACTCTCCGATCGCAGACGACGCCAACGACCGTTCAACCGCCAGCAAGCGAGCCGGAGACCACCGAAGCTCAGGCGGGATCAACGACCGAGACGCCGACAGAAACCATCGTCGAGCCTCCACTTCCGGCCGCAGCCGACACCCTGCCAGCTCTCACTCCTGAACAATTGCCGGTAGCTGGCGACGCCATCGGGCGTCTCACCATTCCATCGATTGGTGTGGAGAAGACCTTCCTCGAAGGGATCTCACGAGACGATCTCCGAAGCGGGCCAGGTCACTACCCTTCCACTCCCCTGCCCGGCCAGCCTGGCAACGCTGCCATCGCCGGTCACCGAACGACGAACGGCGCACCCTTCTTCGATCTCGACAAGCTGGTGCCCGGCGATCAGATCCTTGTGGAAACCCTGCAGGGCAACTTCGTCTACGAGGTCGAAGGCCATGCCGTAGGTGGCAGTGAGCGGGGCTACTTCATCGTGGCGCCGAGCGAATCTCATGTCCTGAGCGACTACGGCGACAACCGGCTGACGCTTACCGCTTGCGAGCCTAAGTACTCGGCCGCCCAGCGCATCATCGTCACCGCAATTCTTGTCAGCGAGCCGGCGCCAGCCAGCCCTGTCCCCGTCGAAGGAGCTTTCGCCGAGCTGGCCAACGAACAGATCGAGCAGACCACGGTGACTACAGCAGGTGCGACGAGCACCGAACCAGCGTCGGAAACGACGGCTCCAACATCAGCGCCGGCGACAACAGCAGCCCCGACCCCAACAACAGTGACACCTACAACGGTGACACCCACCAGCGCCGAATCCCCACAGGCGACGACCTCAGCCCCGGCCGCCGAGTCTGAAGACAACGCCGCCTCTGACTTCGAAGAATCTCTCAGCTGGAACACCGACTATCTGACCCCAACCTTCGCCTGGGCCGCCTTCGCTGCTCTCGTCGCCACCCTCGGCTGGCTCGTCGGACGTCGCCAGAACGGTCGCACCAAGCGCCTGCTCTTCTACGCCACTACCGGGCTCCTGTTCCTGCCCTGCCTCTTCGTCTGCTTCAGCAATCTCGACCGGCTCCTGCCTGCCGTGTAGCGCTTGGCCGGCCCACGAGGTCAGAGCCTTTCAGAAGTCGGCCTTCCAAGCAGACCTAACCCGGCCCATGACTGGGGACGAGCTCCAAGGCCAGCCCCGGTGTCTGGATTCCAGTACTCGGCCAGACGTGAGGACACGGCTCCTCGCCAAAGACTGACGGCGAGATCGGACTCCACATCCGTACGCCCGTGACGCTCAGCCGCCACCATCAGCAAGTAGGTGAGCTGAGGCCAGCTGGGGCCCCGCCAATAGGTTGTCGGGTCGAAGGTCGGCTCGGTCCGATGGACGCCGCACGGCCCGCAAGGTGCTCCATAGGCGCCAGGATCGATCAGCTGATCGAATGCAGCTTGCCGGGGGTCGATCAGGAGGGCGAGCAGGGCATCGACGGTCCGCACCGTCGACGATGGTGGCGAAGCCTCGCTCACCGGCATCTCGTCGTCATGCCATGTGTCGTTATGCCATGTGTCGTCATGCCATGAGTCGTTGTGGCTGGACCATCGCTTGGCCACAGCATCGGCCAAGTCGTTGGCCTGCGAGAGAAGCTCCGGCGCATCGACAACGCTGCAGAACTCAAGGGCGTTCCAGGCAACGAGGGCGTTGAAACCGATCGAGCCCACAGTAAAGGCGTTATTGGCAACGGGAACGCCCTCGTTCAGCTCAAGAGAACCCACCAGGTCGATCTTGCGCTCTCTCCACTCGTCGATAGTGCGATCATCACTGCGCCAGTCGTCCCAACGAGCGCTGTCATCACATCCGCTCTCCCACGGATGCAGTACAGGCACAAGGCCTTGCGGTGTTCGGGTTCGCCCACTCATGAGGTGGGTGAACGCTCGACGGCAACGCTCGACAAGGTCGGCGCCAACATCGACATCGGCGCGAACCAGCTCGGCCACCGCATGGCCGTACATCGGCGGTTGCGTGATGGTGGAGCGACCCGACCAAGACCACAGGTCGCGATGAACGTCCGGGGCGTGCCAGTAGATCATGTGGGGCACGAACCCATTGGCTGTGCAGGCCGACATCGCCGACGCCAACTCGGTCAACGCCTCATCAGGCCGCGCCAACCGCAACCAGACGAGGGTGTGGAAGCACGAATCCCACAACCACTGGTGGGGATAGGTAGATGGGTTCGGCACACAGAAGCCAGGCTCGCGCCACGCTGCCTCCATCATGGCGAGAACCTTCGGTTCCAGGTCGCGTCCGGCTTGGTCCTGCATCGGATCACCCTAGACCTCCGCAGTGGCACAGGGCGCCCCGGCGGTCGCGTTACAGTCGACGGAATGCCGGTGTGTGCGATTCTCTCCTTCCGCCTGGGTCTGACCGACGGAGTCTCGGTTGTAGCCGAGACATGGGCTCGTGTGCTCGACCAGCTCGGATGGCAGGTGGTTACGGTAGCTGGCGAGGGTCCGGTAGATCGGCTCGTAGCTGGCTTGGAGCTCGGTGCCGACAGGGCACCGGATCGATCCGATCTCTCGTCGGCCTTGATCGACGCCGATCTCGTGCTGGTCGAGAATCTGCTCACTATTCCAATGAATCTGACCGCCAGCAGAATGGTTGCGGCCGAACTGGCAGGACGCCCAGCCCTGCTCCACCATCACGACCCTCCATGGCAACGCAAGCGATTCAGCCACATCACCGAGTTACCGCCCGACGATCCTCAGTGGCGTCACGTCACGATCAACCAGCGGACCCAGGCGGAGTTCGCCGAACGCGGCCTCACCGCAACGACGATCTACAACGGCTTCGACACCTCGCAACCGGCTGGCGACCGCGATTCAACACGACGGAACCTAGGGGTTTCAGCTGACGAGAAGCTTCTCCTTCACCCGGTGCGAGCGATCGAACGCAAGAACGTCCCAGAAGCCATCGCCATCGCCGAGCGGTTCGACGCTACCTATTGGCTGCCAGGCCCGGCAGAAGACGGCTACGAAGACGAGCTCAACGTCCTTCTCGACGCTGCGACCTGCCGGGTGCTTACCCAGCCGATCAATGCTGGAAGCGGATTGAACATGGCCGACGCCTATGCCGCCTCCGACCTGGTCCTTTTCCCCTCGACCTGGGAGGGGTTCGGCAACCCCCCGATCGAAGCCGCCCTGGCCATGCGCCCGGTGGTGGTTGGCGACTACCCGATCGCCGACGAGCTCCGCTCTCTTGGCTTCGACTGGCTCCGGACCGAAGATCATGACCGTATCGGACAGGCGCTCACCCAGCCATCCACCGCATCATTGAAGCAAAACCGGTCGGTCGTTGAGCATTACCTGTCGTTGGAAATCCTCCAAAAGAGCATCGAAACCTTCCTCGACGAGGCAGGCTGGACGGTATGACTCCTGTCGTCGATCCAGTGCTTGTGAAACGCGAGCGCATGCGTCGCTTCTCCAAGCTTGGGATCAGGGTTGGTATGGGACTGTTCTTGCTAGCCAGTGTTTTGTTCTTCTGGGCCGTCGCCAATCGCTTCACACCAGCGCTGGCCAACGGTGCCGCCTTCTGTCTCCTCGCTGGCTCCGTCCTTCTGGCTCCAGCCATGGTGCTGAAGTACACGATCAAGGCGGCCGACCGCGCCGATCGGGAGGACTCCTGGTGAGCGTACGACTACCACGACCGCAGCGACGCCGCCAGCTCCTCGACGTAGCCCGCTCGGTGGTCGCCGCAGACGGCTACCACGCCACGACGATGGCTGATATCGCCGCTGCGGCTGGCGTCACGAAGCCTGTTCTCTATCAACACTTCGCATCGAAGCACGATCTGTACGAGAACCTTCTGCAAGACATCGGGAGCGAGCTCCAGAGCCGAGTGGTCGGTGCGGCTGCAGCCACCACCAGCCCTCGCGAGCGGGTCACCGCTGGCATCACCGCCTTCGTCGACTATGTCGAGGAGGAACGCGACGGCTTCACCATCTTCTTTTCCGGCATCAACCGAACCGACGATGTTTGGGCCGTGATTATGAGAGATGTCGAGGAATCGCTCTGCAACGCCATCGTCGCTCTCATCGATGTCGCCACCTTGCCGATCGAGCGTCGACGAGTTGTGGCCAGAGGCATCATCGGTTTGGCCGAGGCCACGGTGCGTTACACCTGGTTCGATCAAGATCTACCGATCGCCAAAGCAACGCTGACCAACGACATCATCAACATGGTCTGGGGTGGCGTTCGCTCTATCGGCACAGATCAGGAAGCCCTCGATGATGAACAGCGGACGAGCGCTTAGCCGCTGGCAGGCTTAACCGCCGGCAGGAGCGGTCAGAATCTCTAACGCCCTGGCATGGAGCGTGGGGTTCGCAGCGGCGACCACATAGCCACCTTCAAGCGGCGATGCCCCGTCGAGGTCGGTGATCGTGCCACCCGCACCTTCGACAATTGGGATGAGGGGCACGATGTCGTAGATGGCGAGGCCGTTCTCAACCACGAGGTCGACGAGGCCCATAGCCAGCAGTGAATAGTTGACGCAATCGCCGGAGTACCGGCAGAGGCGCGTCGCCTCGACCAGCTGGCCGAACCGGTCGGCCTCTGGACCAGCCGCGAACATACCGTTGGGATCGGTACAGGTCATCGTGGCCGCCTCAAGCTGCTCGATCCCGCTACAAACCAGCGGCCGAGTGCTCCCGTCGGCGAGCTGCATCGTCGCTGCATCGCCGGTTGAGTAGTAGGTCTCGCCCAGAACAGGAGCGTGCATCCAACCGGCAATCGGCTTTCCTTCGAACTGAAGCCCGAGCAAGGTTCCCCACATCGGCTGGCCGGTGATGAACGCTCTCGTCCCATCGATTGGATCAATCGTCCACACGTAGGGACTATCGCCCGTGATCCCGAACTCTTCACCGAGCACGGCATGGTCGGGAAAGAGCTCGATGAGCCGTCGACGCAGCTCGGTCTCGACCGCCCGATCGGCCTCGGTTACAGGATCGAACCCTGCCGATGCCTTGTTCTCAATACCCTTTTTCTCAATACCCTTATACTCACTACCCTTGTACTCACTACCCGTGGTGCTGGCGTGCTTCGCCGCTGGGTTTGTCGAACGATCGAGGGTGCGATACCAGCCGAGCGCTCGATCGCTCGCCTCTCTGACCATGAGGGTCACGGCATCGCGATGGGGTTCCAGGTTGAAGTCCACAGGCCACGAGTCTACTGGCACCCGCATCTACGGCTCTTGATCTCGGTGAGCGATCGTCAGTCCTGGTCGTTGTCTCGCAGGCGCAGTTGCCGCAAGAGCGCCTCAAGGGCTCCGAGCGCCTGTTCCCTTCGCATGGCCCACGACCCCGGCGGCAACATCGCCACCGACCGCCGCACCTGTTCCCACTCTTCTACGGTGTCGACTTCCGGCCGCTCGGCTCCTGATGGCTGCATGCTTCCAGTCTACGTGAGATGGCTCACAAAATCGAACGTGCGTTCGTCACCGAAATCGTGGTGGTGTGTCCGTCGAAGAGAGTCTCGCTGCGTCTAGGGTTGAGCTTCATGTCTCGCACTCTCACCCGCCTTTTGGCCCTAGCAGCGCTTGCGCTGGCGGCCCTAACGCTCCTGGCGACCGCAAGTGGAGCTCTCGGCTCGGCAACCGGTGAAACGGTCGTCGATCTTCCCTTATGGGGAGCCATCGTGCTCGGGCTGGTCGAGGGTTTCACCGAGTACCTCCCCGTGAGTTCCACCGGCCACCTGCTCGTTGTCACCGAACTACTCGGCCTCGCCGATAGTCCAGCGGCCAAAGATGCGCTCGACACCTACGCCATCTGCATCCAGGTGGGCGCGATCGCTGCCGTTCTCCTCTTGTACCGAGAGAGGGTCTGGCAGATGGTCGATGGGCTCCTCGGTCGGAGCGCCGAGGGACGACGCGTGCTGCTCGGCGTGATTGCCGCTTTCATTCCGACCGCCATCATCGGCTACGCCCTCAAAGACCTCGTCCGCGACAACCTTTTCGGCGTTGGACCCGTTGCCGTTGCCTGGCTCATCGGGGGCATCGGCATCCTCGCTCTCACCCGCAGCGGCATCATGCAGCGTCCGGGTCTTGCATTGGGCGACATCACCGTTCGTCATGCCCTGATCATCGGCTTAGCCCAGTCGATCGCTCTCTGGCCTGGCGTGAGCCGCAGCCTGGTCACGATCGTGGCTGGTGTGCTCGTCGGGCTCTCGTTGGCCGCTGCAGTCGAGTTCTCCTTTCTGCTCGGGCTCATCACCCTCACCGCGGCCACCGTTCTAACGGCCATCACCGACGGCTCACAATTGGTGGAGCTCTTCGGCTGGTTCAACCCACTTGTCGGTCTCATCGTCGGCTTTATTGCCGCTGTGGCCTCTATCAAGTGGATGGTTACCTGGCTCCAAGATCGCGGGCTCAACGTCTTCGGCTACTACCGCGTTGCCATCGGCGTACTCGCCTTCGCCGCTATCGGCGCTGGCGCACTCACTCCCTAAGCGAGCGCACTGGCCCGCCTAACGCCGAAACCCGTCTATGCTGCCATTGGCTATCGGCAGCTTCAAACGCCGACAAGTGCGGGCCTGACGGGGGTTGACCACATATGCGGATCGGTGTGCTGAGAGAAACCGGGGCAAAGGAACGGCGCGTCGCGCTGACTCCAACCGGTGTCGTCAAGCTCACAGCTGACGGCCATACAATTATCGTCGAAGTGGGTGCTGGCCTCAGGTCAGGCATTGACGATGCTGCCTACCGTTCAGCCGGAGCCTCGGTTGCCCAGCGATCTCAGGTGCTGGCCGACAGCCAGGTGGTGGTACAGATCACCGGGCCTTCCCCAGGAGACCTACCCCAGCCCGAATGGGCCTCGCTCGGCGACAATCATGTGCTCGTCGGGCTCCACGATCCGCTGTGGCGACCAGAGGATGCGGCCAAACTGGCGGCAACCGGGGCCACGATCGTCTCGCTTGAACTGGTACCCCGTATCACCCGAGCCCAGTCGATGGATGTGCTTTCGTCGATGGCAACCGTGGCTGGCTACCAGGCCGTCCTTCTCGCCGCATCTCGATCAGCCAAGATGTTTCCGATGCTCATGACCGCCGCCGGCACGGTGCCTGCGACCAAGGTTCTCGTGCTCGGCGCCGGGGTAGCGGGCCTCCAGGCCATCGCCACGGCTCGAAGGCTCGGCGCCATCGTCTCCGGCTACGACATCCGACCAGCGGCCGTGGAGCAAATTCGATCGCTGGGCGCAAAGGCGGTCGAGTTCGACCTCGAGTCCAACGATAGTGAAGACGCTGGCGGCTATGCCAAGAAGCAGAGCGACGATGCCGGCCGGCGGCAGCAAGAACAACTCACACCATTCGTGGCCGAAGCCGACGTCGTCATCACGACAGCCGCCATACCCGGAGCGGAGAGCCCTGAACTGCTCACAACCGAAATGGTTGAAGCCATGGTTCCGGGATCTGTGATCGTCGACCTGGCCGCCGAGCGCGGCGGCAACTGTCGCCTCACCGATGCCGATAGTGAGGTAATCCACGAAGGCGTCATCCTGCTGGGACCAACAGATCTGGCGGCCAAGGCCGCCGATAGCGCCAGCCTCATGTTCTCCAACAACGTGGTTGCTCTTCTCAAACACTTTTCGAGTGACGAGGGAGACTTCATGATCGACCTGGGCGACGAGATCATGGCCGGGACCGTCGTCGCCACCGACGGTGATGTCTGCCACCCACGGGTACGGGAACGCCTCGGGCTGCGACCGCTCGAAACGGACAGTTCTGCTGAATCAACCGATACGGGAACAACACCATGACCCTGCTGGTAGCCCTCACGCTCTTTGCCCTCGCCGTCTTTCTCGGCGTCGAACTGATCAGCAAGGTTCCTCCGACACTGCACACCCCCTTGATGTCTGGCTCCAATGCCATCAGCGGCATCACCTTGATCGGTGCTGTCGTCTCGGCCGGATCCGAGCATTCAAACCTCACCACGGTCTTAGGGTTTGTGGCCGTCGTCCTTGCCACCATCAACGTCGTCGGTGGCTTTATGGTCACCGGGCGCATGTTGTCGATGTTCAATCGGAAGCGCTGAACCTATGAATTCGGATTCCTTCAACGTCGAGAACTTGATCAACATTGGCTATCTGCTCTCGGCCTGCCTTTTCATCCTCGGCCTGAAACGCCTCGCTCGACCAAAGACCGCCGTCGAGGGCAACAGGCTCGCCAGCATCGGCATGCTCTTCGCTGTCATCGTCACCCTCGCCGATCGCCAAATCCTCGATCTTCGACTCGTAGGGATCGCTCTCGCCATCGGCGCAGCAATCGGCGCTGTTCTGGCCTCGCGCATAGCGATGACCGGCATGCCCCAACTCGTAGCCCTCTTCAATGGGTTCGGCGGGCTGGCCTCGTTGCTGGTCGGCACGGCCACGGTGCTCATGGCCCTCGATCTGAAGGTGACCGACGTCGACGACGCAATGTTCGTCGACAAGACCTTCCTCGCCCTCGGTGCGCTGACGCTCGTGATCGGTGCTATCACGTTCAGCGGCAGCGTTGTCGCCTTTGCCAAACTGCAGGAGCTGATGGGCGATCGTGGACTCGCAGGTTTGCGCAGTTTCGCTTTGGCGTCAACGACCGCCATCGTCGCCACCAGTCTCGTCCTCGTCCTCAGCCCCTCCCCCGTGTGGCTTTGGCTCGTCGTGGCCGCGTCACTTCTCACCGGCGTGTTTGTCGTCACCCCGATCGGCGGTGCCGATATGCCAGTCGTGATCGCTCTACTCAACTCGTTTTCCGGCCTGGCTGCCTCCGCCGCCGGTTTCGTGTTGTTGAACCCACTCCTCATCATCGCTGGTGCCCTGGTGGGCGCCAGCGGCCTTCTCCTGACTCAGATCATGTGCAAGGCCATGAACCGAAGCCTGCCGAACGTTCTGTTTGGTTCAATGGCATCCGGCGGCGTCGTGGCCGATGCCGACGACGTCTACGGGGGGCGGATCACCTCGACGTCAGCCGACGAGGTGGCCATGATCATCGACTCGGCCCAGCGCGTCGTCATCGTGCCCGGCTACGGCATGGCGGTGGCCCAGGCTCAGTTCGCAGTCCGTGATCTCATGCGCTCGCTGGAGGCTCGTGGGGCCGAGGTGGTGTTCGCCATCCATCCGGTAGCAGGGCGCATGCCCGGGCACATGAATGTACTGCTCGCCGAGGCTGAGATCGGCTATGACCAGCTCATCGAGATGGATCAGATCAATCCCACCTTTGAGCGAACCGATGCCGCCATCATCATCGGCGCCAACGATGTGGTCAATCCCGACGCTCGGGAGAATCCGCAAAGCCCAATCGCTGGCATGCCAATCCTTGATGTTGACTACGCCACGACGGTTGTGGTGATCAAGCGCTCGCTTAGTCCTGGCTTCGCTGGCATTCCCAATCCACTGTTTGCCGCCGACAACACGTTGATGTTGTTCGGCGATGGCAAGGCCGCGGTTGAGGACATCTCCAAGGCTCTGGCCGAGGTCTAGATGTAGAGATCTACTTCAGGAACAGCGTGCAGGCCTCATTGTCGGTCTCATCCCAGTAGCGATAGCCAAGTCGATCGAGGTGCAGCTCTAGATCGCCGCGGGTTGAAGGAGGCACGTCGACGCCAACGAGAACTCGCCCGTAGTCAGAGCCGTGATTACGGTAGTGAAACAAGCTGATGTCCCAGGCCACGCCGACCGACTTCAGGAAGCGCAGGAGGGCGCCCCTGCGCTCAGGGAACTCAAACCGATAGATCCGTTCATTGGGCAAATCGCCGACCGTGCCCCCGGCGAGATGACGAACATGGAGCTTGGCCATCTCATTATCCGACAAGTCGCTCAAGCCATAGCCGGCCTGGCCCAGCTGCTCGACGAGCAACTGCCGATCGCCCGAGCCATGCCTCAGCTCGACGCCAACAAAGATGCGGGCCAGCTCTGCACTGTTCCGGCGATAGTTGAATTCGGTGATATGCCGGTCGCCGACCCAGGTGCAGAACTCGAGGAAGCTTCCCTTGCGTTCGGGGATCTCAACCGCCAACAGCATCTCTCGCTTGTCGCCGAGCGCCGTCCGTTCAGCCACATGGCCGAGTCGGTCGAAGTTCATGTTGGCGCCACAGTTGATGGCGACATAGCACTCGCCAGCTGCGCCGGTTTCTTCCACGTGTTTGTGGAGTCCGGCGACAGCGAGCGCGCCAGCTGGCTCCACCACGGTGCGGGTCTCGTCGAAGATGTCTCTGATCGAGGCACAGAGCTCGTCGGTGGTAACCGTGATGATGCCATCGAGGTGCTTTTCGCACTGCTGGAACGTGATCTCCCCGACCCTCCTCACCGCTACGCCGTCGGCAAAGGTGCCGACGTGTTCGAGGGCGACAGGACCACCGGCTTCCAATGCGGCCTTCATGCTGGCGGCGTCTACGGGTTCGACCCCGTAGACGGCAACCGACGGACGCTTCACCTTGATATAGGTGGCGATCCCTGCGGCGAGGCCACCCCCACCAATGGGTATGAAGATGGCATCGAGCGGACCGGCTACCTGGTCGAGTATCTCGCGGCCGATGGTGCCTTGACCAGCGATGACATCGATGTCGTCAAACGGATGAACAAAACACAGATCATCCTCGTCAGCCCTTGCCAACGCCAGCTTCTGAGCATCGTCGTAGGCCGCTCCGTGCAGAATGACCTGCCCGCCCAAGGCCTCGACAGCGTCAACCTTGATTCTGGGCGTGGACTCGGGCATCACAATGATGGCTGGCACCCCACGGCGGGCTGCTGCTGCCGCTACCCCTTGGGCATGGTTTCCAGCCGACGAGCAGATGACGCCATTGACGATCTGCTCGTCGGTCAGATTGAGGATCTTGTTGGTTGCGCCTCGGATTTTGAAGGAGAACGATGGCTGCTGATCCTCTCGCTTGAGCAGGATCGTGTTCTTTAGCCGGCTCGAAAGCAGAGGTGCTGGGCTCAGCGACGTACGAGCTGCAGCGGCATAGACCCGGGCCTCGTCAATGCGGGCGGCCAGATCGGCTGAGAAGTAATCCATTGCCGCCCAGGCTAGATGATGCGGGAATCATGTCCTTGCCAGTACTCGTCCTTCAACAAGCGCTTGTAGAGCTTGCCGGTCGGGTGGCGTGGTAGCTCGTCTCGAAAATCAATCGAGCGTGGGCATTTCACGTCGGCCAAATGCTGACGGCAGTAGTCGATGAGTTCACGTTCGAGGGCGGCATCCGCCACCACGTCGGGCGCAGGCTGAACAACCGCCTTGACCTCTTCACCGAAATCGTCATTGGGCACCCCGATGACGGCCACATCGAAGACCTTGTCGTGCATGGTCAGGACGTTTTCGGCTTCCTGAGGATAGATGTTGACGCCGCCCGAGATGATCATGTGCGCCTTGCGGTCGGTGAGGTAGAGGAAGCCGTCTTCGTCGAGTTTTCCAATGTCGCCGAGCGTCGACCAGCCGCTGGGGTGGCGGGAACTTGCTGTCTTTTCTGGGTCGTCGTGGTATTCGAAACTGCCGCCACCCTCGAAAAAGATCGTGCCGGTCTCCCCTACCGGAACCTCGTTGCCTTCCGGGTCGCAGATGCGAACACTGCAGTTGATGGGTTGACCAACGGTTCCCTTATGGCTTAGCCACATCTCTGAGTTGCAGTAGACGAAACCGTTTCCTTCGGTGCCCGCGTAGTACTCGTGAAGCACCGGACCCCACCAGTCGATCATCTGCTCCTTGACCGCAACCGGGCACGGCGCGGCGGCGTGAACCACGGTGTTGATACTTGAGACGTCATAGCGGTCGCGGACGGCCTGGTCGAGTTTCAGCATGCGCACAAACATTGTGGGCACCACCTGGCTGGTGGTGGCCTTGTAGCGCTCGATCGCCTCGAGGTACTCCTGAGCGTCGAAGCGTTCCATCACCACAACCGTGGCGCCGAGTGCGTGGGTCGACATGCAGAACCTCAGCGGGGCCGCATGGTAGAGAGGGGCAGGCGAGAGATAGATCGACTCGGGTCCCATGCCGAAGAGAAGGGTGAGCAGGTTGTTCACCGGCCCCTCGGCCGCGTCGAGCGGTTCGGGTTCCCAGGCCTGCATGACGCCCTTTGGGCGGCCGGTCGTGCCCGAGGAGTACAGCATGTCGGTTCCGGCGACCCGATTCTCCAGAGGTTCGGGGCTGGCTGCGGCCACCTCGTCCTCATACGATCCGTAGCCGTCGATCGTGCCGTCGAGCATCAGCCGCAGTTTCACCCTCGGCATCTGGCCTGAAAGCTCCTCGGCCTGCTCTCGTTTGTGGTTCGACGTTATGAAGGCTTGGGCTTCACAGTTGTCGATGATGTAGCTCATCTCTTCGGTGGTGAGGCGCGACGACATTGCGGTGTAGATCAGCCCGGCATAGCGGGCACCCCAACAGATCTCCAGGTAGCGGGCGTGGTTCTCCAAACAGAAGGCGATGTGATCGCCTGGCTTGAGGCCGGCGGAGGCAAACACTTGCGACAGCTGGTTAGCGGCGCGGTCAAGATCGGCGAAGGTCTGGACCTCCCCGGTTGCCGCCATGACAACGGCGGGCCGGTCCGGGTTCGTTGCTGCGTGTCGTCCGGGGTAGACCATACGTTCGCAAGCCTCTCGTCTCGTCGGATATCCGTGGAGTGCTCGCGGGCAAGCGCTCCACCCGAGAGGCTACGTGAGGTCCATGGAAAGGTCCAACCGGCACCCACGGCTCGGTCGACCCCAGCGGTCTTACTCGATACGCAGACCACTAATTGAGCGGGCGATGACGAGCTGCTGGATCTGTTCGGTGCCTTCGAAGATGTCGTGGGTCTCTCCGAGACTTATCCACTGGTGACAGGTGGCGTCCTGCATACTGCGTGAGCAGGGGAACGCCGAATGTTATTGTCCGTTACTGACCTCTGATCATCCCTACTCCGAGCCGAAAGTAGGGATAAGAGTAGGGATGACGAGCGACGACTACGGCTGGTGTCCGCGCCGCGCCCGGCAGGGGTATCCGGATTGGTCGTTGTGAGCGTTCAGCTTGGTGCCTCGCTTCTTGCGCCGGAAGACCTTCCCGCATTGAGGACACTCAACTCTGTACGGCGTGCTCGAACTACTACTGCTGGATCGACGCGCTACCGGCGGCGCGTACAGCTGGCCTCTCGGGGAGAACTCAACGGGCCGAGTCGAGCTGAACGGGACAGTCGTAACCTGTATCGACTGGATCCGGTCGACCCGATAGGACCGGATCTCTCTGGTGGCCTGCTTTGTGGCGTACAGGAGCAAAGCACCGGTGCTCGCGATCCGCAAGGACAGCGGCTCGACACGCCGGACGCTTCCGTTGTACCCAAGGTCAACACATATTCGGTTCGCCGCGGCGAACCGAACCGGTTCGAGAGGCGTGAGAAGAGCAAGCACCTCCGCCTCTTCGATAGGTCCGTCCGGAAGGACCGTGAAATCAAGATCCTCTGAGAAGCGAAACGTCTGGAGATAGCACTTCTTGAGGCAGGTTCCGCCCTTGAACACCCAGCCGTCACGGAGGGCGGGTTCTGATCCCACCCCGGACAAGACCCACCCCAGGACGTAGTCCTTCTCGACGACGTCGTCGCGGAGCGCCCACTCGGCGACGCGATCTCGAAGGTCTCGCGTTGTGATCATCTAGCACCATCTCCGAGGAGAACGTTGGCTCGAATTCCCCATCTCGTCGAAATCGGTCCAGGTGTGCTGACGGATGGGTCTAGGTCGTTGATGCCAGCGCTGCGACGCCTCAGGCACTCGTCTACGAGGTCAGCCCGCTCAAATCCACACGTTTCCATGACGTACCCCAGACGCTTGAACACTGCCCCGTTGTGCAGGGCCTCCGCATATTGGAGCAGTTGCGTGTCGTTGCGATGCTCGCCCACCAAGTACTCGTCGAGTATGTCCACGACGGAGCGCATTCCACCGCCCCAACTTGGATCCGCCAAGACGTCCACCATCGTCTTCGATGGGTCGGTCACGGCCACACGCTTGCCTTCCCGCCAAACATTGGCCAGCCCAACGTGCTTTTCTAGGGGAACAGAATGAAGGACGTAGTCCGTACCTCCAATCGACGGTCGACGATTTCGGGGGCGGCGCGCGGTCACCATCTGAACGCTGCGGAAGATCTGCTCGGTGAGGTCCCAGTGCTCGGCTGCGCTCCACCCGGACACGTAGGCGGGAGCGAATAGGACACTGCCGACGATCCACGGATCCTTGTGGGCTGAGCCTGAATGATAAGCATCGAGAGGCACGGGAAGGTAGAAGCCGCGCCGAACGCGATCGAGCCACCCGCGTTCAACGAGGTAGCGAGTTAACCGGCTAGCCCTCTCTCGGTCGATTCCTAGGAGATCGGCGGCGTCGTCGACCGTGAATGGTTCAGTAAAGGCGCGGTTGAGGTCCTCGACGACACGGCGGTTACGTTGAGAAATCCCAGCGGGTTCTACCATCAGCGCAATATAGCCCACCCAATGGGCGTTAAGGCACTTTGACTATAGTTCGACTTCGGCACCTACGAACTCGCCAGATTCCTTGGCCCGTTCGAATGCTCGTCGTCCCGACCTCTCCCAGCACCCGGTCCGAAACGAGGCCCAGGCGTTGATCATCTGACGGAAATACCTGAGACACAACTGCAGGTCCTGGGGATCAGCTTTGGGAGGCCGGCGGGAGACTCTGTTCCGTCCGGTGCGCGTGATGCTCCCTTCTCGCGGCAGCCACGACTGCTTGCTTCGCAGCCCGGTCGAGCAGGGAGATCAGGCCGCCACGAAACGCCCCGCGGACCTCGCGAATATGGGTGGCGTCGAATGTCACACCAGGGAGCGGATTGGGCGACGCCATAACGGTGTCGAAGGCCACCTGATCATTCTTGTTGGTGGAGCGAATTCCGTTGACCCCGGGAGCGAACGTATGCCTCGCGTGCCGATATGCCCGTGGATGCTCAACCACATCGGGGTCGAGAAGCTTGTCCCAGTCGTCAAGCGGGAGCTGGTGTTCGAAGAGAGCGAAGTAGTAGACGAACATGATCCCTCCGCGAACAGGTTGTCGACATCTCCCTGGATGCGGTCGGCAGCCGCCTACTGTGTCGGGTTCTGTGGCCGATCGGTCGAACCAGACCGGACGCGAATCTTGCGAAGTCCGGTCTCGATCCAGCCCGGTGCCTCCTGGTTCGCCGAGGTCAAGATCTTCATTAGTTCGAGCAGATCGTTGAACTGCTGATTGGGCGTTGTCACGGGTCACTGGGCCTTTCGTCGGGGACGAAATCATGGCGCCGCTGACCAAGGAAACCCCCGACCGCGATCCGTGGTGGGAGATCGCTCTTGGTGATCTTCCTCGAATCTCCTACGGCTGGCCCCCCAGGACCTGCAGTTGTGTCTGCGGATTTTTCGGACGAATCGAAACGGCCGCGGGAGGTCGCCGACTGATGCCCTTGCGGGACGGCTTCACCGTCAGTCCGGCCGCGACTCGCTGAGCGTTGCGCTTGGTGCCGTGGACCGTACGCGAGACCTGCGTCGGGTTCCCTTACGGGTCACGACCCGTGTAGCCGCGCACCTCCAATACAACCGGTGCGTCGCTCTCGAATGGTGGCCATGAACACCCACCATAGGCGCTGTCATGACTACAAGAGTAGGGATGACAGTAGGGATCGATCAGTTTTCCACAGAATGTGACCGCTGCTGCCCTTTGGTCTCCGATGTGACCAAAGGGGCCAAAATAACTTTGTTTACCTACTCGATACGCAGACCACTAATTGAGCGGGCGATGACGAGCTGCTGGATCTGTTCGGTGCCTTCGAAGATGTCGTAGATCTTTGAATCTCGGTGCCAGCGCTCGACCGGGTACTCGCTTACATAGCCGTAGCCGCCAAGAATTTGCATTGCCCTCTCGGTGGACCAAACAGCGACCCGACCAGCTTTCAGCTTGGCCATGGAGCCCTCAGCGTTCTTGAACTTGCGCTGCTTGCCCAACCAGGCGGCGCGGTGGGTTAGTAGACGAGCGGCGTCGATCTCGGTTGCCATGTCGGCCAGCATGAAGGCGATCGATTGGTTCTCGATAATGGCCTTGCCGAAGGCCCGACGTTCCTTGGCATAATCCAGCGAATATTCATAGGCAGCGCGGGCGATACCAACAGCTTGGGCCGCTACGGCCGGGCGGGTGGCTTCGAAGGTCTGCATGGCGGCCTGTGAATTGCTTGGCGCACCCTCACGCACACGCGCGAGGCGTTCGTCGAGTTTTTCCTTGCCGCCGAGCAGGCATCGACCGGGGACACGTACATCGTCGAGTACGACCTCGGCGGTGTGGCTGGCTCGGATGCCATGCTTCGAGAACTTCTGGCCTTGGGACAGGCCCGGTGTGTTCGGTGGGACGACGAAACTAGCTTGGCCCTTGACCCCAAGGTCGGGGTCGACAACAGCAACGACGACGTGAATGGCGGCGATTCCACCATTGGTGATCCATGTCTTGGTTCCGTTCAACACCCATTCGTCGGTTCCCTCGTCATAGACGGCGCGAGTGCGGTAGGCCGACACGTCGGAACCAGCATCGGGCTCGGAGGCAGCGAAGGCCCCAAGTTTGACGTCGCTGGCGTCGCCATAGCAAAGAGGTACCCATTCCATTACCTGTTCGGAGGTGCCAGAGGCCGCGATACCTGCGGCGGCTAGACCTGAGCCCATCATCGCCATACCGATACCTGCATCGCCCCAAAACATCTCTTCCAAGGCGATCGGCATGGAGAGGCCCGATGGATCGTTCATCATCATCTCGGCCATGAACTCCCAGCTGTAGAGCCCAATCTTGGCCGCCTCTTCGATGATGGGCCATGGCGTTTCTTCGCGCCGGTCCCACTCCTCGCCCGCTGGCCTGATGATCTTCTCGGCGAAGTCGTGCACCCATTTCTGGAGTTGCAGCTGATCTTCGGAAAGCTCAAGAGAAAATTCGCTCATGGTCTGATCCTGTCTCTACGCATCGGTTGGGGCGACGCCGGTTGGTGTAGCCGCAAGGTGGCAATCATGGCGACAGGCCCTACCTCACTATCGAGCCTTGTGGCGCCGAGCCTAAGTTACTTGTGGGTAACCTGAACTATAGCAAGCGTTTACCAACGCGCAAGTACCGGGCCACCTGCTCATCGGCAATGCACCACGGCCTGCTTCGGGGCCAACGCTTGGAATGGCTAGGGAATGGCTAGGGAATGGCTAGCCCAAGGAGCGAACGAGGGCCCCGAGATGACGCATGAAGGCATCGGTGTTGGCCTGGTCATCATCGCCGGTCAGTTCAAACGCGTCGCCTAGCCGAAGCGCCACGTTGGGTCGCTTCAGCTTCAGCCGTGGCGAACCACCCCGAGGCCAAACCTGGTTCGTACCACCGAAAGCGACCGGAACTACAGCGGCGCCAGAGCGGCGAGCGATCCGGGAAAGCCCAGGTCGAGCCGGGCCAACCCCATCGGGGCCTAACTCACTGCTTGGAATCAGTCGGCCCTCGGGCATCATCGAAACCACCTCACCCCGAAGAAGAGCCTCGACCGCCGCATCCTCAGCGTCTTGGCGAGTATGTCGAGATGTGGCGATGGCGCCAATGCCCTGGAGCAGCCGGCCGGAAACACCACTCTCGACGAGGTCGGCCCTGATCATGATCCGGCTCGACAAGCCAAAGCGGGTGAAGATGATCATCGTCACCATGAAATCGAAGAGGCTGCGATGGTTCCCCGCGAGGAGCACGGGCCGATTTGTCGGCAAGGTCAACATCTCTGGCAGGTCGAGCCTGGCCAAAGGCTTGGAAACGGTTTCACACCATCGCCCCGTTGTAAGAAATCGCTCATGGAACTCAGTGGGCTGGAGACCTGGCTGCACCACTAGACCCTACGGCAAGGGGAGCACATTGGGACCGTCATAGGTCTGGAGGTTGCTGATTTTGGCCAGCTGTCGATCTGTTCCAGTTTGGCCAAGAGAGCAATTTCGGGCCGCCTTCATACAGCCGTCGATCCAGCGGTCCATCGTGTTGTCGTGCCAGCCTCCCCACCAGTCGGCGTGGAGATTTGTGCCCGGCAGGGCCGAATGGCCCCCGTGGCGGTCTGAGGATAGGTACCAGCCGTCGACCGAGCCCTGACCTGGGTAGTAGAGCAGGACGCTGATCTGTGGAAGCCGAACCGGGTGACTGGAAGGACAGGGTGATGAGATCGAAACGAGCCGCATGTGGGATCGGTGATCATCGGCATCAAGGTTTACGCCATCCCAGCACTGGGGAAAGGCGATGCTGGCGTTGATTGTGTCTCCCCCACAATCGGGGATGCGGTTCGTCTTGTTGTAGGCAAACCCGTTGTCGCCACAGGACCAGTTGAGATCCTGCGAGGCGGTGAATGCCTCATGGCTCGCATTACCCGAAACCATCTTGAGGCCCTGTGGCATGCGTTGAACGATGTTCGGCCACTTGGTCTTGTAGTAGACGATGATCGTGTCCGGCACGACGGTGTTGCCCCGTCCATCGAGGAGGGCGGGCGTCCAGTAGCCTGATCGGTTCAGCTCGAAGCCATTGCAGGTCCCGCCACCCGAGTTCACGATCGAATCCGTGGTGCTTCCCGCATGGATTCCCGTATTGCCAAAGAACATATGAAGATGGGCGGCTCCGGGTTGCCCTGGGTAAACGATCGGATCGTCCTCAGCGAAGTGAGAGTACTGGCAGGCGACCCGGAACTGACCGTCTCCAACAGTCCCGTTGTCGTACTGCGACACGCCGAAGGTCAGGGCGTCGACCGGCAAATCTTCGGACCGTGTCGAGGCGAACTGACGGAACTTCGGATCGGTGTTGCGTATGGAGTCGTAGGTAGACGATCCACCGGGATCCGTCGACGAGGAGGTGGACGTCGTCGGGTGGGTGGACGTGGTCGACGTAGCCGGCGGGCTGGTCGTCTGCGTTGAGGTGGTCGTCGGATGGGTCGAGGGGTGCGGGTTCGTGGTCGACACCGGCACGGTGGCTGGAACCGTGGTCGGATGCGGGTTCGTCGTCGGCACCGAGGTCGGTGCCGCGGTCGAGGAGCTTAGCGACGTCGATGGTGCCGGGGTCGTCGGGTGCGGGCTCGACGTGGGAGATGGGCGAGTCACCGACGGCGGCGTTGTTGACGACGGCGACGGTTTCGTCTTCGTCGATGATGGCCGGCCGGGCGTCACGGCCGATGGCACCCTCGACGTCGGCCTCGTCGTTTGGGGCTGTTTCGGGCCTAGGCGGGACGCCTTCTTCGTCCGACCGGTCCCCTTGCCCTGACGCTTCGGCCGATCGGAGTTTCGCACCGTCTCGGTCGACGACGGCGGCACCGGCGATGGCAGATCGGTCGACGACGGCGGCACTGGCGATGGCAGATCGGTCGACGCAGATGTATCCGTAGGAACCGATGCATCGGTCGAGCGTGATGTATCGGTCGACGGCTTGCGAGGCGCGTAGAACTTTTCGCTCCCACCGGTGGTTGACGTCGGTTCAGACGTCGGTCCCGAGGTGGATGTCGGGGTGGCCGTTGTTGGCGCAGCTCCAGATGTCGGCGTGGGTTCCGGCGGCACGGAGGTCGTCGAGCGGTCGACAACGGTCGAGGATTGATCAGAGTCTGGGGATGGTGTTGAGGAGGTTGTCGATGACAGCTCGTTCGCTAGAGCGCTCGACCGCGAGGCCGAGGCTTGGCTCATCTCGTCCTCGCCTCCGGCCGTTGTCGACCGCTCGACGTCGTCGACGTTGACGTCTGCTTCGGGGTAGGTGGCGTCATCGGCGTCGTCGACAAAGGCAAGCTCATCAGCCCCGACGATGCCGCCTTGCAGCCGTTCCTCCTCAGACTTGCGCACCTCGGCGAGGAAGGCGGCCGACCCATCCTCGGCTGTCCAGCCATCAGACCGGCGACGGTCGACCGAACGGTCTTCGGCAACGCTTTCATCGGCGCCAGAAGAGTAGCGAGAAGCGTCGGTGCTCAGCATTCCTACCAGTGCCATGGCCAACATGACCTGGCAAACGATGTAGCCGACCGACGACGGTTTCGGCGCCGGGCGACCATTGGGCGGCGGCCCATCGGTCTGCATGTAGAGGCTATCGGGCCTCTATCGATCCACGCTTGAGCAGGATTTCGACCGGCTCAGGCTAGGGGGAGAAAGCGCTCAGGTTTGGAGCAAATGCAACCGATTCAAATCGAGCGAGAGCCCTACCCGATCACCAGGGTGGAGCCGTTCCTCAGCGAGAAACCACACAGGGCGAGGCCCAGCGGCACCCCGAGCATGGTCATCGTCGCCTTCACTATGACATTCGACCTCGAACCCCTGCCGCGTGAAGGCAACCCGATCGACGACAACCTCGATCGCGGCCGCTCGTCCACGAGCCAGGGTCAGCGACTGCTCTGGCACCACAGCGATGTAGCGTCCAGCCTTGGTCGCAGGTCCTACCTCGCCCAAGGTTCGATGACCCCAGCGCAGAATCGTGGCGTCCTGGCCCGATTCGACCGAGACCGACCAGATGTTTCTGTGGCCGAGAAACTGCGCAACCTCAACCGAGCCGGGCTCGAGCCAAACCTTCTCGGGAGGGCCAACCCGGCGAAGCGAACCCCCGATCAGAACCGCTACCCGATCTGCGATAGCGAAGGCCTCGCCTTGATCGTGGGTCACATGTACCGCTGTTTGGCCAAGCTCATTCAAGAGAGACCGCAGCTCGATTGTCAACTCTTCTCGCAAGGCACGATCGAGCGATCCGAGCGGTTCGTCGAGCATAAGCAAACCGGGTTCGGGAGCTAAAGCGCGGGCCAGAGCAACCCTCTGCGCCTCGCCACCAGAGAGTCCCTGAACCGGCCGAGACCCGAAGTCTTCGAGACCGACCAGCCCCAACATCTCGGCGACCCGCGATTCGACCGCGCCCGATGCTCGGCGGCCAGCCGGTTGCAACCGGGATGATCCATGGACCAGTCCGTATGCAACGTTGTCGGCCACCGTCAGATGAGGGAAGAGCGCGTTGTCTTGGAACATGAGACCAACCCAACGACGATGGGTCGCCACGGTGGCGAGGTCACGATCCCCAAGAAGGATCTGTCCCGTCTCGATGGTTTCCAGGCCGGCGATAGATCGCAGCAGGGTGGACTTGCCTGAGCCGGATGGGCCAACGATGGCCACAATTTCCCCAGCGTCGACGTTCAAGGTGAGGTCGTCCAACGCCGTCGTTTCGCCGTATCGGACGGTGACAGAGTTGAGAGTGAGCGGCTCGCCGAGACCTGCCCGCCCGCTGGCCACGTCAGGATGGAACGTCATAGCAGGGTCACCTCATCGGAACGGTTTACCTCAATGGCATAGGCGATCAGGCCAACCACAACGCCG
The DNA here is from genome assembly GCA_937922045.1 of uncultured Acidimicrobiales bacterium. Classification (GTDB taxonomy): domain Bacteria; phylum Actinomycetota; class Acidimicrobiia; order Acidimicrobiales; family SZUA-35; genus JAHELU01. The sequence goes on along the minus strand of CAKZXA010000032.1, from coordinate 71,240 downwards.
ACGACAACACTCAGAGCCATGGCCTGGCCTCGCACAGCATCGCCCGGTGTCCCCAGAAGACGAAAGATCGCCAGGGGGGCGGTGAACGTGGCGTCGCCTCGGGCTAGGAACGAGCTGGCACCAAATTCGCCAACACTCACCGCAACCGCAAAACCAAGCCCGGTGGTCAACGAACCGCGGGTTAGCGGCCAATCAACCGTGGCTACCACCCGAGAACGGCCTGCGCCCAGACTGGCGGCCGCCTCGCGCAGGCTCGGCTCAATGGATCTGAACGTCGGCACCATGGCCGACAGGACGAATGGCAGTCCGATGACCGAGTGAGCCAGGGGCAGCAGCCACCACGCCGAACGTAGGTCGAACGATCCAAACCCCACCAGGTAGCCGAATCCGAGCGTTACCGCCGACACGCCGAGTGGCACGAACACCACGGCCTCCAACAAGCGGCCCAGTCTTGCTGCACCCCGCCCGGCCAGGGCCCAGAGGGCCAGAAGCGCCATAACGCCCGCGATCGCCGCGGCGAGAAGGGCGAAGCCGACCGAGTTAGCGACCGCCTGCAAACTCGATGTTGGCAGCAGATCGAGACGAGTCCCCAAGGCTCGGTAGTGGGCCAGCCCATGGCTGTCGCCGACTCGCAGCGACCGCTCGATCAGCATGGCGATCGGAAAGGCTTGGAGCACAGCGACAATCCCAACCACCAGGCCTAGATAGAGAACTCGGCGGAGCCGATCGACCGGCACGAGATCGTCGGCCGTGGCCCGGCGGCTGCTCGCGGTGTGGACACGCTGGATCCGGCCGGTCAGGAAGCTGAGCACCCCAACGACGGCCAGTTGGAGGCAGGCCAGCACAGCGGCAACGTCGAACTGCTGACGGGCGATGGCGTAGCGGTAGATCTCCGTCTCCAGGGTGGCCATACGCAGCCCGCCAAGAACTCGGATCACCCCAAAGCTCGTGAACGAGAACATGAAGACGAGAACAAAGCTGCCGACGATCACCGAACGAAGTTGTGGGAACACGATCGTACGCCAAACCGAAAGCGGTGAAGCGCCGAGTACGGCCGCCCCATCCTGAAGGCGTCGATCCAGTGCCGACCACCGACCACCCACGAGGCGCACAACCACCGCCAAGTTGAAGAAAACGTGCGCACACAGCACCGGCCACAGGCTGGACTGGCCGAGCTCTGGCCACCATGGCGCCGCAGCCGACACCATCTCGAAGGCGGCTCTCACCGCAGCGGCCACGACGAGCGTCGGCATCACAAAAGGCACCACCACGAAGGCTCTCAACGCTCCGCGTCCAGCGAAACGATAGCGGGAGAGGACGTGGGCTACCGGCAGTCCAACCAACAGGGTCAGCACAGCCGACAAGGTGGCTTGCCACAGGGTGAAACCGACCACCGACCATGTCGATGACTTGGCGAGGATTTCGGCCACACGGTCGAGACCAACGCTACGGAACGATCGATGAAGTATGGCGATGAGCGGCCAGAAAGCCAGCAGAGCGAGATAGGCCAGCACAACGAGACCAGCGACGGTCGAGCCTCTTGGCCGCAATCGACGCGTCTGGCCAGCCCCCCGCTGTATCCGAGCCAGCATCAGCGCAGTACGATCTCCGCCCAACGTTCGGTCCATCGATTGCGGTTCGCCTCGATAGAGGCCGGATCCATCGTGATTGGCTCGGTCACTTCGGCTGCCCATTGCCGATACGTTGCCGGCAGCTCCACCTCGCCGTTCGCCGGGTTGACGAACATGTTGAGTGGTATCTCAGCTTGGAATTCCGCCGACAGCAAGAAGTCCACCAACTTGGCCGCCGCCTCTGGGTGATCGGTGCCGTTCAGTATTCCCGCAAACTCGATCTGCCGAAAGCAGCCGTCGGTGATAACGCCGGTGGGCGGCGCGTCGATATCTTCGGTAGCGAAGATGTATTCGGCCACCGGACTGGCCGCATACGACGTTACGAGCGCTCTGGGTCCGCCACCCGAGACGAACTCGCCGTAGTAGGCATCGCTCCAGCCAGAGGTAACGGCGACACCACCGTCGGCGAGTTGCGTCCAATAGTCTTCCCAGCCGTCTTCACCGAACAGGCCAATCGTGGCCAGCAGGAAGGCGAACCCTGGTGAGGAGGCTTCCGGGTCTTCGGTAACGAAGGATGCGGCGTATGAGGGGTCGACCAGTTGAGCAATCGAGGTTGGGACGTCGCCATCAAGCGCGTCGGTCCAGTAATTGACGCAGACATCGCCGAAGTCGATCGGCGTAACACGATGCTCAGGATCGAGCTCCAGTTCATCGGCGACGGATGCGAGCATCGGCGATTCATAGGCGAGGAAGAGGTCGTTGTCCAACGCCCGTTGGAGGAAGGTGTTGTCGACGCCGAAGAGCACATCGGCTTCTGGTTGACCAGCGGTCAGAATCGATCGAGCCACGAGTTCACCTGCATCACCGGCCTTGATCACCTGAACGTCGACGCCGGTATCGATCGTGAATCGATCGAACATATTGTCGGGGACCGTGAAGGAATCGTGGGTGATCAAACGGACCAATTCGGTGGCTTCTAAGGCAACCGGGTCGTCAGGGTCGAAGTCGTCGAGCGAGGTGGAGGTGGCATCGTCAGCTTCATCCCCAACGGCCTCCTCGACAGCGTCGGTATCGGTATCAATATCGGCGGTATCGGTGTCGGCACTAGACGGCGTGTCGGCGTTCGTCGACGCGCTGTCGCCGTCGGTCTCGCCGTCCGAGCCACAGGCGGTGAAGATGAGAGCCATCCCCAACAAGGCGGCGATCAGATGCCTCCCCTTACGTCGTCGACAACTCAAATACTCACTACGTCGAATCATTTTCAATTCTCCCTTCCGCTGGCATTACCCAGATCAGGTTCGGCGGGTCGATGGCGTGCGCATTCGCTTGGCCATCCTCTCAGCTCGGCAATTCCGAGCTCCCCGGTTGTGAACCTTAGGATATTGCCATCCGCGCCGAACCACGACAGACTCCGGTATGACCCCTGCCATCGTGTTGTTGGAACGCAACGACGTCGCCCACAAGGTGGTGAGCTACGACCACGATCCGGCCGCCGATTCTTACGGGCTTGAGGCCGCTCGGGTACTCGGCCTCGATCCCGGCTCGGTCTTCAAGACCTTGCTGGCCAAAGTCGACAGCTCAGAACTCGTCGTGGCCGTCGTGCCCGTCGACCATCTTCTCGATCTGAAAGCGCTGGCCAAAGCCGCCGGGGCGAAGAAGGCGGTCATGGCCGAGGCTGGCGAAGCCGAGCGATCAACAGGCTATGTGGTCGGCGGCATCTCACCGCTCGGTCAGCGCAAGAAGCTGCGCACCTTCCTCGACAGCTCAGCGGCCGGTCAAGCCGCAATACATGTGAGCGGGGGCCGGCGCGGGCTTGAGATCGTGCTCGACCCTGACGATCTCGTCCAACTCACCCAAGCCAGCGTTGCCAGCCTTGCTACCCAGTGACGCGGCTAATAAGTGACGCGGCTAGGCTCGGCGCACCTCAGGACCGCCGGCCCCGTCTTCTATCGTCCAGCCCAGTGAATGGAGCTCGTCGCGAAGTTCATCGGCGCGAGCGAAGTCTTTCGCGGCCCGGGCCGATTGCCGTTCCTCGGCCATCGCTTGGATCTCGGCTGGAACGTCGTCCTCGTCGGCCCCTAGCTCCAGGCCGAGCACCTCAGCTATCAGGTGGACGGCGGCGGCAGCGCCAGCGGCTCGCAGTTCGTCACCATCATCCAGGGCCGAATTCGCCTCGCGAACCTGTCGGAACAAAAGGTCGATCGCTCCCGGTGTGTCGAAGTCTTCTTCCATCACCGTTCTGAACCGCTCGACCAAGGCGTCCGGCACCTCAACCTTGTCGAGCACCGATGTTCGCCGAACGAAGGTATCGAGCCGGTCGAGAGCGGTCTCGCTCGCCACCATCGAGGCACCGGTAACTTCCATCGGCGTGCGGTAGTGAGACTGGAGCACGAGTAAACGGTAGGCACGGTGATCGTACTGCTCGATCAGGTCGAGCATGTTCGTAACGTTGCCGAGAGACTTGGACATCTTCTCGCCATCGGTTTCCACGAAGCCGTGATGCATCCAATGGGAGGCGAACTCGCGACCGAGCGCTACCGCCTGTGCTCGTTCATTCTCGTGGTGAGGAAAGGTGAGGTCGAGCCCGCCGGTATGGAGGTCGAAGCCTTCGCCCAGAAGGTCAAGGCTCATGACGACACACTCGGTATGCCAGCCGGGCCGACCAGGGCCCCACGGAGAAGACCATTCCGGCTCTCCCGACTTGGCGAACTTCCACAGGACGAAATCTGCCGGGTGACGTTTCTCGGAACCGACCACCTCGCGTTCGCCGCCCCCTTCGAGCAGGTTGTCGAGATCCTGGTGGGCGAGCAGGCCATAGCCATCGACCTCTTCGACCGAGAGATAGACGCCGTCCGCCGTCACGTAGGCCTTGTCTTGCCCGATCAAGGTCTGGATCAGCTCGACCATCTCTTCCACATACTCGGTGGCGTGGGGGATGTGATCGGGTCGACGTACGTTGATCTGATCCATCACCTGCCACCAGATCGCTTCGCATTTGATGGCGATCTCCGCTGGGTCGCGCCCTTCGGCCAGGCCGCGTTTAATGATGTTGTCGTCGATATCGGTCACGTTCGAAACAAAGGTGACATCGAGGCCAGACCACTCGAGGAACCGGCGGAGCACGTCATAGACAAGTACCTGCCGTCCGTGCCCTATGTGAGGAGGCGCATAGACGGTGGGCCCGCAGACGTACATACCGATCTTGCCCGGGTCGCGCAGCTTTAGCGGCACGACGGATCCTTCGGCGGTGTCGTAGAGCCTCATCATCTCACCAACAGTAGCGACCAAACGGAGCGCTTGGACCCGAATAAATCCACTGACCGACACGGACTACGCCCGGTCGGCGGCACCGACTAGTTCTGCAACTCCCACATCGCCACAAGCGACGGCGTGGCCGCTTCACCCGATGCATCAGCCGCGCTAACGCGACCCTGCCGGTGGAGGGCCACGAGATGGGCGTAAACCGAATTGGCTGCAGCTCGCCAGAGACGCTTGTCGACCTCGGCATAGAGCCCAGGAACGATGTCCTTAATCGTGGAAGGCGCCGACTTGAGAACCGACACGATCTGATTCTCACGCGCCGTTCGGTGCTCGATGAAACTCGCAACGTATTCCTGAGGGTTGTCGATGGCTGGCCCATGGGTCGGCCAATAACGTTCATCGTCGCGTTCCAGGAGCTTGGCCAGGCTGTTCATGTAGTCAAAGAGGTCGCCGTCGGGAGGCGAGATGACCGAGGTCGCCCAACCCATCACGTGATCGCCGGTGAAGAGAGTCCGCTCGGCACCAAGGCCAAAGCAGACGTGATTCGATGTGTGACCTGGTGTGTGGACTACATCGACGACCCACGACTCAGCCTCGACCCGATCACCGTCCTTCACCACCACATCGGGCACAAAATCGACGTCGGGGCCTTCGCGGCGAAGTTCATCGGGCACATCGGCCCAGGCCTTCTCGAAGGCCTGCCGTTCATCCTCGGTGAAATACTCGTCGAAACTAACCGACTCAAGCGGATCTACGTCGGGCACGGGACCGTGGGGGCCAAACCCATACGTCGAGGCCCCGGTTCTTTCCTGCAGCTTGGCCACCCCGGCCGTGTGATCGGTATGGGTGTGGGTCACGAGGATGTGGCTGACGGTCTCTCCCGGATCCAGAGCGGCCAGGACAGCATCGAGGTGTACGTCGAGCGACGGACCCGGATCGATGATGGCCACATCACCTCTGCCCAGCACATACACGCCTGTGCCGGTGAACGTGAACGGGTTCGGGTTATTGGCCACAACCCGGCGGATCGAGTCGGACAGCTGAGCTACCTGGCCATAGTCAGGCTCGAAGTCACGGTTAAAACGTATGGTCACGCTAGAGAGGTCCTTCTGGGTGCAAAATGCTGGTGAGGACGAGGCGGCCGTCTCGATTGAGCCCGGCTCGGTAACGAACCTCGCCGTCGGCGATCAGGAGGGCTAGACCGTCGTCGATGAACCGAGCTTCGATGCTGGCTCCAACGGTCTTGGTTATCTCGTCATAGTTGTCTGACAAAGCATCCCTCAGCGAGGCCGAACCTTCAAACTCAACCTGATCGACGTCGAGTTCCACCCAGTCTTCGCCACCTGTTCCGAAGAAGCTCATCGCTCGCCGCTGCCTACCTCGGCTCGACGGTGCCGCCGGCGTTTGGAGTAGCTCCAACGCCGAGCGTTGGGTCAACCGAATCGCTGGAAAGGCGACTCAACCCGTCCACGAGCCAGTCGGGTGGTCGAAGCGGGCGGCCGTTCTGATCGACGACGCCTATCGTGACGCGGCCATCGACCAAGAGTTCATCGTCGCGCAGCACACGCTGCGCCCAGACGCCACTAGCCCGCCTCATCTCATCCAACTCGGTTTCGATCACGAGCCGATCGCCGATCGTGGCAGCCCGCCGGTAGCGAACGTCGAGTCTGGTTACTACCAATTGAATACCGCTTTCCGCCAAACCCCGAAGCGGAATCTCACAGGCTTCAAGCGCTTCGGTGCGAGCGACTTCGAAATAGGTTACGTACCCAGCGTGATTGACGTGGTTGTACGGATCAACTTCGTTGAAGCGAACGGTCAGCTGGGAGCGATGAACCATAGATGGCCCAACGCTAGTAGGTTTGGTGCGGCTGAGCATGACACAGGACGCGAGCACTCCTCGGTCAGAGGCGCCGCTAGCCTAGTTGCGTCGTGTCCCTATCATCGGTCGAACAAGAAGCGCCAACTCCCGATCACTCGCCCGAATCATCGGGCGAACGTCGGCCCGAGGCATCCCTTAGCTCCTATCGGCGAGCCCTGCTGACGATCGGAGCGATCGGGATCATGCTGATCGTGATCGGCTCGTTCACCGGTTCTTCAAACCAGGGCGCAGGTGATCTCTCAACGGCAACCAGCGATCCGACGACTGCCCAGACGCTGGTCGTCGACGAAGAGTCGGGTGCTGCGACCACATCCCTGTCATCGTCGCTCACAGCCGACGAAGCTAATCGTGAAGCCGAGGAGGCAGATGCCGCCCTCGACCGCAGCTGCGAAGGCTGGGATCTGGTCTTCTATGATGCCTTCGCGGGCGATTCGCTCGACCCCGAGCGGTGGAATGTCTACGACTCTGTCGGCCACGCTGGCAACGGTCTTCGCCGTCCGAAGGCTCTAACCGTCAGCGATGGATTGCTGACGATTACCGCTGAAGTACTCGATGGCGAACTTGTCTCAGGCGGTATGGGCTCGCTCCACGCTCAAACCTACGGCCGCTTCGAAGCCAGGGTTCGAACCGATCCAGATCCCAATGAAGTCGTCTCGGGCGTGGTGCTCACCTGGCCGGCCGACAACAACTGGCCAGAGGGTGGAGAAAACGACTTTTACGAGACAGGCGTGACCGCTGATCGTTCGCCTTTCCACACCTACATTCACTTTCCCGACGGCACCGAAATCGGCAGTCAGGTTGAGATTAGGCACGAGGCAGATGCCACACAATGGCATGAGGTCGCTATGGAGTGGTCCCCCGATGAGATCGTTATCTTGCGCAACAATCGATTCATCGGAGCCATCGATGATCCCGACGTGATTCCCGATGTTCCTCACCGTCTGACGGTCCAGCTCGACGCCATCCGAAGTGCACCCTTCGAGGGACGGGTCACCATGGAAGTGGATTGGGTTCGGATCTACCAGCCATCCGAATCTACAGAGGCAACCGTAGACTGTGGAACCTAGAGAAACCCCAGGTCAGCTCAGCAGCTGTCGACCTTTCCAGGAGAACAACCATGACCATCGCCGTAGGTAGCCCAGCCCCCGATTTCACCCTGAAGGATCAGGACGGCAACGAGCACACGCTGTCGAGTTTCCAAGGGCAAAGTCCCGTGGTGCTGGTCTTCGTTCCTTTCGCGTTCACCGGAGTCTGTGAAGGCGAGTTTTGCCAGCTAGCCGAGAATCTGAACGACTTTGAAAGCGCTGGCGCCCAGCTGATCGGCATCACCTGCGATCGCCAGTTCTCCATCAAGGCTTGGACCGAAAAGGCTGGCATCAATTTTCCTGTCCTCTCAGACGGATGGCCTCACGGTGCAGTAGCCCAAGCCTACGAATGCTTCAATGAGGACCTCGGCTGCGCCATGCGACGCACCGTCGTCATCGACAAGGAAGGCAATATCGCGGAGGTCTTCGACAGCGGCGGCCTCGGCGAGCCTCGCCAGAAGGATGCCTACGACGCTGCACTGGCTGCTCTGGTCTAAGAACATCTACGGCGTGCCTCAAGCGGCCAAGACGGACTAGGGCAAGGGCTGCTGTTCAGCAGCCTGGATCAGGTCGTAGACGTCTTGGCGGCTGAGGTGCACCTTCGTCGCATTGGCCTGCTCGGCAAGTCGTTCCGGGTTTTGACTACCGACGATCGCCACCGGTTTAGCCGGGTGGGCGAGAACAAAGGCGATGGAGAGCACGGCCCGGTCTACCTGTTCCCGCTCGGCGATTCGATCGAGCGTCTCGATCAGCTCTGTGGGCAAGCCCTCCCCCGTGGCCAACCGACCTCCAGCCAACGGGCTCCATGCCAATGGCACCCGCCGATGCTGCATACATCGGTCGAGCACACCGTTTCGGAGAGGCTCGGTGCTGAGCAGCGAAAACTCCGGCTGATCTGACACGATCGGAAAGGGCAGGAACGAGGCGAGAGCCTCGGTCTGAGATGCCGTGTAGTTCGAGACCCCTACTTCCTGGATCTTGCCCTGCTCGCGCAAGCTGACGAGTGTCTCCGCCAGCTCTTCGGGGTGGGTGTAAAAGTCGGGGCGGTGTATCTGGTAAAGATCGATCGTTTCAACGCCGAGCCGCCGCAAGCTCGCCTCGCAAGCTGAGGTCAGGTACACGCGGCCCGAATCGTACGGGCGGGGCGGCATGATGCCGCCCTTTGTTGCGAGCACCATACGGTCACGCAGCTGGGGGGCATCGGACAGAACCCGGCCTAACAGCTCTTCATTGCGCCCAAAGCCGGCACCGCCCCAGTCCAGGCCATAGACGTCGGCGCTGTCGACCAGGTTCATGCCAGCATCGAGGGCGGCTTCGAGAACACCGCGGGCCTCGTCGACGGCATCAAAGGTGAAGCGCCAAGACCCGAAGGCAACAGGGTTCACCGAAAATCGGCCAAGCGGGCGAGGCGATGGATCGAGAAGCGGGGCCGACGAAGAAGATTCTGCTGTGGTCACGACCATGACACTAGCGGCTTGGCCGCCGACACTAGCGGCTTGGCCGCCGACACTAGCGTTGGCTCTCAACCCATATGGCGGTGATCATCCCGTATCACCTGCACGTCGTGGGGATGGCTCTCGCGCAATCCTGCCCCGGTGATCTTCGTCAGCCTCGTCTTGGTACGCAGATCCTCCAAGGCGGCCGCTCCCGCGTAACCCATACCCGACCGCAAACCCCCAACCAGCTGTCCGACCAGTTCGGCCAGCGAGCCGGCGTAGCGAACGCGAGCTTCGATTCCCTCAGCCACATGCTTTCCCGGTGTTTGCCCGCTGCCATAGCGGTCGGCGGCTCGGCCCCGCATCGCACCAGCCGAACCCATACCGCGGTAGGTCTTCCACATGGCGCCGTCAACGAGTTCCAGTTCGCCTGGCGCCTCGTCGACGCCAGCCAAGGCGTTGCCAAGCATGACTGCGTCGGCGCCAGCGGCAAACGCTTTCACGATGTCGCCAGAGCTGACCACCCCGCCGTCGGCAATGACGGGAATACCACGAGCACGAGCCGCTTGGGAACACTCGTAGATGGCGGTCAGCTGAGGCATCCCTGCGCCTGCAACCACACGGGTTGTGCAAATCGATCCTGCCCCTACGCCAACCTTGACAACATCAGCACCAGCTTCGATCAGTGCCTCGGTGCCATCCTCGGTAACGACATTGCCGCCGATGACCAGAATCTCCGGCCATTTGGCCTTCAGCATGGCCACGGCATCGACTACGCCCAGAGTGTGGCCATGAGCCGTGTCGATAACGAACATGTCGACACCGGCGGCCGCAAGAGCCTCGGCCCGCTCGATCGCGTCGGTCACACCGACCGCCGCCCCGACCCGGAGTCGCCCCCTGGCATCCAGTGTCGCGTTGGGCTTCTCGATCCGCTTGGTGATGTCCTTCACCGTGATCAAGCCGCGCAGCCGGCCTTCCTCATCGACCAATGGGAGCTTCTCGATCCTGTGCTTGTGCAGAATCGCCACCGCATCTTCGAGCGAGGTTCCAACCGGAGCCGTCACCAGACCATCAGCCGTCATGAACTCGGCTACCGGGCGCTCGTATTCGGCGTCGGTGCAGAATCTCACATCGCGGTTCGTAAGAATGCCGACGAGATGGTCGGACTCATCGGTAATCGGTACGCCGGAGATCGAGTGGTGGGCCATGATCTTCTCGGCCTCGGCCAAGGTGGCTGTCGGAGGCAGACTCACCGGTTGCGTAATCATCCCGGCCTGGGCCCGCTTTACTCGGTCTACCTGGCTGGCTTGCTCCTCGATCGAGAGATTCCGGTGCAAGACGCCGATGCCTCCCTCGCGGGCGAGGGCGATGGCGAGCGGAGCCTCGGTGACGGTATCCATCGCAGCCGAAAGGAGCGGGACCTCGAGGTCGATTCCGGCGAACGTTGTGCTTGTCGACACCTCGTTGGGCAGAACCTCGCTCCAGCCAGGAACGACCAACACGTCGTCGAAGGTTAACGATTCAAACCCAGCGAACAGTTCATGGTTGCGGCTCATGTTCACGTGTTCCAACTCCTCATACGTTCTGGATACGTTCTGGTGGTGTAGTTCTCTTCTAGGCCTGGTCGAACATCCTGGACTCGCTCCCATCGCGTGGGTGATCGATGTCGATCACCATTCGGATGGCTTCGACAAGCACTCGATGCTCGACCTCATGGACCCGCTTCTCAAACGAAGCCAGGTCATCTCCGGGTTCAAACGGTACCGGCTCCCAGAGGATCGTCGGGCCGCTATCGATGCCCTCATCCGGCACATAGTGCACCATCACGCCACCTGAGTCGATGCGCCCCTGTTCCCAGGCATCGAACGCCCTCCCAATCGCACCGAGCCCAGGAAAGGCACCCGGTTTTGCCGGGTGGAGATTGATGACTCGGTGACGTGACAAGAATTCATCGGTCAGCACCCTGTCCCAGCCGGCGAGTACGACCAGGTCTGCGCCGACCAACGTCGTTTCGTAGGCGATACCTCGATCGTAGGTTTCACGATCGAGACCGACATGGCTCCTCACCAGGGTCGGCACGCCGGCCTCGCTTGCTCGTTCCAGCGCAAAGGCCTCTTCCCGGTTCGAGATGACGAGAGCCACCTCTACCCGGAGAGAATCCGGTGCCTCTTGCCTCGACGCATCGAGGATGGCCTGAAGGTTCGTACCCGACCCCGAGACGAGGACCACAAGTTTTGGCCGGCTGGCGCCCATCAGAGATGCGCTGCCAGCGCTAGCCGGCCATCGCCTTCAGTCCAGAGCGACACCATCACCGGCCACAATCCTTCCTATGATCACGGTCGGCTCCGCTATCGCGGCCTGAACCTTCTCGACCTTGTCTGGCGCTGCGACGACGACCATGCCGATGCCAAGATTAAGGGTTCGGTAAGCCTCGATCTTCGTCAGACCGCCGGCAGCCACCAGATGGGCAAAGATGGGAGGCCACGTCCATGAATCGGTAGCCACCACTGCGCCACATCCGGAGGGAAGCACCCGAGGTAGGTTATCGACGAGGCCACCACCGGTGATGTGGGCCAGTCCATCGGCCAGGCCGTCGTTCAGCACCTTCTTCAAGGGAGCGAGATAGCTGCGATGAGGGGCCAGAAGGGCTTCAGCCAACGTCTCACCTTCACCACCGGGAACAGCCTCGTTGAGATCTCGGCCCGATACCACCTTCCGAGCCAGCGAGTATCCGTTGGTGTGAAGTCCTGAGGACCTCAGTCCTACGAGGACATGGCCGGGGGCTATCGACGGCTTCGGCAGGAGTTGCGAGCGCTCGACTACGCCAACCATCGTTCCCGAAACATCCACAGAGCCATCGGTAAGCACATCGGGCATCTCAGCGGTCTCCCCGCCGAGCAGAACACAGCCTGCGTCCCGACAGGCGGCAGCCATACCTTCCACAATCTCGGTCACGAGCGGCGGATCGAGCCTGGCCGCGGCAACAGTGTCGAGAAAGAACAGGGGCAGGGCGCCCTGCACCAAGACGTCGTTTACGCCATGGTTCACGATGTCGACACCGATCGAATGCCAACGCCCAACCTGTTCGGCCAACGCCGTTTTCGTACCGACGCCATCGGTGCTCGCCACCAGCAATGGGTGCTCGAAACCCTTGAGGCTCGACACGTCGAAGACCCCACCAAAGGCGCCGAAACCATCGACCACACGATCGTCGTGGGTGCTCTTGACCGGCCTTGCGATACCAGCGGTTACCTGACTGGCTCGGTCAAAGGAGACACCGGCGCGGTCGTAGGCCGAGGCTGAGGTGCGACGCGAGTACCTCCAGCCGATGTCGGTACGAGCGAACAGCTCGTCCCCGACGAGTGAGTCGACGACGGGATATATCTTGCCCAACGCTTCATCCAAATCGGCGCCAACACCCGTTACTGCCAGCACGCGCCCACCGGTGTTGCGCACCACATCGTCACTATCAACCTTGGTCGAGGCGTGCACGATCGATACGTCTGGCGGAGCTTCGACGAGGGGAACGGCTATGTCGAGTGCGGGTGAGGTCGGATAGCCACGAGCTGCAACGACGACGGTGGCCGCAGCCCCTGGGCGACGAACCAGGCCGATACGACCAAGGTCGCCGACGGCAGCAGCCATCATGAGGTCCAGCATGTCGGTTTCGATGAGCGGGAGGATGACCTGGGCCTCAGGGTCGCCGAAACGACAGTTGTACTCGATGAGACGTGGCCCGTCTTGGGTCAGCATGATTCCGGCGTAGATGACCCCGGTGTAGGGGGTTCCATCGGCGGCCATGCCTTGTACCACTGGCCAGAGGAACTGTTCCACCAGCTGGTCTTCCATAGCGGCCTTGCCCGGCACCGGGGCGAAGGCACCCATCCCACCGGTGTTGGGGCCGGTATCGCCATCGCCGACTCGTTTGTGATCTTGGGCGGTACCGAGGACGACGAGATCACGTCCGTCGGTAATGGCGAAGAGCGAAAGTTCCTCGCCGTAGAGTCGCTCCTCCAGCACCACCTTCGAACCGGCATCGCCCATCGTACGATCGGCGAGAAGGTCGTAGATGGCGCGCTCGGTGTCGACGCGCGTCTCGGGCACGATCACGCCCTTGCCTGAGGCCAGACCGTCGGCCTTGACCACAACCGGCAGTCCCAGTTCTTCCAACCATCCATTGGCCGCTTCGACCTCGGTGAAGGTGGCGCATTGAGGGCCAGGAATCCCGTGTCGGGCCGCGAAATCTCGAGCGAATGACTTTGAGCCTTCGAGCTGAGCGGCAGCAGCCGACGGCCCGAAGCAGGCAACTCCGGCAGCCTCCAATTCGTCAGCTAGCCCAGCTACGAGCGGCCCTTCAGGGCCAACCACGACGAGGTCGACGTTGTTGGCCTTGCAGAAGGCGATGACGTCTTCATTGTCGTTGATGTCTATCGCGGCGTTGTATGCGCTTGTGCCCGCATTGCCTGGGGCCACCCAAAGGGACCCAAGGCGGTCAGACTCCTGCATCTTCTCGACCAGGGCGTGCTCTCGCCCGCCGGCACCGACGATGAGGACGGTAAGGGATCTCATCCAAGGACTCCATCGAATCGCTTCTTGGTTCCGAGCAGCGACAATTGCACCGGAACCGGGTACGTACCAGTAAAGCAGGCGTTGCAGTAGCCATCGTCTCGGCCGAGCGCCTTCATCATGCGCTCAACCGAGAGGAAACCCAAGCTATCGGCGCCGATGTGATCAGAGATTTCTTCGACGCTGAGCTGGTGGGCGATGAGCTCGTCGTAGGTGCCCATATCAACCCCGAAGAAGCAAGGATGAGCGATCGGTGGGCAGGTGATTCGCACGTGGACCTCGGTCGCCCCAGCCTCGCGAATCAGCCGCACGAGCGGCCCCGAGGTCGTGCCACGCACGATCGAATCGTCGACGACGATAACCCGCTTCCCCGCAAGATTGGCGGGCAGCGTATTGAACTTCATGGCAACGCCTTGGCGTCGGAGTTCGTCGGTTGGCTCGATGAACGTTCGGCCGATGTAACGGTTCTTGACGAAGCCTTCGTTGTAGGCGATGCCGGAGGCGCTGGCGTACCCGATGGCCGCTGGCATCGAGGAGTCGGGAACGGGAATCACCACATCAGCCTCGACCTCGTGTTCCCTAGCGAGTTCCTCGCCGAGACGTTGGCGTGCCTGGTGGATCAGCAGATCGTCCCAGGTTGCATCCGGGCGAGAGAAGTAGATGTGTTCAAACGTGCATCGGGCCTGGGGTTCCCGCGGCTTCAAGGCCTGAACCGTCCGGCACAGTGACCCTTGGAGAACGACGACCTCACCGGGCTCAATCTCGCGAATGGACTCGCAGCCAAGTGTTTGCAGAGCGCCCGTTTCGGAAGCGACCACATGACCCCCGGAAGGCAACCGGCCCAGCGAAAGCGGCCGAAATCCCCAGGGGTCGCGGGTTGCGATGACCTTGGTCCCGCAGATCATGACCAGGCAATAAGCGCCAGTCCAGAGGTGCATCGTGTTGGCGAGACGGTCTTCCCATGTCTCCCCTTCGGCGGCGGCCAGCATCAGCGCCAACACCTCAGAATCAGAGGAAGACTGGAGCCCGGCTCCCCGCTCCAACAAGGAGTTCCGGAGATCATCGGCGTTGACGAGATTGCCGTTGTGGGCTACACCAAGCGGCCCGTGGATCGTCTCAACCAGATAGGGCTGAACGTTGCGCTCGCTGTTGGAGCCGGTGGTCGAGTAGCGGGTATGGCCGATCGCGAGGTCCCCGCGAAGCGGGTCGAGAGTGCCCGGTTGAAAGACCTGGCCCACAAGCCCCTGGCCCTTGTGGAGTCGAACCGCCCGCCCATCGGAGACCGCTATGCCCGCCGCTTCCTGGCCTCGGTGCTGGAGGGCGTAAAGACCGAAGAAGGCGAGTCGAGCGACCTCGCTCGACGGAGCGGATATGCCGATAACGCCGCATTCCTCTTTGGGATGGTCGTCGCCCATAGCAGCTCCGTATGGCTCATCGATTGGGAGCACAGTGCCTCACCCTTTCAAACAGCGGTTGTCGCAGTCGGTTCGCCACCCAGGTAGGGGGCGAGGTTGGTGGTGAGTCGTTCGATCGCTGGCAGCGAAGCTGGGCTGAAGTGGAGGCCGGTGAGTGCCTCGTAGAGTCGCACATAGCGATCCGATGTTTCCTGCCACACGCCGGGATCGAGCGTCGGTGGTGTGCCGTCGCCGGTATAGCCGGCGGCGCTGAAAGCCAGCCGGACAGGCTCCTTGTCGAAACCCTCCGGCGTCAGACCTTCGTCGAGGCGACGCTGCAGGGTTTCAACCAACCAGAACCGAGAAGAGTCGGGTGTATGTAGCTCATCGATGAGCATCAGTTCGCCCTCGGCGTCGAGGCCGAACTCGTACTTGGTGTCAGCGAGGAGGAACCCGGCGTCGGCCGCGATGCGTGCACCTCGTTCGAAAAGGGCCAGGGCCACGGCCTGCACCTTCGCCCACAGGATTTCGTCGACCAATCCCCTGGCCACGATCTCATCGCTGCTGATCGGTTCATCGTGCCCGCCCTTCAACGCCTTGGTGGTTGGCGTAATCAGGATTGTGCCGAGGGGTCCATGCGGTTTCAGGCCGTCGGGTAGCAAGTGGCCGTAGAGCTCTCGTTCGCCGTTCAGGTATCGAGGCAACAGAGCGGTGGAGGTCGAACCTGTGAGACGGGATCGGACAATGACCTCGATCGGGAGAGGCTTCGCATCGACCGCGATCAAGGCCATCGGGTCAGGAACGCTCAGTACGTGGTTTGCCACGATGTCGGATGTTTCGCCAAACCACCAGGCCGAAAGCTGGTTAAGAACCTGACCTTTGTGGGTAACTGCGCCGAGAACCCGATCGAAGGCGCTCAACCGATCGGTGGTGACAAGGAGCCGACGACCACCGGACAACGGCCATGCTTCACGCACCTTGCCCGATTGGCGACCCGGCAGTTCGATCGAAACATCGGTCAGCGTCTGGGCGGATCCCACGGCTTCCATCATGGCAACCCACCCTGCGATCCCGTGGCCAACCCCCACCTTTTTACAAAAAGTCTGCCTGTATCTAGCTGTCGAAGGGATTCAAGCGTGAACATAGGTTGAATCCTCAGCCCACCACTGCGGCCACACCGGATTCGAAGAGGGCGAGACATCCGCCAATCCCTGCTGACGACGCTGTCGCCCCCCGCCGTTTCCAATGCGGATTCTGATGAATCCGGACATGATCCTCGGGGTGCGGCATCATGCCCAAGACCAAGCCCGATGGGTCGACGACGCCAGCGACATCGCCCTTTGATCCATTCGGGTTGAACGGATAGGTACCGCCGGCCGGGGATCCATCGGCCTCGGCGTAACGAAACGCCACCTGGTTGTTCGACTCGAGGAGATCGGCGTCACCGGCCACAAACCGGCCCTCACCGTGGGCGACGGGGCACCAGAGTTGTTCGTTCAAATCATTGGTCCAAACCGATCCGGTGGATTGGGGCGCAAGATGCACCCACCGACACTCGAAACGACCGCGAGCATTGTCGGTAAGGGCTGCATCGGCATCCCCGCCGGGCAGAAGGCCTGCGTGGACCAGGGCCTGGAAGCCATTGCAGATCCCGATTATCGGCATCTCCCGGTCGAGTGCATGCTGCAGTTGATCGGCCATCCAAGACCGCAGGTCGAGTCCGAGTAAACGCCCAGCACCTAACGAATCGCCATAGGAGAAGCCACCGGGTAAGGCGAGGAGCTGATGGTCGGTTATCGAGGCATCGCCCTCGCGCAGCGCCGAGAGGGGGACTTGGCGAGGCTCAGCACCAGCAGCTTGAAAGGCGTCCGCCAGCTCCTGGTTGCGGTTGGTGCCGGGAGCGATGGGGATCAGCACGGTGGGACGAGTGTTCTGGCTCATAGGTTTGCTCTCTCGTCGTCCTCATCATCACCAGGGACAGGGTTAAAGGCGGCGCCGATTTCGTCGAGCGACAGATCGAGGGTGGTACCGATACGCAGGCGCTGCTCCTCGGTCGTCCAGCCAATCCTGCGAGCGTCGGGCAACAGCTCTAGCAAAGCATCGGTGTGGCCTGGCGCGATTTCCACGAGGTAACGACCCGGTCCTTCGCCGAAGAGAACATCGGTGCTGTGATGCTCGGCGACCGCCAGCGTCATGCCCAGCCGACCGGCGTAGGCCCATTCGGCCGCAGCGGTCGCCAGCCCACCATCGGAGATGTCATGTGCACTCTGCACGATGCCAGCCGCGATGGCAGCGTGGACGCCGCGATGGCGATCCGCAGCTGAAGCGTCGGGTTGGGGCGGCGGCCCGCCGTGGTCACCGCCCATCGTCTCGTCGAAGTACGAACCGCCGAGAGCGCCAGCATCGGGGCCGATGAGCCAGACATCGTTGCCGGCCTCCATCAGGCCAACGGCGGGGATGCTCTTGATGTTTGGCACGATGCCGACCGCGGTGATGATCAGTGTTGGGGTCACGGGGTCGCGCTGGCCGTCGGCGTCGACAAACTCGTTGAAGAGAGAATCTTTGCCCGAAACGAAGGGGGCTCGATGAGCCAGCGCAGCATCATGACAGCCCTGGCACGCCGCGACGAGGCCTCCTAAAGCGACCGGGTCGTTCGGACTCCCCCATGCGAAATTGTCGAGCAAGGAGATGCGATCAGGGTCGGCGCCGGCAACGACAGCATTGCGAATGGCTTCGTCGACTGCGGCCCAGGCCATCGCTTCAGGGTCGAGGCGACCGACGAGGATGGCTGAACCAATACCGATCGCTACGCCCCTGATGGGCGTGGCAACCTCATCATTGGTGACGGCTGGAACCGGTGACACCGTTCCCTGCGGCACGACGACCGTGCCGTCGGCAGGACCGTCACCGTTGATTCCGTCATAGGGACGCACGACCGTGCCCCCCTGAACCTCATGATCAAATGTTCTGACCACCGCTTCGTTGGAGCGAATCGATGGGTGAGCGAGCAAGGCCTTCAGGGCAGCGTTGCCGTCCAGCTCCGCCGTCTCGACCCGCTGAGGACGGTCGGTCTTCGCCATCGTGGCGTCGAGGTACAGACGGGGCCGCCCATCATGGAGAAAGGAGGTTGGCAGATCGACGACGATCTCATCTCCGTCGACAACCACCAGATGGCCGTCGCCGGTGAAGCGACCGATCGTGGTCGCCTCTACCTGCCAGCGACGAGCCAACGCAAGCAGTTCTTCGGGCTGGTCAGTAGCAACGACCATCCGTTCCTGAGCCTCGGAGAGCCAGGTTTCCCATGGCGCAAGGCCAGGATATTTGCGCGGCACCAGGGCAAGATCGACGGTTGCACCCAAAACCTCAGCCATCTCCCCCACCGCCGAAGACAACCCGCCGGCGCCACAGTCGGTTATGGCGGTGTAGAGGCCCTGCTCCCGGGCCTCAAGAACCACGTCGATCAGCCCTTTCTCAACCACCGGGTCGCCGATCTGCACAGCCGAACCAGCGACATCGGCGGTCGAGGTGTTCATTGACTGTGACGAGAACGTTGCTCCACCGACCCCGTCGCGACCAACCCGTCCGCCGAGCACGACAATGGCGTCACCGGCTTTTGCATCGGTCGGGTTCGATCCGCGAGGCAGTAAGCCGATGCAGCCTGCGAAAACCAGCGGCGTCGTCGTATACGAAGGATCATGAATGATGGCGCCCGCCACCGTGGGCACGCCGATCTTGTTCCCGTAATCACCGATGCCGGCGATCACGCCTGAGCGAATTCGTCGGGGGTGAAGCACGCCGTCCGGCAGCTCCGCCGGGTCGAGGTCTTGAGGGCCGAAACAGAGGACGTCAGTGATAGCTATGGGCTTGGCCGACACCCCTAGGATGTCGCGCACGACACCTCCGACACCGGTGTTCGCACCACCGAACGGCTCCAAGGCTGATGGGTGGTTGTGGGTCTCGGCCTTCAGGGCTAGGTCGTGAGTCTCATCGAAGTGGACGATGCCGGCGTTGTCGACAAAGGCGCTCTCAATCCAGTCGACGTCGATCTTGTCGGTCGCGCCCCGGAGGAAGGTCTTGAGCAAACCATCAATCTCGTGCCCATCGTCGGTAGTGATGTAGGCCCGAAAGGTCTTATGCGAGCAGTGCTCGCTCCACGTTTGGGCCAGGGTCTCCAACTCGGCATCCGTCGGCTCTCGGTTCGATGCCTCAAACCAGTCGCGGATGGCGACCATCTCGTCGGCGCTGAGCCCGAGCCGACGATTCGTCGATATCGCCGCCAGCTCGTCGCGGCCGAGACCGGCGACAGGGATATGGCCGGTGGCCGGCGCCTCAGCCGATGGGTCGGTGTGGGCCGGAGCGAGTTCGTCCAGCGCCCACCGCTCGATGACCTCATTGTGAAGAACACGATTGGCGATCGTCTCAATCTGGTCTGGACGTAGCGGTCCGTAGATAAACCAGCGTCGTCCGATCGTGGCCGACTCGAGGTCTAGACCTTGCTCACGAGCGGAGCGCACCAGCTCAGCGCCCTCGCGGTCGGTTACACCGGGTCGAAGGCCGGTCTCCACCACGGCGGCCCGCCCAAGTCGGGTCGGCGGAAGATGCTCCTCGCGCCGCATCCACCACTGGCCAACCCGGTCGACCAGCAGGTTTTGCGCCAGCGATTCGATCTGGCCATCGTCTAGCCGGCCGCGCAGATGCACGAGGCGGTACTCCACGATGCGATCGGCGGCGATGCCGAAGAGCGCGGCCTTGCCGGCAGGAGCTTCTGGACCTACCGGTGCCCTGCCTGGACCGAGCACCACTGCCACGTCTTGAACCGAATCCACTGTTCCTAGGTTGGCGTATCTTCCGGCGGCCTAGGCGCATTCCGACCAGGTTTTTTGTCAACATTACGATCCAAGCCCTGATATGCCGGGCGAGAGCAGAACCGGTACCTTGAAAATGTCATGAGACCAGTCGTCAAAAAGGTCATGAGATGAGCCTCCCAACGACTGATTTCATCCTTGGCGTCGATCTCGATGGTGTCTGCGCCGACTACAACAGTGGCTTTCGGGCCGTCGTAGCTGCCGAAAAGGGTGTCGACGAAGGATCGCTCCCCTTTCCGACGACATGGGGCTACGACGACTGGGGCCTCAGCACGGACGATTACCTCAGGCTTCACAAGCTGGCAGTCGTCGAAAAGCGGATGTTTCGTGCCTTGCCGGTTATGGCCGGATGCCCCGATTCGCTTTGGCGCCTTTCCGATCTCGGCGTCTGGTTGCGCATCATCACCCATCGTCTCTACACCAACTGGGGCCATGCAATCGTCGTGAGCGACACGGTTGCCTGGCTCGACGAACATCGGATTCCCTACCGCGATCTCTGCTTTCTCGGCAACAAGCCCCAGGTGGAGGCTGACGCCTATATCGACGATGCTCCTCACAACATCGAGGCCCTCCGAGCGGCTGGCAACCAGGTGATCGTGTTCGACCAGCCCTACAACCGTTCCTTGCCAGGCCTCAGAGCCACATCATGGGTAGAGGTCGAAGAGCTCGTAGCCGACCTCGCGGCCCAGAAACAGGCGGTCCAACCCCAGATTCCTGGGCTGGACGCGGGTGCCGACAGGCTGACCCGCCGTCTCGCCCCCTAGGCCACAAGCCCAAGGGTCCAGCCGGCAACGGCCCATCGCCACAACTCGTCAGGCTGGAGTTGGAGGACTAGTGTCCTCTGCATGGACGATGCCACAAGCTCCGAAAACTACGACATCGAGTTCTTCTGGGATCCTGTCTGTCCCTTCGCCTGGATCACCTCGCGCTGGGTTCAGAATGTCGCCGACGAAACGGGTTACCGCATCGACTGGCGCTTCATCTCTCTGCGGCTCCTCAACAAGGACAAGGACTACGCCACCGAATTCCCGCCCGAGTATGAACAGGGCCACACCGCTGGCCTGCGGTTCCTTCGGGTGGCGGCCGCCGTTCGGCGCGATCTTGGGCGTGAACCGATGGGAGCGTTGGTAAAGACCTACGGCGAAAGCTACTGGGATCAACCGAAGGGATCCGGGATGCGAGACTTTCTGTCCTCAACGGGGCACGCCACCCAGGTACTGGAGGCAGCCGGGTTGCCAACGTCCTACGCCGATGCTCTCGACGACACTTCCTTCGACGAGGAGCTCGACGCCGAAACCGAGCTCGCCTTGTCGCGCACCGGACGAGATGTCGGCACGCCCATCATCACCTTCAACCCGCCCGACGGGCTTTCGTTCTTTGGGCCGGTGATCTCACGCGTGCCGCCGATTGAGGATTCGGTGAGGCTTTGGGATGCCGTCGTCACCTTGGCATCGTTCCCTGGCTTCGCCGAGATGAAGCGCTCGATGCGAGAAGTCCCCCAGCTGAACATCCTCGGCAGCATGCAGGCGGAACCAGCCTTCGAAGACTGGCAGGGCGGCCACCGACGTGGCCATCTGGCCTCAGACGCAGACGCCAGCTAGTGGAAGCGCCTACTGGTCTGGGCGACGGCGGCGCGGCAGCGGTGTCGTGTTCCACTCCGTGTTCGTGAGCGCTTCCCACACCGAAGCGGCCGACATCTCGCCCCGGGCTTCGTTGGCCGCCAGCGGCGATGAGGATCGACGAACAACCTTTTCAAGATCATCGAGGGCGGCAAGCCACCACGCATTGGGCACGATCGACATGCCCGGCAGGTCATGAAGTAGTCGGTCTACCTCATCGACCACAGCATCCTGGCCTGCAGCTTCAAGCCGTAGGTCCAGGAGGGCATCGATCACCTGCAGCCGATTGCTCAGCTCACCGGACACACCATGTCTAAACTTCTTGATCAGCGAATCAACCACACCCTCAGGGTGCCACTTCCCCCCTATGGCTGGAACCCCTTCGGGGCATGTCGCCCATGCCAATGAGGCCCATACGCTCCAGCGACCAGCCGGTAGGAGGAGTTGTGCCCACCGCGGTTAGGCCATTCCTCGCTTGAACTGCCTATCAAGCCCAAGGAGCGGCAGCTAGGCTCAGCGTTGTGGTTTTCGGGTCCGTCTCCGCCATTCTCTTGGCCTTGGTTCTCGCCGCCTCGGCGGTCCTAAAATTGCGGGACCTTGGGGCGGTCACGAAGAACTTCGCCGCACTCGGCATGCCAAAACCCGGCCTGCTGAGTCGACTGGTGCCACTGGCTGAGGTCGGTCTGGCCTTCGGGCTCATCGTCGCCCCGGCCTGGGCCGGTGTCGCCGCCTTTGGTTTGCTCGCCGTGTTCACCGCCGTGCTCGTTTCGATCCTGCACTCAGGTTCCGGCGTGGCCTGCACTTGCTTTGGCTCACTCTCGACCGCCCCGGTATCGGCTCGCCATGTCATGCGTAATGTCGCTCTGATGGCGCTGGCTACCATGGCTGCCATGCTGGCCTAGGCCGCCGTCTAGGCCCAGCGAGAGCTCGGGTCGAACCTCACCGGGTGTGCTCAACTAGCCAACGTGACCAGCGGCCGAGCCGGCCTCAACGTCGTCATGGATCGGTGCACGAAGATTGAGCACGCCCGATTTGCTGGCGGGCTACATCTCGCCGGCTTCGACACCGGGGTGATCGACAGTCGAAGACAGTAGAGATATCGAGATCTGGCCCGGTTAGACCTGTAACGCCCCAGCCTGGCAGTATGTCACGTGGCGGCCACCCCCGGTGGCCTGATCTGCAGACGGCTTCGGCCGATGTGAGAGTATCCGCACCATCTTCCAGCGGACCGATACCGCCTGGAAGCAATCAGGAGGCGCCCCAAATGCCAGAAGCTGTAATCGTATCGACCGCTCGGAGCCCAATCGGCCGAGCCTTCAAGGGCTCGCTCAAGGACGAACGGCCGGACGACATCTCCGCCCAGATCGTCAAGGCCGCTCTCGGGAAGGTTCCCCAACTCAATCCCAGCGATATCGAAGATCTCATGATGGGCTGTGGCTCCCCCGCCGGCGAACAGGGCTACAACATCGCCCGGGTCGTTGCGGTCATGGCCGGGCTCGACGATGTTCCCGGCGTCACGGTCAATCGTTACTGCTCGTCGTCGTTGCAAACGATTCGTATGGCGGCCCACGCCATCAAGGCCGGCGAGGGTGATGCCTTCATCGCGGCTGGCGTCGAGTTTGTGAGCCGCTATGGCCAGGGCGCATCCGACGCCGGCCCCAACCAGAACGCCGCCTTCACTGACGCCATGGCTCGTACCGAGGCCCGTTCTCAGGCCGGAGCTGATAGCTGGACCTCGCCAGCTGGCCTGCCCGACATCTACATCGCCATGGGCCAGACGGCTGAGAACGTCGCCCAATCGGAGAGCGTTAGCCGCGAAGAGCAGGATGCTTGGGGCGTTCGCAGCCAGAACCGGGCTGAGGAAGCCATCAAGCGCGGCTTCTTTGAGCGCGACATCACGCCGGTGACCTTGTCCGACGGTTCGACGGTGGCGGCCGACGACGGCCCTCGCGCTGGAACGACCATCGAAGGCCTTAGCCAACTCAAGCCGGTCTTTCGTCCCGACGGAACCGTAACTGCAGGCAACGCTTGCCCGCTAAACGATGGCGCAGCCGCCGTCATTGTGATGAGCGATACCAAGGCGAAGGCCCTCGGTATCACACCCTTGGCCCGTATCGTGTCGTCGGGAGTCACCGGCCTCAACCCTGAGATTATGGGTCTCGGGCCTGTCGGCGCTGTCCGCCAAGCCCTAGCCCGAGCTGGAATGACGATCGATGACATCGACCTCGTGGAGATCAATGAGGCGTTCGCAGCTCAGGTTCTCCCGTCGGCCGAGCATCTCGGCATCGATCATGACAAGCTGAACATCAACGGTGGCGCAATCGCCATCGGCCACCCCTTTGGCATGACCGGCGCCCGCATCATGACCACCCTGCTCAACGGACTCGAAGACTCTGACAAGTCGGTCGGTCTTGAGACCATGTGTGTCGGCGGCGGCCAAGGAATGGCGATGATTGTCGAGCGGCTCTAGACGCTTCATCTTGTGTCCAGCGGAGAAAGCTGGCAATCTACGTCTGTAACTCTCCCCACAAAGGGCCCCGGTTCGTCCGGGGCCTTTTTGATTCCGCCGACCCGAGACTGCTAGGACGTGAACCCAAGAGCGACGAGGTCGGCCCGCAGCTTGTCGACGCTTTCGAACAAGAAAGCCCTCCAGCCGACTTCGAGTGCGACATCAACGTTGGAAGCCACGTCATCGGTGAAGAAGATGCGCTCGGGTTCCAACATCAGCTGCTGAGTAACGACGTCGTAGATCTTTCGGTGAGGCTTGGCTACACCGAGTGCGGCCGAGTTGAAGACCCGGTCGAACCGATGGAGTACACCCAGTTGCATAAGTTCGGTTTCCACCGTCGACGATCCATTGGTCAAGACGCCGACGGTGAGACCGGCAGCCCAAAGCTCATCAACCAGATCCATCATCGCTCGACTGATCCGGCCGCGATCATCGGACCACTGAGCGACAGCCTCAGCATTGCCAACCATCTCGCCGATGCGCTGCACCCATTCGCGCCGCGTGATCGCCCCTGTTACCAGTTGACCCATCGTTGCTGGCTCGCGAATCGCCTGGATCAAAACCTGTGGCGCGAGATCATGATCCGTGGCCGCACGTACGAGCTTGTCTGGGTCATAGTGTCGGACAACCCCGTCAAGATCGAGCAGTACGTAGTCGACGTCCATCTCCACGAACCTAGCAGTAACGCGTACGGGGCGAAGGATGGGACGCAGGCTCAGTCCTACCTCTCGTCCTAGCCGTCTGCGCTAGGACCAACCGAAGTGCAGTTGGAAACCACACCGCTATAGAAATCTTCAAACCCTTCAAGACCTTCGGTCTCGGTGATGACCGACCAGTCATTGGCTCCCGACAAGGCGTCGATAGCGCCATCGTTGCTGCCGTACTCGGCGAAGACAGCCGAAGCAATGCAGGTCGCCTGCTGGCTATCGAAGGAGTCACCCCGCTCGAGAATCTCGACGAAGTCCTCCTCTGAACCCGGGCCACCTGAGCAGGCACCAAGAAGAAGTGCCGCCGCGGCCAACCCGCCGACAGGGAGAAGCCGACGGGTGCGGCTGGAGCGCTTCCCGGGGGCGATAGTGGGGTTGAGAACCGATCGTGTCATGACCGTGTTATTTGTAGCCAGCCAAGCGATGGTTTCCACCGCTGACAGGGTGGAAGGTGTCGATCATTCAACCAGTGCCTTAGCGACAGGGCCGCTGTGCCGATAGTGAAACGTGATAACAGACCCCTCGCTCGGCACCGAAGAGCTGTGGCTGGCCCACCATTGGCCTCACGAGTACTCACAGCGTTGCGTGCGACTGGGTTCTCGTCATGTCTGTCGCCGATGCCTTGCCCTGTATCCCTTGGGGTTTGTGATTGCCTTCGCCGCAGCTCTCGGACTGTCGCTCTGGCCAGACCGATTCGACCCGGCCCTGATCTGGCTGCTCTGCCTCCCGGCAACGATCGCCTTCGTAGGAGAGGCCATCGGCCTGTTCCCCTACAACGGACGCTGGCAAAGTGCCATGATGCTCATCACTGCAACCGCCTTCGGTAAGGCACTTAGCTACGAGCTCCAAGATCGTTGGAGCTCAGAGTTCTGGCAACCGGTCGCTGTCTTTGGTGGTATCTGGTTTGCGGCCTCGCTTTTTCAACGCCGCCGCCGCCGATCTAGCGATTAGCGGCCGGAACCCAATGGATCTCATCGCCCTGGGCCACACATTCCTTGCGGGACATAACGAAGAGCCAGTCGGACAGTCGATTCAGATAACGCAGGGCGTCGGGGTTCACCTCAGCGTTTCGAGCCAAACCTACGGTGATGCGTTCCGCTCGTCGACAGATCGTCCGAGCCCGATGCAACTCGGCTGCGCTAAGGCAACCTCCGGGGAGCACGAACGAGGTGAGGTCGGGGAGGTTCTCGTTGACGGCATCGATCTGGCTCTCAAGGCGCTCAACCTGACCGGCCACTACCCGTAGCGCAGCGAATGCTGGAACGGCCTCATCGCCGTCGCCAGTTGTGCCCGCACCTTCACCGTCGAGCATCGGGGTTGCCAGATCGGCACCGAGATCGAACAGGTCGTTCTGGATCGCTGCTACCCAGGCGACAAGCTGTTCGTCGTCGAGCAACTCGCGAACAACGCCGAGCGTGGCGTTGAGCTCGTCGACATCGCCGTAGGCCGCTATGCGAGCTTCATCCTTGCCAACCCGTGTCCCGTCGACAAGGCTTGTGGAGCCAGAATCTCCCGTTTTGGTGTAGACCTTGCCGATATGAACCATGGGCGTGCTCCTCGGATCCTGGTCACCCTTCGGTGCCATCTGCCAGGATAGGACGTCGAGAACTGCTGCCATCGGCGTCGGCCGAGAAGAGTGCTGCCGATGTCCCTGCGGCAGACGATCGGAAAAGAGAGAAGAGGCCGGCCGTTGGAGGGATTGGAACGGCCGACCTCTTTGATTCTCATTTCGCCCATGCACCGCTTGGGTGCTCTCTTACGACGTAGTTATCGTCAGATTAGTCGCGGAAAATCCTGGAGAAACGTTCCAAAAGGGATGACAGGGCTGTCTAAGCCTCTAAATTTCACGGGTTCCAAGTGTCGTTGTTCCCTCGGAGCGTTGTTTCAGCTTTGGGCCGACCAGCCGTGTTCGTAGGTGATTGCCGACCGTAACGGCCTCGTAGGCGGGTTTCTCGCCGTCGACGAACGAGGTCAACGGTTCGACCACGACATCGAGGTCGGGATAGTGGAAGTACGCCACCGATCGTCGCAACGTTGGGTCGAGACCCCCGCCGACCAGCGGTACTCGATGGATGGTGGACGGCCAAGCGTTGTTGGTCCATATGGCCAACAGGTCGCCAACGTTCAGAAGTAGGTTGTCGTCGTCTGGAACGACGTCGAACCAGCCATCAGCGGTGAGAATCTGTAGCCCCGGCACCCTGTCGGCGCACAAAATAGTGAAGCTCGTGTAGTCGGAATGAGCGCCCATGCGAGCTTGGCGGTCTAGCGGCTTCCTCTCGTCGGGCTGGTGTTGATAGCGAATACAGGCCATGGCGTCGGGGCCATTCGTCGACCGTTCGGCGAGGTCTCGAATACCAACAACCGAACCGAGGAGCCAATCGAGGCGATGGGCCAACGCCTGCACTTCCGAAAGGTAAGCCTCGGCTGCTGGCCGAAACGATGGAACCTCGTCTGGCCAGATCGATGCCGCCATCAAGGGGTCATCTGTTGTTCGCTGGTCGTGACGAACATTGAAGGATTCGAACAGGTCGGGTGGGAGCCCATCTTGACCAAGAGAGTAAGCAAGCGCCTCACTCCCCCGCCGTCGATAGCCGCGGTTGGCCAACGGGTCGTCGCAGCTCCACCTTTGCTTCTGAGCTAGCGGTCGGGCGAAGAGCTCGTCCATCGCGTCCCAGAGCTCACCGGAGCTCGTGATTCCATGCCCTGCAAGCTGGACGAATCCAAGCGCTCGCAACGCCTGGTCGAGTTCGGCGCCGGCGCGAGGCGATGCGAGATCGACCACGGGAACACTCTTGACGGTGTCTCTCTTGATGGTGTCTCGCTTCACGTTACCTTTCACGTTCTGGTCACGCCCCGGCCCAACCACTGCTAGTTGCCGCTCGAATGACCGGCGTCGGTTCGAGCTGCACCGCTTCGAGGGACTTCGGGCACTTCTGCACAATCATCGGGAAGATCGGCGGTGTCGACGGTGCGTCCATGAAGTCCGAGAAGACGGCGCATCGTCGGTGTCGCCCGAGCCATGGCCTCTAGGCGGACGGATTGTAGATATCCGAATAGGGATAGTCGATGTGGGCGCCCTGCCCTCGGCCACCTGGCAGCACCCGATTGGCGCCGACCGAACCAATGATGGCCTCAGCCGTTGTCCGTCCCGGTCGGCAGGGGC
The DNA here is from genome assembly GCA_937922045.1 of uncultured Acidimicrobiales bacterium. Taxonomy (GTDB): domain Bacteria; phylum Actinomycetota; class Acidimicrobiia; order Acidimicrobiales; family SZUA-35; genus JAHELU01. The sequence continues at coordinate 43,182 of CAKZXA010000032.1, read as the reverse complement.
ATCGATGATCCGCTGGCGGGCGTCGGCCAGATCTGTGGCCGATATGGCATTCATGATCCGTAGGGCGCCATGTCCTTGCAGCAGATCGTCGGCGATGAAATCTCGCTCGTCGTACACGTCTGGCGCATCAATCGTTCGCATCATCGCTTCCTCACCTCGGAGGGCTCCACCTTCCTCCACGCTAACAACGGTGCTTGATGCTGGCCAGCTACGCGAGATGGCATGCTGGGGGCATGCTCGAACACCTCGAGATTCTCGGTTGCAAGACCAGCCTGCTCGATCTTCCCCTTGTCGAACCCTTCGCCGCCAGTCATGGCACGACGGTGTCACGGCGAGTAGCCGTTGTCAGGCTAGAGACCTCCGCCGGCGTTGGATGGGGAGAATGCGCAGCCATGCCCTCGCCGACCTACACGGCCGAAACCGCCGACGGTGCCTTCGATCTTCTCGCCGGTGAGCCCGGCACATCGACCGCTGCCGCCCCGTGCCTTGGCTTGCTAGGGATAGATCTTGAGCCAGGAACGACATTGCCGGTCGGCCCCCATCTCCACCACAGTCCGATGGCCGTGGCCACCGTCGAGATGGCGGTGCTAGATGCCGCGCTGAATGCTGCGGGCCAGTCGCTTGCTTCCTACCTGGGGGTTACGCGCCAGCAGGTAACGGCCGGAGCCGCACTCGGCATGATGGCACCGTCCGACACCGCAGCCCGCACAATCGATCTGGTGGCCGCTGGCTATCGGCGCCTCAAGTTGAAGATCGCCCCTGGACACGATCGCGAGCCTTTAGCTGCGGCCCACGATGCGCTCCGTCAGCTCGGTCAGCTCGGTCACGTTCAGCTCCAGGTTGATGCCAACGGCGCCTACGACTCCGACTCGATCGACCAGCTCGTAGCGTTGGCTGCCGAGTTCGGCCTGACCGCCATCGAACAGCCCTTCGCAGTTGGCGACCAGGCTTCGGCTGCCCTCGCCATCGTCCGTCTCGATCAGCTGGGCTTAACCACCCTGGTGGTGGCCGACGAAGCGGTGGCCACACTCGACGAAGCTCGCAGCGTCCGGTCGGCCCGGGCGATGTCGGCCTTGTCGATCAAGCCCGGCCGAGTCGGCGGCTTGGCCTCCGCCTTGGCTCTCTATCGCTTCTGCCGATCTCAGCAGCTGGCGGCCACGGCCGGAGGCATGGTGGAGGCCGGGCTCGGGCGTCACATGCTCGTGGCGCTATCGGCCCTCGACGGCTTCACGTTGCCCGGCGATCTCTCACCGGCGTCGCGCTGGATCGTCGACGATCCTTGGCCAGATCTCGACCTCGATGCCGAAAGCGGAGCCCTCGCAGTGCCGGCTAACGTCGGGATTGCTCCACCCCCTGACGAGGAGCGGCTCGAGGCCGTCACGGTTCGCCATGCCGCTTTCGAGGCTTAAGATCGGGCGACAAGAGACGTTACGAATGCCGCAACGAGACGGGCGACCGCTTGGGGCGATTCCAGATGAATCGCATGGCCACCATCGGGGAGGGCCAGGTCGGTTTCTACCGCTATCGCCGACTGAAGACGACGACCGATGGCGGCGAACTTTGTGTCCGTCTTGCCAGCCACGACCAAGGTTGGACACGTGATCTCGTCTAGGCGATCCCAGAGCGATTCCTGCGCCCCTGTCCCCCGATAGCGCAGACTGGCAGCTAGTCCATCGGCGCGATTGGTCAAACGTTCGGACCGAGCCGCCGTCTCCTCCGGCAGTCCGGCAAAAAGGGGATTCGCCAGCCAGTCGTCGAGGAAGGTTTCGAGACCGTCGGACTCGAGCCGCGCCGCTAGGGCCTCATCGGCCTCACGTCGCTTAGCCCGCTCAATCTTCTGCTCAATCCCAGCTGTCGACCCGAGCAGGATCATGCCCTGAATCGAATCCTGAATCGAATCCTGAATCGGACCGGTCTGCCGCAACTGCCCGAGGGCGGCGTGGAGCAGGGTGCGTCCTCCCATCGAGTAGCCGAGATAGATCGCCGGACCGACTGCCTGCATGGTCAGGTCACCAGCGACCCACAAGTCGACATCATCGTGGGCTGGATCGCTCAACCCGTGGCCAGCGGCGTCGACCGCCACGATCTCGATGCCGCTCAAGCCAGGCTCGGCCTGTAGCGCTTCGACAAAGGGGCCCCAACATCGGCTGTTCTGCGTGAAGCCGTGAAGCAGCGCCAAGGTGGCCTGCCGCTGGCCTCGTGGCGTCACGAGATGCTCGACGTGGAGGGCCATGAACACCACGCTAGCGTGACCCCATGCCGACCGAAGCCGCCACGTTTTGTGCCACGGTGGTGGACGAATGGTGGCGCAGCGGTATTGCCGATGCCTTCGTCGCTCCCGGCTCGCGCTCCACCCCCCTCGCCCTCGCCCTCGCCGCCCATGAGGGCATGAACCTTCATGTGTTCCACGACGAGCGTTCGGCCGCATTCACCGCCCTGGGATTCGGCCTGGCTACGAACCGACCGGCCGTGGTGGTGTGCACCTCAGGCACGGCCGGTACTCATTTCCATGCGGCTGTGGTCGAGGCCGACCTGTCAGCCGTTCCTCTAATCGTTTGCACCGCCGACCGCCCACCCGAACTGTGGGATGTCGGCGCCCCCCAAACCGTGAACCAGAGCGGTCTCTACGGAAATGCCGTTCGCTTCTACTGCGAGCCCGGTGTTCCCGATCGACGTATGGCGTTGAGCTGGCGGTCGCTGGCCTCCCAACTCGTGAACGAGGCACTCGGCGCCTCAGGCCGACCGGGCCCGGTTCACGCCAACCTGAGCTTTGTCGATCCGCTCGTCGGCGAAGCCGGAGACTTGCCCGAAGGCCGCGCCGACGGAGCTCCCTGGCACGCCGATCGCCGCATGGATCCAGGTGGCCTTTCGGACGAGACGGTCGCCGAGGTTTGGCAGCGCATCAGCGGGAGCGAAGGTGTCATCATCGCGGGCCGAGGCACCTCAAACCCAGAAGCCGTCATCGCCCTCTCGCAGCGGTTGGGATGGCCTCTACTCGCCGATCACCGCTCGGGATGTCGTGTGCCCGGCGGTGCCATGCGCTATGCCGATGCCCTCCTCCGAATCGGCTCGTTCGCCGAGGCGAATCACCCTGGTGTGGTGCTCCGATTCGGTGAGCCGTTGGCTTCCAAGTCGACCGCCCAGTGGTTGATTTTCCATCGCCCCTTCGTCATCGCTGGTCTCACTATTGGGCAACGGTCCGACCCTGAGCGCCTCATCGGGCTCGTGGTGAATGAACACCAGCTCGCCCAACGACTCCTCAGCATGGTCGAGACCGACACACCAGCAGCCGAGCGCGGGGCCCGGTGGCAGGCTCTCGACGACGCGTTCGACGCCGATATCGACGCCCTCCTCGCAGGCTGCGGCCAACCAACCGAACCCGGTATCGCCCGGTCGATAGTGCAGCAGGTGCCCGACGACTCGGTGGTGGTCACCTCGTCGTCGATGCCTGTGCGTGATGTCGAATGGTATGGCGTCAACCGAGCCCGAGTGCGGGTGCTGGCCAATCGCGGCGCCAACGGTATCGACGGTGTTGTCGCTACGGCCATCGGAAGTGCGATTACGGGAACCCCAACCACCGTCCTGATCGGCGACCTCGCCTTCCTTCACGACTCAAGCTCTCTGATCGGTCTCGCCAGTCGCTCGATCGATCTCACCATCGTGGTCGTCGACAACGACGGAGGCGGCATCTTCTCCTTCCTCCCCCAGGCCGACGTGCTCCCCCAGGCCACGTTCGAGCAGCTGTTCGGCACCCCTCACGGAACAGATGTGGAACAGCTATGCAAGGCCCACGGCCTTGCGGTCGAGCAGTGGCCACCGAGCTCGTTTGTCCCCAGCGGGGTGAGGGTCGTTGTCGCCCGCACGGATCGAGATGTCAACCGCCGTCTACACGCTGCCATCAACCAGGCTGTCGAGACCCGGGTGCTCGGCTCTACCTAACGAACCGACTCGCCTATCGAGCTCGATCGGGCTTAGCCTACGTTGCTATGGCCAAACCCGTCTCCGACATCTTCAACCCCGACGACTGGCACGAAGTCGAGGGGTTTGACTTCACCGACATCACCTACCATCGGGCAAACGAGGTTGGCGCTGTGCGCATTGCCTTCGATCGCCCCGAGGTTCGCAACGCATTCCGTCCCCACACGGTCGATGAGCTCTACCGGGCACTCGATCACGCCCGTCAATCACCCGAAATCGGCGCTGTGCTGCTAACCGGCAATGGTCCCTCACCTCGCGACGGCGGCTGGGCTTTCTGTTCCGGCGGGGACCAGAGAATTCGAGGCAAGGACGGCTACAAGTACGCCGACGGTGAGACGGCCGAGACGATCAACCCGGCCCGCAACGGGCGCCTCCACATTCTCGAATGCCAACGCCTGATCCGTATGATGCCCAAGGTAGTTCTTTGCGTCGTGCCCGGATGGGCTGCTGGTGGCGGGCATTCGCTTCACGTCGTGAGCGACCTGACGCTGGCAAGCGCCGAACATGCTCGCTTCAAGCAAACCGACACCGACGTGGCCAGCGTGGACGGCGGGTTCGGCTCGGCCTACCTGGCCCGCCAGGTCGGCCAGAAAGTCGCCCGCGAGATTTTCTTCCTGGGGCGAACCTATACCGCCGACGAGGCCCACCAGCAGGGTGCGGTAAACGCCGTGGTACCCCACGACCAGCTCGAGGTCGAAGCCCTCCAATGGGCTCGTGAAATCTGCTCCAAGAGCCCAACAGCTCAACGCATGGCCAAATTTGCCTTCAACCTGATCGACGACGGCCTCGTCGGCCAGCAGGTCTACGCTGGTGAGGCGACACGGCTCATCTACGGCACCGACGAAGCCGAGGAAGGGCGCGACGCCTTCCTCGAGAAACGCGATCCCGACTGGGCGCCCTTCCCCTATCACTACTAGCTGGAGGCGGCTGGTTAGACCTCGACGAGTTCGCTCATTGGATCGCCAGCAATCCGACTGTGCCACATGATGCGGGGCTCGCTCATGTCCCATGGCCGCGCTCGGTGCAAAAGACAGCGGTTGTCCCAAATCACTGCGTCACCTGGACTCCACCGATGCTCATAGATTCGGGGTGGCTGGCACGCCTGTTCTACCAAATCGGTGAGAAACTGCTCAGACTCTGCTGCATCCATACCGGGTATGGCGTGGGCGTGGCGCCCAATGGTCAGCGACTTGCGGCCGCTGACGGGATGTACCTTGACGAGCGGTCGCAGCGGCACATTGTGGCCTTCAAAGCCGTAGCCAACGTAGCCATCATCGGGCGCATGATCGAAGCCGACCTTCGACTGGCTGTAGGCCAGAGAATGATGGGCCGAGAGCTGCTCGACCTTGGCCTTGGTGGTCTCATCGAGCGCATCGTAGGCGGCCCGCATATCGGCCCAACCGGTACCACCCCCGGCGGTGGGAACAACCTCAGCGGTAAACACCGCTCCTTTGGCCTGCAACGGCATGTAGGTGCTGTCGGCGTGCCAGTCCATATTGCCCTTTAGGATTCTCACCATCCCATCGTCGCCTCGGAGAGACCCGTCGGCCTTCACGTTGGAGAGCGGCACAATCTCTTGGCCTCCGATCACCTCGATCTCGCCGAATCGGCGAGCCAGCTCTACCTGCTGATCGGCGGTGAGGAACTGTTCTGGCGCCACCACCAGGCCATAGGTGATCCACGCATCGTAAACCACAGCCCACGTTTCGTCATCCAGATTGGCTAGCGACACACCGGTGATGACGGCGCCAAAACTCGCATCCAGCGATTCGATCTTCATGGTCATAGCCCCTCGGCGAAAGTGAACGATCGCTAAAACGGTACTTCAGGGTTGCAGGAGAGCGCCAAGCATGGCGTCGAACTTGGATCGAGTTTCGGCCAGCTCAGCCTCAGGATCGCTGTCGTCGACGACGCCGACGCCAGCAAAAAGCTTGACCTCGTTGTCCTGCACCTGAGCGCTCCGAACGCTCACTGAGAAGACACCGTTGCCCTCGGCGTCTACCCATCCAGTGGGCCCTGCATATCGGCCGCGATCGGCCTGCTCCAGCTTCTCGATCAGTGCGAGCGCATCCGCTTGGGGAGCACCTCCAACCGCCGGTGTGGGGTGGAGCGCCGAGACCAGTTCGAGCACCGATGCCGGTGGGTGCGAGAGCCGTCCCTCAACCCGCGTGCCGAGGTGGTGAACGTTTGCCAGCGTCACGATTGATGGCTCCGGTTCAGCGTCGACGTAGGAGCAGAACGGCAGGAGAGAATCGAGCAGCCAGTCGATGGTGATGCGATGCTCCCAACGATTTTTGGCCGACGTCATCAGCTCGGTGGCCAGCGTTCGGTCACGATCCGGGTCCGATGACCGAGGGGCGGTTCCGGCCAGCGGATGGGCTCGAACCACGTCGCCCAACCGCGAGATGAGTTGCTCAGGTGAGGCCCCGATAAAGCCGTCGATGGCAAAGACATGTCCGGCTGGGAATCGAGCGGTGAGACGGCGCAGAACGGGCGCCATCTGGATTGCCTGGTCACAGGTGATCGAGAGTTCACGGGCCAGGACGACCTTGTCGAGGTGACCGGCAGCGATCAGGTCTCGGGCCGGTGTCAGGATCTCGTCTCGCCAGAACTCGGGGGTTAGCGCTGAAACCACCTCGAAACGGGTTGGCTGGCGCCTGCCAGCACCGGCCGAGACCGCCAATTCGGCCTCGTCCAGCAGTGCACCGACGCGGGCCCCTACCTCGGTGGCGTCGATGCCCTCATCGTGGAGCAGCGTGGCCCAACGCTGCCCTGATCGATCGGAGCCAACAACAACCTGTGGGATGAGCAACTCACCGTCGGCCTCGCGGTCGAACAGGAGTGCGGCGAAACCCACCGGGCCCGAACCTGGGCGATCGACCTCATCGTCTCCCCGCAACCCAGCGAGGGCGTCGGAGGCGGAACCGAACCCACCAGGGCGAGCAAAAGGTATGCGGGTAACGGCGCCCATTCCCGCCAGCGTAAGACCGTCGAAGGTCCAGAAGAAGCCATGTTCGGCTCCAACCGAAAGAAGATCAACCGGTCGGTCGAGCCGTATTGTCGTGGCCTTCATGGTCCGATTCTAGCGCCCGCTAGCCTGGGCTTGGGTCGAGGAGATATCCGCCTCTCGGCCTCGCTCCACGCCACGGGCGGCATCCAACCCAGAAACACACGTAACCATCGCATGCAAAAGACCTTCACAACCCAGATTGAACGAGACGCTAACACCGTCTTCGATGTGATCGCCGATATCGAGACCTATCCGGCCTGGCTCGACGTCGTCACCGATGTGAAGCGAACCGACGCCGGAGACGACGACGAGGCCTGGCTCGTGACCTTACGAGCCAGCGTCGGTCCCCTCGCTCGATCCAAACGTCTCCGTATGGTCCGTACCGTTCACGATGCAGGTCCGAAGCTGGCCACCGTTCGTTTTGAACGGAGCGAGCTAGACGGTCGCGATCACGCTCCGTGGACAATGGACGGCACGGTGATGGCCGACGGACCCACCACCTCGACCGCCTCGATGAGCTTGTCCTATGGCGGCGCCATGTGGTCTGGCCTGCTCGACGGCGTACTCGACGTAGCCGCTGAGCGAGCGACCAAGCGCCTCGATGACTACGTGATGAAGCTGGCTCCAGGCGCCCAAGCCGATTCCTAACGTCAGCGTCGAACCAGAGGTCCGAACCGGAGGCCCGATTCAGGTTACTAGGCCAGTTCGTTCAGGTTGCTCAGCCAGCGACCACCGAGTTCATGATCGCCCTTGAACAAGACGTCGAGGGCGGTGGACAAGGACGTGAGCAGGTCGCTCGGAGCGCCGTACTTCTGGTCGTCGATCTGGTCCAAGGTTTGGATCGGTCGGGTGGCCGAGCACAAGAAGACCTCATCAGCGCCGAGGATCTCATCCCATGCGAGCTGCCGACGCTCTACTTCGATACCTTCGGCGAGGGCCAGATCGGCGATGAGGCGACGCCCAAGCCCGTCCTGACGGGAGGGAGCAGGAAGCATCACGAGTCGACCGTCACTAACAACGACGACCTCATTGATTGGAGATTCGGCCAGAAGATCTTCAGAACTCCGAAGAACCAGATGATCGAAACCGGCCAGACCAGCTTCGATTTGGGGGCGAACCAGATCGGAAAGGCAAGCTCCAGTGAGAGAGGCTGAAGCCCCTGACGGGCAGGTCATCGATCGTGCCTTGGCCGGCCGCGGAAGATCGGCAAGCCCGACCGAACCGAGATGGGCGAGGGGAAAGACCCAGACCGATGGGCGTGGCGACATCGGCGCTAAGCTCAGCGTCTCACCGGTCCAACCGGCGACGAGTTTCACGATCAGCGGACTGTTGTTGTTGGCATGGTGACTCACCGTGCTGCGGTTGGCGAACACCGCTTGGGCCACGGCAGCTTCCAACTGTTGCTGGGTGCCGACATCGGCCATGCCGAGGGCTTCGGCCGCCCGAAGGAAGCGGGCTACCCGATTTCGCAGACCGACAGCCGAAGCCTGATCCGCCTGAAACACGACCGCCACCTGTTCGAGAACCTGTGAGCCGCAGGCCACCATGTGCGACAACACATGGGTGGTCGCATCGGCGAAAGGAACCAGCGATCCGTTCCGCCATACGACACCGCGATCGCTGGCCGGAACGGCCGCATGGAGCGAATCCGTCTCGGTTCGTGCTTCGCCAACTTCTTCCTGGTTGTTGTCGGCCTCAGCGAGCCAGGCAATCTCGGCTTCTGATGCGGCGAGGGTCTCAGCCTCAAGAGCCTCGTTCAGTTCGAGCTGCTCATGATCGTCGATCACTGCGCCCTCACCGTGGTCCAGGGCCGCGGCCGTTGGCATGGCTCCAGCGTTGGACGGGAGCCGACCTTCTGCCGCTGAAGCCCGCGCCGAACCGGCCGCTGCCGCATCACCAAAGAGCCAACCGCTGGGCGGCTCTCCATCGGCAGACGGCCCGCTATCAGCCTTCCATTCTTCATTGGAAACCCAGCGAGGAGTCAAAGCCTCTCCCCGTTCCGTTTCCGGGCCACCGGCGACGGATTCATGGTCAATTGATTCATGGTCAATTGATTCATGGTCGTCGGTAGCGCGCCGACTCCTGGCCGCATGCCGGTCCTGATCGGCCGACTCCCCGATCACATCGTTGTCCACACTGCCCCCAGGGCTCGATGTCGTTCCGGGACTGGAAGCGGTTTGGGTGATCTCCATGGCTTTCCCTCGTGGCAGGTCTTTGTGATGTGACGGTGGCTATCTAGCGAAGGCCGTCACGCGTTCTTCCATTTCGGCAAGATCGCGCTCCCGATGGAGTGATCTGGGCATCAGGCACGCGAATCTGAGCCAATCGACCCACGGAGGGTGGCGGGCTGGGCTCGTGTGTGGCCCCACTAGGCTTACGGCATGCCTCGTCTGGTCGCGCTCTCGCTCCCACCGGGTCCGTCCTACCGCGATGCTATCGACCAGGTCTGGCAGGCTGGCGATGCCTTCGCTCCGCTCGACCCCAGGCTCCCTGACGACGAGCAGCAACGCCTCCTCGAAGCCCTTCGACCACACGAACTCATAGGGGCCGACGGGACACGGTCCGCGCTCGAAGGTGGCTACCCGGTAGACGACGGTGATGCCCTGGTGATCGCTACCAGCGGCACCACCGGAGCCCCAAAGGGAGTTGTTCATACCCACGCCTCGATCCGGGCCTCAGCCAAGGCCACAAGTCGTGCCCTCGACGTCCGGCCCGAATCGGACAAATGGCTGGCCTGTCTCCCTCTAGCCCATATCGGCGGGCTCTCCGTCGTGCTTCGTTCCATGGTTACCTCGACCCCAGTCGAGATCCACGATGGTTTCAATCCAGCGGCCGTCATCGACGCTGCAGGGCGAGGAGCCAACCTCGTATCCCTCGTGACCCGAGCGCTGCAACAGGTGCCAGCATCAATCTTTCGCACGGTGCTCATCGGCGGCGCCTCACCACCGACCGAGCTGGCAGAGAACGTCGTCGCGACCTACGGGATGACCGAGACCGGCTCCGGGATCATCTACTCGACACCGCATGGGCAGTTGGTTCTTGACGGCGCCGAGCTACGTATCGACACCGATGGCCGGATTGCGGTGAGCGGCCCGATGTTGGCGCGATGCTACCGCGACGGAACGAGCCTCACCGACAGCGAGGGCTGGTTCATAACCGGCGACCTCGGCTCGTGGAACACTCACGGCGATCTCGTCGTGGCCGGCAGGGCTGGTGATGTGATCGTTACCGGCGCCGAAAAGGTGTGGCCAACCCCGATCGAACAGTGGTTGAACCGGCGAGCCGACATTCATGAGGTCGCTCTGGTCGGCCTCCCCGACCCTGAGTGGGGGCATCGGGTGACAGCGGTCGTGGTACCCGCCGACTCGGCGCAACCTCCCTCGCTGGAAGAACTCAAGGCCGATGTGCGCGACCGTTTTGCTCCGTGGGCGGCCCCCAAACAGCTCGTCTTGCGAGGGGCGCTTCCGAGAACGTCGATCGGCAAACTTCAGCGGCGACAGCTCGTCACCGAGTTGCTAGCGCAGCTTGAGCAAGCTCAAGGTCCTCAGGATTCGTAATACCGATCCATTGTTCTGGCGATGAAAGCACCTGTACTCGCAGGGTGCCTTCGTCCATGAGCTCGCCGACAACGGTCGGGAGCTGTGCCTCTGACTTCTCCTCGTGACCGTTGGCGACGAGGAACTCCTGCCAACGACGCTCAAAGTCGTCGAGGACTGATGGGTGGAAGCACCAGAAGTTCATGGAGACAGGAGTCTCCGCACCAACTGCCACCCCGCCTGCCCGATGGGTGCCATCGGCCAGCCGCTCACAATCGTGGGTTTCGACGATCTCGGTCAGGTAGCCGTCTGCGAACTGGACCAATCCCCGGGACACGGCGCCTGATGGGGGCACCGTCTTCCCCATCTCAAAGACGATATTGGCCGACTCTCCCCTACTCAGACCGATAGCTGCCTCGTAGGCAACCTGGAACGACGATGGACCGTAGTAGTCGTCTGCATTGAGCACAGCGAAAGGACGATCCAGGCTCTTAGCGGCGCTAAGCACGGCGTGGAGCGTTCCCCACGGCTTGGACCGGGGAGGTCCCAGGTCGTCCTGGCGCACATAGGAGACAGCAATGTCGGCACCATGCTGGGCCAGCACGTGTTCACGGACGTCGTCCTCGATCTCGGAGCGAACGATAAGCACGACATCGGCGAAGCCAGCGCTCAAGGCGTCCTTGATCGAGAAATCCAAGATCGTCTCGCCGCCGGGCCCTACTTTCGCCAACTGCTTGACCCCACCGAAACGGCTGCCGAGGCCTGCCGCCATGATGACGAGTTGTGGAGCCGAAGAGGGTTCGGCGTGGTGGTCGTTGTTGCCCAAAGGAGCGCTGGTTGCGTCAGTCACCTGCCTATGGTGTCCGAATCAGACCCGAATCTCAACGCCCCGGACGGGATTTCCTGGCCGACTCAGCCTGTCACACCGAAACTGATAGCTCATGACGGGCAAGCCTGACGGCACCACGGGGCGCATCACCAGCTTGGACTATGTCGTGCTGGCGGTGGCTGCATGCGCCATCGCTTCTTCAGCCATTCTGGTGCGATGGGCCGACGCCTCATCGATCGCACTGGCGTTCTGGCGAACGCTCGGCGGTTCGGTCATCCTTCTGACCAGCACTCTCGGCGTCCGACTACGGTCTAACCAGCCACTCGACAAGTCGGGATCCACCGGTATGACCAGGCGTCGAACCTGGACCCTGCTGACCATCTCAGGACTAGCGTTGGCCGGCCACTTCGCCGCCTGGCTCGCATCCTTAGAGATGACGACGGTGTCGGCGTCGGTGACGCTAGCTGCCACTGCGCCACTGATGATTGCGGCCTGGAGGATGGTCGGCTCGGAACGGCCCTCGGCCTTGACCTTGTTCGCCTTGCTCGCAGCCTTTGCTGGCAGCGCCCTGATCGCCTTTGGGGACCTTGGCCAATCACAACCAGGGTCGGGTGCCTGGTCACAACGCGCCCTGGTCGGCGACGGTCTCGCCCTCATCGGGGCTGCAACCGTCGCTATCTATCTCGTTTTAGGTGAATCGCTTCGAACCGAACTGGGCACCGCAATCTACGCTTCGCGGGTCTATGCCATCGCGGCGACAGCCCTACTTCTCGCCACGCTAGTGGCTCGTCCGCTCGGCTTTTCGGTAGCGCTCAATGGTTTTGACCAGACAACATGGCTCATCATCGGTGCCATGATCATCGGACCTCAAATCCTGGGCCACACCAGTCTCAACTACCTGCTCGGCCGGATCGGTTCCCTATCGGTGGGTTTGACCCTGCTCACCGAGCCCATCATCGCCACCTTCTTAGCCTGGGTCTTGCTGGCTGAAGTTCCGTCGGCCCCGACCTGGCTTGGTGCTCCCCTCGTAATCGGCGCTCTTGTCCTTCACCTCATCAACCAGCAGGATCCCAGCCAGCGAGATGGCGCGGCCTGAACCGCTGCTACACCGAATGTTCGGTCATTTCGATGATCGTGCGTGTACGAGCCGCTACCGTTGTCGTCTTGACTTCCTCGATATGGCAACGGGTTGGACCAGCCCGACCTCATGTCGCCGATCTGATCGCCGGGATTAGCGTCGCACTGGTCTTGATCCCACAATCGCTGGCCTACGCCCAGATCGCCGACATGCCGGTGGTCACCGGCCTGTTTGCATCAGCCCTTCCGCTCATCGCCGCCGCCCCCCTCGGCTCATCGCCCTACCTGCAGACCGGACCAGTCGCACTCACAAGTCTGCTGACCTTTGCCTCTCTGCAGAGCGCCGGTTTCGTGTCCGAGAATCCCGACTATGTGGCCATGGCCGGTGTCCTCGCACTGCTGGTCGGTCTATTCCGACTCGGACTCGGTCTCGCCCGAGCGGGCTGGGTCTCCTATCTGATCTGCGAGCCGGTAATGATCGGGTTCACCTCGGCCGCCGCCCTCATAATCCTTTCCTCCCAACTGCCCAAAGCCCTTGGGGTTTCGGAGCTCGTTCCCGAAACCACGACGCTCGAGCAAGCACTGTGGGCTCTAACCCACCCCGAGCAGTGGCAAGTGCTGGCGCTACTCATCTCAGCGATGACACTCATCTTCATGCTTGGCGGTCGCCGCTTCCATCGCCTGTTCCCCGGTGTCATGGTGGCCGTTATCCTCGGCCTCGTTATCTCCTCAGCCGTCGACTATCCCGGCCTCGTCATCGGTGAACCGACCGGTATTCCAGAGGGTATGCCAACGCTAGGCATGTCGATCTCTGTCGAGGCTCTCGGCGCCCTTGCCATCGGCGGCCTCGTGATTGCATTGGTGGGATTCGCCGAGCCTTCGTCGATAGCGCGCATCTATGCCGCGGAGGACGCGATCCCGTGGAACGCCAATAAGGAATTGATCGGTCAGGGTGTGGCCAACATAACGGCCGCCGTTTCCGGTGGCTTCCCGGTTGGAGGCTCGTTTTCGAGAAGCTCGATCAATCGGCTGGCCGGAGCCAAGACCACGTGGAGCGGTGGCATAACCGGCGTTGTTGTTCTCTGCTTTCTGCCGTTCGCCGGCGTTCTGGATCCTCTCCCCCAAGCGGTGCTGGGCGCCATCGTCGTTGGCGCCGTACTGGGCCTTCTCCAGCCAAGAAAACTTGCCTCTATGCGAAGACGATCATGGATGCACGCAGGCCTGGCCTGGACGACCTTCGCCGCCACCCTGGCGCTAGCCCCTAACGTGCAATGGGCCGTTCTCGTCGGCATCGCCCTTTCGGCGATCGCCCATCTGCTCCGTCCCTTGCAGCTCGTTGAGACCATCAGACCAGACGGCATGATCAGCGTTGAACCCCAAGGGCTCCTCTGGCTCGCGTCGTACCAGCGGTTTGCCGATGAGCTACGGCGCGCTGCTCGCGATCACCCGACCAGCGATCTGATGCTGGATCTGGGAACTGACCCAACGGTCGATCCTGGCGTCGATGCTGCGCTTCGCACCGTGAACGGTGAACTCGAAACCGATGGACGATCGGTCAAGCTCGCCCACTTGGAGGGCAACGCTTAGGTATAGCCGTTCGGATGCATCGACTTGAACCGCCACGCATCCTGACAGATCTGATCCAGTCCGCGGTAGTCGACGAGCCCGAGCCGATCTCTTGCCAAGGATGTGTCGCCATAGAGCGCCGAAACATCGCCTGGACGGCGTGGGCCGACCTCGATGCTCAGCTCGCGTCCCGATGCCTGCTCGACGGCTACGATCAGTTCCCGCACAGACACACCCTGGCCTCGACCGATGTTCAATGCCTCAAAGCCACCGGATGGCAATCCAGGTTGGTTTAGAACTTCGATCGCCCGCACATGGGCGTCTGCCACATCTTGTACGTGGACATAGTCTCGTACCCCGGTTCCATCCGGCGTGTCGAAGTCGTCGCCATGAATCACCATCTTGCGATCTTCGGGATCCTCGCAGGCAGCGGCCTCGATCACTCTCGGCAGCAGATTCGACGGTGGCCCAACGCACCACTCGCCCAGCAGGCCCGATGGGTGGGCTCCGGCCGGGTTGAAGTAGCGCAGGGCGACCGCCGACCATGACTCATCGGCGGTGCACAAATCGGAAAGGATCCGTTCACAAACCGACTTCGTCGTTGAATAGGGATTGGTTGGAGCGTGAGGGCGTTTCTCAGGAATCGGAAGTTGATTCGTTTCGCCGTAGACAGAGCCCGACGAGCTGAAGACGATCTTGCGGGTGTCGGTTTCTCTGGCTGCAGTCAGTAGCGAGAGCATCCCGCCAACGTTGCAGTCGTAGTATTCCTGCGGCAGTTGGGTGGACTCCCCCACGTGTTTCATGCCGGCGAAGTGAATGATCACCTCGGGCTCGACCCGAGCCATGATTCGTTGCAACTCGTCGGTCTCGCGTATGTCGAGGCGACAGAACTCGGGTCGGGCTGATGCCACGCGCTCGATGGCTCCTTCAGCCTCGACCAGTGAGTTCGAATAGTTGTCAACGACGGTGACGTCGAATCCTTTGTCGAGCAGGAGAGCCACCGTGTGGCTACCCACAAACCCTGAACCACCTGTTACGAGTATTCTCATCTACTGCCGCCCTGCATCTCGTTCGAAGCTCTTCAGCTAACTCTGCTGTTAGCTAACCGCTACATTCTCCGTCACACCGAGTGATGCGTACTCGAAACCGAGCTCCTTAAGATCTTCGCCGGCGAGAAGGTTTCGAGCGTCGAATATCAGGGCTTGATTCATGAGTTCAGAGATTTTGCCGAAGTCGAGCTTTCCGAACTCGGCCCACTCGGTCAAGATGACCAGGATGTCGGCACCATCGGCTGCGCTGTACGGTTCAACCGCCTTCGACAGGCCTTCGAGCACCACATCTTGCGCCACCGGGTCGTACCCGACGACCGTGGCTCCGTCGGCGATGAGTCGCCGGATGACAGCGATCGCGGGCGAATCTCGCGTATCGTCGGTGCCAGCCTTAAAGGCCAACCCGAGAACCGCTATCTTCTTGCCGACAAGAGATCCGCCGAGCAGACCGGTAATGCGGCCGACCACCCGGTCAAACTGAGATTCGTTGCTGTCAATCGTGCTTCGAAGCATCTCGAAGTCGCACTCGTTATCGTTGGCCAATGCCAACAAGGCCCTGGTGTCCTTGGGGAAGCATGAACCGCCCCAACCGGGACCAGGCGAGAGGAACTGGGCACCGATACGAGAGTCGGAACCCATGACCTTCATCACATCCGAGACATCCGCACCAACGCTCTCGCAGAGCGTTGCGACCTCATTGACGAAGCTCAACTTGGTGGCCAAAAAGGCGTTCGCTGCGTACTTCGACATCTCCGCCGACCGTGTGTCGGTGAGATGGATGGGCGCTCCCAGGGTGCCGTAGAGGCCGGCGACCCGGGCCGCGGCCTGTGTCTCCTGGGCTCCAACGACAACTCGCTCTGGATTGAGAAAGTCTGAGACCGCGGTGCCTTCGCGTAGAAACTCTGGGTTCGACACGATTTCGATGTCGTCGCGATCGATGATGGCCGCAACGGCATCAGCGGTTCCGACCGGAACCGTCGACTTGTTGACCACAACAGTTCCCGGCTTCATCAGCTGAGAGATTTCCTTGGCCGCTGCATACACATACTGCAGGTCAGCGCGTCCATCGTCACCCTGAGGGGTTGGGACGCACAAGAACACCACATCAGCATCGGCAACTGCAGCTGCCGCGCCAACAACGAAGCTCAGGTGGCCGGAAGCGAGGTTCTTCGTCACGATGTCGGACAAGCCGGGCTCGTGGATCGGGATATCGCCGACCTGTAGACGTTCTACCTTCTCACGGATGGTGTCTGCACAGATCACCGAGTGACCGATCTCGGCCATACAAGCTCCGGTCGTCAATCCGACGTAGCCGGCGCCAACAACGGCCACCGAACGGGGTTCAAGCACTTCGATCTGCATATATCCATCCTTCAGATTGGGCCGCTTCTTGGGCCGTTTCTGGTCGAGCTTCTTCGCGGACTAAACGACTTGGTTGGTCTACATCTGGTTGGCCATCAGAGGCCATGACGCCGACGAGCGGTTCCATTGAATGCTCGTCAACGTCGGCGAGCGCCTTGTCCAGCGCCTTCTGTTGTTGCCGATAACGAGATTGAAAGATGATGGCGAACACCGTCTTGACGACGATTTCTAGATCGAGCACCAGTGACCACTGATCGATGTAGAGGTTGTCGTATTTGATGCGCTCTTCGATGCTGGTGTCCTCACCACGGAGGCCAGCTACCTGGGCAAGGCCGGTGAGCCCCATCGGCATCCGATGGCGAGCGGCGTACCCAGAGTGGAGGCTGAGGCCTTCCTCGACGAAGGCGAGACGTTCGGGTCGCGGACCGACCAACGTCATGTGGCCGAGCAGGATGTTCAGAAGCTGGGGAAGCTCATCGACGGCGAGGGCTCGTAGCGCGCGCCCGACGAGAGTGACTCGATAGCCCGAGGTCGATTCCGCATGTTCGTTCTCAGCGGTACGCATCGAGCGAAACTTAAGCATCTCGAAGACTTCGCCGCCGGCACCAACCCGAGGTTGCCGAAAGAGGACGGGGCCAGCACTCGATATCTTCACGAGCCCGGCCACCAGCAGCATGAGCGGCGAGAGGATAAGCAGTGCAGTTCCCGCCACCGCAATGTCGATCATCCGCTTGAGGCGAAGCGCAAGGAGAGGGTGTGCTGATCGTTGAAGTCGAACGAGTGGATAGCCCCGGGCTCGGTCCGGCGACATCGAGTCGAGGCCGACACCCAACTGATAGAGCCGCGGGACAACATAGAACGGCACACGCATGCCTACGGCTGCCCGAGCGGCGGCGACCGCGGCGTTCGGGTTGGCCCAGGGGGCGTCGATAGGAGCGAGTAAGATTCGGTCGGCGTTGGAGTGAACGAGAGCCTCGGTCATCTCCTCGACGATCTCGTCCTCATCCATGCTGGGGTTCTCGATGACCGCCACAATATCGACGCCGTAGTCGGGCCTGAGCTCAAGCTCGATAGCGAGCTCGTTCGTTAGCGACCCGCTCCCGATGAGCAATGCCCGGGAACGGAGCATCCCCCGGTGTCGTAAGAACCGAATGAGGAAGACCGATAACCAATCGGCGACGATGGCAGCACCAAGAAGCGACGCTGCCAGCAAGCCAAACCCTTGGATATTGATATACGCGACACCGCGCACGGCCAGGATCGCGAACGGAAAAGCAAGACCAGCGAGAATCGTCTGCGCCAGCCGAGGGAGCTGTCCGGAGAGATCCGGGACCATCCGTGTTCGAAATCGGCCAGCGGCCCCTATTGAGAGCAGGACGCACACGCCAGCCAATGTCGCAAGCTTGGGCGACACCTCCGGGCCAGCCACGGTCGAGAGTGTCGAGGCTGCGCCGACCAGGACCGCATTGATCGAGAAGATCAGAATCGTACTTTTACGCCCCCCGTTGAAGCCAACACTAGACGACACTTGATCACGCTTTTTGGACTGCATACGCAGCACAGAAAGCAATGGGTAATTTTCCACGAATAACCTCGGCTCGCCCGACTTTTTAAATCGCCGCCTTAGCAACCGTAGGTCAGTATAGACAGCCACTCGCCACCTCCCGCACGAAGAGAACAGAAAGGCCTAAAGACTTGGGCAATACTTCCCCAAACCTTGGCTAAACGTGTCGTTATGCTGCTCACGGCGAGGGGGATCTAGACTCGGCCTAAGTCCGAGGTTTGGCTTGCCGCCATCGTTGCTCGACGACCGCGCAGCATCGACCCGGCCGATCGGACCATCCCGGATCCATACCCAAGCTGCATTGCTAGCATCGCGCCCACAGCGGTCGGCCACTTGCCGGGGGACCGAACAATCGTGGCGGAAACAATGCCAACTGCGAGCAGGTAACCAAGAGGAACGATGGCGAGAACGGGCCAGATGAAGGCCCCGAGCGCTCCAACAACGCAGCCGACGACAATCACGGCTGGCAGGAGATGGCGAGGCTTCCCACTCGACGGGTGCTTCTTGAGCACAGCCGCCTTTCCTTGCCCATAGCGGTGGTACTGGTGAAAGAGCCGGGCAACAGTTTCTCGGCTCTGCCACATGATTCTTGCTTTTGGATCGATGAGGAGTCGACGGCCCGACTGTCGCACCCTGTAGTCAAGTTCGTAGTCTTGGTTGACCAACATCGCCTCGTCCCAACCATCCAGCTCGCGAAGGACACTGACCGGGTACGCCCCAAACGGGATGTGATCGACGAAGCAAACATCTTCGGCGTAGTGGTATTGAGAGCCACCAACCGCCAGTTTTGAGGAGAGCACGTCAGCGATAATCTGACCGGCCCGCGATGTTGCCACCGCCTTCTTTATGCCTCCCACACCACCTATGGCGGGGTCAGCGGCAAAATGGCCCGCAATTACCTCTATATATTCGGGGTTTATACGAGAATGCGCATCAATCCGAATTAGATAGTCAAACTTGGCCGCATCTAGACCAATATTAAGAGCAAAAGGAACTCGACGCTGCGGGTTATTCAATACCTCTATATCGAGTCGCTTATAGTTCGACGCAATCTCGATAGTCCCGTCGGTCGAGCCCCCATCAATTATCAGAACTTGTGCTGGAGGGTGCGTCTGGTCAGCCAGATCGTCCAGCAACGTTTCCAACCCCAACTCCTCGTTCAGAGTCGGAATCATAACCGTTACCTCAGGCTTGGTTTCCATGTAACTGACTCCTCGACTACCTGGTGCCGACAAGACGGATGCCAAGCCGGACTCTAGACACATGTCCAGAAATCTCTTCTTCGTTTCCGCCGCCGCCCTTAACTCGATCTTGCGTCACCGCTGCAGCAAGCGCTCGTGAAACCTCAGGACCGATTCCGACAGCGTATCCGGCAAACACACACCCAAAACGGGCGTCGGGGTTGGATTGGCCGGATGACTCGGCGTTGCTCGGTCGATACAGGCCATCTTGACCGGTGGGACCGAGTAGTTCGACCTCACCCGATGAGCCGTTTGGCCGATCGGACCGCGACGAGGGCGTTGCGGGGAGCAGCGAAGAAGTTATCCTGGCTGTCCAAGCTAGGAGTGGCGAATGCAGACGGCCAACGCGCGTAGTGCTGGATGCGGTTTATCTTGCGACGAGATCCCGTATACGATCCGATTTGTATCAATGGATGTGAAACGAGGCAGGACATGAATCAGACCTGCTCTGTGGTGATTCCAACCCATAATCGGCGTGACCGCATGTTGCGGACACTGCTGACAGTTCGTGCTCAGGATTATCCAGATCTTGAGATCATCGTGAGCGATGATGGATCGTCCGATGACACCGCGGACGTCGTTGCCTCGATCAACGATCCTCGGGTGAAGGTCGTGAGAAGCGAACAAGCTCAGGGAGTTGCGACGGCCCGCAATAGGGCCATCGACGTTGCGACCGGTAGATGGATTGCAGTCTGCGACGACGACGACTTCTGGTCAGCTGGAAAGATCAGCGGCCAGGTTGCCGCGATGAAGGACAACGGAAGCCGCTGGTCCTATTGCTACGCAGCGGTTGTCTCCGACAACCTTCGTTTCCTCTACCACAACGGGGCGGCCCCGACCGAAGACTTTCGAACGCGACTACTGATCGGGAACCGGATACCCGGAGGTTGCTCAACCGTAGTCGTCGAGAAGGCACTCCTCGACGAGGTTGGCTATTTCGATCCTCGCTTTTCGATGTTTGCAGATTGGGACCTTTGGATCCGATGCGCCGAAGTCGATACCCCGGCGGTCTGGCCAGATTACGGCACCCTCTACGTTCACCACGCCGAGCAGATGAGCATGGACATGAGCAAGATCAACAACGAGCTCGGGCTGATCCGCTCAAAGCACACAGCCCAGCGAGAAGCTCAACCAGCACCTCGGTTCGAACCGGTAGACGGTTGGGTGACCCAACGATTGTGGCGTACCGGAAACTATCGCTCGGCCCTAAGTCACGCCTGGAACAGTCCAGGATCACTATCGTTTCCCATGGCCTGCCTTGCTGCCATTGCCCCCTACAGATCGCGGCTTCGGTCACGACTGAACACCAACACTTCAGAGGCGGCACAGGAGGCAATCGCTGCCGTCAAGCGAACCCTTGCAACAGGGGTTTCAGCAGCTGAAGCCACCAGCGGCGGATAGGTAACTGCTGGTGGGTGACGATGCTCGGTCGGTCGGGTCCGGTGTTCAGCGGTTAAGTGACCTTGCTGCTGCGCTCATCGATCAGGGTTCTCAAAGTGCACTGAGCTTGGCCCTGACCATGATCGTCGCCAATCAACTCTTGGCCGCGGACTTCGCCCTGTACAGCTTCTCGGCTCTTGGTTTCTTCGTTTGCTGGGGTTGCTGGCGGGCCGCCATCATCGAGCCCTACCTCGTTGACTTCGCCGAAAGTGCCTATACGGAACGGTCGGGCATCCCGTTTTCGCTGGCGAAACTGCTCGTACGCAGAATCGCCCCTTACGCGGTCGTCGCCTTCGTCGCTGGTCTTCTACTTGGAGACAATATCGCTGGACGTTCCCTCTCCGCTTTTGCCGTCGTTGCGCCAGCGGTAGCTCTGCTCGATGGGGTGCGAGCAGCCAATATCGCCCAAGGGCGCAAACTTGAGCTGACGGTCGGCAACATCGCCTGGTGGGTCTCGTTCGGGATCCTGATCGGCGCTCTCTACCTGCTCGGCTCACTAACCATGGTTCCAGCCATTCTCGCTCTCGGTCTGGCCGCCCTCTGTGCCGGTGCAGTGTCGAGCGCCATCGTTGGCATCGAACGCAACACAACCCTGCAGTGGGAACGCTTCAAGGTCTTGGGCCGTCCACTCCTCGTCGAGGTACTCCTCATCGCCGTCAGCGTTCACGCTCTCGCCTATCTCATCGCATTGGTTACGACGCTGGAAGAATCAGCCGGCTTCCGCGGCGCTCTGGTGCTCGCCGGGCCACTCAGTACGCTCGTCGGCGGTCTACGTTTGGGAATCCTCTCCGATGCAGCCCGCTACCGCGACCTCGCCGACGGCCAAGCGCGGATCAACTACCTTGCATCGGTTACCGCCGGTCTGGCTGGCGCTGCCGCCGTGGTAATGATGCTGAACTACGCTCTGGTCCTTTTTGCTGGCGAGCTAGTTCTGGGCGACACATGGCAGTATGCAAAGCCGGCTGCCTTCCCCGTCATGTTGGGTATGGCCCTGACGTCTCTGCATCTCGTGGCAGGTACCGTGCTCCGAGTCCGGGGCCGCGGTTTCGAGATCGTGTTGATTCGAACCCTCCTCCTGCCATCGGCGATCGTTCCGGTTCTCGTTGGCGGCTATCTAGCTGGCGCCAAAGGTGCTGGCTGGGGGTTCGCTCTCGGCATCGGGATTGCCGGCCCCATCTGGCTCTACGCTGCTGGTCGAGGCGGCCCAGACAATGTCGACGACAAGGTTCTGGCCTGGCCCGCCATCCGCAAGCGAGACGAGAACCCGTACACCTACAGCCTGCAGGAAGCAACGGGAACGCAGGGTTTCACCACCGACGAGTTCGGCGTCAAGTCCGCCATCTTCGGCCGCTATGGGATCGTCCATGTCCATTGGCCTGAGTTCGCCCTTCTCGCCAACTCCTCAGCGATCCGCGCCGTTCGATGCATGGCCGTTCTCACCCTTCTCGGCATCCAGAAGGCACGGGGCGCTCAGATCGTCTGGACGGTACACAACGTCGATCCTCACGAGATCGCCGACGATCGGGTGTCGCGGTGGTACCTTGCCCGTTTCCGTGCCCTGCTCTCCGGCATCATTGCCCCCTCTAACTTCACCCTTCGGGAGACGTTGGACCGGCATCCCGAGCTGGCGCAGATAGCGACGACAACCATCCCACTCGGCGATCACGACGCCGAATACCCTGACGCCACAGATCGCCAGCAGGCTCGAACCGCTCTCGGCATCGAACCTGATGATGTTCTCCTGGCCAACATCGGCCAGATTCGGTCCTACAAGAATCAAGCAAGTCTCGCCAGTGTCGTTGCGGCGGCAGAGGCTGCCGACAGCGACGAGGCAACGACTCCGCGCCGGTGGGTCGCCATAATTGGGGGAAGCCCCAGGGACGAAGGCGAAGTCGATCGTCTGAAGACGATCGCGGCCCGATCCTCGTCCGTTCGCCTCCTGCCCAAGCATGTCCCGAGCGACGAGGTGGCAGAAATCTTGTCGGCGGCCGACCTTTTCGTCGCTCCCTTCAAATCCATCACAAACTCGAGTTCAGTCCTGCTATCGATCGGCTACGGTTGCCCGGTTCTAGCCCCCGACATTGGCTCGCTGCCAGAGTTGGCCGACACCATCGGTGCAGACTGGATACAGCTCTACAGCGGCGACCTCACAGCCGAGATTATCGACACCGCCCTAGCCAAGACCCAAACCGAGCTGGGCGATCCCGGGCTGGATTCATTCTCCTGGTCGTCGATAGGCAAGGCCACGGCTGCGTTCTATGCTGGATTGGTTAGTGGCGACCAAGCGGGCGAAGATCAGACGTCGCTGCTGACGGACAGTCCAGCAAGCTGAAGGGTGTAGTGCCATCGTCGGTGTCGTAAACCAAGCGAGACCTGTCCGCTCCACGGCTGATGTCGCGGAAACAGCGGGCACCAGACGGCTCGCTGGCTGGTTTTTATGCTTCGGCGCGGTGTTTGCGTCGCGCCGGCTGATCGGTCCTGCCGTCCTGGTCACCGGCGACCTTCTGTTGGCGCTCGGGGTCGGCCTCTGGTTCATCGGATCCACCGGACGAGGCCTCGTGATCCCTAAAGGAATGCGCTCTCTCGGCGTCTTCTTCGCTGCGGCCGGGCTAAGTGCCTTGATGAGCATGAGCAACAGCCTTTCAAGCCCCGTCGAATCGATCCTCTTCTTCGCAAAGATGAGCCTTTACTGGTCCGGTCTGCTCTGCATGTGGAACTACATTCGCGACTTTGGCTCTACAGAGTTCATTCGCATACTTCGCATACTCCTTTCGATCAACCTTGCCATGTCGTTGGCCCAGCAGACCGCCCACCGGCTCGGTATGACGTCACCAGTCCTGCGGGCCTATCAGGCGGGCAGGTGGGACAGGTCTTCATTCCCTCGAACGCAGGCCCTGTTCAGCGAACCCTCAACGCTTGCGATCTTCGTCGTTGTCGTCTTGTCGTATTTCTACCTTCATCGCCAACTGCGACGTTCGGACCTTGCCATTGGCGCTGTGTTGTTGGCTCTGGCAGCCTCGCTCTCGGGCATAGCACTCGCCCTCTTGATGTGCGGTGTCTTCTCGGTCAAACGTGGTGTGATCAAGCCCCGGATGATCGGGGCCGCTGTCGCAGGTGTCATGGTGTTCGCCCTCGCAGTACTGACCATCCCCGCAGTCGGTCAGGTCTTCGAGGACCGCGTGGCGCAACGCCTGGTCGAAACCACCGGAGGCGGGGCCCAACAGGATGCCTCGAGCTCGGGCCGCCTCGTCGGCAGCTGGCAAGCCGGCATCCGGCTCGCCGAGGACAACATCGTTACCGGTGTTGGCCCGGGGAACTACGCCATTCGGTTGGCCGACATTCAACGTCAAGGCGAACTCACCTTGTTGGATCCTCGTATTCTCAGCTCAGGCGGTTCGTGGAACATCTTCGCAAACACCCTGGCCGAGTTCGGGCTGTTGGGTTTGACCACGCTGCTCAGCATTCTTTGGGCCTGGCTCCGGCGAAGTCCTCCGTCTCTCATTCTTGCCATCGCTATCGGGTTCGCGTCAGGGACTCTCGTCGGTTGGCTCTGGTGGTTTTCGTGTGGCCTTTTGAAGGAGGCCACCGAGGCTTCCCGACAGCGCGACTCCTACGAGGGCCAGTCACTCAATCGAACGGCTCACGTGTGATCATCGGGCTCTGCGTCGACGGAGATGGCTATGGCGGGGCTGAGCAATCGGTCGCGAACCTCGTGGCCGCCACCGGGGACAAGGTCGACTTCGTGCTCCTAGGCCGCCCCTGCGTGGCCGTCGACGAGCTGGCAAAACGCGTCTCGTGCGACGTCGAGTTGATCGAGGGCCCAACGTCGAACATGGCAGCAGAGATTCGAGGATTCCGTACCCTGTTTACGCGCCATCGGCCTGACCTCCTCCAGGTCACACTCTGCAATCCTGGAGCGGCCCTAGCACCACAGATCGCTGCGATTTCGCTGGGCATTCCAACCATCGCCGTCGAGCAGCTGGTTCGCCGTCTGACCCCTCGGGAGATACTGGTCAAGCACGCCGTGTCGCGGCTACTCCACGACCACGTCTCGGTCGGGTCTGAAAGTTCCGATGCCGTCGAAGAATATTTCCGACTGCCGAAAGGGTCGGTTCGCACGATCCACAACGGCGTTCCCGTTCCTGTCCAGACCAGTCCGGACGTCTTGCGAGCGCTCGTCCCCCAACTAGCCGATGACCCTGTGCTCGGATTCGTAGGACGCCTCGAAGACCAGAAAGGTCTCGATCGTCTCTTACCGGTCTTCGCCAGCCTTGAACAAGGCGCACATCTCGTCCTCATCGGGGATGGATCAAAACGGTCAGCCCTCACCCAGTCCGCTCGGAGTCTGGGCGTGGACGATCGCGTTCATTTCCTAGGATGGCAGGACGACCCGACCAGCCTGGTAGCTGGCTTCGACGCCTTTGTCCTGCCATCGCGAAACGAGGCATTCCCTCTCGCCATGGTCGAGGCGATGCTCCTCGGTGTTCCCGTTGTGGTCAGTGCTGTCGGCAGCGTTCGTGACGCCGTCACCGACGGTGAAACTGGATTCATCATGGAGGGCGAAGACCTATCCGGCTTTGCTCCTGCGATCAAGGCTCTTCTCGAGGAGCCGGCTCTCGCTCATCGGATCGGAGAAGCTGGCCGCCAGATCGCCTTGTCCTTTACTGATACCGCCATGGCCGATCTCTATCATTCGATGTGGCAGAACCCGCGGGGTCGGATTCTCCGCGGCGGCTCCAACGAACTCGTAGCCTCGGCCAAGGCGCGCGCACTCGAAACGGTACGGCGATAATGAACGCACTTATCGATGTGGTTGTATGCACCTACAACAGAGCACACCTGCTCGTGAAGACGTTGGATGCTCTAGCCATACAAGGCGCCGCCCATGATGGCTCGTGGACGGTGACGGTGATCGACAATAACTGCACCGACGGAACCGTCGAGCTCGTCAACTCCTACATGGAACGGCTTCCCAGCCTGCGGATCGTGGCCGAAACTCGCCAGGGTTTGACCGAGGCTCGGCAGCGAGGATTCTGGGCGACCGACGCCCCCTGGGTGGCTTTCATCGATGACGACTGCGTTCCTGAGCCGGCCTGGATTAGCGAAGCGCTGGCCTATATCGCCCACCGTCCGGACGCTGCTGGATTCAACGGCAGAAACGTCCTCCACATGGACGATGGTGTGGAGCGACCGTGGATCCATCCCGAGATGTTCGCGGCAGGCGGCCCGGCCGAGGACGTCGAAACCGAGCGTGAATCTCTGCATGGAGCCGGCATCACCCTGCGACGGGATGCAGTCATCAGTTCCGGCTGGTTGGATGCCCCCATGGCACCCGATCGTCGCGGCAAGAGCCTCGTCTCCGGCGGCGACAACGAGCTGGCGGCCCGAGCCAGGGCGGCGAGCGACGGCGGTGGCGTCTGGTTTGCTCCCGGCTGTCGTCTCCACCACACCATCGACGAGTCGCGGCTCGGGTTTGGGTATCTTCTCAGGCTCAACTACCGCCTCGCAGAGGCCGGCCCACTGCTCCTCGCGATGCAGAGTCCAACCTTGAAGAAATGGCATCGCTACACAGCTCGCTACACAGCCTTCAAGTTCGCATCCCTCATCGGCCTGCGCACCGATCACCTCACCGTGCCTGCCGGCGGTATCCGATCGCGACTTCTAGCCGCAGCTCGTGCCGTCGGCACCCTCGCCGGCTACACCAAGCTAGCGGTTCGGCCGGGTCGTCTACGCTCAGATGCCTTGTCGATCGCGACCCCTAGTTGGGTGGAGCATCGCACTCTCGGAGCAGCCCAAGACCTGCCAACCATCCGGTCGAAATGACGGCCCGACCACGCATTCTGTTCGTTACCGATCATTGCCTTGGCAACAAATCCGGCTACGGCCTCAGGATAGGAACAACGCTCAGGGGTCTTGAACAGGTCGGCGATGTCGAGACCCTCTTCTTGTCCCGCGACGTGAAGGACGACACGTGGCCGGACTCGTCACCGACCGTCATCCGAGCCAACGAATTCCGGGCTCGACTCGGCTACGTGATGGCGCACCTTTGGCGCCGGCCTAAGGATTCGCTGTATCGAAACAAGGAAGAGCTCATCGACCAAACCACTCCCCTGCTGGCGACGCCGTTCGATCTCATCTGGGTGTTCAGAGCTCGACCGCTCACCGTCGTCGGGCCAGCGCTGGATGCAAGCCCCAACGAGGCGACACCGCTCGTTGTCGATTTCGACGACCTCTACGATCTGCTCCTCGAGCAGGAATCGCACGCCGACAGCAAGGGCGAACATCGGCTGAAGTCGGCGGCCAAACGAGTCGCCCTTCGTCTCGATGCTCGACGGTGGCGGGCCCACCAACTGAGGGTCGCTGCCCGCTCCACCTTGGCCCTGGTCACCTCGGCCGAAGATAGGGACCATCTAGGCCTGGCCAACGTTCGCGTTCTGCCAAACGCCTACCCGGCCCCCTCCGAACGCCAC
Organism: uncultured Acidimicrobiales bacterium; assembly: GCA_937922045.1. Taxonomy (GTDB): domain Bacteria; phylum Actinomycetota; class Acidimicrobiia; order Acidimicrobiales; family SZUA-35; genus JAHELU01. Next base: position 16,060 of record CAKZXA010000032.1, on the reverse strand, counting down.
CAGCCTGCGGCCCGAAGCGACAACTGCACGATCGTTTTCGTAGGAGGTCTGCACTATCAGCCGAACGCCGACGCGGCGAAGATGTTGGCCACCGAGGTTCTACCCCTGGTCAGAAATCAGCTACCGGGCGCGACCCTGGTCCTCGTTGGACGCGCTGGCCCCGTGCTGGACGACATCGAGCAGCTACCAGGCGTGCGCTACCTGGGCTTCGCCGACGACCTCGATGAGGTCTTTGCCTCGGCATCGGTGGTCGCCACCCCCATCCGTTCCGGAGCTGGCAGCAGGCTGAAGGTACTCGAGGCGATGGGGCGTCGCATCCCCCTAGTCAGCACAACCTTCGGGGTTCAGGGCTTCGATGTACGCCACGACGAACATCTTCTTATCAGCGACTCGTCAGCCGGAATGGCCGATGCCATTCTCCGTCTCCACAATGAACCGGAGACGGCGCAGCGTCTCGTCCATGCGGCCAACGAACTCTTTGGGCGCCGCTACGAGCGGACGGTCGTGGCCTCTACGACGTCACAGATCGCTATCGAGGCCATGCAACCACGATCACGTCTCCCGGCTGGCTGAGGCCAGGCCGCTAACTCTCCCGGCTGGCTGAGGCCAGGCCGCTATATAAGGCAAAGTCGTCGGCGATCCGAATGACCCGGAACGCTCGCTTTCCCTTGAGTGGAAGGGCGGCGGCCCGAACAACGTGGGCTACCCACCACAAGGGCTTCGACCAGCCACGGTCTGCGATCGGACGAAGCAATCGGGCCAGCCGCCCGCCGCGTAGCTCCAGAGCGAATGCTCCCGCCTCAGGGTGGATGTCGGAGAGCAAGACGCGATTGCGGCCTTCATCGCGGATGTTCGCCAACATCTGGAACCCAGACTTGTCGTTGTGATGCATCACCTTGGCCTCGAGATCGAAACCGAAACCGACGCCTGCCGCCAGCATCCGAAGGGCTAGCTCATAGTCTTCAAACCCGTAGCCGACGAACGACTCGTCGAACCGGTTAGCGCGGGCGATCGATGTTGGCATCGACGTGTTGGCGAAGGAGACAACGCCAGCCTCGGTGATGGCGTCGCGCTCGGCGAGATCTCGCCAGCGATATTCGTAGAAAAGGGCGAGCCCCTCGTTTCCGCCGATCACATAGGACGGACCAAACATCACCGGCGCCACATCGCGATCCCAGTGGCGGTGCCGATCGAAAACCCCTGGTTCCAGTAGCATGTCGTCATCTAGGAACCACAGAAAGTCGTTCTGGGCCTCATCGATCAGCGTGTTTCGAGCGGCCGAGCGCCCTCGATTCTCATGCCACTGCCATCGCAGCGGCACAGGATATGTGGTCTTTTTCGCTTCGAGCATGGCTTCGGAACCATCGGTCGAGCCGTCGAGAGCGATTACGACCTCGACGGTGACATCCCCCTTCGAAGCGGTCACCTCATGGGCGATCGTGTCCAGCAGCGCTTCCAACTTCTGGGAGCGGTTGTAGGAAGGAATACAGATTGAGAACGACATCGAGGCCGACGTTCGGGTCGGTTCCGAGTCGGGCAGTGCAGCATCAGCCATAACGATCCTTTACCACGGGGGCCATCAAGTCGACGTACTCGTTGAGAGCGAGCGGATAGGTGCCAGCTGCCCACGCCCCTGGCGGGGCCTCAACGCTCCTGGCCAGTTTGCGCCCCAGAACGGGACCTGTCACAGATTCGACCGAGCTCCCGACGCTCGTTATGAGACGACGCCAGTAGAACAGCGAAAGCCTAGATCTGAACAATCGAGGAGCTGCCTGAAGCGCACGACGCGGGCCAAGCTGACCGAGAATACTAAGCGCTGGTCGCCAACGGCGTTCAAACAAAGTCTTTGAGAGATGGTAGGCGCCATGGTCGATGATGGCTTTCGATGCCATGTCTTCGTCGTCGATCCCGTAGAGACCTCGCACCCGTTGATACATGCGCTCTTGGGCTTCAAGCATCTCTGCCGGGTCCGATGACATCGAGCCCTGCAGCTGGCGGTAGCCAACCGTGGGTGCTGGCACATACCGTGTCGGTCCGTGCTGTCGAACACCGAGGTAGAAGAGCCAATCGGCCAAGGCTTCGCCTTCGGCTTCTCGCATCGACGTCTCGAACCCCCCGACCTGCTGAGCCACCTCCCGGCGAACCAGAGCTCCGCTCCCACAACGGACCCTATTTCCGTTCAGCCAGGTCGACAAGGAATCATCGTGGTCCCAGCGGACAACGGGCCGTTGCGCTATATCCCCGTTCTCATCGATGTAGATCACCGAGCCAAACGCCATCCCGGCATCAGGGTTGGCCCCCAGCTCGGCGTCGATGATCTCCAACGCCCAGGGAAGCAGGACATCATCGGCATCGACGAACATCACCGCCTGGCCTTTAGCGGCCGCCAATCCCGCATTGCGAGCGACACATACTCCCGAATTTTTTTGTGACAGAAGGCGAACGCGACTTTGGTGCGACTCATGACACGCAAAAGTTGCCTGGACCACCGCAGCGGTGTCGTCGGTCGATCCGTCGTCGACGACAACCAATTCGGCTGGCACGACGGTCTGGGCCAAGACGCTAGCTATCGTGTTTTCGATGTAGTTAGCAGCATTAAAGGCCGGAACAACGACTGTGACGTCTGCGAGCCGGTAGGGCGGCATCTGCTCCTTCGGTATCATTGAAGGGCGGCCATCCCCGGTGCATTCGCTTTGCAAGAATTCCGGCCGTAGTTCATAGGACAACCCTAACCACGAGGCGGCAGGAATCCAGCAGATGATCATCGCCAAGACCATTGGTGAGCTAGCCCTCCAAGAGCCGATGGACGTGTTGGATATTCGCCTCGATCCACAGGTTGGCCCGACGGCCGAAACCATCGCTTTGAAGCATCGCCTTGCCCATGTCACCGGATGGTGGCATGACGTTCCCATCGGTACGCTGATCATTGGGCCGACCACGCCACAACTCGATGTCCCGAAGGTCCGCAATCTCTTCGCCGAACATCACCCTGTTGGCTTGGCCAGAGCGGAGCTGACCAAGGCGGCGGTCGCCGAGCCTTGGTTCGATAGCTCGCTCGGGTCCTATTCCGTCGCCGTCTGCACTGCCGACCGCCCTGAATCGCTTGAGCGCTGTCTGGCTTCGCTGAAGAACCTCGATGCTCTCTGCCAAGAAGTCATCATCGTGGACAACAGCCGGAAGGATCTCCCGGTGATCAAGGCAACGGTCGAAGGGTTCGGCTTTCGCTATGTGCGCGAACCCGACCCGGGCCTCGACCGGGCCCGCAATCGAGCCCTGCTCGAGGCCAGCTCCGATTTGGTCTTGTTCACCGATGATGACGTCGAGATCCGGCACGGCTGGGATCGTTGGCTTGTCGATGGTTTTCGAGATCCGCTGGTGATGGCGACAGCCGGCCTGGTGCTGCCAGCCGCCTTGTCGACCGAGGCCCAGGTTCGTTCGGAACAATTTTGCTCTCATAGCCGCGGCTTTGCCTTTCGCGTCTACAACGGGCCTCATCTCTTTCCTGAACACCGCCCTGCCTCAGGCAATTGGTCGACGCCCGGCGTCGGGGCGGCCATGGCGGTTCGCAAACAGTTCGCCCTCGCTGCCGGCGGCTTTCCCGAGGAGTTAGATGCCGGGATGCCAACAGGCACCGGCGGAGACACGTGGATGTATCGTCGCGTTCTCGATGCGGGCTATCGGGTGACCTACGAACCGTTGTCAACCGCTCGCCACTGGCATCGAGACGATGACGAATCTCTGGTGAAGATGTTCACCAGCAATGCCACCGGGGTCTGGGCCCTGAACTGGCGAACCCTTTGGCACGATGGCCACCGGAAAGCGACGTTACGCAAGATGCGCAACACCGCAACGTGGCATCGCCAGACCCTGTCGGACTATCGCTCTGGTAAATCTGGCGCCTTGCCTCGGCACCTCGTTCTGGCCGAGCTCAAGGGCGTGGCGAAGAGCCCGCTGGCCTATCGACGCTCAGCGGCGATGTGCGCAAAGCGCACTCCTGTGCTCCAACGCCAGTGGGAGATGCCAGCACCCTGGCTCCGCCAATCGTCAGCGGCTCGCAGCAGCTCGGAACCGCTGCCCTCACTAGCCGTTGTCATTCCTACACGCGGTCGAAGTGGGCAGGTCGTGGCCCTCGCTGAACGGGTCCTCTCATTGCCTGATGTCTCTGCCGTCGTTGTGGCGGTCGATGGCGATATCGACGGCACCGTCGCAACCCTGACCCGGCTCGCCAAAGCCGACGGCTCAGAGCGGCTTCGTGTGGTCGAGCTCGACCCAAATTCCAAGGACCTAGAGCACGGTAGTGGTGCCGGAGCAGCACGAAATGCAGGCGTACGAGCCGTACGTGAAGACTATGTGCTTTTTCTCGACGACGATGTCATGGTCAAGCTCGATGATTTCGCCACCCAGCACCTTCTGACCCACCGTTCAACAGCACAGGCCGTTGGCGACGACCGCGTGCTCGTCGTCGGACCAGCCTTGGTCGACCACCGCGGCGTCGGTAGTTTCGGTGTGGCGGGGCGCAACTGGTGGGTGGATCACACCGATCGCCTGCGAACTGAGCCCGCCTTGGGCTTCCCCGATGTCTGCACGGGAAATATGTCGCTGCCTCGTTCCCTTTTCGACAAACTCGGCCGCTTTCCTGAGATTCCACGCCGGGAAGACTGGCTCTTTGGCCTTCGAGCCATCGATGCTGGCGTTCATGTCGTCGCCGCCCCAAGGGCCAGCGTCGTGCAGCGTGACGAAAATCGTTCGAGCAGCAGGAAAGACTTCTGGCGAGATGGCTTTGGCGACGCGCTCATCTTGACAGAGTTTCCCTCCTATGCGTCTCATATCGATACAAAACTGTGGCCGGCAAGCGGTACGAGCCGCCGGGTCGCCCAGTTCGCTGGCAAGAGGCCAGCGCTCTTTCAACGCCTGGAGCCTGTCATCACCAGCGTTGTGCGACGCACCAGGTCGACAAAGCTACGACGGCGGTCCGGCCGGGTTCTGTCCGTTGCTAGCTACTGGGCTGGTGCCTCCGCTGCGGTCGGAGCCAAGAACAACCCTTTCAACGTCGACCGACCCGAGCCGGTAAGCCCGGCCGTGTCCGTCGATCTCCTCGATCCGAGCACGCCGAGCGAAGTGGCGTCAGGCTCAGCGTTCAGCGTGGTATACGAAGGCCTCCATCTCGCTACGGTCGCGGGCCAGACGGGTGCAGTCGCCAGCCCCATCTGGCGGGTTCGGCGATGGCTGATCGATCGTTTCGCTGAAGACATAGCGACCAGGCGCTCGGCCGGCACACCAACATGAAAGATCGGATCCTGACACGGCACATGGATACCACCGAGGAAGACTGGACACTCGTCATCAGCCCACGGCGGGGGGCATTCGACGTACCGATTCGAGAGGTTCTTGCCTACCGGGATTTGGTGACGATGCTGACGAAGCGAAACTTCGTTGCCCGCTACAAGCAAACAATACTCGGGCCGCTCTGGCTAATTATCCAACCTCTCATGACCACCGGCATTTTCACCATCGTGTTTGGAGAGATCGCCAATTTGTCAACCGACGGCATACCCCAAGTCTTGTTCTACCTGAGCGGGGTTACCTGTTGGACCTACTTCGCAACGACGCTCACGTCGACGTCGAACACATTCCGCGAGAACGCCAACCTCTTCGGCAAAGTCTATTTTCCTCGCCTGATCGTGCCGATAGCGACCGCCGTCTCCAACGGGTTGACCTTGGCCGTTCAGCTCGTCCTTCTGCTCAGCGTGGCCGCCTACATGCAGCTACGCCAACCCATCTTCGATGTGCAGGCACAACTTCTCCTGCTCCCGCTCTTCGTGCTGATCATGGCGGCTGCCGCCTTGGGCATCGGCATGGCCATCTCCTCCATGACGGCCAAGTACCGCGACCTCGCCTATCTCGTCGGCTTTGGCGTTCAACTCCTGATGTACGCAACCCCCGTGATCTATCCCCTGTCCGCCATTCCGGAGCGGTACCGAACGATCGCAGGTCTGAACCCGGTGGCACACGTCATCGAAGGCTTTCGCCATGCCCTTTTCGGAACGGGCACAACCAGTGCGGGCGGCGTACTCTACGCACTGGCGAGTTCTCTGGTCGTCTTCACTATCGGCCTCCTGGCCTTTAACCAGGTCGAGAGAAAGTTCGTGGACACCATATGAGCGCCTCACCATCAAACGCCGACACGATGGTCGTCGTCGAGGATGTTTGGAAGAAGTACCAGCTTGGCGAATTTGGTTCCAACACGCTGGCTGACGATGTCCGACGCAGCTGGGCTCGTCTGCTCCGTCGCGGAGATCCGATCGGTGGGGTCGTCAACCAGGGGCCTGCGGAGGCACGTCGTGGTGATGTCTGGGTGCTCCAAGGTGTCGACATGTCCATCAACCGCGGCGACGTCGTCGGCCTGATCGGGCCGAACGGTGCCGGTAAGTCAACCCTGCTGAAGGTTCTGTCGCGCATAACGACACCGACGCGGGGGCGGATCTTGACCAAGGGTCGAGTGGCTAGCTTGCTCGAGGTCGGCACCGGCTTTCATCCCGAGCTGACGGGCCGAGAAAACATCTACCTCAATGGCACGATCATGGGGATGACCCGCCGTGACGTCTCAGCCCGACTCGACGAAATCATCGAATTCTCCGATTGCGGCATGTTTATCGACACCCCGGTGCGGCGCTACAGCTCAGGCATGTATGTTCGGCTCGGATTCGCCGTCGCCGCCCACCTCAACACCGAGATCTTGGCCGTCGACGAAGTCCTCGCCGTCGGCGACGTCCGCTTCCAGGCAAAGTGCATCGACAAGATGTCGAGCCTGGCTGCGGAGGGAACTACGATCATCTTTGTAAGCCACAACTCATCGCTGGTTCAACGCTTGTGCACTCGGGCCGCCGTCATCGCCGACGGCAAGGCGGTCATGTTCGACGGTGTAGACGATGCCCTCGCCTTCTACCATCGCGGCAGCCGCCGTTCGAGCACAACGGTCGACTATGAGATAGACGAGCGCCCAACACCCCAAATTACCCGGGTGGTCATCGACCCAACCCAGCTCGAATATGGCCGGGTTGTTGTCGACATCAGTTTTTCGTCGTCCTACCCGTTTCAAGCGGTGCCTGGCGTCATCGTCTACGCCGGTGGCATGCAGCCTGTGTTCACATCAAATACGCGGATGCATCCGGACCGAAGCGCCATCGACGGCCTACCGCCCGACGCGGTGCAGGAGGCAACCTATCGACTCGAGGTCGACGATCTTCCTCTGTTCTCCGGGGCCTACACGCTCTCGGCCTGGCTCGGCGACGAATCAAGTAACTTCGACGTAAAGGAACATGCGGTTCAATTCTCGCTAGAAACCAAACACACCTTGCCCGAAGATCTAGCCATCCGGTACGTTGGCCCTCTCGCTGTCTCCTCCGCCTGGAGTCTTCAGTGACAGGTTCGAACGAACCAAGCCTCCTCCAGAGGACACAGCTAGCCGCAAACCGGCAATTCGCCAGGCGACAGCTCAATCAGCGTCCGATCTTCATCGCTGGAGCCTCACACCGAACCGGGTCAACGCTCGTTCAGCGACTTCTCAACTCGGCTGACGACGTCTTCATCTGGGGAGAAAACGCCGGTGCGTCGACCACCCTGCTCGCCTCCCATAAGGCTCTGGTCGACTGGGGCCATCTTCATGGGTCCGCTCACTCGGAGTGGCAGCGATGGGACACCAACGCCTTCGTAGCGAACCTCTCGCCCCAACAGGAGCAGACCGACGGTGCCTTTCGTCGCCTCTTTTACGATCTCTACGGCACGGCACCGAACGGCGTTCCGACGAAGCGGTGGGGATTCAAGGAGGTTCGACATCGACGGGTGGACATCGAACGGCTCTTCCGACTCTTCCCGCAGGCGAAGGTAGTCGTGATCAACCGTGACCTCGATGATGTCGTACGGTCGCTTCTTCGGTGGGAGGCCGATGCCGACAACCATTGGGAACACCAGTGGACCTTGGATGCACTGAAGCTCTGGCGAGAGAACACCCTTGAGCTTTCTGCGTTCAACGATCATCGTCTGGTCAGCGTTCGATACGAGGATCTTGTCGAGAGCTCTGAACGGGTGCTGACCGACCTCGAACACCGGTTGGGTCTGGCCGCAAACGCTATCGATCGCACCACTCTCAACGTCCGGATTCACTCCGACGGCGCACAGGGCAGAGCCCAACGAACCGACGCCGCAACACCATCCTCCCGAAACACCGACATTGAAGCCTTCCTCGCTGAACCGGAAACTATTGCGGCCCAGGCGGTCTACCGGTCTCAGCGACGCGTCGAGGGATCGGCCTGATAGACCCGACTTCTGACGGTGAACACACTGTCGCCACTCAGCACCCCACCTCGCCCGAACAGTCGGCCGTTGGCCCAGTTCGATAAGCCGAGCTCGGGTTGATTGAGAGCGTATTGCCCATCGACCCAGCGCGTAAATCCATCACCGACGAAGGGGGCGTCGACAGATCGCCAGAACCAATCCTGTTCCTGCTGGTCGTTCGAAATCAGTGAGGCGACGAATCGAGGAGAGTGAACGTTGAAGAGTTCGACTGCTTCCTCAACCGTCTCAACCACATGGAGTGTGATCTCAGGCGATCCTTCCCACTCCCATTCGCGTCCAAGCTCGTCGGCCGATATGCGCTCGGCCATCGGTTCAAGGCTCTCGCCCTCGGCCCGAGAAATCGGTGTGGTACCGGCGAACCATGCAGCGTCTACGTAGGCCGCAGCTTCATCGGTCACCCAGACCTTAGGGTTGGTCGACCGGGAGGTAGCAGCCGAACTCAGCCCCGCCAAAACCCGGGGCACCAGACGCTCGGTATCCGAGCGCAAGATGCAGCAGGTGTTGAGCGTGTTGCACACCTTTCGGTCGAGCGATGATGCCACCACCTCCTCCAGACGGTCGGCATCGCATGCCTCCCCGGCAATGATCCAACCCCCACCGGTGCCATGTAGCGAGATCGGTATTCCCGCCTGTCGCGCCACTGCGCCGAGCTGGGCCACGGCCGCTCCGCTGCCCCGGGCAATGGCCAAGGCAAGGCGAGGGTCGCTGAAAAGGGCCCAGCCGGCGGCGTGAGTAGCCGACTCGATGAGGCTGACCGATCCGGCTGGCAAGCCCGCCTCGTCGAGGGCCGGCCCGAGGGCGTGTGACACGATGGCACGAGCGGTTCCGAGGGCGGCCGACCCAATCCTGAACGCCACGGTGTTACCGCTTCGCAGCACGCCGCAAGCATCGGCGAATACGTTTGGCCTGCCCTCGAAGACAAAGCCAACAACACCAAGCCCTGCCCGCCGCTGCTCGAGACGCCATCCGTCGTGCTCGATCGACTCGACAACCTTGTCGCGTTTACTCGCCACCGAGGCCCACATCCTCAGTCCCGAGATCATGTCGGCTCGCATGGACGGGCCGAGTTCGAGCCGCGTGGTAGATCGACCAGCCGCCTTCGCGGCAGCCACATCTGCCTGATTGGCCTCGGCGATGGCGGCAAAGCATGCATCATCAGCGAGACGGTTAGCAAAGAGTTCGAAAAAGCGGGAGATCGCCTCATCATCGACAGAGCCAAGCTCGAGGAAGGCCTGGTAGGCATGAGTAACCGTTGTGGTGGCTAGCTCCCATTCGGCCTCGGGGATGTGAAGCACATCGCCTGTGTCGTTGACGATGACAAGCCGATCACCCGGTTGGAAGGCCTCGGCCAACTCGTCGCTAACGTTCACCACTTGGTTGCCGCCGAAGACCAGCGCTTGGCCGGCGTTCAACTGGCGTAGTTCTGAGGTACTCACCCACTCATTCTGCCAGCGCCCACTTCACATCCGCTAGCATGACGCGTGATGTCTAGGCAGGCGGCGAGTGGGTCGAAAATACCACGACCTTTGCGACCATCGATGCGCTGGTCCAGGCCACGGCGCAGGCTGTCGTTGTACTACCAGAGTCGCCGGAAGGCGGCCCATCACCTCCTACGGGATAGCACGGCTCCGAGGGTGCTCAAACTCGCCCGCGCTGCAAGCCTCATGAATCCAACCCGCCGATCGCAGCTCGTCATCGTCTCGTCCACGATGCGCACAGGCAGCACCTTGTTCTGCGGGCTGGCCGAGACCTTTCCCGATGTCGAGTCGACCTACGAAGCACTGAGCGAGTGGAACTACACCGACCTCGCCATACAGGACCTTGACGAGGCCATCATTCTGCTCCACGGAACCGCTCTGCGAGGCCAGACCACCGTGGCCAAGGTGTTTCACGAACATCTCGATCGGCTCGACACCACATGGACCGAGTTCGCCGAACGGCTACCAGAAGCTCGCTGGATGCAGCTCTACCGCCACGATGTGGCCGCCCAGTTCATTTCACTCATAAAGGCGAGAGCATCGCAGCGTTGGATCGATGAAGGTGGTGATCCTGGCCCTGCGAGCAAGGAGCTCGAGCTCGTCGTAGATCTTGGCGAGCTCACCGCCTTTTACACCGAGACCGTTGAACTCGACCAGCGGGCCGCTGAGGCCCTTCGAGATCGCCCGGGATTCGTGCAGATTTGCTACGAGGACTTCCGCGATGATCCAGCTGCCTGGGCCAACGAAACCTTGGCCCCCCTGTTGGAGGTGGCGCCGGTGCCGGTGACGGTCCCCTACCGCCGCCAGACAGATCGTGACCTTGCCGACACCATCGCCAATCCGGAGGCGCTAGCCGAAGCTGAGCGGTTAGGCATCCGCTGGCACCCCTTCAGGTAGGGTTGGCTGCATGCCAGCCGGTCGATTCGCGCCGAGCCCGACGGGCCGCCTCCACCTCGGCAATTTGCGCACCGCGCTGGTGGCATGGCTCTTCGCCCGCCACGATGGTGCGCCATTTTGGGTCCGCTTCGAAGACCTCGACACAGCCAGCGTGCGAGACGAGCATTACCTCACGCAAATCGACGACCTCGCGTCACTCGGCCTCGATTGGGATGAACCAACGGTGAGGCAGAGCGAGCGCCTCGGCCTGTACCAGGAAGCTCTCGCCAACCTCCTGGCCGACGACATCGCCTACCCCTGTTTCTGTTCGCGGCGCGAGATTCGAGAAGCGGCCAGTGCTCCCAACATGCCCTTCGCTGGCCATCAGTACCCTGGCACCTGCGCCAAGCTGTCGAGCGAGCAGCGAGCCCGCAAACAACGTGATCGGCCACCGGCCTATCGAGTCCGGGCCGCAGGACGAACCATGGCCTTCCATGACGACGTGGCCGGAGCCCAGCAGTTCGAGGTCGACGATTTCGTGGTCCAGCGCAATGACGGTACACCGGCGTACCACCTCGTTGTCGTCATCGATGATCACCACCAGGGTGTGGAGCTCGTCGTCCGCGCCGACGATCTCCTCGAATCGACGAGCCGGCATCTCGTGCTCTACGAACTGCTCGGCTTTCCCCCGCCTCGCTACGCTCATGTGCCGCTCGTCTTGTCAGCTGATGGCAATCGCCTGGCTAAACGCCACGGAGCGGTCAACCTTAGTGATCGGCAGGCCAAGGGCGAGTCTGCTGGCGACGTTCTCCAACTGCTCGCCGTGAGCCTTGGCTTAGCGACCAGCGGCGAACGTTGTGATACGGCCACCCTGCTGCAGCGCTTCAATCCGGCGCTTCTGCCCACCGAGCCGCTGATCCTGCCCGATGACTATTTGGCCGTGGAAATCCAGCCAGATCGCTAGCCCACCAATAACTCCGAGATGGTGTAGATAGCCAGGCCGGCAAGCCCACCGACCAGGGTTCCGTTGATTCGGATGAACTGGAGGTCGCGCCCGACCTGCAGTTCGAGGCGTTCGGCCGTTTCATGGGTGTCCCAACCCTGAACGGTGGTGGCGATCAGATCGGCCACCTCTCCCCTGAACTGTTCGGCCACATAGCCAACCGCCTCGGTGATCCATTGGTCGATTCGGTCCTGCATGGCCGGGTCGTCTCGCAGAGAAACACCGGCTGAGACGAGGGCCTCTTCGAGACGAAGCCGCAACTCAGACTCGGGGTTCTCGGTTGCCTCGATGAGGCCTGCCTTCATCCGGGCCCAGAGGTTGGCCGACCAGGATCGGACCTCGGGATGATCGAGCAGCTCCTGTTTCAGGTTCTCGCCCTTGGCGATGAGCTCGGGAGAGCTCTTTAGCTCTTCAGCCAGGCGAGCGGTGCGATCATCGATGTCGCTGCGCATCACGTGGTTTCGGTCGTGCCCGATATCGGTGAGGAAGCGGCGTACGCCGATGTAAATCTTGTCGAAGACAGCATCGTCGATCGGCTCAGGCACCCACCACGGAGACTCTTGGGTTAAGCGCTGGCGGAAGGTGACTCGGTTCTCCTCCATGAACTTGCCGAGTCCAACCAGAATCGAGTCCAACAGGGCCTGATGATGATCACCGTCTACCGCGGCATCGACGACGCGACCCATGAGCGGCGCGACCTTCACCGACTTGACCCGCTCGGATACCACTGCTTCGAGGCCTGATTGTACGACCTCGTCTTGAAGCACTTCGGTGACACCTCGCACCACCGCTGCGCTCTGATCACCGACGGTGCGAGCATTGCTCGGCTGGGACATCCAGCCACCCAATCGCGAGGCCAAGCCCGCGTCTTCAAGCCGCTCAACCATCACCTCGCGGGTCAGAAAGTTGTCCTTGACGAAACCGCCGAGCGAGCGGCCGATCTCGTCCTTGCGCTTCTGCACGATGGCGGTGTGGGGAATCGGCAGGCCAAGCGGATGCCTGAACAAGGCGGTGACGGCGAACCAATCGGCCAACGCTCCAATCATCGCCGCCTCGGCGGTGGCTCGCACATAGCCAGCCCACCCATTGCGGTCCTCGATGATCCGAGCCCAGATGAAGATCAATGCCGCCACCACGAACAACGAGGTCGCCAGCATCTTCATGCGCCGAAGATCCTTGGCTCGTTCGTCGTCCGACATGAGCTCAGCTGTGCTGTGCGGATCGCCCTGACCCTTTGCTGTCGTTGATGTACTCGCGTCTACCACGGCTTACGTCTACCTCTTCTCCGGCATGGCGCCGGAACTCGCTACCAGGATGCCGGATCATCGGAGCCACGCCACCCAAGACCGCTACCATCAAAACCATATGGACACCGAGGAGAGAGACTAGATGAGCACTGACCAGCCCACCACCAACCGCCAGGATGAGTGGGAAAGGCTCCGCTCAGCGCACCTTCGTGCCACCGACAAACGACCGGCGACAACCGCTCAAGGCTTCCATCATGTCGCCCTCCTGTCCTCCGACGTCGAGCAGACCATCGAGTTCTACCAGGGTGTGCTTGGGTTCCCCTTAACCGAACTCTTCGAGAACCGTGACTATGAGGGTTCAACCCACTTCTTCTTCGACGTCGGGAACGGCAACGCCTTGGCCTTCTTCGATTTTCCCGGCCTTGGTCTCGGCCCCTACCAGGAGGTGCTAGCAGGACTCCACCACATCGCGATCTCGGTCTCACCTGAACGTCACGCCGAACTGCGCTCCCGTCTCGGTACCGCCGGCATCTCAATCGACTTCGAGGATCAAACCTCCATCTACTTCAGCGGCCCGGACGGCGAACGACTCGAGCTCATCGCCGATCCGCTCGGTTCGATGTACGGGAACCAGGTGCTCTAGAGCTTGGGTCCGCTGCCACCCACCGGCACCGGCACCGGGCGCCGTTCGCTGATCACATGGTTGCGAATCGCCGCCGGCGTCGCCGTCATGGCCGTCGCTTTCATCTGGATCCTGCCATCCTTTGCCGACTACGGCGATGTGTGGCCCTATCTGACCGCCCTTCGCCCCGATACCGCCGCCGGACTGATCATCGTTGGCGCGGCCAATCTGGTCGCTCCGTCGATCTCACAGATTGCTGCCTTACCGGGGCTTCGGTTGCGGCAAGCTGTCGTTGCCGATTGGGCGACAACCCTTGTGACCAACATTGTGCCTGGCGGTAGCGCCCTGGCCATAGGGCTCATCTGGTCGATGTATCGCCGGTGGGGTCTCGCCCGCGATGCGATTGCTCGGTCTATCGTCGTCACCGGCGTCTGGGACACGCTGACAAAGCTGGCAAGCCCGCTCCTCGCCATTCTGTGGCTTGCCACTCAACGACCGGTCGATGGTTTCATGGTTAGGGCCGCCGTCGTTGGCGGCATTCTCTTTGTCGTGGCCGCAGCTTTGGCTGTGGCTGTGCTCGTCTCAGCGCGCTTCGGTCGCACCATCGGGCTCTTCCTCGACCGGCTTCCCTTGCTCGGCGCCGGTTGGCCAGCACAGTTCGAAGAACTTCGCCGTCAAACACTCCTCCTGCTCAGCCAGCGCGGCATCGGTTTGACCCTGTGGACCATCGCAGGGCATGCCAACCTCTACCTCGTCTTGCTTCTCTGCGTGCGGGCTGTCGGTGTCGACGCCGCGGTTCTGAGTGCGGCCGCTGTTCTCGCCGCCTTCACCTTTGGGCGTCTCGTTACCGCCCTTCCGCTCACCCCAGGCGGCGTTGGCGTGATGGAAGTCGGCTTGGTCGGAGCCCTGGCCGCCTTCGCAACAGCTCCCGCCGCCATCGAAGTTCGGGCTCCGATCGTGGCTGGTGTTTTGTTGTTTCGCCTGCTCAGCTACGCCCTGCCGCTACCTCTCGGCGCGCTCTCGCTCGCCTGGTGGACTGCAGCCGCTCAGGCCTCACCGGCGAGCGACGAGAATTTGTCGAACATCGACGGGCAGTAGGTGCTGAGACTCAGGCCCAGAATCTGACCATAGGAGGTCGGGTCTGTCATCGTCTGTGGGTCGGAGGCGAAAGCATCGACGACCACGTCGTCGATCGGACCATCGGCCGGTTCGTAGCGATACACGATGGCACACGCCTCGCTTGCGAACTCGTCGATTCGCGCCCCGGTTGCGCCGTCGATCCACGCTTGGGCTTCCGCTGTCGTCTCGGGCGAGCCAGCAATGGCCTCGCTCACAACAGTGGGCCCCTCGTCGGGCCAGGCCCAAAATTGGCGGGAGCTGTAGCCAGGGCCGAGTTGCATTGTCCCGACAAAGGAGATGGGATCGACCTCATCGGGAACGGTCTCTTGGGCTCTGGCGATGCTCACTCGCTCGACAAGCGTTTCGAAGAGTTGGCGGGCGGCCTCCTGGTCGGTCGACCAGGCCGAGATGATGACGTCGCCGATCTGACCGTTGTAGCCGTCGGCCACCACCGTTGCCTCCCCGCTCGTCACCGCTACCACAACGAAATCGGCCCTATCAACACCAGCAATCGAGGGGTCGCCGAGGCTTTCAATGCTGGCTTGGGAATCATCCTCTGGATCGGACGAAAGCCAGGCACCGTTGCAGAGACCATTGACCTCAAGGTTGTACTCGAAAGCGGCACCGGCAGCGGCCGAGTCGCCATAGACCACAATCGAGTAGCTTGCCCCGTGTTCTGTCGGCGCTGGCGGATTGGCCACCTTGTCGACGAGTGCCGTTGGCGGGTGGGCCGTAAGCATGTTGTCAACACCGTCGCAACTCTCGGATTCAGCAGGAGCATCGACCTCGGTATAGCCCTCGGGCCATGCGCCGTTCGGCAAGGTGCTGGCTTCGGCCAAGAGCTCAGCAGGTACCCCGCCGACGCCACCCTCGATGGCGGGGGCGGCCGTCACAACCGTAAGACCTGGCGTTTCGGTGTTCTCCGAGGGCGCCGCCCCCAGCGTCGACGATGGGCTAATCGATTCGTCATCAGGTGTCGGGTCTCCACAACCGGCGGCGACGAGACCGATGCCCAGGATAAGACTCACCATCGTCCGGGAAACCCAACGCTCGCGTCGAAACCATTCTCCGCAGTTGTTCATCGCTACTATCCTCCGCCGATCCAGATCGGATCCTGAGAATCCGAGCCCGCTTGTCTCATAGAGGCTAGCGCCGAGTGGCGAGCTCCCACATGGCATGAAGCAAGACGTTGGCACCGGCTTCGAGATCGGCCTTCTCTGTATGTTCAGCCGGATTGTGGCTCAGCCCGTTCTGCGACGGCACGAAGATCATCGCCGTTGGGCAAACACGAGCCATCATCTGGGCATCGTGACCGGCGCCGGACGGCATCCGCATCGAGGTGAGACCACGCTCTTTGGCC
>CAKZXA010000031.1 GCA_937922045.1 uncultured Acidimicrobiales bacterium | reverse complement strand
ATGAACCAGCCGAACATCCTCTTCATCATGGCCGATCAGCTGGCCCCCCATTTCACTGCTACCTACGGTCACCCTCTCATCAAGACCCCCAACCTCGACGCTCTGGCTGAACGAGGCGCACGATTCGACGCCACCTACGCTCATTCGCCACTCTGTGCCCCGGCCCGTTTCACCATGCTGGCCGGGCGCACCGTCACCGACATCGACGCGTGGGACAACGCGGCCGAGTTCCCGGCCACGAATCCAACCCTCGCCCACTACCTGCGGCTTCTCGGGTACCGCACAACGCTCAGCGGCAAGATGCACTTCGTCGGTCCCGACCAACTTCATGGCTTCGATGAACGCCTCACCACCGACATCTATCCTGCCGACTTCGCCTGGACTCCCAACTGGGATAAGGCCCATGAGCGGATCGACAAGTGGTACCACGGGATGGACACGCTGCACGAGGCCGGGCAGGCGGCGGCTACCTATCAGATCGACTACGACGAAGAGGTCGGCTACGCCGCCAAACGCAAGCTCTACGACGTGGCTCGCGATGCCGACCCTCGCCCCTTCTTCCTCTGCGCCTCCTTCATCCACCCCCACGACCCCTATGTGGCCCGCCCCGAGTGGTGGGACCTCTACGACCACGACGACATCGACCTGCCCGACGTGCCAAACCTCGACACCGTCGATCCCCACACCAAACGCATCCGTTCGGCCATCCAGGCCGACACCATCGGCTACAGCGAGGCTGAGGTTCGCAACTCGCGCCACGGCTACTACGCGAATGTCAGCTATTTCGACGACTGGATCGGTCAGCTGGTGCGTGTGCTCGAGGAAACCGACCAGCTCGACAACACCGTCGTGATCGTCACCAGCGACCATGGCGACATGTTGGGCGATCGCGGCGCCTGGTTCAAGATGAGCTTCCACGAACGCTCGGCCCGAGTGCCTCTGGTGATGGCTGGACCGGGTGTGGCCGCTGGCACCACCGTGGTCAACGCCAGCACCCATCTCGACTACCTGCCGACCCTGCTTGACATCGCTAGTGAGGGGGCTACGCCTGAGGGCGGGCGCTGGCCCGAGCTTGGTGTTGAGCTCGCCGGTCGATCGTTGTGGGAATCGGCCACCGGCGGCGTCGACCCGATCGATGAAGCCATCGGTGAGTACACGGCCGAGATGACGTCTCGCCCGATGTTCATGATCCGCCGGGGCAACTACAAGTACATTGCCTGCGACACCGATCCGCCCCAGCTCTACGACGTGATCGCCGACCCGTTGGAGCGAACAAATCTTGCCGTACCAGGCGACGGTAACGAGCGTCATGTGGCCGTCGCTGCCGAGTTTGCCGCCGAGGTGGCTGAGCGGTGGGACGCCGACGCCATCACCGAGCGAGTCCTCGCCTCCCAACGATCGCGGCGGGTGCTGCATCGAGCTATGAGTTCAGGCGAGTTGGTGTCCTGGGATCACGCTCCCCACCAGGACGTGGCCAACGTCTACGTGCGCAACCATATGGACTGGGATCAAGCCGGGCCTCGTAGCCGCTACCCCCGGGTGGGCGCATGAGCGCCGAGACCGAGGCCGAACGCTTGAACCGCGTCAGTCGCGGCTATGACGCCGACAACCCGGCGTCGTCGCTGTCGCTTCAGGCCGAGGCTTACACCGATGCCCACTGGTTCGCCGCCGACCGAGATGCGATCATCGCTCGTAGCTGGCAATGGGTTTGCCACGTCGAAAAACTCCGAGAGCCTGGCAGTTATGTGGCGGCCGAAATCGCTGGCCACCCGATCGTCGTCGTACGCAGCACGATGAAGGGTGGAGCGCTCACCGCTTTTTATAACGTCTGCAAGCACCGTGCCCATCAGTTGTTGAGCGGGGAGGGAACAACCCGGGCAATCACCTGCCCCTACCATGCCTGGGTCTACGACTTGTCAGGCCAGCTCACCAGTGCCCGCCACACCCAGCATTTGGTCGACTTCGATACGAGCGCAATCTGCCTCGATCAGGTGCAGGTGGCCGAGTTCGGCGGCTTCGTCTACGTCAACCTCGATCCAACCGCTACATCGCTCGTCGAGCAGACGGGCGGGTTGGCAACAGGGCTCGGCGCCGAGATCGAACACTGGGCGCCGGATGTTGAACAGCTCACGTTTGCTCATCGTCTCACCTATGAGATTGAATCGAACTGGAAGAACGTGGTCGACAACTTTCTTGAGTGCTACCACTGTCATGTCGCACACAAGGATTTCGTTTCCCTGGTCGATATGGACACCTACGAAGTGACCACCAACGGCATCTACTCATCGCATATGGCCGAGGCCGGCAAGACGGCGAATACCGCCTACGACGTTTCCGATGCCACCGTCACCGATCACGCGGTCTGGTGGCTGTGGCCCAACACCTGCCTTATGCGTTACCCCGGGCGCGGCAACATGATCGTGATGCAGATCATCCCCCTCGGCCCCGAACGCACAGCCGAAACCTATGACTTTTTCCTGGAAACATCGGAGCCGAACGAGGCCGAGCTCTCCTCGATCCACTACCTCGACAACGTGCTCCAACCCGAAGACATCGCTTTGGTAGAAAGCGTGCAGAGAGGCATGCGAACACCGGCCTTCGACGCTGGCCGTATCGTGGTCGACCCGGCGGGATCGGGATTGAGCGAACATGCCCTGCACCACTTTCACGGGCTCGTGCTCAACGCCTACCGTCAGCACGAGCAGGGGGTGGTCTGATGGGAACCCTCAACGGCCGAATCGCTGTGGTTACCGGTGGACGCGGTGGGATTGGTCGAGCGGTTTGTGGACGGTTCGAGGCTGAAGGGGCCACGGTATACGCCGCCGATCTCGACCCGGCCGGATCCCTCGGCGACGCCGATGCGCCCGACCAGTGGAATCGTTTGTTCGCGGTGAACGTAACCGGCACCTTTCTGGTTTCGAAGCACGCATTGCCCTTGCTGAGACAGGCAGTGTCGCAGAACGGCGGAGGTGGCACCGGCAGCGCGATCATCAACTTCGGCTCCTA
>CAKZXA010000030.1 GCA_937922045.1 uncultured Acidimicrobiales bacterium | reverse complement strand
GAGATGTGTATGCCGGGTGATAATACGGAGATGACGGTTGAGTTGATTAACCCGATTGCTATGGATGAGGGTTTGCGGTTCGCTATTCGTGAGGGTGGGCGTACTGTTGGCGCTGGCCGTGTAACCAAGATCATCAAATAGCCGCAGCGAGCCTTCACGGCTCAGCTCGCCGGCGAGAGAACACTGGCAAGAGAACAACAATGAGAGAGGCCCGTCGCTCTGTGCGACGGGCCTCTCTCATTTAGCAACTTTCATTTGTAACGTTGTTCACTTGTCCCGCCTTTGCGGGCGTTCTACGTTGGCCAGAGTCTAAAGCACGACGCCAGCTAAGAAGAACGCCACGGGCAGAGCGAGCAAGATCAGGCCAATCGCCAATGCTACGTTCCGGCTGACTGCTCGTTCGACGGTGTAGTGGTGATTCTGCATACTGCCTCCTACCGTTACCGCCTCTGGTTAACAATGCTAGGCGCGCGTCCTTACCCAAACAAAACTTCGATTCATATTCGAATTACATTGGTGTTGTTTCGCGGGCCTCCAAATCAGCCAAGATCATGCTTCGCGAGCGGCACATTGACACTCGCGTGACGATGCCTGTCGATGGAGACCCTGGGATACATCACCCACCCGGAGTTCGCGACTGTAGGGCGTCGGTCACGCTCTCCAAGCGCTCAATCAGGCTCCACTGGCTGAGCTGAGGCGAACGCCCTAAGGTGTGCCCTCATGGCAGCTGACATCTCTCTGGACCTCGGACAATCCGCAATCGATCTCGGAATCGTCGTCACCAACTCCGATACAGCCCTCGGCTTCTACCGAGACCTCCTCGGCATGGACCATGAGGGTGACATCCCCATGCCGATCGGTGGCGGAGGCACGATGCACCGTCTTCGCTGCGGCCAAAGCATGATCAAACTGGTTTGTTTCGACACCACCCCCGAGGCTCGGCCAGCGAGCGGCGGCATCCCCGACGGCACCGGCTTTCGGTACTTCACCATCCATCTGAACGACATCGCCGCCATGATGGACCGGCTCGAAGCCTCTGGCGTAGCCGTGGTTGTGCCCACCACCGAGATTCGACCCGGCGTAACCATCGGCATGGTCAACGACCCCGACGGCAACATCGTCGAATTCGTCAACTACGCCTAGCAGAGGAAGCACTCGACATGGAGTTCTCTAACGCTCAAGATCTGGCCTTGCTGTTGTTTCGAGCCTCGCTCGGCCTCATGATGGCGGCCCACGGCTACGCCAAGTTCTTTTCGGGTGGCAAGCTCGCGGGCACCGCCAGCTGGTTCGACTCGATGGGTATGCGCCCGGGCAAGGTTCACGCCTTGCTCGCCGCTTCCACCGAAGTTGGGGCCGGACTCCTCTTCGCCGCCGGATTGCTCACCCCCTTGGCTGCGGCTGCCCTGGTCGGCCTGATGGTCGTGGCCGGGTGGACGACACACCGAGGTAAGGGCTTCTTCATCCTCAACGAGGGGTGGGAATACGTCTACATCATCGCCGTGGCCGCCGTGGCCATCGCCACGATCGGCCCAGGAGCGTACTCCTTGGATAACGCTTTCGGCATCGACGATCTGTTTGGCGACTGGACCCGACTCGCCATCTCTGCCGGCCTCGGTGCCGCCAGCGGCGTTGGCCTGATGGCGGCGTTCTATCGGCCCCCGGCTGAGGCCAACGGTTAGCAGAGCAAACACGCAGGGGCGGCTTTGACACGGGCACTTTATCGCCCGCCGTGTCCAAGCTGCGGTCACTAGGCTTGGTCGGTGGCCCATGTCTCGGTTTCCAATCTTGAATATGCTCACCCGGGCGGCACAGCCCTGTTCGCCGAGGTTTCGTTTTCGGTGCGTCCCGGGGATCACGCGGCGCTGATCGGCATTAACGGCGTCGGCAAGACGACGCTCATGCGCATCCTGGCCAAGGAGCTGAGCGAGACCGAAGGCGACGCATCGGTCGGTGGTGAGATGCGATACATGGCTCAGGATGTTGGTGTCGGCGCGGCGACCACGACCGTACGAGAGATGCTGGTTGATTGCTCCCCTGAACCTCTGCGGTCTATCGGTCGCAAGTTACTCACCGCCGAAGCCAACGCTGCCAGCGGTGATACCGATGCAGCAATGGCGCTAGCCGAAGTGATCGGCGAATGGTCTGATTGTGGCGGCTACCAGGCTGAGTCCGAGTGGGACGCAACCCTAGGTCGCGTGGTGCGCTCTGGTCTCGACCAGGTTGGGGATCGGCTCACGACCCAACTCTCGGGAGGTGAACGGAAACAGATCGTGCTCGATCTGCTGTTCAACTCCGACGCCAACGTGCTGCTGCTCGACGAACCCGACAACTACCTCGACGTTCCAGCCAAGCGTTGGCTTGAGGAGATGATCACGGCTAGCCCGAAGACGGTGCTGATGATCTCCCACGATCGCGAACTGCTGACCAACGCGACCAACCGAGTGGTAACGCTCGAAGCGTTCGGCGCTTGGGTTCACGGCGAGTCCTACGCCACCTACACCGAGGCCCGCGAAGCTCGCCAACGACTACTGGGCGACGCTCTCGATCGCTGGAAGGATGAGGAACGACGGCTCTACCGATACTTCAAACTCATGAAGCAACGGGCGGCGGCCAGCCCCGCCATGGCAGCCCGTGCCGATGCTGCTGAATCGCGCTGGCAGCGATTCGTCGACGCCGGGCCTCCTCCCCCACCTGCACCTGACCAGAAGGTGAAGATGCGGCTCAAAGGCGGCGACTCCGGTCGGCGGGTGGTCTCGTTGAGTTCCGTGGAGCTGCCCGACCTCTTGTTCGCTCTGAGCGGCGAGGTTTTCTTCGGTGAACGCCTTGGCCTGGTGGGCCCAAACGGATCGGGCAAGACCCACCTCCTGCGTCTGCTCGCCAGCCACGACATCAACCACACCGGTGTGGTGAAACTCGGGGCCCGAGTCGAACCCGGCCTGTTCACGCAGATAAACGACAATCCCGCCTTCATGGGGCGACCCACGATCGAGCCGATCATGGACCGTCTCGGAAATCATGAGAAGGCCATGAAATCGCTCGGCCGCTACGGCTTGTCTGGCCATGAGAAACAGGTCTACGACACCCTGTCCGGCGGGCAGAAAGCAAGGCTCGAGGTGCTATGCCTGGAGTTGGACGGTCACAACCTTCTCCTGCTCGATGAGCCAACCGACAACCTCGATATCGACTCGGCCATAGCTTTGGAAGAAGCCCTGGAAACATTCGAGGGCACCGTTATCGCCGTCTCTCACGATCGAGCCTTCCTCCAAGGTTTCGACCGGTTCTGGATGCTGGCCCACGACGGCACGGCCTGGAGCTTACCCGATTGGGACACTGGGCTCGCGGCCATGATGGCGCCCGAGAAGGTCGACAAGATCAAGCTAGCCAAGCCCCTCACCGACGAACTCGCCTAGCAACAAAGCGAGATCCAAACTATCTCCGTCATACAGCTTGACGCTACAAGCCTGCTGCCGACGTTCACGGTATGGAGATCGCCTCTAGCCACCGCGAATCGGTTGTCTCAAGGGTGGCTTTGGCGTTGGCAGTGCTCGCTGCGATCCTTGTCAGCCCAACGCCAGTAGCCGCTCTACACGGCGGTGATCACCCAACCTGGTCTTGTGATGGCACCCCAATCCTGATGCGGGGAGGCAAGTTCTACAGCATCGTGCCGGATCCATCTGCCCCTGGCGAGCTCACCGTCGAGGCGGTACCCGGAGCTACCGGCATCTGGAACTCGACTGGCTATGACCCCATCACCAACTACATCTATGGCGTCGGCAAGGAGGGCGGTGTTCTGTCGGTGCGCTCCTACGACGCTAACGGCGACGTGGTGTCTTCGGTACCGATTCAGGCCCCCTATCCCGTTGCGGCTGGCGTCTATTCCGGCACGGTCCTGGGCGACGGCCGTTACGTCATTCATTCGGTTGGCTCGAATGACGGCGCCACCGGCTGGTACGACGGCAACCGACACAATCTCTGGTCCATCGACCCCGCGACCGGAGCAGCGACTCACATCGGTTCGACCAATCGAGGCCTAGCCGACATCTCCTACAACCCGCTCGATGGCTACATTTACCACGTCACCTCTCGCCTTCTCTACAAGATCGACCCCAATACGGGCGTCTACACCACCACGGCCCTGCCCGGCGCCTTTCCCAGCGGCGCCTTCGGGGCGTCCTGGTTCGATGCGGCCGGATTCTTGTACGTCTTCAAGAACAACCCGGGCGCCATCTATAAGATCGACATCAACGACCCGACGGTGTGGAGCAAGGTGGGCGAGGTAGGCGCCGACGGGGGGACCGACGCTGCCAGCTGTGTTTCCCAGATCGACATCAAGAAGGATGTCGTTAGTGCGGCAGGCAACCCAATCCCGCTCGATCAGCGAACCTATGCTCCTGGTGACACGGTGACCTACGCCTACACCTTGATCAACAACGGCCTGCCGACGAGCGGCCTGACCGCCGAGCTGTGTGATCTGCTACCAAGCGGGTTCGTCTACACCGGTACCTGGTCATCCTCGCACCCGTCGGCGGCGATCAGTACCGGAGGCACCCCGGGAGACACATCGTTCTGTCTCGATGTAGACATTCCATCGAGCCTGTGGACCGATCCGGCAACGCCGGGCGAGGATCCTGTCGTCATCAGCTTCGAGACTCAGATTCCAGCAGACGCCACCCCAGGCGAGTACGAGAACCAAGCCACCTTGGACTATGACAGCGATGGCACCATCGACCTCCTGAGCGACGACCCCGGCGATGGCAGCGAACCTCGCGATCCGACGACCGTGCAGGTCACCGGTGAGTTCACGGTTAGTAAAACGGTAACAGGCCACCCCGACGGCAATGACACCGATGCGTTCACCATGACCCTTGCCTGCACCACGGTTGATGGAGCGACCGTGGTGGTGAATCCATCCAGCATCGTCGATGCCGACACCGGTTCACCATGGCCGGGCGCCACCGTCGACGCCTTCACCATCAGTACCGGAGAAACGGTACGAATCGAAAATCTGGCCGTAGACACAACCTGCACGACGACCGAAACGGTTCCCGGCAGCTATGCCGCCATCCCGGTGAGCAGCGACGGTGTCATCGGTACGAACTCAGCCAGTGTCACCATCGACGAGGCCCCCGGCGCCGAACAGATCAGCTTCAGCAACGAAACCGGCGTGCTCACGATCAGCAAACAGACCGACGCCACCTCCATCTATCCCGTGGCCGACGACGCCACCTTCACCTTCGACGTGGCGTGCGACAGTGGCTTCGCCGACACGTTTGCCTTGACCACAAGCGGTGGCGTTGGCTCGTTGACGTACCCCAACACTCCCCTTCTTCCCAGCGGAGCGATCTGCACCGTGACCGAAGCATCGTCACCCGGGTGGCAGAATACCGCCACCAGCCCCGAGGCAGTAGTGATTACAAGCGCTACGGCCGCCGAGGCCAACTTTCGCAATGTCCGCTCCTACGCCGATCTCACGATAACCAAGGCCATCGTCGGGCTACCGGCCAGCGCCGATCCGGACGATCTCGTTTTCGACGTCACGGTGGAATGCAGCGGAGCCTTCAGTGCCGACCCGTACATCATCCCCGGGCCGCTCACCGTTTCGACCGCTACACCCCTCGTCGTTCCCGATCTTCCCGTGGGTGCAAGCTGCACAATCACCGAAGCAGCCGCTGCCGGTTTCACCGTCGGCTACGAACCCGGCCAAACCGTTACTGTCACCGACGACGACACCACCGTCGACATCACCAACAGTACCGGTTCGTTCATTGTCAGGAAAGACACCGAGATCATCTCCGATCACCCTGTCGACCTGGTCGATACCTTCGACTTCGACATCGTTTGTGTACGAGGCAACACCACGGTGTACGAAGAGACCAGGTCGCTTACCACCACCACGAGTACAGCAACCGGCTCCATGGGAGTGATCACCTGGGGCGAGCTGCCGCTTATTCCAAGCGGATCGCAATGTTCGATTACCGAACTCGGTCCACCTACCGGGTGGTCGCTGACTTCGCCCGCTGGAACAAACACAGTCGATCTGGCCATCACCGTAACCAACCCTGAACCGACCGGTGAGTTCGTGAACCGTCGGGAGGTCGCCTCGCTCACCATCACGAAGACGCTCGACGGGGTGACGGCAACTCCGGAGCTTCTCGACGAGCCCTTTACTGTGAGTGTGATCTGCACAGGCGACTTCGACCCCTCACCTCTTGTGCTTGCCGACCAGACGGTCACCGCCAACACCGACCTCGTCATCCCCGGCATCCCAACCGGAGCCAGCTGCTCGGTAACCGAGGATCCCGACGATCGGTTCGCTGTGACCTACTCGCCACCATCGGCCAGCGGAGCATCAGGCGAGGTCTCTGTCGGGGCTGGCGGAGCGACCGTCGACCTTGTCAACACCACCAGCACCCTCACCCTGACGAAGACAACGTCCTCACCCAGTGCACTCGACCTCACACTCGACGACACCTTCACCTTCGATGTCGTGTGTGTCGATGGCGGTACTACCGTTTTCTCCGACACGGTCTCGATCACGACGTCCGACGGAACCGGAGCCGCCCTCGCATCGGAGCTGCCAATGGTGGCCCCCGGAACCGAATGCACCGTGACCGAGATTGGCCCCCCAACCGGCTGGACCATTGCCGACAGGATGGGCGGCACCCTAGTTGGCGAAGACGCTGTCACCGTGACAACCACTGACGGCGTCAACCCTGTGGCTTTCGTCAACACTCGAGATCTTGCCTCGCTCACGATCGCCAAGGACGTCACCGGCACACCGATAACGAGCGGCGCCTACCCAGGCGTCGCCGACGACACGTTCGTTGTAAACGTCGCGTGCGTCGGAGACTTCTCCGGCGGAAGTGCGTCCTTCGGCCCTTTGAACTTGTCCGAGGCGGCACCGATCGTGATCGATGATCTGCCGACCGGCGCCACATGCACCGCCATTGAATCCAATGACCCCAGATTCAGCACCAGTTACACACCGGCTCAGAGCATCACGATGGTCGCCGATCCATCGCCGCTAGAGAATCGCCTGTCCATCATCAACGAAACGACGACCATCGAGATTACGAAGGAGACCACAGCACTCCCCGGCTTTGAAGACGACGCCACCTTTACCTTCTCGATCGAGTGCATGAGCCCAACGGGTGAGATCATAGACACGCAGACTTTTTCCATTACGACGACCGACGGCACGGGCGCATGGGCTGCTCCCGCCACTCCCTTGCTACCCGTTGGGGCCACCTGTGTCATCGGCGAATCGTCACCGCCCACCGGCTGGGCACTGACGAGCCCGTCGCCGGTGACAATCACGACGACGGCAGCCGAAACCGTCACCGCCCTGTTCATCAACGAGCGGGCGGCAGCCGACCTCACCATCACCAAGACATTGCTCGGCATCCCTGACGGCCTCAACTTCGACGATGAGGACTTCGTCGTCGACATTTCGTGTACCGGAGGATTGACCCCCGATCCCCTAACCTTCGACGATCAGATCCTCTCAAAGAACGCACCCCTCACAATCCCGAACCTGCCAACCGGGGCTGTCTGCACCATCACCGAGGAATACGACAGCCGGTTTCAGGCCCTCTACGCACCCGATATTGGCGACGGAACAGCGGCCCAGATTACGATCCAAGCCGGGGGAAGTGTCGCTGGCATCACCAACGCCGGCGGGGCACTGATCATCAGCAAGTCCACCATCGTCGACTCAGACCACCCGATCGATCTGCTCGGCGATTTTGAGTACGACCTCGCCTGCGGCACGGCCGCCGATGGTCGCTATACCGTCAGTGTCGAGACGGTTTCCGCCGAAGAGGGTGTCGGTGGGCTCAGCTATACCGAACTCCCAGTTCTTCCCGACGGTACGGTCTGCACCATCACCGAGGTCGTGCCCGATGGTTGGTCCGTCGGGGCCAACCCCGTAGTCGTCACCGTGTCGGCGATCGATGGCCCTCAGACGGCATCGTTCCAGAACACCCGCCTGACCGGCGACCTTGCGGTGACCAAAGAACTCATCGGCCTTCCACCCGGCCTCGATCTCGGCGACACCGAGTTCCTGGTCGACATCAGCTGTTCGGGTGGGTTCACGGTCGATCCGTACCTGATCGATGACCAGGTGGTCACCGCCAACACCGATCTGGTGATTTCCGATCTTCCGGTCGGAGCCAGCTGCATCGTGGCCGAAGACACTGACGAGCGGTTTGCCGTGACCTACAGCCCGGCCGCCTCCGCCATCGTGGATGCTGATGGGGAGACCATCACCGTCAGTAATACCACCTCCACGCTTACCATCACCAAGGCCACGACGGGTCCGACCACCCATCCTCTCGCTCTCGACGGGGTCTTCGACTTCACCGTGCTCTGTGTTGGACCCGACGGTACAACCCTGTTCGACGACATCGTTTCGGTCACTACGTCGGGTTCGAGTGGAAGCTGGTCTGCCCCTCAGGCGCCACTCGTCCCTCCGGGAACCGAGTGCTCGATTACCGAACCGACGCTCGATCATTGGGTCAACACCGGCGACGCCGAAATCATCGTCAACACCGAGTCGGCAACGGTCGTCGAAGCTGCCTTTACGAATCGACGGGTCACCGACCCATTGCTGGTGACGAAGGCCATTCTGGGCCTTCCCGACACCATAAACATGGATGACGTCAGCTTTCCAGTAGACATCAGTTGCTCGGGCGACTTCACCACCAACCCTTACGTTCTCGGCACCTTTCCGCTCTCGGTCGACAATCCCATCGTGATCGACGACTTGCCGTCCGGCGCCTCATGTACCGCCACCGAGTCGAGCGATCCTCGCTTCTCAGCGATCTACGCTCCTGACGATGCCACCGTAGAGATCGGGCAAAGTGCGGGAGTGATCAGCATCGACAATGCCACCAGTACCCTCACGATCGACAAGGAGATCCTGGTCGACGGCACCCAGCCCGTCGACCTCACCGGCTCGTTCGATTTCGAGGTGATCTGCACCAACGACGTTGCCTTCGCTGTGACTCTGGCGAGTGACGACGGCTCGGTCCTTCCCGCCACCTATCCAACTACCCCCTTGATCGCCGATGGCGAAGCGTGCACCGCCACTGAACTCGCCCCACCCGCGGGCTGGGCGATCGAAGGCGAAGCAACCCAAGAGATCGTCCTCAGCTTCGATGAGGAGTCCCGGGTGTCTTTCGTCAATCGGCGTCTGACCGGAGACCTCGCCATCTCCAAGTCGGTGCTAGGCGCACCAGATGGTCTCGACCCTAACAGCCTGGTGTTCACAGTCGACGTTTCCTGCAGCGGTGATTTCGATACCGCGCCCCTGGTTTTCTCCGACCTTGCGCTGTCGGCAACCGCACCACTTCTCATCGAGGATCTTCCCGTGGGAGCAGTCTGTACCTTTGTCGAAGACGATGACCCACGCTTCTCTGCCACCTACGCTCCAGCTGGCGGTGACGGCGGTATCGTCACGATTGCCGAAGGACTGACGTCGGGAACGATTGTAAACAGCACGGGCGAGATCATGATCGTCAAGGTGGCTCAGATCGAGAGCGGCCATCCGGTGGATCTTGTTGAGACCTTCACCTTCGATATCACTTGCGATACCGGTTACGCCGGCTCCCATCCCATCACCACCAGTGAGATTGTTTCGGCGACGGCGGCCACCGGGTTTGTTCGCTACGATGATCTTCCGGCCCTGCCAGACGGATCCATTTGCTCGGTCACCGAGCAGATGCCGGAGGCGGATTGGGCGCAGGTCGGCCCGGCCACGGTTGATCTCACGATCGACAGCTCCTTGGATGGAGACAACGTGCCGACTGCGACGTTTGTGAATCAACGTTCTACCGGCTCGTTGACGGTCGTGAAGGAACTGGTCGGTGTGCCAGCGGAGATCGACCTCGATGCCACCGAGTTCATCGTCGACGTCACCTGTTCCGGTCCCTTTATCGACGACACGTTTGTGCTCACCGATCTAGCCGTGGCGGCCGCAAGCGATCTCGTCATCGAAAACCTACCGACCGGATCTCTGTGCTCGGTGCTCGAAGATCCCGACCCGCGCTTCGCCACCACCTATTCCTCGCCTGCGTTGGAGATCGACGTCGATGGCGAGGTCGTTACCGTTACCAACACAACCTCGACCGTTGGCCTCACCAAAACCACGATGGGGCCCTTGACTCATGGGCTCGATCTCGACGAAACGTTTACCTGGTCAGTGGTGTGCACGGGGCCTGACGCCATCGTCGCCTTCGAAGATCAGGTGACCCGAACCACGGTTAACGGGTTCGCCCAATGGGAAACGCCAGCCACCCCCCTGCTGTACCCGGGAAGCTCCTGCATGGTTGAGGAGCTGCCAGCTGACGGCTGGACCGTGCTGTCCGAAAATCCACAGATCGTGGTCACCAACCCCGCCGCAGTTAATCAAGCAGCCTTCGCCAACCAGCGTGATACCGGATCGTTGGTGCTTACAAAGCAGCTGGAGGGAGTGCCCGAAGACCTGGATCTCACCACCGACCTCTTCGAAGTTGCCGTTACCTGTGAGGGCGACTTCATCGGAGGGACCCGGGAGATAGAACGCTCGATCTCCGCCGATGCGCCCATCGTTCTGAACGACCTCCCCACCGGCGCATCCTGTCACGTCGCTGAAACAGCCGACGCCCGATTCGCAACAAGGTACGAACCGATAACGGCCACCGCAACCGTGCCAGCCAACCCGGATGACGAGCCTGCCGAGGTAATCATCATCAACTCGACTGGGACCTTCGAGATCATGAAGACCACATCGGTTGACTCGGCTCTCCCTGTCGACATCTCCGGGCAGTTCTCCTTCGACGTTCAGTGCGACGACGGCACTACCGGCGCTCACGACGTCGTGGTCGACTCACCGCCCGACACCGTCGTCGACGCTCCCGAACCTGGATCTGTGGTCAGCGATCTTGAGGGCACCGTGCCGTGGCGGAATCTCGGACTCCACCCTGTTGGCACAAGCTGCACGGTGCGCGAAATTGATGTCGCCGACGAGTGGGAGCTGATCGGTGAACCGTCGGTGGTGACAGCCGTGAGCCCCGGTGTCTCGACAATTTCTTTTGAGAATCGTCGTCGGACCGGCGTTCTCACCGTGACCAAGGAACTCGACGGCGTGCCTCAAGGAACCGAGCTCGACGATGAGACCTTTGATGTCTCCATCTCCTGCCTGGGAGACTTCACCGATGGTGATGCGACCCACGCCGTCGAGGTGTCGGTGAATGCTCCGATCGTCCTGGAAGGTGTACCGACCGGAGCGACCTGTTCTGTGGTCGAAGCGCAAGACGCTCGCTTCGCCGCTTCGTCGCGTCCAAGCCCGGCAACCGTCGATATCGGTCTGCTCGACGAGGCGTTTGCAGAGGTACATCTTCTCAATCGCACGTCGTCGCTGACAATCAGCAAACATGTGGAGATCGAAAGTTCCCTAGAGACCAGTCCAAACGGTGTGTTCTCGTTCAGCGTTTCCTGCAGTAACGGCTATAACGAAACAGTCGCCGTGTCGATCGACGAAGCCACATCGGATGGGGCCGTTGCAACCCTCGCCTACCCCGATCTGCCGCTGCTCGCTGCCGGCACCGAGTGTGGTGTTGTCGAGCTCCAACAGCCCGACTGGGAAACAGTGAGCGCCCCGAGCGTCATCGTTACCACCGCATCCGGCGAGGTCGCTGCCGTCGACTTCACGAACCGTCGCCTCGTCGGTGAGCTCGTTGTCCGCAAAGAGCTCCGTAGCGCACCGGCCGAATGGCGGGCAGTTCGCTTCCCTGTGAGCCTCACCTGCGAAGGCGACTTTCCGGATGGAAATCTACAACTTCAAGGCGAGTTTGGTGTGGGTCAACCGTTCGCCGTTACCGGGTTGCCGACAGGGGCCAGGTGCGTGGCTCGCGAAGAACCACAGGATGATTTCGACATCTCCTACTCGACCGACGGTGCGATGATCATCGGTGAGAACAGCATCGCCTCAACGCTCACCGTTGCCAATACCTTCGTCGGCTCATCGAATCTCGGTGGATCGGGAGGCGACGGCGGCGGCGACGACGGCAGGCCCAAAGATGGGGCTGGCAACAAGCCCCCGGGCACACTGGCCGCAACCGGGTCCGAGGCCGAACGATTGGCCCGCCTCGGCCTCCTCCTGGTCTTCCTTGGGATCCTCGGCCGCGGTATCAGTCGGCTCGTCGGTCGATCTCCACGCCGGGCCTAGATCCCCTTTGGGCACAGCTGGCTATGGCCAAGGGTCGAAACTAACCCATCCGCGGTCGGCGAGGTACACCTCAGGCCAGACCCTGGCGTCATTCTCTCGCACCTCAACCTCAACCCAATCCTCGTCCGACTCGACGACGTAGCCTGGCCCATAGCCGACGACCACCCGGGAAGGCAGCCCAAGCTTGCGAGCGGCCAAGGCAAACGAACTGGCAAATGCGTTCGACGGGCCCCCTTCTGAGGTGAGAAATCTGACCGCAGGGTCTCGACCGGAATCGAGTTCGACCGGAGCCCCGGAATCGAGCACATAGGTAGAGCGAAGGTACTCGGCCAAAGCCTCAAGCTTGGCGAACGGTTCGGTGGCATCACTCGTTGCTTCATCGACCAAACGGTCAAGTGCGGCGTCGAGTTCCGGATCGGTCGGCAGGTCAAGGCTACGAAGGCGAGGTTCCGACCGGATCGTGTCACCCCTATCACCGACAGCGGTGATCGTATAGATCACGCCCTCGACCGACCTGGTTGAGATATCCACGGTAAGCATCCCAGTCGGGGGGTGCCAGGCCGCACCGACACCTTCCGGCGTTTCGACGAGCACGGGGGTTCCTGGCGTTGGGAGCCAGATCGAGTCGAGTCCCTCTATGGTCACATCCGCACTGATCAAATCAGCCGACGAGCCGTCGTAGGTGCGATCCGACCATCGACCGAAATCGCCAGCAAATTTCCAGATGCCATCCTCATAGCTGTCGAGGACCCCGATTCGCCAGTCTGGAGGGTCTTGGGCCACATCGACTCGGGCGGTGAAGAGAACCTCATTGGCCGCCGAGGCCACATGTTCGTCGGCCGTGATCCAAGGGCTGATGACGAAGTTCCACGGCTCATCGTTTTGATCCTCAAACAGCGTCTGTGGATTGACGACACCGGACCAGGTCGCCGCACCACCTCCGAAGACGACGAGGACGGCAAACGCGCCCAAAAGTTTCCAACTCAAACCCGTTGCCATCCACGACCACACTGATGCGCCAGCTGCTTGCTGCACGGCCGAGACATCCAACATGGGCGTGGGATCGAGGTCGTCTCCTACCTGATCGAGATGGTGGCGAAGCCTGCCAGCGAGATCATCATGCATACCGATA
Organism: uncultured Acidimicrobiales bacterium; assembly: GCA_937922045.1. Taxonomy (GTDB): domain Bacteria; phylum Actinomycetota; class Acidimicrobiia; order Acidimicrobiales; family SZUA-35; genus JAHELU01. The sequence continues at coordinate 12,911 of CAKZXA010000030.1, read as the reverse complement.
CTCCTTACCCAAGCTCGTCTCCAAGGCGGCGAGCGCGCGATTGAGGCGACTTTTGACGGTCCCAGCTGGCACCTCGAGCGCTTGAGCGATGTCGTCGATGGTCCAATCCTGGTAGAACCGCAGAACGATCACGGCTCGATGGTCTCGGCTGAGGCGATCCAGAGCGTCGGCCAGAGCCTGATCGTCGATCAACGATTCCAGCGGCCGGTTTGCGGCCCGACCATTCTGCTGCCGAAGTGTCTTCAACTCAGGCACTTTCAGCGATGCCAAAACCCGACGGCGCAACCACGATCGACCCCAATTGAGCCCGGTGCGATACACCCAGCCCGCAGGGTTAGCGGCGGTGCCTACCTCGTCCCAGCGGCGGCAGGCGCGCACCATTGCTTCGTCGACAGCCTCGAAGCCAAGCGACTCATCACCAAAGGTGAGAGCCAGGGCTCGCCCGATCGAATCCCGGCGGGTCCGGTAAAAGTCGCCGAAATCCAAAACCTCGTCGATCAGTAGGAACGGTTGGCGTCCGACATCTTCCGGGCTCGTAGACGAGTTCACAACCTAAGACGCCTGGGCCCGGCGGAACGTTCCATCTTCGTGTGCAAATTTTCTTGGACTGCCTCACCGCGACGATGAGGCGACGATGAGGCAGACCAGCTGCTGATCTAGTCTTCGTCGCCCGATGCAGCGCCAGCGGCAATCTCGGCCACCACGCTCGGGTCGGCCAACGTTGTGGTGTCGCCGAGCTCACGACCGTCGGCCACGTCTCGCAGGAGGCGTCGCATGATTTTCCCCGAACGGGTCTTTGGCAGGTCGGGCACGATGATGACGGCCTTCGGCCGCGCGATCTTGCCCAACTTCACGCCGACATGTTCTCTGATCTCGTCACCGAGTTCCTTGCTGGCTTCGTGGGTACCGCGCAAGATCACATAGCCGATGATGGCCTGGCCCGTCAGTTCATCGGTGGCTCCAACAACTGCAGCCTCGGCCACCGCTGGGTGGTCGACCAGGGCCGATTCAACCTCGGTGGTGGAGATCCGGTGGCCGGAGATGTTCATCACATCGTCGACTCGACCGAGAAGCCAGAGGTAGCCGTCCTCGTCGAGTTTGGCGCCGTCGCCTGCGAAGTAGCGGCCTTCGAAGCGGGACCAGTAGGTGTCTTTGTAGCGTTGCTCATCGCCCCAGATACCGCGCAACATCGACGGCCATGGACGGGTGATCGTTAGGTAGCCGCCACCGGCTTCAACCGGCTTACCCTCATCATCGACAAGTTCGGCAAAGACACCGGGAATCGCGTGACAGGCCGACCCCGGCTTGGTGGTGGTAACACCGGGAAGCGGGGTGATCATGTGGCCGCCGGTTTCGGTCTGCCACCAGGTGTCGACGATGGGCCGCTCGGTACCGCCGATGTGCTCGTGATACCACATCCAGGCTTCAGGGTTGATCGGCTCGCCAACGGTGCCGAGCACCCTCAACGACGACAGATCGTGTTTCTGCGGCTCCTGGGTTCCCCACTTCATGAACATGCGGATGGCGGTCGGCGCCGTATAAAGCTGGGTGACCTTGTACTTCTCCACGATCTCCCACAGCCGGGCCTTGTGCGGCGTGTCGGGCGTACCCTCGTACATCACCGAGGTGACGCAATTGGCGAGCGGAGCATACACAATATAACTGTGGCCGGTTACCCAGCCGATGTCGGCCGCGCACCAGTAGATATCGGTGTCGGGCTTGATGTCGAACACGTACTTGTGGGTGAAGGCGGTTTGGGTTAGATAACCACCCGAGGTATGCATAATGCCTTTGGGCTTCGACGTAGTGCCGGAGGTATACAGCAGATAGAGCAGCTGCTCGGCGTCCATCGGTTCGGCTGGGCAGTCGGCGGAGGCTTCTGCCATCAGCTCGTGCCACCAGTGATCCCGCCCGGCTTGCATGTCGGGGTTCAGATCACAGCGGTTGGCCACGATGACATTCTGCACCGAGGGTGCACCCCGCTTGAGGGCTTCGTCCACCGTCGGCTTCAATGCCGCGGCAGACCCCTTGCGATAGCCACCGTCGGCGGTGATAACGAGCTTGGCCTCGGCATCGTCGCAGCGGTCGATGATCGCATCTGCCGAGAAGCCACCGAAGATCACCGAGTGAGCGACCCCGATACGGGCGCAAGCCAACATGGCGATCGGTAGTTCAAGAATCATGGGCATGTAGATGGCGACGATGTCACCCTTCTGGAGACCCAGCCCCTTCAACACGTTGGCGAACTTGCTGACCTCGGTCAGCAGCTCGGCATAGGTCATGGTTTTCGAGTCGCCCGGCTCTCCTTCCCACATGTAGGCGATCTTGTCGCCCTTGCCCGCTGCCACGTGCCGGTCGAGGCAGTTTGCCGTCACGTTCAGTTGGCCGTCGTTGAACCATTTGGCGAAGGGGAGCTGCCAGTCGAGCGTCTGAGTGAAGTCCTTGTCCCAGGTGAGAAGTTCGCGTGCCTGGCGAGCCCAGAAGGCTTCGTAGTCGGCATCGGCTTCCTCGTAAAACGAGCGATCAGCCGTATTGGCTTGGGCGACGAACGCAGCGGAAGGGGCGAAGGTGCGTCCCTCAACTTCGTAGACCTCAATGGCTTCGGACATCGTTTCAGACTCCTTCGACTCAGGCCTACAAGCAGGCCACACTCGTACAAACCCGCCGCACGCGAGCTACGTGGTGATCCTAGTAGCCGGTATCACAGGATGGCCATTGTCAGGCAGCGGACGGGGCAGCCCGAGCGTTGAACGGTTGCCGGAGGCTTGCGACCGGCTTCTACATCACATCCGATTCAACATTGATGTCGAATAATTTGATGAAACCTTCGAAGAGTGAATCCAGACCGAGATGGAAGAGATGGTCTCGATCCATCGCCCGCCCAGCGGCCAGGAACTCCTTAACTTCTAGGTCTTCAACCACGCCCTCAACGCCGGCGGGATCGTCGCGCATACGGGCCAGAAGGCCGATCTCACTCGCCGCTCGACCCAACACATAGCCGACGCAAAGCTGAAACATCTGCGATGCCTGCAACGAGCCTAGGCCGAGGCGCTGGCATTGCCGGTACGACCAGAAGAGCAGCTCAAGACCATGTGGACCATTGATCGGCCGGTGGGTCATGAGTTCGACCGCTGCAGGGTGGCGGCGAAGCATGGTATAGAGAGACATGAGCGCAGATCGCACTTCGTCCTTCCACGCATCCCAGGAAGCATCGGTAGAGGATGCCTGGCAGGGGAGCTCAACCTCAGCGCACAAAAGCTCGACGAGCGCATCGAGTAGATCATCCTTGCTCGACACGTAGTGATAGAGCGACATCGCCTCGACGCCAAGCTCAGCACCCAACTTCCGCATCGACAGACCGTCAAGACCCTCACTGTCGGTCAGCTCAAGAGCCTTCGAAGCGATGATTTCACGGCTTAAAACTTGGCGGGTGGCGGCGGTCATGAGGTCCAAGGATAGTCGGGAATGATGATCCGTGTCGGATGTTCAGGATGATGGCTAACGCTGTAGGATCAGCCCGGCATCCATTGACAAATGAGCCATGATCCAAGGCCTGCTGGATCGAGAAGTGCTTCGGCTTCAGCGATCCTGCTTCGCATACGAAAGGCCTTTAGGTCGGGGGCTGCGGCGTGAGCCATCCAGTAATCCTTTCCTTCGGCAACGAGCGATTCGATGCCCCACCGTCGCAAGAAGTCGGCCTGGCTGGTAACGATCGAACCGGAAGGCAATTGATCAACGGCGATGTCGGTAGTGATATCCCACCGCCCTGGTTCAGCCAGCGGATCGTGGCCTCGCTGATGCTGTCGATAGGTGCGTAGCCATCCGCCACGGGATGCTAACTCGGCAGTAGTCGTGGCACCGTAGTCGATGACGACCACCCGAGACGCTCCTCGGTCGAGGGTGTTCGCCACCCAGGCCGAAGCCTGTTCGAGGAGAGGCACCTGCCCGCCGACCGGCAGTTCGAGCTGTTCGAGTCGAACAGGGCTGGGCCGCCACACCCGTTCGCCATCGGCAACGAACAGCTCGTACAGGCCGTCATCTCGCCGCTCGACCACTCGGAATGGCATGTTGTCCAAGAGTTCGTTCGCGAGCACGACGCAATTGTCGAGAGCCGAGGGCAGTTCGGCCAGGTCGTGGTCGCCGCTGGCGATGTCGACATTCTTCAGTTCCCATGGCCGTGTCTCAGCGACCGCGACACCGATGCTACGAAGCAGGGTGCCAGGCCCGGCACCGACATCGTAGATCGTCCAAGGATCCGGACAGCCTGCCTCCTGCCACCACTGTTCTAAAGCTCGGGCGATGACGGCACCAAAGAGCGGGCCCACCTCAGGGCTCGTAATGAAGTCACCGCGAGACCGGCCAGCGGAGCCACGGGTCGAGTAGAAACCGTCGGTGCCGTAGAGACACGCATCCATGTAGTGATCGAACCGTTGCACAACGACTTCACGCTATCTCCACTCCCCAACCAACGTTTCCTTCCTCATCGAGACAGCCACACTCACAATTTGCGCCGAACGTCCGAAGTAGCCCTAAGCACCTAGATTTCTTCGATTACGCCAAGGGCTCCGGACATGAACGCTGCAAAGCTTCGACAAGGCACATTCAGGACGAACCGCGCCGCTCGCGTTGCGGCCGCTCTGCTAGCCACGACAGTCATCGCGCTCCTGCTGGTGGTTGGGCCTCCCCCAGCCGCCAATCCGGCCGAGGCGGTGTCCTCGACAGACGACCTGTTCCCGTTGGACGCCACTGACCCAACCACGAGATGGCCCATCGCCGATCCTGACTTTCACTACGGCTCCTACACCGACACCTGCGGCGGCAACGATACCGACGGCGCCATCAACAAGATCTACAACGACCCGGTTGACATCAATCCCAACGATGGAACCATCCCCGACAAGGCCAACATCTGTGATGTCCACTACGGCTGGTTCCTCGACGACGAACCAGGCGCCGACTACGGCGACATGTGGATCTGTATCGCTATCGACTTCCTGGCCGACACCGGTCAGACCGGCTTCTGGCTCGAACTCAACCAGTCGGCTCAGCTGCTCCCCGACGGTCAGGCCGACCGATCCTCGGGCGACCTTCTCCTCGGGTTCGAGACCCTGCTCAACAAGCCCTACAGCGGCATTCCGGACGTCTATGTGTGGGACGACAATCAACCGTCGGGCGCGTCCCAGATGGTGCCGGCGCCAAACCCGCTGGTGTTCGAGGCCAGCGGTGGCAAGAAGCCGCCAGGGGTCAACTTCGAGATCTGCATAAACATGACCGATAGCGGCCTGATCAACCCTCCTTGCGGCTTCGCCGGTTTCGGTGCCTACAGCCAGCCCAGCTACGGTTTCGACGCAGAACTCAAAGACTTCCTCGCTCCCCAATCCCTCGATGCCACCGACTGTGCACAGATCATCATCGATAAGGTCGGAGAAGGCGATCCAGACTCCTTAGCGGTGGATCAGTTCACCTTCGACCTGCTCGACGACGCCGGAAATCCGGTCATAAGTGCCAACCCTGGGACGCCCGGCGGCCCCATCCCCTTCGACCCCTTCATCAATCCATCAGAAGACCTGAACAACAACGGCATTGTCGGCGATGATCTGCCGCTGCCAAACGACCCGCCCGCCTACCCACCGGACGGCGACGATTTCATCCTGCTGGACGGTGACAACCCAGGCGCCACCTTCTTCGTACGCGCCAACCGCGACTACACCATCCAAGAAGTCGCGATGGAAGCGGACTGGAAGTTCGAGAGCGTGATGTGCGATGGCGACTTCGCCAATTTGCCATCCTCGGATCCGAACTATCCGGGCACACAGCCGGTTGTCTACACGCCTGCTCCCAGCGATCCCAACACGACACCGCCTACGTGGGATCTCACCGAAACCTCCGACGATGGCACAGACGCGGCTTGGGGTGCCCCGAGCCCGATCGCTACGTTCAATCCCGCCGGTGGCAGCGTCGTGACCTGTACGTTCTACAACGAACAAGCGGCCCAAATCGATGTTGCGAAGGTCAGCGACCCGGTTGATGCAACCCTCTTCGAGTTCAGCGTTTCGAACGACTTCGGCAGTTTCGACGCTATCCCCGGCGTCCCAACCGATGTCACCTGTCCCGTACCCGCCACCCTGACCGGTGGCAGCCAATGCTCGATTGGTCTGATCGATGCCGACGACACGGGTTGGACGATCGGTGAGGTTTCGCCCCCCTCGCCCTACATCAACACCAGCGCCATCTGTACCGATCAAGACGGTACCGTGCGTGGTACATCGACTGGCGATTTCTTGGCCCCCACCCCCTACACGGTGAGCGCCATCGACCCGGCGTACGGCGACCTGATCACCTGCGAGTTCGTCAACGTCGTCCCCGACCCTGCGGTTGGCCTAGCCAAAGCCGTGTCAGCCGGACCCACCTTCAACCCCAACGGTTCAGCGAACCTCTCGTACACCTTCGTCGTCGAGAACACCGGCAACACCACACTCAATCCCGTTCAGGTGAACGACGATCTGTTCGCCACGTTCGGCGCCGCCTCACAGTTTTCGAACATTGTGGTCGACGGCGCTGGCCTGTGCGACACCTTTGAGAATGCCGCCTACGACGGCGGCGCTTCGGACAGCGCTCTGCTTATCGCATCGCCCACCCTGGCCATCGACGAGACGTGTGAGATCACGGTCTCGTTCGATGTCATTCCTGGTGACCTCGCCCCCGGCGACAATTTCGGCACGATCTTTGAGAACTCGGCCACCGTCAGCGCCACCGATGTCTTTCTTCGCCCCGTGTCCGACATCTCGACCGATGGTTCCGACACCGACCCTGAAGACGACGGCGCCGGCGACAACAGCGTCCCGACACCGGTCTCGTTCGCACCAGCGCCCGAGATCGGGACAGCCAAGCAGATCTCCGGCGATCCAGTCCTCAATGCCGACGGCTCCATCACGGTCACCTACGAGATGCTGGTCGAGAACAGCGGCAACGTGACCCTCAGCAACGTCTCACTACCCGATGACCTCGAAACGGTGTTCGGCGCCGGCTCCATCATCACCGTCGACTCGCTGGCCGTAGCTCACGATCCCCTGACCAGCACGAGCCCGCTCGCTCCCAACGGTTCCTACGATGGCACGGCGACGAACGCCGATCTACTCGATGGCACTGGCGAACTCATTCCCGGCGAATCAGCCACGATCACCCTCACGGTAACCGTGAAGCCCGCCACCCTCCCGCCCGGGCCCTACAGCAACAGCGTTGTCGCCACCGGCGACGACCCCTTGGGCGGCAGTGTTTCCGACACATCCGATGATGGGGCCAGCCCTGATGGTGACGGCAACAACGACCCGTCGGACGACAGCGATCCGACCGTTTTCAGCATGCCGGTGGCGGCAGAGATCGGCCTGGCCAAGTCGGTATCAGCCGGCCCAACACTGAACGCCGACGGCACCACCTCGATTACCTACACACTCGTCGTCGAGAACTCTGGCGACGTCGACCTCGATCCCCTTCAGATAACCGATGATCTACTGGCAACCTTTGGGGCCGCCTCGCTCGTCTCCAACGCAGTGGTCGACGCTGACGACGCGGGTCTCTGTGAAGGCTTTGAGAACGGGTCCTACGACGGAACGGCCGCCATCGACCTGTTCAATGGCACCGCCGAACTGGCCAAGGGCGCTTCCTGCACCCTGACCGTCTCCTTCGATGTCATCCCTGGCGATAGCGCCCCCGGCGACAACTTCGGATCAACGTTCGACAACACGGCGACCGCAACCGGCACCGACCCCTTCGGTACTGGCGTGTCCGACGACTCGGTCGATGGAACCGACCCCGATCCCGAGGATGACGGGCCTGGCGACAACACCTCGCCAACACCGGTCACCTTTGGGCCAGCACCTGAGATGACGCTCACCAAGTCAACCGCTTCAGGGCCGACCCCACAAACCAGCGGCAACCTAACCGGCTCCTACACGATCGTTGTAACCAACAGTGGCGACGTGAACCTCGACGACGTCCAGGTCGTCGACGACCTCACCGCCACCTTTGGACCGGGAACGGTCTGGGTGTCTGGGTCTGTCATCGCCAACGGTGTTTGCGCCACTAATGAGAACGCCTCGTTCGACGGCACGACGAGCCGCGACCTACTCGACGGCGGCACCTCGTCTGGGGTGAGCTTGATCCCAGACGCGAGCTGTACCTTCACCGTCACCTACGAGGTTGCGCCCGGCACCCCACCGGCGATCGCCCCGGCGGTCCAGACCTACACCAACACCGCCGTCGGCTCCTCCACCGACCCCTACGGCAACAGCATCGGCGATTCCGACCAGACGTCGGGCAACGTTTCCTATAGCCAGGGCTTGGACGTGTCCAAGACCATCATCAGCACCGCCGTCAACCCCGACGCCACCCTCTCGGTCGAGTACGACCTGACCCTCTTCAACCCGGGCGATGTCGACCTGAGCGATATGTCCTTGCTCGACGATCTTTCTGCCACCTTCGGTATCGACGCAGCAAGCGATTTCACGGTGGGCCCAACGCTGACCACCGACCCGTCGAACTGTTTCACCACGAACGGGGCCTACGACGGCATCACCGACACCCAGACTCTTGCCGCCGGCAACACCCTGGCCGCTGGCGCCACTTGCACCGTAACCATCGCTGCCACTCTCACCATCGCCGAACTCGATCCCCTGCCGCCAGCCACCGGCGACCAGGCCTACGCCAACACCGCCAACGGTGCAGGCGACAATCCCTACGGCACCACCCTCACCGGTAGCGACATCTCCGAAATCAAGATCGTCGACTCCGACTTCACACTGGCCATGGGAGTGCTGAAGACGGTTACCGCAGGCTTCCCGACCCTCAACGATGATGGCACCTACAACATCTCCTATGACATCTTCGTCAACAACGCCGGCACACTCAACATCGAGAACCTGTCGGTAGTCGACGACGTCTCCGCGGTCTATGGAGCAGGGGCCTCCATCACCAGCCCTGCCGTAGCATCGTCGGCAGGCTGTGACCCCAACCCCGCTTGGGATGGCTCCGGAGACACCGAACTCGTCGACCCGCTCGGCGACAACGACCTGACCGTGGCCGAGGATTCATGCACCTTCACGGTTACCTTCACGGTGCTCCCCGATCCCGCGCCAGCCATCGCGCCCAATACCACCACCTACACCAATACGGCCGCCGCTTCAGGCGAAGCGCCCGGCATTGGGTCTATCACGGGGTCGGACTCTGACACCGCCGATACCAAGCTGAGCTTCGAAGCCGAAATCGGTGTCGCCAAAACCATCGCCACCGGTCCAACCCTCAACGCCGACGGCACCATAACCCTCACCTACGACATCCTCGTCGAAAACACCGGCAACGTCACCGTCAGCAACATCCAAGTCCCCGACGACCTAGAAACCGTCTTCGGCACCGGCTCAACCATCACCATCAACACACTCACCACCGACGCCAACCTCACCCCCAACACCGGCTACGACGGACTCACAACAGGCGACACCAACCTCCTCAACGGACTCGGCGACCTCGCACCCAGCGAAACATCAACCATCAGCCTCACCATCACCGTCCTACCAACCAACCCCCTCCCCGGCCCCTACCAAAACAGCGTCACCGCCACCGGCACCGACCCCTACGGCACCACCATCACCGACGACTCCGTCGACGGAACCAACGTCGACCCAACCAACGACAACGACCCAACCAACGACACATCACCAACCGAATTCACCCTCCCCTTCGAAGCCGAAATCGGCGTCGCCAAGAGGGTGTCGGCTGGCCCCACGATCAACGCCGACGGCACGACCTCGATCACCTACACGCTGGTTGTAGAGAGCTCGGGCACCGTCAACATGGATCCGGTTCAGGTCACCGACGATCTCTTCGCTACGTTCGGCGCAGCCTCTGTCTTCTCCAACATCGTGGTCGACGCCGACGATGCCGGTGTCTGTGAAGGGTTCGAGAACGCCGCCTACGACGGAGGCTCGACCACGACGAATCTGTTCGACGCTGCCGCTGTGCCCGGCCCCAAGCTGGGCGCTGGCGAGACGTGCACCATCGACATCTCCTTCGATGTGATTCCAGGTGCCACCGCTCCCGGCGACAACTTCGGAACCACCTACAACAACACGGCGACCGCCACCGGCACCGACCCCTACGGCACCACCATCACCGACGACTCGGTCGATGGAACCGACCCCGATCTCGATGGCAACAACGACCCAACCGACGACACCTCGCCGACCCCGGTGAGCTTCTCACCAGCACCAGAAATGACCGTGACCAAGGCTATCGGCGTGGCACCAACCCCGACCGCCGGTGGCAACCTGACCGGCACCTACAGGGTCACCGTTTCGAATACGGGAATCATCAACCTCGACGATGTTCAAGTGATCGACGATTTTGAGGCAACGTTCGGCGTGGGAACCGTGTGGGTCTCAGGCTCCGTGGTCGCCGACAGTGTTTGCCTTAGCTCTGAAAACCTCACCTACGCAGGTGTCGGTGGAGGAACCGACGTCGAACTCGTCGCAGGCGGCGCTACCTCCGGCCTAGCCCTGGCTCCAAACGATGTATGCGTCTTCACCATCACCTATGAGGTAACACCCGGCACACCGCCTGCTATCGCACCTGCGGTGGAAACCTACACGAATACGGCGACCGGCAGCTCAACCGACCCCTACGGCAACAACATCGGGGACAGCGGCCAGACCAGCTCCGACGTTTCGATTTCCCCCGGTCTCGACCTGACCAAGAACGTCGTCACCTCCGCCGTAAACCCCGACGGCACGCTCAATGTGGCCTACGACCTTGTCTTGGTCAACACCGGCGGTGTCGATCTCACCGATCTGACGCTGACCGACGACATGAAAGCGACCTTCGGCATCGACGCCGCGGCTGACATCGTGACCGGCCCAGCGCTGACCGCGACGCCTCTTGCGTGTCTACCGACCAGCGGTGGATACGACGGTGTCACCGACGTCGAAATGTTGTCGACGCCAAACGCTCTGGCTGCTGGCGCAACCTGCACCATTACCGTCACCGCCACCATCACCATCGGCCAGATGGTCCCGCTGCCGCCAGCGAGTGGTGGTCAGGTCTACACCAACACAGCTGACACCGCCGGTAGCGACCCCTACGGCAACACGGTAGGCGATACCGACTCCGGCGCCTTGACCATCGTCGATGCCGAGTTCACACTCGCCATGGGCGTGCTCAAAACCTTGAACGCTGGTTTCCCCGTCTTCAACACCGACGGCACCATGGATGTCTCCTACGACATCGAGGTCTCCAACACCGGCACTCTCAACATCGACAACCTGGCCGTCACCGACGATGTTCTGGCCGTCTACGGGGCCAGCGCCACCCTGTCGAGCCAGACGGTGAGCGCAACCGCTCCATGCACCGCCAACACCGGATGGACCGGCGACCCAACCACCGATGTCGATCTCCTCGCCGGGACCGACACCCTGCTGGCCGCCCCCGGCGCACCGACCTCGTGCACCATCACCGTGAGCTTCACGGTGCTCGCGGCCACGGCGCCCGCCGTCACCCCTGCCACCACCACCTATACCAACACAGCTAACGCCGACGGCAATGCTCCAGGCATCCCCTCGATGACCGTGGCCGAAAGCGGCACCGATGCCTACGACATCAGCTACAACCCCGAGCTCGGCGTAGCGAAAAACATCTCCGTCGACCCGGTGCTAAACCCCGACGGCACGATCACCCTGACATACAGCATCCTGATCGAGAACACCGGCGACATAGCGGTTTCCGGCATCCAGGTTCCAGAAAACCTTGAGAGTGTCTTCGGTGCCGGATCGGCCGTGACCATCGACTCACTCTCGGCTTCAGCTCCCCTGACCGAAAACGGCGGCTTCACCGGTCTCGTAGCTGGCGATATCGACCTCCTCGATGGCTTGGGTTCCCTAGCCCCTGGCGAGTTTTCAACGATCACGCTTGGCATCACCGTAAAGCCGACCACGGCCCTTCCTGGGCCGTTTGACAACAACGTCACCGCCACTGGCACCGACCCATGGGGCAACCCTGTTGCCGATGAGTCGACCGACGGAATCGACCCCGATCCCAACAATGACAATTCGACCGGCGATAACAGCGTCCCGACCAGCTTCGTGATGCCTTTCAACGCCGAGATCGGTGTTGCCAAACAGGTGACGGCGGGGCCGACGGTCAACGCTGACGGCTCGTTCAACCTCACCTACACCTTCGTGGTCGAGAACTTCGGCGACGTTAACCTCAACCCGGTCAGCATCGACGACAACCTCTACACCACCTTCGGAGCGGCATCGCTCTTCGCCAATGTTGTCGTCGACGCCGACGATGCCGGAGTCTGCGAAGGGTTCGAGAACAGCTCGTTCGATGGCGGCGACACCGCCGGTGCCAACGACACCGACTTGTTCAACGGAACCGGCGAGTTGGCCGTGGGTGAGAGCTGCACCGTTGAGGTGTCGTTCGATGTCACGCCCGGCGCCACCGTGCCCGGCGACAACTTCGGCACCACCTACAACAACACCGCCGTGGCCTCGGGAACCGACCCCTACGGCAACGGGGTCAACGACGACTCCGTCGACGGAGCCGACCCCGATCCTGAAGATGACGGGCCTGGCGACAACACGTCCCCGACCCCGGTCAGTTTCGGTCCCAACCCTCAGATGACCGTGACTAAGGCTGCGCCAACACCGCCGACGGTCACCGCCGACGGTGATCTTGAGGGGGTCTTCACCGTCACGGTTTCGAACCCCGGCGATGTCAACCTCTACGACGTCCAGCTGGTCGACAATTTTGCCACCACCTTCGGCGCCGGGACCACATGGGTATCGGGCTCGATTGTCGCCGACAGCGTTTGTGTCGGCTTCGAGAACGGCACCTATGCCGGGGTTGGATCCGCAAGCGCC
>CAKZXA010000029.1 GCA_937922045.1 uncultured Acidimicrobiales bacterium | reverse complement strand
AGGCGCGGAGGTTTGTTCGAATGCGGCGAGAGGTGTTGCTCTGGCCCTTGCTCTGGCCTTGGCTGGCTGTGGGTTCTTTGACGAGACCATTTCGGATTCGGTAGACACCGATCTCGACCAGGCCCCGAGCGAGACGGCTTCTCCCACCCCGGATCCGGCCGACGCCGGGTCCTCCGAGAGAGGGTCCCCCGACGCTGGTTTCGTCTCGGTCCCCGAGGTGTTGGCGGGCGAGGTTCTCAGCGACGTCAGGGTTGTCGACGGAGACTCGCTGGAAGCAACGCTCGACGGTGTCAAGGTCAAGATCCGGATTCAGGGTTACAACGCGCCGGAACTCTACGATGACTCAAACCAGAAAACGTGTCCGGGTAGAGCCGCCCACGAAGCTCTACGTCTGTTCATGGCTGAGGGCGAACCAAGCTTGGTAGTTGGTGAAATCGATCGGTACGGCCGCACCTTGGGCGACGTCGTGGTAAACGGGCGATCAGCATCCGACGTGCTCGTGGCCGATGGTCGAGGGCTGGCGACCGGCGCCGATGAACTTCGTCGCCTCCTGATGCAGGATGCGGCCGAACGCGGATTTGGTATTTGGGGGCAAGGATGCGGGCGTCCGCTGACAACGGATCTAGCTATCGGCGAGGTGCAGGTGAACCCGGCGGGCAACGACCGTTACAACCTGACCGAGGAGTGGGTTGAGATCGTGAATAAGGGTTCGGCGCCCGTCGATCTGGCGGGTTGGACCCTTCGCGACGATACAACGGGCCATCGCTTCGTGCTTTCCGGTGTGCTCGACCCCGGCCAGGTGCTGACGGTTCGGTCGGGGAGCGGAACCTCGACAACTCAGGATCGATACCTCGGGGAAAGCTACCCGGTTTGGTCCAACGACCAAGAAACCGTACTTCTCATCGACCCATCAGGTGTACACACCGACTGGCGTTTCCTAAGCTGACCTCTGATGACACAGCCTGCGATCGACGAGCAACTCCAGCCAACGTCAGTGATCGACTCACCCCAGGCCTGGATCGTCGTTGTTGCAACCTTCATTTCGACCTTCACCGTCTTCGGTGTCGCCTATAGCTTCGGCTCGTTCTTCGGACCAATGGCCGACGAGTTTGGGAGTTCCCGAGGCGAGACCGCCCTCTTTTTTTCCATCACCACCTTTCTCTACTTCTTGCTCGGCGTGGTCAGCGGGCGGCTCGCTGATCGTTACGGACCTCGACCCGTGCTGGTCTTCGGCGCGGTGGCCATGGTGGTCGGCCTGTTCTTGACCTCCCTGGTCAACGCCTTATGGGTTGGCTACCTCACCTACGGGTTTGGGGTGGGCATCGGTGTGGCTTGCGCCTATGTGCCGATGGTGGCCACCGTCGGCGCCTGGTTCGATCAACGCCGCACCACCGCCCTCGGTGTGGCCGTAGCCGGAATCGGGGTTGGCACGCTGGTGGTGGCGCCGATCGCTGAGTCGCTGATCGCACGCTATGGCTGGCGGCAAACCTATGTGATCATGGCTGTTGGTTCGGCGGTGCTTCTAACCCTTGCCTCCATCGGTGCCCGGCGTCCGCTAGCTCAACCTGGCCAAGCCGACGTCGTCGCCGTTTCCAAGGTAATCCGCGGGTCGAAGGAGTTCGCAGTCCTCTATGTCTCGGTGATTCTTATCACGACCGCCCTTTTCACGCCTTTCGTGTTTCTGGATGACTATGTCACTGCTCGAGAAATCGATGGATCGGCTGCGGTGCTCGTCGGTCTCATCGGGCTTTGTTCGGTAGTGGGCCGACTCGGGATGGGGATGGCTGCCTCGAAGGTCTCGGTGAATCGACTCTATGAGTTCTCATTCCTAGCCTTAGGGCTCAGCTTCTTGATCTGGTATTCGGCCGATGATCGCTACTGGCAGCTGATGGCGTTCGCCGTCGTGCTAGGCATTTCCTATGGTGGCTTTATCGCCTTGTCGCCGGCTGTCGCCGCCAATATTTTCGGCACGGTCGGTCTCGGAGGCCTTCTCGGCGCTCTCTACACGGCCGCCGGTATCGGAGGCTTGATCGGACCACCATTAAGTGGTGCCCTGATCGATTCGCTCGGCTATGGCCCCACCATCCTGATCGACTGCGCGTTTGCTCTCGCCGGGTTTGCGGCGCTCACCCGGCTACCCGCCTCGCCCAAGGCGGTCGGATCTCGCTAGATCGGTAGGCCGCCGGTGGCGGCCCGGGTTGAGCCATGATCGGTGTAGGCGGCGATCGTTCGTTGAGCGATGCGCATCTGATGAACCTCGTCAGCTCCGTCGGCGAAGCGAGCCCAACGGGCGTGCTGGTACATGTGGGCCAGGGGTGTATCGGTCGAGTAGCCGAGCGCACCGTGAACTTGAATAGAGCGATCGATGATGCGGCCAAGGGCGTTGGCCACGAAGTGCTTCGCCATAGACACCTCCGACTTGAAATCCTCCCCAGCGTCGATCTTCGAAGCCGCGTGGAGCACCATGAGCTTTGCTTGGTACAGCTCCATGGTCGAATCTGCGATCATCCATTGAATCCCTTGTTTCTCGGCCAACAGTGATCCGTGGGCGTAACGATCGAGCGAGCGGGCCACCATCATGTCGAGCGCTGTCTCGGCCTGAGCGATCCATCGCATGCAGTGGGCGAGGCGAGCGGGTCCCAGTCGATATTGGCCGAGCAGGTGGCCTTGACCGCGGCCGCCGAGCATCTGATGGCTGTGTACCCGAAGGTCTTCAATCACGATCTCTGAATGACCCGTCGACCCATGCATGGTCTCTATCTGACGGACCTCACTCCAGCCCTCTGAGGGCAGATCGATGAGAAATGCGGTGTTGGCTGCCTGGGGGAGGTCTGGATCGTCTTCGGTTCGTGCGATCAGAATGGCGAACCTGGCCCGGTGGGCGTTCGAGATGAACCATTTGTGGCCGTTGATCACCCACTCGTCGCCGTCCTGGTAGGCGCTGGTCTGGATGAGGGTGGGATCTGAGCCAGCGACTTCTGGCTCGGTCATGGCGAAGCAAGACCAGGTCGTGCCTTCGCATAACGGCTTGAGATAGTTCTCCTTTTGCTGGTCGGTGGCCCAATGCAAAAGGGTGTGCATGTTGCCTTCGTCGGGGGCCTGGCAGTTGAACACCCAGGGCCCGATCCTCGCCTTGGCCGCTTCGGCCTGAACCATGGCGAGGGCAACGTGGCCGAGCCCCATCCCGCCCCATTCGGTGGGCATGTGGGGAAGCCAGAGGCCCGCCTTGCGGGCCTGGCTTCGCAGGCCGAGCAGGGCGGCGATGTAGGCGCTTCGGTCGGTCTCGGCCAGCCTCTCGTGTTCGATGCGTTCGGCCTCGGGTTTGACGATGTTTTCGATGAAGCCTCGAACCTGTGCTCGAATCTGCTCCTGGTCGGCGGTAAGGGTGAAGTCGATTGCCATGGCTGGACAGTAGTCAGCGGGCGTGCCGAGTGGAAGTTCGCCGGGATTGTGTCACCCTAAGAGGGCTGCGCAGCCACTAGGATTCACAAAGGAGTTATCAAGCGTCGAGGCGGAGATGCTTGTATGGGTTCGATGGACGCGTCGCTTGCGTCGGTAGATATGGGCGGGTTGCATGAAGGTTTGTCTTTTTGGATTGGGTGAGGCCGGGTCGCTGTTTGCGCAGGACCTCGTCGGTGCTGGTGTCGAGGTGGCTGCCTACGACCCTGCCCCCGTACTGACCCCAGATGGCGTGCAACGGCTGCCGCATCCTGCGCTCGCCGCTCACAATGCTGAAATCGTGATGTCTCTGACTTCGGAGTCGGATGCGAAGCTGGCCTTGCTTCAGGCGATCGAGGTAATCGATGATGAAGCGCTATACGCCGACCTTTCCACGAGTTCGCCTGCGATAAAGGCCGATCTTGAGAAGGCCGCATCCCGTTGTAGTTTCGACTTCGTCGACGTTGCGCTTATGGCGATGGTGCCGGGCAACGGTATTCGCACACCGAGTTTGGCCGCTGGGTCAGGGGCCCAACGTTACGTCGACTCAATCGCATCCTTCGGCGGCGAGGCTCGTCTGGTGTCTGGCTCAGCCGGCACCGCGGCTGGCCGCAAGCTGTTGCGCAGCGTCATGATGAAGGGCATGGCAGCGGTGGCGACCGAGGCCATGATGGCCGGACAAACAGCCGGCGACCTCGCCTGGCTCTGGGAGAATCTTGTCGATGAGATCACCGGTGCCGATGAGGAATGGCTACGTCGCCTGATCACCGGCACCGAAGTCCACCATGTTCGACGGACCGAGGAGATGCTGAGCGCTCAGAGCTTGTTGGCCCAGCTCGGTATAAACCCGATCATGACCTCGGCGACCGTTGCCAGCCTGCGCGAAGTGCCAGAGCTGGAATTCCCTACCCTGCCGTAAGCCTCGTCAGCGGGGCTATCGCTGCTTGTCGGCGAGCACCCAGGTGATCTGGAGACTGGTTGCCTGCTGCAGCGAACCAGCTTCAACAGGAAGCGGCGCCGCCTCGGTCATGGCTGCCATGCGAGCTCTCGGTGCTGGTCCTTGGGCATGGGCGGAACCCTCCACGATGTCGACCACGGGGCCGAGGGCTCGGTCGGCGAGGGCTGCGAGGTGCTCGCCTTTGGACCGGGCGTCTTCAAAGGCTCGTTGCCGAGCGAGTACTGAGGCTTCAGAAAGGTCGGAGGCTCCAAAGGTCACACCGTGGAGCTCAAGTCCGTCGCCGACCGTGGCAAAGAGCTGATCGACGAGTGACTCGACGATGGTGAGATCGGTGACGGTGATCGACAGGCTGGTCGAGACATGGTGACGCTGCTCATGCGAGTTGTAGTGGACGTTCAACCGGTCGGTCTGTATGGCGCCCTGGTCGATGTTGGCGTCGAGCACCACTTGGCGGGCTCGGTTCATCTTTTCGCTGGCGGCCAGCCTGGTCGGTTCTAGGCGAGCGCCTACTACATGCACGCCCACCGCAATCTCCGCCAGGTCTGGCTCGACGGTGGCCTGACCGGTCCCTGAAACATGAACGGTTCCCTGCCGAATGAGGGCTGAATCCGCAGTATTGCTTGCGCTGTCGGTGGACATATCACAACGCTAGCACCGCCACTACAGTGACAAGATGGGACGCCACGCAATCAAAACGCCACCGCAGCATGCAACGTGGGAGGCCTTTCTGCAGATCTGGCAGGAGGCTGATCGCCACGAGGTTTTCGAGTCGGCCTGGAACTGGGACCACTTCTATCCGCTGACCCCTCCCTACGAGGGCGACACGTTCGAAGGGTGGACGATGTTGGCCGCCCTCGCCCAGGCCACGAACCGAATTCGGATCGGCTGCATGGTCAACGGTATGCATCACCGGCACCCGGCGGTGACCGCCAACATGATTGCGACGTTGGATCATATCTCTGGCGGCCGTTTCGAATTCGGTATCGGTGCTGGATGGAACGAGATGGAGACGACGGCCTACGGCCTCGACTTGGGCACACTAAATCAGCGCTCCGACCGGCTTGAAGAGGGCCTTGAGGTGATTATCTCGCTGCTGAGCAACGAGCTGACCAACCACGACGGAACCTACTTCAGCCTTACCGATGCTCGTTGTGAGCCGAAGTGTGTGCAGGCGCCGTATGCCCCCGTCATCGTTGGCGGCAAGGGGCGGAAGCGGACCTTGCGGACAGCCGCTCGCCTAGCCGATCAATGGGATATGACCTTTCCGGAGACCCCAGCTGCCTGGAGCGAGCTGAACGACGTACTGCTCGCACACTGTGCCGACGTTGGCCGAGACCCGACGGAGATAACTCGCAGTATTCATCTCGGCTTCACCAATGACTCCGACTTCGCCGCCCTAACCGACGAAGCGGCCGGTTTCTTCGACGCTGGTGTCGACGTTATCGTTTGGTCGTGGCGAGAAGAGCTCGACGTTCGCACCGTCGAACCGCTCGCTGCCGCCCTGGCCAACTCCTAGCGCTGTAGCGCGACGGTGGGCTCGCCCCAACTCGACAAAACGCAGTCATCGCAAACCTCGGTCGCCTCGGCTCTGCGGCGATTGGCTATGCCGGTCTATTTGCCGTGGGTAGGCATGTCGATCGGCCTCGGCATGTTGTCGGTCGTGCTGCCACTGGCCATGGTCGACTTTGGGTTCGGTTACGGGGCCATCTCGGCGGTGCTCGGCGCGGTAGGTGTTGGCTCCGCCATCGCCGCCGTACCTTCCGGCTCGCTGGTCGCCCATCTCGGCGAGCGCCGCACGATGGTTACCGGCCTCGTCGGGGTTGTGCTGTCCTTTCTGGGCCTTGCCCTGAGTGAACGCCCGGTCGCCCTGGTCGCATTGCAGTTTGCAGCCGGAGCCTCCATGGTGGCGATGCGGATTGCAGCCCAGACGCTTATCACCCACACCGTGGTAGCGGAGCACCGAGGACGTACGTTGTCGATGATGGGCGGAATCCGTCGATTCGGGATGTTTGTTGGGCCCTTGCTCGGTGGTGTTTCGATCGAGTGGCTGGGGTTCTCGTGGTCGCTTGTCATCTGCGGGCTTCTACCCACTGTCGGTCTGCTTCCTCTGTTGTCAGCCCAGTCGTTGAGGTACGGGGTTGATGTTGTCCGGCCAAGCCCGGTGTCGATTCGGCGTGCTCTAGCGCTCCACTGGCGGAAGCTCCTGGCCGTGGCGGCTGGCCCTGTCTTGATCATGGCGGTACGACGAGGTCGGGGAGTTGTGCTGCCGCTCATGGCCGAGGAGCTCGACGTCGGTCCGGTCCTTGTCGGCCTTGTCGTTTCGGTTGGTACCGGCGCCGATCTCCTACTGTTTCCGCTAGCTGGCTACATCATGGACACCTTCGGTCGCCTTCGGGCCATCGTGCCTGCCTTCGGACTGATGTCGTTGGGCTTGATGCTCCTGGCCGGGGCCCAGGGCGCGGCCGAGGTCGTGGTTGCCGGAGTGATTATCGGTCTCGGCAACGGACTGAGCGCGGGGTCGATGCTGACGCTCGGGAGCGATCTGGCCCCGGCTGAGTCGCCAAGCCAGTTCATGGCTGGTTTTGCTGCCCTCCAAGACTGGGGAATGGTGCTTGGCCCCACGCTGGTTGGCGTCGTCGCCACGGCGGTCGGCCTGCGCGGCGCCGCAGCCATGTTGGGCATGCTCGTGCTGTTCGGAGTCGGCCTTATCGTGGTGACCGCAGGCGAGACGCGGACGCCTGCAATGGCGGCTTCGTCGAACGCTACGAACGGACGAAAAACCTGACCCTCCATTGGGGTTGGGTTGCCTCGTCGATGCTGAGACCGAACGCGTAGCCCTTGCCACCGTCGAAGGGCAGTGGTGAGATGTTGATGGCCATCGAGACACCGAGGGGAGTGCCGGGCCGCAGCCCTTTGGTACGCCGGGGCTGAAATTTGCCGCCGAGCACGAGGGGTTTGCCTTTCATCGTCACCGGCTGGCCATCCTCGTCGAACAGGTCGATGCGCCACGTGTGTTGGCGATCAGCCTGATCCCAGGGGACCGAGATGTGGAAAGCTAAGGCCAGTGGTTGGGGTTTGGGGCCGACGGTGGCCAGCCCGCCCCCGAGCACGAACAGTTTTCCGTTCGCGACTTGGGCTGAGTCGCATAGCAACATGTCGACAGAGATTCCGGAACCAGCAAGAAAATCATCCAACAGTCTGAGTTCTTTCGTTGCATAGGTTCGCTTCGACCGGCTGTCATCCGCTGCAGGTCGTGCCTGCACCGGGGCGAACCCATGGTTTTGGACCATCGGGCTGGTCTGTCTACCAACGCTCTGATCCGCTACCACACTAACGGAAGAGAGTGTCAGCGCCGATCTGGCACCGTCAGGGCCGAGGCGTCGCGTCGGGGGCTCGTGGACCGAGTACATTCGGGCATTGGGTCTGCTCGATCATTAACGGGGATTGAGCATGTTCTGGTTCGGTCGAAGGTCGATCAGCCCTGAAGGAGAGCTTCTTGCTGCAACGTATCGTCCGCCTCTTTGCTGGCCGGGCACCGCTGACCGTGGCCCTCTGGGCCCTGCTCGTTGGCTTTGGTCTGCTCTCGTATACCACGCTCATGCCTCGCGAAGGCTTTCCCTCGGTCGAAGTACCGATCACGGTGATGAGCGGCAGCTACTTCGTGGACGATGCCGACGAAGTCGACCGGTTGGTGACGTTGCCGATGGTTCAAGAACTGCTCGGTCGTGACGGTGTCGACGTGGTCGATTCAAACTCAGCGAGCAACACTTTCTCGGTCGTCCTAAGCATGACCCAGGACCAAACCTCGCAGGACGGCGTGGATCTGGTTGAAGCTGCTGTCGCCGCCGTTGGGCTGCCAGCCGAGGTCAACTATGAGATTCAGGCTGTCGACGCGGCCCGCTTCTTCAATGAGTATGACCTTCTGGTCGCGGTCTATGGCCCGGCTGGGACGTCGGCCGAAGAGTTGGAAGATGCGGCGGTCGCCCTCCTGCCCGCCTTCGAAGCCCAGGGCGACATCGAACGGGCTGCCACCATAGATTTGATCAGGCGTGGCACCGACCCCCAAACGGGTGCCGAGGTAGCAACACAAGCCCGCTTTTCCCAGATCACCGACGACGACGCCCAGATTCGCCCCGCCATTGCGGTTGGTGTTGTCGCCGCGGCAGACGCCGATGCTCTCAGGGTTCGGGACGCGACCGACGCTGCTCTCGACGAGGGCCTGGCATCGGGCGCCATCCCCGACGGTTTCGATGCCCTGGTAGCCGTCGACTACGCCACCCAGATTCGTCAACAGATCGGCTCACTGCAATCCAACGTTCTCACCGGTCTGGTAGCGGTGGCCATGATCGCTCTGGTGTTGATTTCGTGGCGAGCTTCCTTGATAGCGGCGGTCTTCATCGCCACCGTGCTTACGAGCACGATGGGCCTGCTTCATCTGGCCGGAATCTCGCTCAACACGATTTCGCTATTCGGCGTGATCCTTGCGCTCGGCCTGTTCGTCGACGATGCCATCGTCATCACCGAAGCGATCGATGCTTTTCGCCATGAAGCGCAACGACCTTTGGACGTCATCGGCCGAGCGGTAAAGCGTGTTGGTTCGGCCACGATCTCGGGCACGGTGACAACACTCCTCGTCTTCGCTCCAATGCTCGCGATCTCGGGCATCTTGGGGAGCTTCATTCGCATTCTGCCGATCTCGGTCATGATCGCTCTTGCCACGTCCTTGGTGCTCTCTCTCCTCTTTATTCCGCTCGCGGCCCGGTTCCTGATCCTGGGTTCAGAGCCTAAGGGCGGCGTTCTCTCTGGCTTCGAACGCAAGGTCGCCGCTGGACTGGCTCAGCTGCCCATGCAGGTCGGTGCTCGTGGTGCCCGCAATGCGGTGATAGCGGTTGGTCTGGCCGTCGCCATGACCGCGATTGGGATCGGACTGTTCCTGCCTCGCGTCGGGTTCAACATCTTTCCGCCTCAGAAGGATTCGATCGAGATCGAAGCCGACTACGGCTTTCCGCCAGGAACGACGATCGAGGAGGCCGAACGGCGAACAGCCGAGATCAACGCTGCTGTCCTCGAGCTCGTTGGCGATGACGTCGAGCAGATGTACACCTACATCGGTTCTAGCCGGGGGGTTTCTACCCGCATGAACCTCACACCTATCGGTCAACGATTGACCGCCCCCGAGCTTGTCGAGGTGCTGAAACCGTTTGGGGCCACCATCGACGGTGTCGACGTGAACTTCTCACAGATCTCGGCTGGCCCGCCGGCCTCCCTCTTCCCCTTCCAAGCGCAGGTCTTTGAAGAGGACTTCGATGTCCTCGTGTCGGCTGCCGAAAAGATGGTTGTCGAGCTCGGAGGGGCGGCCATCGAGCGTGAGAATGGCACCCGATTCAATGTGCTTGAGGCAAAGGTGATTCGAGCGGAGTCGATCTCGCGTCGAGACGGTCGACGGTATGTGGAGGTCGTGGCCCGGTTCGACGCCGACGACGTCACAACGGTGACAGCCGAAACCTCAGATTTCCTGGAGGAACGATTCGGCCCGGACGAACTGTCAGCGCTGGGTCTCGCCACCGATGCTCTCGAGTTCGATCTTGGCTTGGAGTCGGCGAACCAGGAGTCGTTTGCCTCGATGCCGAAGGCGTTCGGCATTGCCCTGGTCGCCATGTTGATCCTGTTGGTACTTCAGTTTCGGTCCACCGTGCAGTGGATCTTGGTCTTTCTCGCCATCCCGTTTTCACTCTTCGGTGTCTTCGGAGGGCTACTCCTGACCGATAATGAGATCAGCTTTTTCGTGATGCTCGGTGTCTTGGCCTTGATCGGTATAGCGGTGAACAACAC
Source organism: uncultured Acidimicrobiales bacterium (assembly GCA_937922045.1). Lineage (GTDB taxonomy): Bacteria > Actinomycetota > Acidimicrobiia > Acidimicrobiales > SZUA-35 > JAHELU01. The sequence goes on along the minus strand of CAKZXA010000029.1, from coordinate 9,114 downwards.
GATCTTGCTCGTCGACTTCGCCAACCAGGAGCGTAGGGCAGGTGCTGATCGGCGCACGGCGATCGCGACTGCGGTCGAGCGGCGTTTTCGGCCGCTGGTTGCCACGTCGTTGACCACGGTGGCCGGCGTGTTGCCGCTGGCTCTCTCCGATCCCTTTTGGGAGTCGCTTGGCTACACCATTATCTTCGGGCTGTTGTCGAGCACCTTTCTGGTGGTGATGTCGTTCCCGTTCTTCTACCTCGGGATGGAGTGGCTGCGGGACCAGGTCGTCACACCATGGCGGCCGAGCCGACAGAGCGAAGCGTGAGCCACTTCTCTAGCTGAGGGTGTCAACCGCGAGCGTTGAGCACATTGAGTAGAACCGTGAGGCCGATCGAACCGATCAGCATCGCCTTCCACGGAAAGAAGACCTGAACGCGGGGTCGCTGCCCTCGGTGCGGCTCGGAGGTTCCGGTCGAGTCGCCCAGCCACGCGTCGCCTGATTCTGGCGGCTGGAGCGTGCTCTCATCGTCGGTTCGTGATCGGTCGAACTCGGGCGACGCATGGCGGGAGGGAGCAATGCCGCCGAACGAGTCTTTGGTGCTGCGTTGACGGCGAGCCCACAAGGCGAGGTTGAGCACGATGGTCAACGCCACCGACAGAAGGATCGAGTTGGTCAGAAAGTCGACCACAGCGGCCAAGGCTAGTCGCTGATGCTGGGTGCTGCGACGAGCTTGCGTCACCGAGCCCCTCGCATCGTGGGTGAACCGAAAAATCGAATGACTCGGGTTTGTAAAGGAACTGTCAGAACTTTCGGTGGCCCACAGACGTCTATCTAGTGAAGGTTCGAACAGGCTGCTGGTCTCTCGAACATTCGCAAGCCGGAATGGCGGGTATCGAGGAGGCATGGTGAGGTTGCGACGGACAGGGACAGAGAACCGACAGGGTTTTTGGCGGTGGCTTGAAGGCCGGCGGGGGGCCTCGGCTTCGCATTCCCCGACCGATGCCCGCCACGTGCGGGTGAACGTTGAGCCCAAGGGTTTTGGCCTGGCCCTAACGATCGACGAAGATGCTGCTGAGAGCAACGGTGACACCGACGGAATTCTCCACGTCAGCAATGCTTGCGTCACGCTTGAGTTGCTTGGCCCGAAGGGTCGGCGATCGGTCTTGGCCTGGGACCCAGCAGAGGTGGAGTGGTCTTCGCTCCAGGCTGGCTAACGCTGATAGCGCGACACCGTTAGTCCACCGTCCTAGGCCTCTGGTAGCGGACATGTAACAAGTTGCCTATCGAGTTGACTTTCTGCCGCCTGATGTGGTGCCATGTGGCACACGCCACATAAGGTGTAGGAAGAAAACGGCTCGGACCGAGCACCTTCGAGAGCACACGGCAACTGTTAACCAATAGGGGAGGAAACCGATTTCGCTTCGGTGGATTGGCCGCAACGCAAAGGCGGCCTCGGGCGATGCATCGGTGGACTAGCATGGCTTTGATTTCGACACCAGGGTTGCTGTAGATGGCAGTTTCGGATCCCGATCTGCTCGTTGTAGACAATCTCAAGACCCACTTCCAGGTGCCAGCCGGGATCGTCAAAGCCGTCGACGGCGTGAGCTTCAGCCTGCCCCGGGGCAAGACGCTAGGGGTCGTCGGCGAGTCTGGCTCAGGCAAGACGGTTCTGGCCCGCTCGATCATGAGATTGAACGTGGCATCGAATGCGCTTGTGTCCGGCTCGGTTCGCTACGACGGACAAGAGCTGTTAACCAAGACCCCCCGGGAGATGCAGAGTCTCTGGGGCGTCGAGATGGCGATGGTCTTCCAGGATCCGATGACGTCGCTGAACCCGGTCGTGAAGGTTGGTCGCCAGCTCACCGAGCATGTGCGTCATCACTTGGGTGTCTCGAAAGACGAGGCGAAACAGAGCGCTATCCAGATGCTGCGCAGCGTTCGGATCCCAGAACCGGAAGCCCGTTTCGATACCTACCCACACGAGATGTCTGGCGGTATGCGCCAGCGGGTGTGTATCGCTATCGCTCTGGCCTGTGGTCCCAAGATGCTGTTTGCCGACGAGCCAACCACCGCCTTAGATGTCACGGTCCAGCACCAGATCCTCAACCTGTTGGCCGCTCAGCAACGCGAGCGGTACATGACGATGATCATGGTTACCCACGACCTTGGGGTGGTCGCGGGCCGCACCGATGAGATCGCGGTGATGTACGCCGGGCGGATCGTGGAGAAGGCGCCGACCGCACACCTCTTCTCCCAAATGAAGCACCCTTATACAGAGGCGCTGCTGCGAGCCATTCCGAAGCTGGAGCGACCGAAGCACACCCGGCTCGATGCCATCGTCGGCCGACCTCCTGATTTGATCAACCCGCCGAAGGGTTGCAAGTTTTCCCCGCGTTGCCCCTATGCCCAGGCTCGCTGCCACGAGGAGGAGCCGACCCTGATGGCAGCCGAGGCGGCTGGCCATTCGTACGCGTGCTGGTATCCAGTGGGTAGCGAGGCCAACGAGAAGGCGTTGAGCGACAATCTCGCCGCGCGCCTTCCGCAGGCCTTGGCCGCTGTCGGTGAGATTGAGGCGACCGAGGAAGTTCCCGGAGCGGTCGTAGCGGCGGGGGAGAACAACTGATGGCTGGCACCGGTAAGGCCCATCTCCGAACTGATGCGGACGTTCTGTTGAGTGTCCGAGATCTTGTGGTCGAGTTCCCGGCTCGCGGTGGGGTGGTGCACGCGGTAAGCGGCATCAGTTTCGACATCGCACGCGGCGAAACACTCGGTTTGGTGGGAGAATCGGGTTGCGGCAAGTCGACGACGGGCAAGGCGATTCTTCGGCTACCAAAAGCGACGTCGGGTTCGGTTCAACTCGGCGGAGATGACTTGACTCAATTGTCAAACGACGCCATGCGGGCCAAGCGCACCGATCTCCAGATGATCTTTCAGGACCCGATCTCCTCGCTCAATCCTCGCCGCACCATCGGTGAAGTGGTAGCCGAGCCCTTGCGCGTTTGGGGGCCGAAAGACGAGGGTGAACAGTGGAAGCTCGTCAGCCAAATGCTGAACGCCGTCGGGATCGACCCCGACGTTGCTCGTCACAAACATCCGCACGAGTTCTCGGGTGGTCAATGCCAACGAATCTCGATCGCTCGAGCCCTGGTCATGGAGCCCGAGCTCATTATCTGTGACGAGCCGGTTTCAGCCCTCGACGTATCGGTCCAGGCGCAGATCCTGAACATGCTCGAAGCGCTGAAGAAGAAGTATGGCCTCACGCTTGTCTTTATCGCTCACGATCTCGCTGTCGTCAAGAACATCAGTGACCGGGTGGCCGTGATGTACCTCGGCAAGATGTGCGAGGTGTCTGAGTCGGATGAGCTCTACGCCAACCCAGCCCACCCCTACACCCGACTTCTTCTCGGTTCGATCCCGGTGCCCGATCCTCTTGTCGCCATCGATGACGAAGTCGCTGCTGAAGAAGAGCTACCATCGCCGATCAACCCTCCATCGGGCTGCCGGTTCCGTACCCGTTGCCCGCTGGCGAGCGAAATTTGTGAGGTGGCGGAGCCGCAGATGCGGGCTGTTGCCAGCAGCGAGGATCACTTCGTTGCCTGTCATCACCCGCTGGTGGAAGTTGTTCCATAGGCCTCATGCCGTTCCATCAACAGTCCAAGATTTCTACAACCTGATAACTAGATTCGATCGCCTGGCCGGTGGCCGGGCCCGAAAGGGGAGGTTTCCATATGAAAGACAAACGCCTGTACCGGCTGTTGGCGATGCTGTTTGCATTCGCTCTGGTAGCCGCAGCTTGCGGTGGTGACAGCGCTGACGACTCCGGCGACGCTGCTGGTGACGACGATCAAGCTGTCGACGCCGACACCGAAGACGAAGTGGTCTCTGCCGGAGACGAGGCCGAAGGTGATGTCGACACCGAGGTCGAGGAGAGTTCAGACGTTGCTGTGGCTGGCGGTGAGCTGATCGTCGGCTTGGAGGCCGAGATCGTTGGCATGCGACCATGGGAAGATACCTGCGGTTCGCCGTGCTACAACGTCTTTGTCACCGTCTACGACAAGCTTATGGAGTCAACCGAGGACGGCAGCTACGAGGGTTGGCTTTTCGAATCGATCGCGCCAAACGAGGACTTCACGTCTTGGGTTGGTGTGCTTCGCCAGGGGGTGACCTTCCACAACGGCAAGGATCTCACGGCACAGAGTATTGCCGACATGTTCCCGATCCAGCAGGCTGGTTCGCAGTCGCAGAGCCAGATAGCGGCCTCGAATCTAGCTAATGTTGAAGCCACCGGCGACTATGAGGTGACCTACACCCTCAGCCAGTCGAATGCCGCCTTCCCCGCCTACCTGAGTAGAGCTCAGCTCGGTATGGTTTGGGACGCTGAGGCTGCCGCCGATCCCGATGCCTTCAACGAAGCGCCTGTCGGTACTGGCCCATTTGCGTTCGAAAGCCGCGACCTCGACAACGAGACGATTCTTGTCCGCAACCCCGACTACTGGATGACTGACGAGAACGGTGTTCAGTTGCCGTACCTCGACAAGATCTCCTTTCGTCCGATCCCCGATGAGGGCACTCGTCTTGACGCCACGCTTTCGGGCACGACCAACGTCGCCCACACGTTGCGTCAGAACACGATCCGTGACGGTCGCTCAGCGCGCGATGATGACGGTGCAGAGATCACGATGTACGAGTTCCAAGGGAACAACACCGGTGGCGGCATGTTTAACGTGCTCGTACCGCCATTTGATGATCTCCGAGTTCGACAGGGAATGGTGAAGTTGAACTCTCAGGAGCAGGTCATCGAGGCGCTCGGTGGCACCGGGATCTCGCTTCCTGCTACCCAGTGGTTCAGCCCCGACTCCCCGTGGTATTCCGAGAAGGTCGCGGCGGCCTACCCGAGTTTTGATTTTGAGGGTGGCAAGGCCCTGCTTGAAGAATACGTGAATGATCCTGAGCGTTCCGATGGCAAGGCGGTGGGGGAGAAGCTTGAGGCTGAGTTGTCCTGTCCGCCCGATCCGACGCTCATCGCTGCAATGCAGGTTCTTCAGCAGACGTTAGAACAGACGGAACTGATCGAACTCAACATGACCAACTACGACCAGCAGACTCACATCAACTACGCCCTCGGTGCTGACAATGGATTTGTTGGTAGCCATGGCGCCCACTGCTGGCGTTTCTCCGATGACAACGACCCGTCGACGACGATCAACCCCGCCGTGGCGCCGCCAACGGCTGAGATCGCCGAAGCCGCCGGCCTCCCCGGTGTCGTGTCGCCACTGAACTTTGCTAACTATTTCGATGGTGACGTGTTCGGCGCTGCCATCGGGGCCATTAGCACCGACGATTTCGACGAGCGTTACGCTCTGTACGAGTCGATCATGTTGAAGATTGCCGAAGAGAACCCGATCTGGTACTCCGGCCACACAGCAACCGCCTTGATCACTGACGACAACGTCATGGGCGTTACCTCCTGGAAGCTCCCGAGTGGCTCGCTCGGCGCTGGTATGCCCAATGCTGAAGGCCGCTGGCAGCAGGTTTGGCTTGCCCCGTAGCGAGAACTCGTTGCTTTAGTACAGCGTTTGAGTACAGCGTTTAGCGGTGAGTCCGCTCGGATTACCGGGCGGACTCACCGCTTCTGGCGGAAGAAAGTTGGAGGTACATGGGATTATTCATTGCGAAGCGCCTGCTACGGCTCGTGGCTACCGTCTTTGCGGTCACCCTCTTAACGTTTCTCATGACGTCGCTCCTCCCGGGTGATCCCGCAGTAGCCGTTCTCGGCGCTGAGGGCGTTCAAAACGAGGAATTGCTGCTCCAGGTGCGAGAGGATCTTGGTCTCGACGAGCCGTTGCCAGTACGTTACGTCTCGTGGCTGGGCGACGCGCTCACTGGCGATCTCGGCGAGTCGTACATCAACAGCGGTCAATCGGTGTCAGACACCATTGGAGATCGCTTTCCGGTCACTGCTCAACTGGCCATCATGGCCATTCTCATCGCTATCGTGTTGGCCTTGCCGCTGGGTGTCTTGGGGGCGTACCACCAGTCCAAATGGCCCGACACCGCTTCCTCGGCCGTTGTTCAGGTGGCATTGTCGGTCCCCAACTTCATCACTGGCATTTTTCTGATCTGGCTGTTCGCCGTACAGCTGGAGTGGCTGCCTGCATCGAACTGGAACCGGATGAGCAACGGGTTGGGCGCAAACCTGAAAACAGCGATTCTTCCGGCAACTGCTCTGGCGACAACGCAGATGGCGATCTTCTCTCGGCTTGTCCGCTCCGACATGATCGCGACGTTGCAGGAAAACTTCATCCTCGCGGCCAAGGCGAAAGGTCTTTCGAACAAGTTTGTGTTGTTGCGCCACGCACTGCGGCCCAGTTCGCTCAGTCTCATGACGATCGTCGGAATCAACTTCGGCGCTTTGCTGGGTGGCACGGTCGTTATCGAGACACTGTTTGCGATCCCAGGACTCGGCTTCCGCTTGATCAATGCTATTAGCCAGCGCGACATCATGGTGATTCAGGGCATCACGGTATTTGTGGCTGTGGTGTATGTGCTCATTAACACACTTGTCGACCTCTTCTACGTGGCGATCGACCCTCGGATTAGGAGGAGCTGAGATGACAGACCTACCTTCGGATCTTGGTAGCGGATTGGCGGTTTCTGTCGCTGGTGAGCCTGCCCCGGCCGGCCCCACAAGGTCCTCGGTTGGCGCCGTCTTCGGCGACATGCCGATCCTCGTCAAGATTTCGGCGATCTGGTTGGTTCTTGTGGTCGTTGGTGCCATCTACGCCAAGGTGGACCAGGATCTACTCGGTGGCGCCTTGCCCCTCCAAGATCCAGACTTCCAAACCAACAACTTCGACGCCTCGACTGGCGATTTTGGAACCGGCGAACCTTTGCTCGGGCCGTCGTTCGACCACTTTCTGGGCACCGATGCGATTGCGCGAGACACCTTCGCCCGCATCGTGCATGGGGCTTGGGTTAGCCTCATCGTGTCTGGTGTCTCGGCCGTGTTCGGCATCGTGGTCGGCGGCTTCCTCGGTTCACTTGTTGGTTTTGTCCGAGGCCGGACCGAAACGCTCGTGATGGCCGCAATCGACGTGATTCTTGCGTTTCCTGCCCTCATCCTGTTGCTCGCCCTCGTCTCGGTCTTCGAGGTTCGGAGCCTGACACTAATCAGCCTCGTCATCGGTGTCCTGTCGATCCCCGCATACACCCGGGTAGCGCGTGCGAACAGCCTCGCCGTCTCGAATCGCGAGTTTGTGATGGCGGCCCAAGCCATTGGGACCCGACGGCGCGACATTCTGTTCCGTGAGATCATCCCGAACGTTTTGCCAACGTTGCTGGCCTACGCGATGGTTGCGGCCGCCTTCGTCGTGGTGGTCGAAGGCTCCTTGTCTTTCCTCGGGTTGAGCGTTCAGCTACCTCAGTCGACCTGGGGAAACATGATCAACCAGGCCCGACGAGACATCAAGACAAATGTCGCCCAGGTCCTTTGGCCCTCGCTTGCCCTAACTATGACGGTACTAGCCCTCAATCAAGTGGGCGACTACTTCCAACGTCGAAGCTCGGTACGACAGAGCGCCCTCTAGTTCCGTAACCTGACGGGTAATGGATAAAACGTCTGGTAGCGGCAATACCTTGCGGCTCGGAGGGGTGCCTGAGCACTTCAACCTGCCCTGGCACTTGGCCATGGAATCAGATCGGCTCGCCGATCTAGACCTGAGCTGGCAAGATCAACTCGGGGGCACAGGCCAGATGCTGGCCGAGCTTGAAGCCGGGCATCTCGACCTGGTTTCGATCCTCACCGAAGGAACGATCGCCGCTATCGAGCGGGGTGCTGCGCTGAGCATTGTGCAGGTGTATGTGGCGTCGCCTCTCCAGTGGGGTGTCTTCGTCCCGGGCCAGTCGTCGTTTCATGACGAGGCCGGTTTGGCCGGCGCCCGCATCGCCATCTCGCGGTTCAATTCGGGTTCACATCTCATGGCCTATGTTCACGCCCAGAAGTTTGGCTGGTCGATCACCGATGAACAGTTCGTGGTCGTCGGCGGCCTCGATGGAGCGATCGAGTCGTTCTCTGGCTCCCATTCAGACCTCTTTCTGTGGGATCAGTACATGACTCGCTCCCTGGTCCAATCAGGGGCCTTCCGTCAGGTCGGCGTCTTAGAGACGCCGTGGCCTTCGTTTGTGTTCGCCGCCCGCACCGAAACGCTCATGGCTCAAACCGCGGCGGTAGGACGAGTTGTCGACGCCGTCGTCGCCAAGGCGAACGAGCTTCATAGTAGAGATGACCGCGTCGAGCTCTTGATGGATCGATACCCGCTCGATCGCGACACTGTTGAGGGCTGGTTGAACAGCACCCGATTCGCCCCGCGCTCGGCCTTCGATCCGCTGATACACCGTGAGGTGCTTTCCGCCTTGCGGAGTGCCGGAATTGGCTAAGCGCCTTGCGGTTCACTGGTGGCTGGCTCGTGGATAAGGCCGGCTAGCGCAGCACGGGTGCTGTCGTCGAGGGCGAGCAGTATCTCGATACGCAGTTCATCGAGCGTCACATCGTAGACCGTGCCAAGAGTGGCGATCATCGAGACGAAACGGAGGGTGACCCCGTCATCGTTGGTCAGTTCCATCGTCGCCACCAACTCGGAGGTAGCGGATTCAGCGCTGCCCGTGGCTGGTGCATCGGGATTCGGCAGATACGACCGCACCTCGTCATAGATCGAACGCAGCTCATCATCGAAGGGCCGTTGGTTAGCCTCCTGCTCAAGGCGGTGGAAGAGGGTCGCCGCCAGCGAGTTCCAGTCTCGGATCCTTGGTTGAAGACCCTCGGGATGAAAGCCGAGCCGATGGATGTTGAGGTCACCGTCAAGTGCCGGACTGTTGGCGTCCACCATTGCGAAGAGCAATCCAAAAGCCGCCGAGTTCGCCTCGAGCACATCGCCCACCCGGTTGACAATCATCGCAGGATTCGGGTTGTGGGCCTTGAGAACTTGTCGGAGGGCTGTCCTCACCTGGTCGAGTGCTTGGCTATCGAGTTGGTTGGTGGCGAAGGCAGGAGCGTAGCCTGCGGCCGCCAGCAAGCCGTTCTGCTCGCGAAGCGGTACATCGAGGGCACGACTTAGATGAAGTACCATCTCCCG
>CAKZXA010000028.1 GCA_937922045.1 uncultured Acidimicrobiales bacterium | reverse complement strand
GCCAAGGCCTGATCGATCAACTCAGTGCGGCCTCTGGCGACAAACATGAAATTGAAGATGCTACCGCTGCGGTCGACAGCCTTGATGTCGATTGGAAAGAGCAGGCCGTCCGATCAGGCAAGGCCTACCTGGACTTCTCCGGATTCTCGTGCCAAGGCCTGATCGATCAACTCAGTGCGGCCTCTGGCGATAAGTACACTGTGGACGAGGCTACCTTTGGAGCAGAAGGTGCTGGTGCCTGCTGAACAAGGACCGAATCCACCTCATTTTGGGATCGCTTCGGTTGCGTCATAATCGTCTCTAACCGTTCGTCGAGATGCTCCCGGCGTACCAATACTCCGATCTGGTAGGTTGAAACCATGTGGTCCGTCGCTGCCGCAGACGAACTCGCCTCGTCTCTGTTGAAAGACAATCTGCCTAGCCGTCTTCAGCATGTCCGAGCAACGAGCCGCAGGGCATCTGTCATGCATTATCTATCAAATGGCAGGCAACGATTGCTTGTGGTAAGCGGCTTGTTGCACGATGTCGGCTACGCACCTGATCTTGTCGAAACTGGATTCCACCCGATTGACGGAGCACGGTTTCTTCAAGAGGACGGCTGGGACAAGGCGATCGTCAATCTCGTTGCACATCACTCCTGCGCGGCGATTGAGGCCGAAAGGCGGGCTCTTTTGGGCGAACTCAATGGCCGGTTTCCTCGCAACGACTCGCTACCTCACGATGAGTTGTGCTTCTGTGATATGACAACCGGTCCGGCAGGCCAGCTGGTGACTGTCGAGCAACGGCTTGCGGACATCAAGGAGCGCTACGGCGATGGGTCGATCGTGGGCGACTCGATCGCTCTTGCTGAGCCTGAGCTTCTGGCCAGTGTCTACAGAGTTCAAGCCAGAATCGATTCAGCCTAGGTAGGGATCAACAGCGGATTCGAAGTAACAGGACACCCGCTGCCTAATCGAATCGGACATTTGAAGGTTTTCGACATCGTCGGGCGCTACCCATTCGATTTGGGTCGCCTCGTCGTTGAGTGTGTACTCGCCACCGACTAATTGACCGATGTAGCAAACGGAGAACTCTTGGCGGACTTCGCCGTTGCTGGTGTATTCGATACGGCGGTTTGGGTTGGTGTAGATCCCGACCAGGCCGATGACCTCGATGTCGTAGCCGGTCTCTTCTTTGGCTTCTCGTATCGCCGTTTGGGTGAGTGATTCGCCGAACTCCATGGCGCCGCCGGGGATGGTCCACATGCCGTTGTCGGCTCGTTGGATGAGCAGGATCTCGCCCTGGTCGTTGGCCACTACAACACTGGCCGCCGGGATGATGCTGTTGATCTCTGGGGCGTTGGGGTCGTTGAGCCATTCGATGCGGGTTGGCTTGGTCACGCTGCCAGTATCGCAGGCTCAAACGTTCGGGCGTTCTCCCAGATGTCTTCGAGCGATGACATGTAGGTTTCGAACAGGCTGCCATTGCCGAGCTGGCGAAGGTGCAGCACGGGGGCTTGTGCGCCGACGAGTCCGTGTACGTGGAGGTTGACGAGCATTTCGTCGTCGAACCGCAGAATCGAGTTGTAGAGCGTCGTGTCATGCAACCGGATCTGAAGGCCGCTGTCGTCGGCATAGGGAGCGTAGAAGGCTAGAGCGTTCTCGACTCTGGATCCGAATGCATCGCCGATGCCCTCTTCAAGACCTCGTTCCCTGACTCGGCTTCCCTCCGGATCACCGAACAGCAGCCGTACGGGCATTCCGCCGGCGGCTCGCTTGTGGAGCTTCTTCGCCAGGCCGTGTTCCTCGGCGAGATACAACCCGGCGAACACGAGGATGTCGACCTGCTCGGTCGCTTCTTTGATCAGGCGTTTCCACAATTCGGCCGGAACGTTGGAGCGATGAGGGTAGACCTTCACGACCTCAGACTCGGAGACCTCGGCCCTGCGTTGCTCTGACAGCGCATCAGGCCAGAGGTAGTTCTCGGTCTCCGACAGCAAGGCCGCTAGAGCGCTCATGTGCTTGGGGTAGGGCACCCGTCCTTTGGTGATCCAACGCTCGACGGTCTTTGGAACAACGTCGAGTGCTACAGCAATGTCAGATGGTTTGAGTCCGGCCCGGTTCATGGCGTCTCGTAGGCGTTCGTTCATGTTCGTGCCCTTTCGCTGGTGGGACGTATAGGGACGTCTTCACTATGCCCTAGACGTCTCCAGAAGTCCAGCCATGGGGTACTGACGTCCTCGAATTTCAACGAGATTCAGATGTATGGCAACAACAACGAAACGACATGACACAACAAATCGCATCGCCGATCGGGAACTCACATCCCTGATCGACGCCCTCGTCGAGGCGGTCGACGTTCAGCGTTGGGCCGAGATCGACAGAGTACGTGCAGCTCTCGAACCCTTCGGCGGAATCGCACTCTTCGACGCCGAACTTCGCCTGAACGGCACCGCCAGCATTGACGACTGGTGCATCTGCGGGGAGCTGTTCTAATGAACCCCATTTATCGCATGTGGTGGCAGTTTTTGATGGAGTTGCGGCCTGGGGTCCGGTTCTTTGCTGAGCGTTTCCCTCGTGTAGCGCCGTGGGCTGTCCGGTTCCGTTCGCTGGCTCATTGGATTGTGGGTAACCCGGTCCAGGCGCTCGCCGTCCTCATCGGATTCTTCGCTTGGGTGAAGGCTGGTGTCCCGTTTCTGAACGCTGCCGGTTTCATCATCTGCATCAACATCTCGGTGGGCATCTTTCATCGTGTTGGTGTTGATTCTGGTAGTCGTTGGGTTGGTTGGTGTGAGGCGTGGCGGTTGCGTCGTCAATGGCCCTCGGTGTGGGCTGCGGTCGCGGCGAAAACGTCTCGGGTTCAGGCCGAGGTCGGTACGTCGAAAGAACCAATCGCCTCAGCCGTGCTACGCCCGGTCGCTGATCATCCGAAACTGTCGTGGCTCCCCCGCATCGATTGGCCGGTCATTTCGTGGTGCGTTGGCCCACCGCCTGGCCGTTCCCTGGCGGCGTTGGATGAACTGGCCGTGATTCTGGCGGCGAACCTTCCACGGGTCGCTGACGTGTCAGTTGAGTATGAGCGGGAGAACGATTCCCACGGCCGCCTGATCGTGTCGTTCAACAACTCCTTCGCCAAGGCCTCTGCCCCGCCGTGGCCTGAAGAAGCCAACAACGAACCAATCAATGATCTCGATGCTGCGATTGTTGCTTTCGAACGTAAGCAGCCGTCACGTCCGAATCTGCGGGTTGTTGATGGGGACGTGTCCTGATGGCCATCGAGATAGGACGCAGGTTTGATAACCGGCCGTTGGTGTTGCCGTGGCCGAACTGCCCCCACATCCAGATCGGCGGCGAAACCGGTTCCGGCAAATCCGGACTCTGCAACGTCCTCATCGGCTCGGTCGCAGCCGACCCCAACACCGCTATCTGCGGCATCGACCTCAAACTCGTCGAACTCTCCCCATGGGCCGACCGCCTAACCACACTCGCCACAACAGCGGCTGAAGCTGATCATTTGTTGGTTGCGTTGCGGGATTTGATTCGTGAGCGGGCCGAGTTCCTCCAAGCCAACGGACTCCGACGCTGGGACGCAAAGTTCGGACCGTGGGTGTTGTTCATCATCGACGAACTCGCCGAGCTCCAAGCAGTTGATGCCGACAAGCTCGCTGAAGTGATCACGTCGGGTGAGGGCGGGCCTCAAGCAATGCGCGACGCTAAGAACAACCAGCAGATCCGCACCGCACTACTCGGCTCGATCGCCCGCCTCGCCCGGTTCTGTGGCGTCACGATTGTGGGCGCTACTCAGTATCCGTCGGCTGAAGTAGTGGATCAGCAGATCCGGACCCAGTTGACGATCAAGGTCATGCTCCGAGTCGCTTCCGGTGAACAAGTCGCTGTGTGTCTCGGGCAGGGCTACGGCAACTCAATCTCACCCAAATCCATCAGCCCAACCGAACGCGGCGGCCTCTGGATCGTCGGTCTCCCCGACACCGGCAAACCCATCAGGGGTCGAGCGCATTGGGTCAGTGACAGCCAGGTCGCCGCCCGCGTCGCCGCAACCTCTCACCTCACCCCCAGCCCACAGATCCTGTTCAACGAGGAACCCTTCTAATGACCGACAACAACCACAACCACGACGGCGAGATCATCGAAACCACAAGCCGCCGGCTCCCCCACAACAACGAGCCTCGACGGCCTGGCCTCGTCTTCCCACCGGAACCCAGCCGAACGGTTCATGTCCCGATCAAATCATTGCTGCTCGCTGGACTCGGCATCACCGCCGTGGTCCTGGCCCTGGCGCTCGTCGACATCGGACCAACCCTCACCGGCCTAGTCGTCGCAGCTTCGATGTTGTGTGGAGCGCTGCTTGTGGTCGCCCAGACAATCCAGCTGGCAGAGGATCGACGTCGACACGTCCGGCCACGATCGAGAGGCAGTCAAGGGGCACCGAAGGTGAGTGAGGACACGAGCGGAGCGAGTCCCACAACGACCCTTTACGGCCTCGCACCCGACTCCAATGAGGATCTGATAGTTGACTCCGGGTCGGCCCCCTGGCCGACCCATGACCGCCACAACAAACCCGAAACGCAGTCAACCCCGTCAACCGCCACCGGGAGTGACCAGCTATGAACCCCAACATCCCTGACCCCACAAAGGCCGGAGCCGTAGCCGGAGCCGGGAGCGTCAGCGGAAGGCGAAGGCGGAAGGCAGGAGGCCTTCAGCGGCCCGAAGGGCCGCCCTTGGTAATACAGCGTCTATCTCTTCCGCCGACGGCTACCGACGCTCGCCGACAGCGTAGAAGGGCTTCTGCCAAGGCGCAGCGATTGATCGCTCATCAGTGTGCCGACCTAGAGGAAGCGGCCAGGATCGTGCAGTGTGGACGGGCAGCGTTCAGTACATCGGGCGTGGTGTTGAAGCGCTCAGCTGAGGGTCTGGTCTACCCGTCCGGTGTGGTTACCTGCGGCAGCCCCTGGTCGTGTCTGCGATGTAGTTACAAGATCCGAGCCAAGCGGGCCCGTCACATTGGCCACGCTGTCGGAACGCACATCGCCCAGGGCGGCGGCGTGTTGTTCGGAACGTTCACGATGAGCCATGATCGGGGCGAAGACCTCGACGGTTTGTGGGAGATCCTGAGTCTCGGGTGGGCGCACATGACGTCGGGCCGGAAGTGGGTCGACTTTCAAAGCGACCTCGGTCTGGTCGGTTGGATCAAGTCGGTTGAGGTCACCCACGGAGCAAACGGTTGGCATCCACACATCCACGTCTTGTTCTTCATCGACGCTCCCATGAACGACTTCGATCGGGAGCACGAGTACCGGGAGTTTCGTCGCGGTCTTCGGAGCCGGTGGATTCGGTGGTTCGCTCGCAAGCAGAACCGGAACGTGTCGCAGGAGTTCGGCACTCGGTTCGATCCGGTCAAGGCCGATGAGTCGGATCTGATCGGCACGTATTGCACGAAGGTCGGTTACGAGCTGTCTATGGCTGATTCAAAAATCGGTCGCTCGGAAGGCCAGCGTCACCCGTTCGCTATTGCCCACGATGCCGCCAACTACGGCGACAAGGCCGATGTGATGCTGCTTCGAGAATGGATCGTGGGCAGCAAGCGCAAGAAGTCGATCCACTGGTCGGGCGATCAGGTCAAGGGCTACGTGGCTGGTGAGGTCGACAAGACCGACGAGGAGCTGGCCCAGGAGGAGCAGGTCGGTGACGAGTCGTTGCTCGTCGTTGAGCGTGATCTGTGGCAGCGGCTTATCAGCCGGACCGACGGTGCCCGCTCCGACTTTCTGCAGGTGTTCGAGGATGGCGGCGACACGTTCGACGCTCTCTACTTTCTCGCTGAGCTTGGCATCACCGCTGAGATCAGCGAAGACGGGCCGGTGGCGATGCTGCGGCTCGACCAAGGAAACCATCAACCCAAACCAGTCCAGGAGGACTAGCAACTCATGTCACTTCAAACCATGCCAATCGATACGTCCCAGCTTGAGTTCCGCTACCACGGCGCTTCGGAGTACCGGGCGTTCAACAAAGACACCGAGAAGAAGGAGAAGGAACAGGCCCGGGATGAGAACACCGGGTATCCGATCTACACGATTCGTTGCCAGGTGCTTTTCCGTCAACAGCGAGAGTCGGGTTTGATCTCGGTTCGGGTCCCGCTCGTTTCACCACCGGCCGAGGACATGGAGTTCGAGCAGCCGGTCACCTTCGAAGGTGCGACCTCGAAGAACTGGAACATGGAAGGCCGAGACGGCCAAACCTGGATCGCTAAAGCCATGACGATCGGCAACGGCGTCGGCCAGGCCGTGAGCGACTCGGCCTCAAGTTCAAGCCGCAAGACAACCAAGGTCACCGCCGACGCAGCGGCCTGATCGAACGGCCATCGACAGCCGGTGTCGCCTGTGCCCCGCAGGTCGAGGTTCGATTCCTCGGATGGCTCCTATGAGCAACAAACCACAACACCCAGAAGACAAGCTGGCCTACAGCATCGAGGAGGCTGCCAAGCTGCTGTCGGTTCGGCGGGACTCGCTCTATGAGCTGATCCGATCGAACAAGCTCGGCAGTTTCAAAGTCGGCTCTCGTCGACTCGTCGCACGCCAACAGCTCGAAGCATTCATTGAAAGTGAGGTGACGTCATGACCGATATACGAGAAGCCGAGCACCAGGCGCTAACCGTGGCACCACGGCTGGTCTACACCGTTCGGGAGGCAGCCGAAGAACTGCGTATCGGCTACAGCACTGCCCGAGAGCGTATTGCGTCGGGTGAGCTCCGGTCATTCAAAGACGGAAGCCGCCGGCTGATCGCTGGCGACGACCTTCTGGCCTACGTCCGTGCCCGACAGGACGCAGGCTGATGGCCAGACGTTCCTCCGGCGAGGGTTCCGTCTTCCAGAACCAGCAAGGCCAGTGGATCGCTATGATCGAGCTACCTCGTGGCCCCGACGGTAAGCGTCGTCGGCGACTCCGACGGGCACGCACAAAGGCCGAGGCGCAAGCCAAGCTGGCCGCCCTTCGTGATGAGCTTCGCCAAACCGGCACCGTCGCCGACGCCAACCGTACAATCTCGGAAGCCATCGAGACGTTCCGCTCCGGCCGACCGGAATCGCCGAACGACGATTGGCTCCTGGGCCTCGTCGAGTCCGGCCTCGGCGGCCGCAAGGTCAAGCAGCTGACCGTCGCCGAGTGTGATCGCTTCCTGGCCGAATGCGCCGAAGGCTCCTACGGCAACCGCCCAATCGGCTCCAGCCACCTGCGCCGGGTCAAGCAACGGCTGACGGCGGTACTCAAGAACGAAGTCCGTCTCGGCATGGTCACCACCAATGTCGCCGAGGTCGCCAAACTCCCATCGACAGACGTCGAACCGAGAGAGCGTCGTTCGTTGACGATTGACGAGCTGCATCGCCTGCTCGCAGTCGCCGACGGAGCAATCGGCGTACTGATCGACCTCTGCGGCCGCAACGGCCTCCGCCCCGCTGAAGCCAGAGCCCTCCGCTGGCAAGACGTGGACCTCGACCAAGGCCTCCTTGAAGTCACCGGCCAGATGGACCGAACCAACACCCGAGGTCCGGTCAAACGAGCCACCAACGCCGCCAGAACCATCGCCATCGACCAGACCACCATCGCCCGACTCAAGCAGTGGAGCGAAGACCGCTCAGCTCTTGAAGCCGAAGCCCGCTCCGCATGGACCGAGCAGAGCTTCATCGCCACCGGTGGAGTCGGTCAACCCATTGGCCGTGAACAGCTCGCCAGCGCCATGCGCAGCCTCTGTCCCGAAGCAGACATCCGCCCGCACGTCACGCCCTACGAACTTCGGCACAGTGCAATCAGCGTCCAAGCCGACGCTGGCCGTACAAGCTGGGAGATCGCCGACTGGGCAGGCACCAGTGAGTCGATGATTAGCTCTCGCTATCGCCATCGTCTCCGTCGAGTATCTAGGGTGTTGCCGGTAGATTCACCACATAACGACTAAATGCGACTTGTTAGCTTCCCACCAGCGACTCGCACTCGATCGGCTTGTGTTCCGCCGAGCAGCGTCCGCACAAGACACGATCGGACAACTCTGACAAGACAACTTCCTCACATGTCGGGCAAACGTACCCTGCACCCTGTAACACATAGGGCAGATCTTCAAGTGAGCGGGTCGCTATACCGACACGGACATCAATGACGGCGTAAAGGTCTCTCGGGCGTCCTTCTCGGGTGGTTGGCTCTGTTCCGACCTTGGCAACAACTCCACTTGCGGTCCATCGATCGATTCGGGCTCGCGCGGCTGGAGATCCGACTTTAAAGATATCACTGGCAAGGTGATTGACCGTGAAATGAAAGGAACGAACCTTAGAAATTTCAGACAAGTCTGCCGTAAGCTCCTCCGAGCGTTCTCGGGAAAATTCCCAAATGGCCCTCTCAAGTGTCTCGTCTGTAATCAAAAGTTGGCCATCTCCACTTCGGGAGACTTCCTGAATGATTCTTGCGCACAATCGAAGCATGTCTCGTGGCGAGCCTGCCGCCAATCTTGCAACCAACTTGTGTAGATCGTATTGGCTTCCCCACAACTGCAGCGTGTTAAGCGATGACGTCTTGCCACCTGAGAAATGCCGCAGACGAGCGCTGAGTATCTGTTCAAGCTCATCGAGTCGCCAACGTAGGTCGAACTCGGAAATTCGGTCCGGGCGCGACCCGGCCTCCTTGTAGGGCTGGCGTAGCTCATCCCATAAGAAGAACTTGAAGGCAACGCCTTCGGCCTCCAAGGTCCGAAGATCCGTTACTAGGCTCCTTATGAGATCAAACGACCTAGCCGGGTCGTTGAATGTAGAGTTAATCTCATCCACGCGATCAACAAGAACATAGACACTTTCGTACCCAAGTCTCTTAGAAACGTCGACAAGACGCAAGAAGGCCGATCTCCGGTTAGACGCATCAACTTCTCCAAAGAAGTCGAGTTGCTCGGTCATTCCGGATATAGGAATCCCAATCTTTTCCATAACTACTGAGATAGCGAGCCCCAAAGCTCCACCATATTTCTTCCAGAAGATGTCGGCCCTCTCAGCAAGCGTCCTGATCGCTGCTGTCGCCAGCTCATATTGATCGGCAGTGAGTGGCTCGACGTATTGCCGCACGCATACCGACAGCACAGAGCGCTCTGCATCTGAAAGCCGATCAGTAAGCCCAGGATCCTCTTCAATGCCGATAATCAGCTGCAAGGTGATTGCGCGATTAATCTGATCTATGTGATACGCCCAGTCAGCATTGGCCAGCTTGAAGCCGGGCGGCTGGTCGAAGTCTGCATACGTGACGCACAAAAACCCCCTGCCGACTCCGGCAAGAGCCGCCCGGTCCTCAATCATCCTCCGTTGGGCCGATTTGCCGCTACCACGGGGGGCAAATACGACGTTTGAAGACGGCTCTGATGGATTCCCGATCACAGATTCGAAGTACGGTGGTGGCACGAAGTAGTCCGGGAGCGACTTCTCTTGGTCTGCATCCGTGTGCTCGAAAGGGTCTTCGTCAATGTTTAGGATGTTCAGAATCTCTCGCACCTAGGTCAGCCTAGCTGACGAGGACTATCCAGAACCGAGGAGCGGCTATCAGTTCGGCTATCAGCCGTCCCGAGCGCTCAGTGGGCCCGGACCGACCGCAGTGCTCTGACCTGGGAGAACTTGGCGGAGGAGGTGGGATTCGAACCCACGGAACCTTGCGGTTCACACGCTTTCCAAGCGTGCCGATTCGGCCGCTCTCGCACTCCTCCAGCTCCTGCCACCAAAACCGCAGCAGGAATCGGTAGGATACCTAACTGAGTCGCCATTCGGCGGCCCATTTGAAGCGAATCGGAATCTGTTTTGGCAGGTGGCGGTCGGGTCCTGTGCAACCCTGGCCTGTGAACCGAGTCAGGGCCGGAAGGCAGCAGCTCTCAGCGGATACCGTGGGTGTGCCGCAGACCGCCTGGCCGTCACTTGCGAGAACAGATCCGGTTCGCTTTCGCGTTCGGCCCAGTGGCCGCCTAACCAGGCCCCCGCTAGCGGCGACCGCACGCTCTCACGAACACGGCGCCTCTTACTGAAGGCCGTAGAAGTTCTGTGTGCCCCAGTCTTTACCGCCACCTTGAAAGTGGCCGACACCGACATGGGTGAACGCCGAGCTGATCATGGCGCAGTAATGACCGGAATCAGACTCGCGCCAGCCCTCGAAGAAGACCTGAGCGATCGTGTCGATTGGATAGCCCTGCGCCCATGCCACGTTCTCGCCTTCGATCCAGTAGTTCACACCCAGATCGCGCAGCACGGCCTGTCGCTCACCGCTCGGCCGATGCGACATTTCTCCAGCATCAGACATCTTGACCGCCCAATCGCGGGCCATGCCCACCGACACGCCGAGATCGACGGTGAGCGCAGCTACCGAAATCGGGTGACCCGAACCAGGATCGATCTCGATGTAGTCGTCGGTAGCGGCACACGCCGGCATAGGTTTCTGGCGTTTCAGCGCACCATCGGGGTCGGCCCGAAGCGCATTGGTCAGACGAACGATTTCACGCTCAACCGCTGTAAGGGCCGTCGGCGGCACCGTTGTCGTGGTTGAACTCGATGACGTGCTGCTCGACGAGCTTGTCATCGACACCGTCGTTGTGGTGCTGGGATCAGTGGCTGACGACGACGTGGTCGACGAGCCGTCATCGGGAATGGTGGAAGTCGTCGACCCGTCGTCGACCAAGGTTGTTGATGAGGCGGCCGAGCCGTCGTCATCGGTCGCTGGCACAGTGCTGGTCGTCGTGGAGGACGATGTGGTGGTCGTCGCCCGGGTCGTGGTCGTTGAAGACGAGGTGGTCGACGACGGTTCGGTCGTGGACGACGACGTCGAGGCGATACTCAACGTGGTTGTAGGCATTGTCGAGGTCGTCGTGGACGGTGAATCCACCGACGGCGCCTCGGGATCGACCGTTGCGGCCACAAACTCGGTGCCGCCACTCTCTGGGTCTACCAAGACTTTGATGCCGGCATAGAGGGCCAAAACGGCAGCCGAAAAACCCAGCACACCCATCAAGATTCTCTCGGTTTGCCTACTCACTTCGAAGAACCGCCTTGCAACCAACCGACTGCCGGAACACTGCTCGCAACAACGCTCACGTCACGCAACGGGAGCGAACTTGCATCTCCGGGCCTGGGGACAAGAATACCGTCGGATAGGCTCGAAGAGTGGCCTACCAGTCGCTTTATCGGCGCTACCGATCGCAAAAGTTCTCAGAACTACGGGGGCAGAGCCACGTCACTTCGGCCCTGCGAACAGCTATCCAGGCCAACAGCTTCGGCCACGCCTATCTTTTCAGCGGGCCGCGAGGCACCGGCAAAACCTCGACCGCTCGAATCCTGGCCAAGGCCCTCAATTGCAACAATCTCCAAGAGGGTGAGCCGTGCAGTGCGTGCGAAAGCTGCCTGGCTATCGAACAAGGCAAGTCGTTCGATCTCTACGAACTCGACGCCGCCAGCCATAACAAGGTCGACGACGTCCGAGACCTGATCGCCAAAGTCCACCTGGGCTCGCCTGGCCGCACCAAGGTCTACATCTTGGACGAGGTGCACATGCTCAGCTCAGGCGCCGAAAACGCTCTGCTGAAGACCTTGGAAGAGCCACCTCCCCACGTCGTGTTCGTGCTGGCCACCACCGAACCGCACAAAGTGGTCGCCACCATCCGCAGCCGCACCCAGCATTTCCGCTTCAACCTCCTACCCGCCGATGAGCTCGACGAGCACCTTCGCTGGGTCATCGAAGATGCTGGCCTCGACGTTGGCGACGATGCCATCGAGTACGCCCTTCGCCAGGGTGGCGGCTCAGCCCGCGACACCCTCTCCGCCCTCGATCTAGTGGCCGCCGCCGGCGGCGTACCGGTCGGCTCCGATGTTGGCACCCTACTGACCGAAGCAATCGGCGAAGGCGACCCCGAGCGAGCCATCGCGGTGATCCAAGAAGGCTTGGTCAACGGTCAAGAACCTCGAGTGATTGGCGAGTCGACCGTGGAGGTCATGCGCAACGCCTTCCTCGCGGCCATGGGCGCCAGCCTCGACCATCTCCACGACAGTGCCCAACAGTCGAGCCAGACCTTGGCCGCCAGCCTCGGCCCGGCCACTCTCACCCGGGCGATGGAAGATCTCGGCCAATGCCTCGTCGACATGCGTCAAGCCCCCGACCCACGTGTCCCGCTCGACGTTGCCGTGCTGCGCCTCTGCCGTGCCCCGAACACCGGAGCGGCGCCTGGCGCTGCGGCCAGCAACGGGTCTGCTGGCTCAGGTGCAGACAGCGCCCAGGTTGCAGCCCTCGAACAGCGCATCGCCACGCTCGAAAGCCTGGTGGCCGAACTGCGCAAAGGTGGGCCCGCCGTTTCACCTCCCGCAGCTTCATCGTCAACCACATCCACACCGGCGACCTCGGCGCCCGCACCCCCACCGCCAGCTCAAGCGGCGCCGGCAGAAACCCCAGCTCGCACCGGGCCGGCCGATATGGCTCGACAACGACTGGCCGAGGTCACGTCGAGCGCGAAGCGTCCAGCGTCACCCCGTCAGCAGGCATCGAACGATGCCGCTCCAACCCAGACGCCCGCGGCCGCCGCTCCCCCACCGGCCAACCCCCAACCCGTCGCCGCCGCTGAACCTGCTCCTCAACCCGCAGCCTCAGAACCAAGCGCTCCCAACCAGACCTCAGCAGCCGAGCCCGCCCCGCAGCCCCAAGCACCAGTAGCCGACGGTGCAGGTCAGGCCTTGCAGACCGGGCTCGTGGCCGCGGCCTGGTCCGACCTGCTCGACAACGTGAGCAAGCGAACCAGGGTTCGGTTCAAGGGCAATGAGATCATGAGCGCATCCGACTCGACCGTGGTGCTCGGTGTTCCAAATTCGATCACCGCCGATCGCTGCAAAGAACTCTCGGCCGAGGTTGAAGAGGCGTTGAGCACACACTTCGGTCGGCCGATCACGCTTCAGATCATGGTGAACGATGGAGCTACCGCGCCGACAGATCCGGCAAAGATCGATCCCGAACCAACCAAGACCTACGATGAGACCGAGGCCGACATCGGCCCCGTCGATGAGCTTGAAGACGCAACCGGTCATGGCGACAACAGCATCGACCGGCTGTCCAAGGCCTTCCCAGGATCCAAGGTCATCGAGCAAGATCCCGACCATCAGGAGACCCCATGAGCGACGACCCCAACGGAGGCCCCGGAGGCTTTGATCTCGGTGCCCTCGTGCAGCAGGCCCAGGCCATGCAGGAGCAGATGGCGCAGGCCCAGGAAGAACAAGCTCAGCAACTACTCGAAGGCACATCGGGCGGCGGCAAAGTCCGCATCGAGATGACGGGAGCCGGCGAATTCCGCAACGTGAAGATCGACCCCGAGGCCGTCGACGCCGACGATGTCGAGCTGCTGGAAGAACTCATCTTGGCCGCCTTGCGCGATGCTGGCGCCAAGCTAGCGATTCTGCAGGAACAGTCGATGGGCGATATCGGTGAAGGGCTCGACATGGGCGCTCTCGGCGGCATGTTGGGGATGGAGTAGCTACCCGACCGTGAGCGTCTACGCCAAACCGGTAGAGGTCCTCATCGACGAGCTGGGTCGCCTGCCCGGCATCGGGCCCAAGTCGGCCCAACGGATCGCCTTCCATCTCCTGAAGGCCGACAAGATCGACGCCCAGCGTCTGTCCGATGCTGTCGTTGCGATGAAGGAGAAGGTCTCGTTCTGCGATCGCTGCTTCAACGTGGCCGAAGGTGAAGAGTGCACGATCTGCTCCGACATCCAGCGCGACCAGCATGTGCTTTGCGTGGTGGAAGAACCAAAAGACATCGCGGCCATCGAAAAAACGGGAGCCTTTAGAGGCATCTACCATGTGCTTCTCGGCGCCATGAACCCTCTCGAGGGCATAGGCCCAGACCAGCTCAAGATTCGTGAACTAGCTCTTCGAGTGGCGGGCGAAAACATCACAGAGGTCATTCTGTGCACCAACCCCAACCTCGAAGGTGAGACGACCGCCGCCTTTATCGCCTCGAAGATCCTCGCTCCCTTCGAGTTGAAGGTGACCCGCCTCGCGTCAGGGCTGCCGGTTGGCGGCGACCTCGAGTATGCCGATGAACTCACGCTCGGCCGGGCTCTCGAAGGCCGCAACACCGTTTCATAGACATCTTCAGAGGCATCTTCATAGGTCATCGGCACGTAGGCTGAAGCATGGCTCCTCTTATCGCCCCCTCGATGCTGGCTTCCGACTTCGCCAACCTCGCCACCGAGCTTCAAGCCGTGACCGAAGCCGGTGCCGACTGGATCCATCTCGACGTGATGGATGGCCACTACGTGCCCAACATCTCGTTCGGGCCAGCGGTGATCAAGGCCATGCGGCCTCACACCGACCTCTACTTCGACGCCCACCTCATGATTGCGCCGGTCGATCCCTACCTGGCCGAGTTCGCCGACGCTGGCTGCAACGGCATCACCATCCACGCCGAGGCCGGTCCTCACCTGGACCGATCGCTTCAGGCCATTCGTGATCTCGGATGCGACGTTGGCGTGTCGCTGAATCCGTCCACCCCGATCGACGTCATCCGTTGGGTCCTCGACCGCATCGATCTCGTACTTCTCATGTCGGTCAACCCGGGGTTCGGTGGTCAGTCTTTCATTCCCTCCGCGGTCGACAAGGTGGCCGAGCTTGCCCAGATGATCGGCGATCGCCCGATCCGCATCGAGGTCGACGGCGGTATCAATCCAGACAATGCCACCGATCTCGTCGCCGCTGGCGCCAGCGTCCTCGTTGCCGGATCGGCCGCCTTCCGCGGTGGCCCGGAAGCCTACGCCGCCAACATCAAGGCCCTGCGCGGCGCCTAGCCAAACCTCACCACGAATGTTTCGGATCTATCGACCTAGGACCTTTGTCGTCGGCCATAAGAGCACTACAGAAACGCATGTTCTTCTAGGGGGCATCAACACCTTGATGCCCCGGCAGGCACGGACACCGCTTCACACTTGTTGCTTTCGATCCGGCGGTGCTAGGCACCGCTCGTATCGTGGTTGTCTGCGGGTCCGACAAGATCGTCGGGCCGATCGGCACGGGCGATAGCGTTCCGTCGGCTTCGACCTCCGACTTCTGATCGACGAGTTCCGATGCAGTGCCCAAGCTGAGCCAGCCGAGGCTGAACGCACCGAGGACAGCGCACAACGAGACGTACGTTAGTGACGTGCCCACGCGGGTCTGCCAGGCGATCGCCGCAGCCATCTCCTCTCTCGAACGCTTGTAGGCCATGCCGGTATATAGACGTAGTCGCCCTCCAACCTGACCATAAGCGGCAAGCGCTAACACTCCTTGACCCATCAAAAGCACAACAATTCCAGTAAGCATCAGAAGTGTCACAAGCCGCCGCCGGTCCGGATCGGCGATCTCTGAGATGAGGTCGGCGCCCTTAAATGCCGACGCAAGTATTGCGGCCGCTACCGATGTCTGGACGAACTTCAGCCAGTTCTCAGCGTCTCGCCGTAGGTCGGGAATCCTTGTCCGATGAGCGCGTCTGGCCTCAGCATCCCAATCGATCGCTGATTCTTCAGCGGCCGGTCGGTCTCGGGTCGCCACAACTACGCCGGACCGGCTACCGCCAAGGGCAGCGCAAGGATGACAGCGCCGCACCCTTGGCGAGCATCATCCTCAGGACGCCCGAGATGACTGCCCTGTTCGCAGCAGCACATAAGATCGAATACTCCGTCGATCGAAAACCTCTCAACTATTTCCTTCGCTGACCAGGAACGTTTGCGAAAGATCTGGGCAAGCGGAAACATGCCGAGATCTGATCCATGGCCCACCGGTAGGACGGACTGAACACTCCCAAAACAACGGGGGCACGCGATCGGATCGAACTCGATACCTTCGCTCGTCATTCGAAGTGTTCCGCGATATTCAACCCGGAAAGGTCGCGACCGTCGCCATGCAACATCTTCATGCTTATCGTGGATCAACACCCTGTCCCCTTACGCCCGGCGGTGACCCCTGGGTTCGCCCGAAGGGCTGCGGCACGTATCGACGTGGCCGTTGGAGAGCAACGAGCTCAGGCTCGTAGGCGAAGTCGGCACGGACCGGCCGGTTCTGAGCGTTGTACCGCCCAGCCTGAAGGCTAGGAATGGCACCGACTGGCCGGTCGACCGGGGAGGTGACGAGATGACAAACCCGCTCTCCGGGATAGACCATGATCGGGCAAGGGCCGACATTGTGTAGGCAAAGCGTGATGGTTCCCGAATGACCAGGCTGGATAGGACCGGCATCGACGACGAGGCCGATCCTGCCGTACGAGGTTCGGTGCCCAATCCATCCGATGTGGCTTTCGGCCAGCTGAAGGTACTCCAGGGTCGAAGCCAGGATGAATGCACCCGGCGCAATCCGAATTGGATCACCCCACCGATATTCGACATCTTCCTGGAAGTGTCGGGGATCATCGACGGTCTGATCAGAAATCCGAGATTGCGACAGTGTCTTCTCACCAAAGAACGTCGCAGGCCGCGAGCTGAACTCAAGAACTCGCGGTCCGAGACGAAGATCAAGTGAGCCTCCAACCCAGCCGACGCCAGACAGAGATGGAACGACATGGCATCGATCCAGATCGGCTTTCGAACTCGTCAACTGGCTCCTGCGATCGACCGCTGTCGAATCCAACGATTCAGGTTCCGATCCAAGCCACCGGCCGAACGATCGATACTCGATCGATGCTGTCAGCAATCGATCGATGAGCTCGGCCGAGGAGAAATCCCTCTCTATAGCGAGCCATGCTCCGCCCAAGAGTTCGGGAAGGTGTGGTTCTTCGCTCATCAAACCGCTGGCCGGACGACGCGATTCAAACTCGGCGGCAGCGCGCTCGATTCCTGTGGCGAACGCTCGTTCCTCTTTGGGTCTTGCCGCCGCGCAGAATGGCCGCAATGAGGAGAGTTCAATCGCTATTGGCAAAAGGGAACCGAAGGCCTGAGCGAGCTCGAAAGAATGATCGAAACAGAATCGTTCGAGCGGCGGCAACCTCTGCCCCCCATCGTCGACGAGCTCGGCTACGACGGTACGGCAGCGCTTTAGCAATGTCGAGACCGGCTCCTCTTTCACCATCGTGGGGTAGCAGGTATCCATGACCCCGAGCAACACATCTAGACGCACTCGTCCTGACGGGTGCGTCCCGTCGTAGCCCGGAGGTACCAGCCGTGCCACCGACTCGGCAAAATCGCCAAGTGCGAGAATCGACGCCGGTCCAAAACGGGCGAGCATGTAGAGGTCGCATACCAACTCAACCAGCCAACCCTCGCCCAATAACAAACCAGCATCGTAAAGATCGCTGCTCTCATAAGCTGACTCATGGTGAACGGACCATGAGCTAAAGAGGCCCAGTAGCCGTTCTCGCAACGTCTGCATATCGCTTTCGACGAGCAGGCTCTGGTGGTGTAGAGCAAAGTGGGCCAATTCGTGACCCGCTGGCAATGGACAGAGGCGACCTGCAGCGCCGTCCACCCACGACGTGCGGACCAGGCCATAGTCCAGCGTCGTAGCGAACTCTTCGAACAAGTCGGCAACGACCTTCTCGTCGACGCCAAAGTCGTAAGAACCAGGCGCCGACGAAAACAAAACGCCCTTAACCGATGGGACCGCCGAAGAGAAGTTATTGGCGTGCACCGGAGCAAGAAGAGGGACAGCTGGCATCCCGATGCCCTCGGCTTCGTCCCAGACAAGATCACGCAACCAGGCTGGAGGGGCCACACTCGCGAGGTTAAGGAACTCAGTATCAATGTACTCGGCCACCTGGCGGAGTTTCCACAGCTCAAGTCGAGCCAGCCTATCCGTCGGGTCCTTGGCCAATCCCTCGAAGGATGCCAGCCGAATACCTTCAAGGAAGATTTCTACGAGCCTGAGAACTCCGGCGAGATCTCGGCAACCCTCGGTCAGCGAACTGCGGGTCGACGAGACACGATCGTAGATCTCTGTGAACCGGAGTTGATACTGATGCTTCAGGCGGTCAAGGGAACCACTGGGTTCCGCCCGCAGCCGTTCACCAGCGGATCTATGCGCGCCATCGATCATCGAGAGCGGTAGAGGTCCTCGTCGGCCCGGCGCAAGTCGGCGGAAATACGCCAGGCAAGGTCATCCAATAAGCTTTCAAGTCGATCAAGATCGCTTTCGTCGAGCTGGGCCGAATCACTGAACCTTGTTAAACTAGCAATAAGCTCATCAGTCTGACCATCGCAGAGGTCAATAGTTGACCGCGCAGTCGTGCTACGACTACTCGTAGCTACTGCGGTCTGACTCTGCCCGAGGCCAGAACCAACACCAACCGCACCTCGACCTTGAAGGTAGTCGAGCAGCGCAACCGTCTTCTCAGACCAACGGCGCTGCGATGCTGGGGAATGAACACTCACAACGTCAGAGCGAACCCGCTCAACGTCCAATAATAGGTTGGTCAGGCGTAACTGGTCACCAATACTGGCAGTGCGCGACATGATAACTCTCTTACGGTGGCGGCGGATTGGCCTAGCACTCTAATCAGTTGCACAATAGTTAGAGCGTTGGGCTTGACTAGCAAGTTCGAATATAGCCCACTTTAACTGTCCCCCACAACAAGATCTCAATGTCCTATTTGGTCCATTATGCCAACATTTGTGACGTTGGTTGGCGACTCTTATAGCTGCAGGGTTCCTGTATCTGAAGTCAATCGGCAAGGCCTCTCGGTTGGTGCGATCGCCTCGGCGTGGAGTCCTAGACTTTGGGCATGGCTGCCCCAGATCCAAAACCCGTTACCACCGCTGATATCAACGCCATGTTGAGCGAGCTGATCACGCTCACCACGCTGGAGGAGGAGTCGCCTCAGTCCTTCAAAGTGCGAGCCTATGAGAAGGCCAAGTTGGCGTTGGAGGCTCACAGCGGCGCTATCGCTGGCATGTCGGCGGCCGAGCTCACCAAGATCGATGGCGTCGGCAAGGCCACCGCCACCAAGATCAGGGAGCTGATCGAAACCGGTTCGGTCGAGAAGGTCGATCGGTTGCGAGAGAAGTACCCGCCCGAGTTTGTGCAGCTGTCGAAGATCCCGGGGCTCGGGCCGAAAACGCTGAAGCTGGTGAGGGCCGAACTCGGCGTGGAAAACGTTGAGCAGCTCAAGGCCGCCATCGAGGCCGAACAGTTACGCACCCTGCCCCGTATGGGTGCTACCAGCGAGGCCAAGATTGCCAAGGCCATCGAGCGACTCGGCCTGACCGGCAAAGACACAAGAACTCCGATCGCAGACGCTCTGCCCTTGGCCGAACGGCTCGTCGCCGATCTCGAAGCGCTGCCCGGGGTTTCAAAGGTGGCCTTCTGTGGCAGCCTGCGACGCATGTCCGAGACCATCGGCGACATCGACATCACGGTCGCCTCGTCGAAGCCGATTCCGGTGATGGAAGCGGTGCGCAATCATCCCGAAGCAGTCGACATCGTCGTGTCTGGCGATACCAAGACATCGTTCCTCACACGCTCAGGGCTCCAGGTAGACGTGAGGGTGGTGAAGTCGTCTCAGTTCGGTGCGGCCACTCTCTACTTCACCGGCTCCAAAGCGCACAACATCGCCCTGCGGCAGCGGGCGATGGACCGGGGCCTCCTACTCAACGAATACGGCCTGATGGACACCGAGACCGACAAGGTCGTTGCCTCCAAATCTGAGGCGTCCATCTACAAGGCGCTCGATCTTCCCTACATCCCTCCCCCTCTGCGCGAAGCCAGCGGCGAAACCGAGGGAGAACTACCGGATCTGATTCAACGCAAGCACATCAAGGGTGATCTGCACTATCACACCGATCGCTCGGGCGACGGTCGTTCATCGGTGGCCGACATGGTGGCCGAGGCCGCAGCCCAAGGCTACGCATACCTCGCCATCACCGACCACGGCGAAGACCTCGCCATCAACGGCTCCAGCGCCGAGGAAATGCTCGAACACCGCGACGTGATCGCCGAGGTGCAGAAGTCGTACCCGGACATGACGGTGCTGTGGGGCTGCGAACTAAACATCGGCCCCGACGGCGGACTCGACTACGAGGACGACTTTCGTGCCCTGTTCGACTACACCGTGGCTTCGGTCCATTCCCATTTCGACCAATCGGTTGAAGAACAAACCCGCCGGCTGATCACCGCTATCGAAGATCCAACGGTGAACTCCATTGGCCACCTCACGGGGCGATACATCGGGCGCCGCCCCGGCATCGAGCTCGACATAGACAAGGTGCTCGACGCCCTTGTAGCCAACGACGTCGCTCTCGAGATCAATGGAGCACTCCAACGGCTCGACGCGGCCTCCGACGTCGTACGCCGTGCCGTTGATCGAGAGGTCAAACTTGTGATCAACACCGACTCACACCACGTCTCAGAACTGGGGCGCATGGAGTACGGCGTGCTCACCGCTCAGCGGGGCTGGGCGCCAAAGGAGTTGGTGATCAACTCCTGGGCCTCATCCAAGTTCTTCCGCTGGATCAATCGCTAGCCACCTCCCTCAAACCATGGTGTCTCAACTATCTGCTTGTTGATGCATGTCGCTGCTTATATTACGAAATCGTGACCAAAAAGAGAGTTTCAGTGTTGCAAGTCGGCCCAATGGTTGTGAATGGCCCAACACCCTGAATCGTCACATCAAAACACAAGTCTGTCATTCGCATCAGCCGTCATCCCAGGACACACCAAGCACCGAAGACCAGCGACATCTAGGCTGTTTCGCCTACAATCGGCTGCCCGGGCGAAGAAAAACCCCACTAAAGAGTGGGGTTAGTCAATGATTCTTTAACGCGACGACCGGGCCGGCGGGGAGAGGGTGCACCGACCCGGAAGTTGCACGCTACAACGACCCAGTGACCGTGGCGCGGGCGGTATGGGTAAACCGGCCACTGAGTCGTCGTAACGATGTTGCCTTTATGTTACAGCGAGCCTTTTGAAAAGGCAAGACATTTTCTTCATCTTTTTGAGATTCTGAAGGCGTTGACGCCAGCCGCTTCCGAGGCATGAACCTACCCTTAGACTTATGGCCGCCAGCACCCCATTCCTCCCGACCTTCACCGCCGCAATCGGCCACAACGCCGACGCTCCAATCGAGCACGACGGCCCGCACGCCGACGGACCATCCTCCGAACTTCCGTCGGCCTACGCCGTCACCGACTTCGCTGTCGACAGCGTTGCCAATGCAGCCCTGGCCACGCGAGCACTACAACAGACACTCGGTGCCACCTCGACCTCTCCCATCCTCGTCAACCGCCGACTGGCGTCTCTCTGGTTTGGCTGGACGATTCAGCCCCAGCAGTGGCAGATGGACAGCGCATGGGACGAGATCGCCGGCATCTACCAAACCAGCGACGGCCACATCCGGCTCCACACCAACGCCCCCCACCATCGCCGAGCCGCAGTCGACGTGCTGGGGTGCGCCGACGAGCGCTCCGCAGTCACCGACGCGGCCCTCACCTGGTCCGCCCACGAGCTTCAGGAAGCTGTCTATGCCAGCGGCGGTGTTGCTGTTGCGCTAAACGACCGCCAGAGCTGGTCTGAGCACCCGCAGGGCAAGGCGCTCGCTCAGGAACCGCTCGTGCACACCGCCACCAACCCAACGAGCAGCACGCCAACGCGTTCCCTAACGGCCAATCCCGAACGACCCCTCGATGGGGTTCGCGTTCTCGACCTCACCCGTGTGCTTGCCGGCCCGGTGGCCACTCGCTTTCTCGCCGGTCTCGGGGCCGACGTACTGAGGATCGACCCACCGACCTGGAACGAGCCCGGCGTGATCCCCGAGGTCACCCTGGGGAAGCGGTGCGCCCGTCTCGACCTGAAGGGTGAGGGTCGTGAAACATTCACCTACTTGCTTGAGTCGGCCGACATCCTCGTGCACGGCTACCGGCCCGGCGCCCTCGAAGGACTGGGCTTTGGGATTGAGCAACGACGTAGCATCAACCCCGGTCTCGTCGATGTGTCGCTCAACGCATGGGGCCATAGCGGCCCGTGGGCGAACCGGCGAGGGTTCGACTCGATCGTGCAGATCGCCTGCGGCATCGCCGCCGAAGGCCAGAGCGCCTACGAGAGCACCTCGCCGACACCGCTGCCGGTGCAAGCCCTCGATCACGCCACCGGCTACACCCTGGCGGCCGCCGCCATCGAGGGGTGGCGGCAACGCCTCATCACCAATGCCGGGTCGACCTGGCGCAGCTCGCTCGCCGCCCACGCCGAGCTGCTGTGCTCCGGACCAGCCGGGCCACTCCAGGCCGAGATGGCTCCCCTTGGAAGCGATGATCTCGAACCGGAGCCTGAATCGACGAGCTGGGGCATGGCGCGACGAGCACGCCCGCCCGTCAACGGTCTCCTTCGATGGGAGTCGGGGGCCAGCGAGCTGGGATCAACCCCAACCCCCGCATGGCGACCCTGAGGCGCAAACCCAGCTTGCGCTAGGCCAACGCCTTCACCAGGAGCGCATCGCCCTGGCCACCACCACCGCAGAGGGCAGCAGCGCCCATGCCCCCGCCCCGGCGGCGCAGCTCATGCAGAAGCGTCAAGGCCAGACGGTTGCCGCTGGCCCCAATTGGGTGACCGAGAGCGATCGCTCCACCGTTCACGTTCACGATCTCGTCGGAGATGCCCAGGTCGGCCATGGAGGCCAAGGCCACGGCGGCAAACGCCTCATTCAATTCGAAGAGGTCGATGTCGGCCAGCGACAATGACGTTCGAGCCAGCGCGTCGTTGATCGCTCGCGACGGCTGGGTCAGCAGAGACGCATCCGGGCCCGATACCTGTCCATACCCGACGACCTCACCGAGCGGTGAAAGGCCGAGTTCGGCGGCCTTTGCCGGGCTCACCATCACCATGGCTGACGCTCCATCAGAGATCTGGGAGGCATTGCCCGCAGTGATGTTGCCAGACTTATCGAAGGCGGGTCGTAGCCCGGCCAACGATGCAGCCGTGGTCTCCGGTCGCACGCCCTCATCGGCATCGACAACAACTGGATCACCCTTGCGCTGCGGCACCTCGACCGGGACAATCTCGTCGGCCAACCTGCCTTCCTTGTGGGCAGCGGCAGCCCGTTCATGCGACATGGCCGACAGGGCATCCTGCGGCTCACGATCGAGCCCGGCCGAGGCCGCGTATTTCTCCGTGCCTGCGCCCATCGCGCAGGCATCGAAGGCGCAGAAGAGCCCGTCGTACATCATGGAGTCGACAACGGTCTTGTCGCCCGCCCGATAGCCAGCGCGAGCACCCGGCAACAGGTAGGGAGCATTGGTCATAGATTCCATGCCTCCCACCACGACCACATCGGCCTGACCGGTGGAGATCAACATGTCGCCCAAGTGAATGGCGTTAAGGCCCGACAGGCAGACCTTGTTGATCGTGGTCGCCGGCACGGTCATGGGGATCCCACCGTGAACGGCCGCCTGACGAGCGGTGATCTGTCCTGCGCCCGCCTGCAACACATGGCCCATGTACACATAGTCGACCAGTTCAGCAGCGACACCGGCCTTCTCAAGTGCTGCTGCGATCGCCTTGCCGCCCAGCTCCATCGCCGACATGCTCGCCAGGCCGCCCGAGAGCTTTCCGATAGGCGTGCGAGCGCCCGCCACTATGTAGGAACTGACCATGAGAATCTCCTCGCACTATGCATTCTGAGCGGTCCAAAACAGTAGGAAAGGTCGAACATACTGTCGACCTTTCCTTCCATGTTGCCCTAGCTGAGTGCGGTAAGCCTCATCGGGCGATTTCAGTTTTGTTGGCGAGCGGGCTTAGCCCTGCTCACCAGATCCGCGTGCACTCTCAACCGCCCGTTGCATCGCTTCTCGGACTAGGCGAGACAGCGCATCTTCGTTTTGCTGTTCAAGCACCGGTTCATCGGTATCGATTTCAGAATCGGTGATATCGATGAGGTCGTCGCCGGCAGGCATGTCGACGGTGTCGGAGATACCGTCGACGTCGGCGATGTTCATCGTTTCGCCTTCGCTCTGAACCGATTTGGCGCTCACATACGTATCCATCGACGTGGTTGCTGCCTGTGTCTCGCTTTCGAGGTCGATGACAATCTCGTCGTCCTCTTCCGGCATCTGCAGCAACCCGGTGTCGCCTCCACCAGCGCTCAACACGCGGTTGCGGGCTTCGGTCAGCACCTGATCGGGGGTTCCGTCACCCAGCTCCTGGATTGGCTCAGAGTCGAGACGGGTAATGGCTGAGTTGAGCTCGCTCTGAGCGGCAATGATGCGCTCGCGGGACGCCTGCTCGGTGATACGGAGACGGGCGATCCTGCGCTCGGCTTGATCGATGTGAGCACGCACCTTCTCCCGAATCTTCTCCTCAGCTTCGAGGCGAATGAACTCGGACTGGGCCTGAGCCTGCTGGAGCAGGTCGGCGACCTGGGCACGGGCCTCGCTGATCTGGGCCAGCGCCTTATCACGCTCACGCTCAGCTTCTTCGGCGTTCTTGTAGACCTCGCCTTGACGGGCGGCGACGTAGTCGTCGGCCTCCTTGTGCTTGAGCATCACGTAGGCGTCGGCTTCGGTCGACTTTGAAGCGAGGTAATCATCGCCTTCGACGTGCTTCGAAACGACGTAGGACTCGGCATCCGACATGCGCAGAGCGATGGCCTCTTCGGCCTCGAGTCGCATCTGTTCGGCATCGGCTTCGCCGGCGGCCCGAATGCGATTGCCCTCTTCGACCGCATCGAGCTGAATCTGCTCGGCGTTGCGGTTGGCCTCGGCCTGCACCTGCTCGGCCTGGCTTCGGTGATCGGCGAGCGTTTTCTCGGCCTCTGCGTGCAGGGCGTCGGCCTCGGCCTTCGCCTCCTGCAGCTGCAGCTCACAATCGGCCTTGGTCGAATCGAGTAGTGAAGCAACCTCAGCTTCTACCGATGCCTTGTGTTGGGCCACCTCAGCTTCGACCGACTCGCGGTATTCGCTGGCCTGGTCGATCGACGTCTGACGGATCTGCTCGGCTTCGAGACGGCCGTCTTCACGTAGACGGAAGGCCTCGGTTTCAGCCGAATTCCACATGTCGTCGGCCCGAGACTTGGAATCGGCCAGAACACTATTGGCCTGGACCCGAAGATCGTTGGCCGCCGACTCGGCGGTGGTCAGGATCTTCTCCGCCTCGGCGGTAGCCGAGCTGCGTAGAGCATCCGACTCAGAGCGGGAGCTTACCAGCAGGGCGTTGGCCTCGGCCTCGGCGTTTGAGAGCAAGGTCTCAGACTCGATGCGAGACTCGACGCGAAGGTTCTCCGCTTCGGCCCGAGCTGTTTCGACCATCGATGTCGACTCTGCCTTGGAGGAACTCAGGAGGCTGTCGGCCTCGACCGTCTTGGACTCTGCTTCGAGACGGGCGCTCGTGAGCAAGGCATCGGCTTCCGCCTCCGCCGCTGAGCGAATCTCCGCTCCAGATTCCTGAGCGAGCCGAAGCATCTCGGCTACTCGACCGCCAAGCGCACCGAACTGGTCGGCCTCTACGCCGGGCTGCGAGCCGGAAGAGGCCGTCTTGGCCTGTGCCTCCGCTGCTGCTGCCTTGCGTCGAGCTTCGGCGACTTCGGAATGCAACTCGCGGACGTGTCGCCCGATCTGTTGCAAGTACCGCCGTACCGAATCGGGGTCGTATCCCTTGCGGGTCCGCTCGAAGTCTTGGACTTCAATATCTTCAGGTGTGATTCCCACCGGGTCTCCTCGTTCTGCCGCACCGAGGCTCGCTTGTAGGTCAAGGTGGCGCGGTATCCGCCCTCTTAAGTTTGGAAGACTTCCACCTGCTTCACAACAGGCATTCATCACCCTACCCAAACTGAGGCGCAGGTACTAGTGGAACCAACGGGAAATAGGTCGTTCAAGCCTTTCATCGGGCAATAGACCCCGTTGGCGGAAGCCCTTCGATCCTGGTTCTTTCAGCCGAGTAGCTCAGTGTTACCGTTCTAGGTATGCAGGAGATTCTCGATGCCATCACCTCGGGCGCCAGCGCTGAAGACCTCGCCGCCCTTCCCATTCCAGAGTCCTACCGGGCCGCCTACGTGCGACGCTCGGACACCTCGATGTTCGACGGTATGGAATCCTGGAAGAAGGATCCACGACAGTCGATCCAGATCGGCGATGTTGCTACCCCCGAGTTAGCGCCGGACGAAGCCTACGTGGCCGTGATGGCCAGCGCCATCAACTTCAACACGGTATGGACCTCCATCTTCGAACCGCTCTCCACCTTTGGCTTCCTCGACCGGCTTGGCCGCGAGAGCAGCTGGGGAGCCCGTCACGCACTCGACAACCACGTGATCGGGTCGGACGGATCAGGCGTTGTGCTCAAAGTTGGCTCCGCGGTGCGCAACTGGCGACCGGGCGATTCGGTCGTGATGCATTGCAACTATGTAGACGACCAAGACCCCTCTTCCCACAATGATTCAATGAAGGCGGCCAATCAGCGCATCTGGGGTTTCGAAACCAACTTCGGCGGCCTGGCCGACCTCACGGTGGTCAAAGCCAACCAGTTGATGCCGAAGCCGACCCATCTCAGCTGGGAAGAATCAGCCGTAAACGCTCTGTGCGCATCGACCAGCTACCGCATGCTCGTGTCGAACAACGCGGCGGCGATGAAGCAGGGCGACAAGGTGCTTATCTGGGGAGCGACCGGTGGTCTTGGCGGGTATGCGGTTCAGCTGGTGCTGAACGGTGGTGGAACCCCGATCGGGGTCGTTTCTTCGCCGGAGAAGGCACAACTGCTGAAAGAGCTGGGTTGTGAAGCCGTCATCGACCGCAAGGCCGAGGGCTACCAGTTCTGGGCCGACGAGAACAACCAGGATGAGACCGAATGGCGGCGGTTCGGCAAGCGAGTGCGCGAGCTGGTTGGTGACGATCCCGACATCGTGTTCGAGCACCCCGGCCGTCAAACCATGGGCGCCTCGGTGTTCACCGCGAAACGTGGCGGCATGATCGTGACCTGTGCCGCCACCTCCGGCTACATGATCGAGTACGACAATCGCCACCTCTGGATGAAGTTGAAGCAGATCGTGTCCAGCCACTTCGCCAACTACGGCGAAGCCTGGAACATGAACCGCCTGATCGACGAGGGCAAGATCCAGCCGATCCTGTCCGACATCTACCCGCTGACCGACGTGGGCGAGGCCGCCTACAAGGTGCACACCAACCAGCACGAGGGCAAGATCGGCGTACTGTGCTTGGCTCCCAGCGAGGGGCTCGGCATCACCGATCCAGAGAAGCGCGAACGCATCGGTGAGGACAAGATCACCCGCTTCCACCGCCATGCACAAGAAGTGGCCGCGGCTAAGAACGCCTGATCTTCAGCGCGCTGGGTTGGACATCACGCCAACCCGGCTCGCTAACCCAGCTCGGCGAACTCGGTGGGGCTCGCTTCGTCGACCCACTCGAAGACCGCATCGATCACGGTGCGCAAGGAGTGGCCGCGCTCGGTTAAGCAGTAGGAAACGGTGCGCCCTTCGGTGCAGCGAGTAATGATACATGCCGCTTCGAGTTCTTTCAGCCGTTCAGACAAAAGGCGATCGGATAGCCCAGGAACCGCAGCCTTGATCTCGCTGAAGTGATGAACATCCGCGAACAGGGCCAGCAGGATCGCCCCCGTCCACCGACGACCGATCATCTCGATCGCCGAGTGGAAACGTGGGCAGTAAGAGAGATCGCCGTCCGACGTCGCTCCGCTTTCGGCCATGCAGCCATGGTAGAGCGGTTCGGGGCTCATCGCCCTGTTTCAGCCGCTCTAGCCGACGGCAGGCAACGGCGCCGACACCACGGCTTGCCGTGCTGCAGCCAGCGCAGATTCGGGGTCGGTATTCAGGCCTGTCGCCTCGATGATGGTCACATTCTTCAGGCCGAGAAAGCCTAGGAAGGTTCGGATCCAGCCGGTGGCGAAGTCCATCGGCGATTCGAGCGGAACACCGCCAGAGGTCACGATCAAATAGACAGGTCGGTCGGCGAGGAGGCCCTCGGGGCCAGCCTCGGAGTAGCGGAAGGTCTGGCCGGCTCGGGCGACAAGGTCAGCCCAGGCCTTCAGGCTGGCCGGGGGACCGAAGTTGTAGATGGGCATGGCGATCACCAGCAGATCGGCGGCGTTGAGTTCCTCGATCAGTTGGTGGCCCTCGGCCAGATATGAGAGCTGTTCATCGTTGCGCTGCTCGGCGGGCGTGAACACAGCGTTCACCGTGGCCTCGTCGAGCAGGGAAACACCCTTGCCGAGATCTCTGGAAACGACATGTGCCGGTTGGGCGGCGGTGATCCGTTGAATAAGGCTGTCGGCCAGCTGGCGGCCGACAGAATCGTCATAGCGAGCGCTGGCATCAATTCGTAGCAGTGAAGTCATACTTACATATCATAAGTGACTTACGATATGTAAGCAATGAGCCGTGTGTCACGCCCGACCCGGCCAGAGGTAGCGTTCTCGGCTACTGCCTACGCACCGACAGGTTCGTCCGATCCGACGGCTCGCCGATCCAATCCTGCGGTCTTACCGTTTCGGTCACAGCCATCGGATCGAGCTCACGCACAACCCGCCACGCCTCATCAGCGCGAGTGCGAGCATCGACATAGGTTCGCTGCGCCTCTCTCGCTTCCTTTTGCGCCACCTTGAGATGTTCAGGGTCGATGGGAGAGCCAGCCTGCGTATCGATGTGCAACAGTTCAGCCGACACGAGCAAGGTCGCAGCCTTCTGGCTCAACTCATCGGCCCGAGCGGTCAGAGCCGACGCTCGATCATGAGCCGAAGCCACAGCCGCTATATCGGTCTCATCGGGTTGAACATCGAGCTCGAACGGTGAAGCGGCGTGAGCGAAGATCGCAACCCCGAGACCATCGAGCAACTCCCTGATGGGCCGGTCGCCAGGGCCGAGCGCAACGTCGTGACGGATCCGTACTGGAGCCAGCACAAGACCAGCCTTCTCGTTTCGCTTGGTGAAGTCTTCGGGCCGCACCGTTCCCAAAACGGTGGCCGGCAGACGTGCATCGCTGATGAGGGCAGCAACCCGCTCCCGGGACGCCGCCGGGTCGTTCCGGTCGCTCTCTTCGACCCAAACACCGATCTTCGCCCCGCGCCACTGGGAATCGCGGGTACACATCCAGGCCAGCATCGTGAGCAGCTGTCCGGTGTGATCATCCGACCACCACACGGTGATGGTGGACGACGTCGCCTTGCCCCCCGTAGGGATGCGGGCCCATCCGTCATCGGGCGTATAGACAATGCCGGCATTGCATCCATGACGTATCGCCGTCTGCACCATCGATTCGAGATTGGGTGCGTTCTCGCGGTCGGCTGCTCCAACGTCAAACCAGCTGGTTAGGGCCAGGTTGGCCCGCAGGGCGCCGATGCCATGAGCTTGCAGCATGGTGCCAACCCCGGCGTCGAGTGTTTCAGCGGCCATGACACGGCCATAGATCACCCGATCAGCGTCAGACAATTCCCGCTGAAGCTCAAGGTCGATCCGGCCCGCGATCTTGCGGGCCATCGGCCCTCTGCCGGCAACGATGCGCGCCACCGTCGTGAAACCAACGCCCCCTTCAAGCCAGCAAGCCACCTGCCGAAGCCGATTTCTGCGCACCGGATCGCGTGGGGCGAAGGCAACGGTGCAAGGCCGCCAATCGCGCGTCGTTTCCGAATGGTCGCTCAGGTTTTGCAGATGGGTTCGCACGCTCGATGCGTAGAAGCCCGAGGTGCTGTCGGCCCAGCGAACCTGCTGCACGGTGCGAGCAAGATAGCGGTAGAGCCAGAGCAAGGCTCCGCCAGCCACGATCCCAGCGATGGGGTTCATGGCCACGATGGCGATCAAACAAGCAGCCGTTCCAGCCATGCTGAGACGCCAGTCGAACAGCTTGAAGCGAGGCCGGAACGAGGCGCTGGCAGCGCGGGCCTCAGAGTAGGTGGCGTAGTTGATAAGGCCGTAGCTAGCCAGGAAGAACATTGAAATCACCGGCGCAACCATGTCGAGATCGCCGAGCAATACTGCGGCCATGGCGATAGCTGCGCTGAGCAGGACGCCTCGGCGAGGGTTGTCGTCAGCGCCGGTGCCGACGGCGAACGGCTCAAGCGGCTTGACCAGGCGATCGGCCGCCAATCGCTGCAGGGTGCGAGGAGCACCCATGATCGAGGCGATAGCCGAGGAGAAGGTGGCCGCGATCACGCCAACGTCGACCAGCCAAGGAGCGATCGAGAGCTCCCTCATGATGGCCGTGTCATCCCGAAGAGCTCCGAGAGGCATCGTCATGGCGAGCGTCAGAATCACAACCAGGTAGACGACGGTCGACACACCGATGGCGCCGAACGTGCCGACGCTGATCGAACGAGATGGTGTCTTCAGATCACCCGACATCGCAACACCTTGGGTGAACCCGGTGATTGCAGGGAAGAAGATGGCAAAGCCAAACCAGAAACCTCGACCAGTACTTGGACGGTTAGCCGGAGGACTGAAGTTCTCCGCGAGAAGCGAGGGCTGAAGATCGTCGAGCACCCCGATCATGTAGCCGACGATGGCCAAGGTTAGGCACGCCATCACCACATACTGGAACTTGGTGGCCACGTCGGCGCCAAGCCAGGCCAAGCCGAGGAGGACAAGAACAGCACCCGCCGCGACGAGCCGCGGGAAGAGGGCGGTCTCGTTGCCGACAACACTGGCCACAGCCTCGCCGAGACCAATGGCGTAGAACGCTATCGAAATGGACATGGCGAGATAGAGCACAAGCCCAATCGCGCCACCAAAGGCTGGGCCCAGGGTGCGAGAGATGATGAAGTAGACGCCTCCTCCGCCCACCTTGAGGTTGGTGGCGAGGGCGGCCAGCGAGAAGGTCGTCAGCACCGAGACCGTCGTCGACAGCAGCAGAATCAAGAGCATTTCGCCCAGGCCAACCGTGCCGGTTACATAGCCGAGACGCAAGAAAAGAACGAGGCCAAGGATGGTGAGCACACTCGGCGTAAAGACGCCGCCAAAGGTGCTGAGGTTGGCACCGTTCGACGTTCCAGCGTCCTTCGACGTGACGCCGTTTGCCTGCCCGCGGATCGGCTTCGTCGATGATCTCGTTGTCTTGGCTGACCTAGCTGTCATCCGACGCCCTGCGTTCCTTCCCCAAGGAGGCCTTCAGTATTGCTGAACGTTATCGGAAAAGCGATAGTTGCTCTCTATGGATTCGACACCTACCCAAGCACCCTCTAGGCCATCAGCCCCACGACTGCCACTGCTCGAAGAAATCGATCCTGAATCCGAGCTTGGCGAGATTCTCGGCAACGCCATGAGTATCGACGGGAAACCGCTCAACATCTTCGCCATGCTCGGCCACCACCCCAAGTTACTGAAGCGGTTCAACCTCATGGGCGGCTTCCTGCTGAACAAGGGCTTGCTGCCAGCCCGCGAGCGCGAAATCGTCATCCTCCGGGTCGGCGCCAACGCTCATGCCGTCTACGAGTTCGGGCAACACACGCTTATCGGCCGCGACAGCGGTCTCGACGACATCGAAATCGCTTCCCTAGCCGCAGCCGATCTAGCTGGCCACTCATGGTCGGCTGATGACACCGACCTGATCAACCTCGCCGATGAGCTGTGTAACGACGACTGCGTGAGCGACGCGACCTTCGCCAGACTGGGCCAACGGTGGTCGTCATCTGAGCTGGTGGAGCTGGTGATCTGCGCCGGCTTCTATCGCTTGGTATCGGGGTTTCTCAACACGATGGGCGTGCCCCTCGACGACGGCGTTCCGAGCTGGCCCACCTCCTAGGTCTCTCCTAGGTCTACTTGTCGGCCCCGAGAGCAAAGCCCGACATGAACGGCTTCTGCAGAGCAATGAAAACGAGTATCGGCGGAATCGACACCAACAGAGCGGCCAGCATCAAGGGGCCGAACGTTAACCCTGTCTCGATCCCTTGCAGACCCTGAAGGCCAACCTGAACAACCTGCTTGTCTTGATCGGACACGATCAAGACAGGCCACAGGTACATGTTCCAAACGAACACGAACTGGATCACGGCCAGGGCGCCGATGGTATTCCACGACAGGGGAATCAGGATCCGAAAGAGGAATTGAAGGGGCGTGGCCCCATCGATCTGAGACGCCTCGGCCAAGTCGCGCGGCAGGTTGGCGAAATGCTGGCGGAAGAGAAAAGCACCGGTGGCCGAGGCTGCGAACGGGACGACAAGCCCAGCCATCGAATCCTTCCATCCCAGGTCTGATACGAACCGGAACAGGGCCAAGATCATTACCTCGGTCGGCATCATGAGCGTGATCAGCACAAAGAAGAACACGATCCACTTGCCTCGGAAGGTGAAGTAGACGAAGGCCAATCCGGCTAGCAAGGAGAGGACGGTCTTGGCCACGGTGATCAGCACCGCTTGCACCACCGAGTTCCACATGAACCGGCCAATGTTGCGTTCGTTCCAGACCTGATCGAAATGGTCGCTCAAACCAGTGCCAGGGGTTAGCTGGAAGCGGAACACTTCGGCGTTGGTCTGGGTGGAGATCAGGGCGGCATAGGCCAAGGGAAACAAGATGATGATCATCGCTAGACAGAGGGCGAGATGGATTGGCCACGACCTGCCCTTGATCAGCCCTGGCTTGCCAACGTTGAGAGAAAGACTCTGCTCACGCTCCGCCATAGTTGATCCTGCCTTCCGACTGTTTGAACTGCCAGGCGGTCAAGCCGATAACGGCGAGGAACAACACGACGGACTGGGCTGCTCCTCGTCCCAGATCGCCATTGTCGACCCCAACCCGGATCAGCTCGTAGATCGCCACCGAGGTTGCGCCAGCCGGGGCTCCCTTGGTGAGAAAGTCGATCGTTCCGTAGACATCGAAGAAGGAGTACGTGAGGTTCGTGATGAGCAGGAAGAAGCCGATCGGGCCAAGGGCAGGCAACACGATTCGGCGGAAACGCTGCCAGGCGTTGGCACCGTCGAGTGCGGCCGCTTCGATCTGATCCCGCGGCACCGTTTGCAAGCCGGCCAAGAAGAAAAGGAGGTTGTAGCCCAAGAGCTTCCACACAGAAGCCAGGATGATCGTGAACCGAGCAAGCGAAGCATTCTGGGTGTAATCGGGCAGGTCGATCCCCCACCGGCTGGCCACCGCTGCCACCACGCCTCCGGTGGCGTTGAACATCATGAAGAACAAGATGCCAGCGATCGGGGGCGAGATCGCATAGGGCCAGATCAACAGGGTTCGATAGACCGTGATCCCCCGAATATGTTGGTAAGAGAGGTAGGCCAGGCCGAGCCCGAAGATCATGCTGAGAGCCACCGTTCCCACCGAGATGATGAGCGTGTTGAGATAGATCTGGCGGTAGCCGCCGTTTTCGTTCTCGAAGATGAAGTACAGAGCCAACAGGAGGAACACGATGCCGAACGGGCGGAGGGTGCGAGCGACGCCGAAGGACCAGGTGTCGGGGTTTGCTCGACGGTGCCAGAGCCCGATGCCCCACATCACGCCGATTGCGGCTAACGGCAGTGCGGCCACCAGAAACGGGTTCGGCACCAACAGCTCGGAGAAGTTGCCGAGGCACCGTTCAGCCTGGCGCGGCGCGCCGAGCCGGGTCAGCTTGGTCGACAACCGGAAGGTCTGGATTGCTGGCCAATACAGGAAGAAGACGAGGATGATCAGGGTGGGCGACAACAGCAACCAGGGCCACCACCAACCAAGACGGTAGGCACCGGTTCGTATTTCACTATCGCCGAATCCGCCTCCTGCTTTACCGTCGCCTGATTGATCGAGCACGGCCCGGCTGCCAGCACCGAACATCCAGGCGAAGGCGGCGGCGAGGGTTACGCCGAGCACCGCTTCGGTTGATTCGGCCTCGGCATCGAACATGCAGAAACCCATGGCGGCCAGAATGACCGAGCCGCCGAGAAGCCCGAGCCCAGCGCCAAAGGCGGCGTGCCGTCGGGTTCGATACCCAAACGACACGCCGCCGACGACGGCTGCGATCAGCAGGCTGAGAATGATCCCCATTCAGAGCCCTTTAACGTTATTCGCCGTACAACTCGTTGTAGTCGTCGAGCAGCTGCTGGGCTTCGGTTTGGGCCGATCCCATCCGCTCCTTAACGTCGACGTCGTTGACGAGGATGTCTTCGGCTGCGGCGGTGACGACGTCACGGATGGCGACGAAGTTTCCGACGAACGCACCCGTGGAGGCTGGCGTGTCGGCCGCATCGTCCAACTGGTTCGAAGCGACTGCCGAGTTCGGGCTCTCGTCGTACCAGCCCGCACCTTCCAGCTGCGAAACCGCAGCGTTCGTGATCGGGATGTAGCCGGTGAGCTGATGCCACGATGCGGCATTGTCCGGGTTGGAGAAGTAGTTAAGGAAGCCGAGGGCCCCGTCTTCTTCCGCCGTGTTCAGGCCGTTCGACATCCACAAGGTGGCGCCGCCGATCAGGTTCCCCTCGTAGGACATGTCTTGGTTGTAGGGCATGTACGAAGAACGCACATCAAAGCCGTTGTCGACACCGGCCTGGGTCAGCGCCGTCGTATCCGACGACGAGAAGATGAGCATGGCCACGTTCTGGGCCTGGAATGCAGCCGAGGAGCCGTCCCAGTCGCGCTGGGTTCCGGTGTAGACGTAGTGTCCGGACTGCTCGAGGTCGCTCCACCACTGCATGTAGGACAGCGCTTCGGGTGAGTCGAGGAAGATTTCCGTTGCCCGCGCATCGCGTCCGTTTCCGTTGTTGACCAGGTCGGCACCCATCTGGCCCAGCGACTGCTCGTAGAACCAGCCGTGGTTCGGCCAGGTGATACAGCCTTCCGATGGCGCATCGGGCAGAGCCATGATGGCCTCACACGCGGCCTCAACCTCGGCCCAGGTCGCAGGCGGTTCGCTGATACCAGCCGCCTCAAGAATGCCCATGTTGGAGAACATTGTGGTGGACGAGGTATTCCACGGCATCGAGTAGAGCTGATCATCGATCGTGTAGTACTTGGTGGCCGCCGACACGACATCGTCGAGTACAACGGGTTCGCCCAAGACCTCGGTGCGGCCGTCGAGAGCTTCGGTTACCGACTTGAAGATCGGGTTGCCGTCGGCATCGACCGCGTCGAGCGCCTCCTGGGTTGCGGCCTCGAAGAAGTGAATGATCTCGGGCGGGTTGCCCTCGTCGATAGCGAGCTGTGCCTGCTCGAACACCGTGTTGTACGAGTCGAACGCGGTAACTTCCACGGTGTATTCGGGATGGTTCGTGTTGAACTCGGCGGCTCGATCCTCAGCGAAGCCGAGGCGGGCGTC
Organism: uncultured Acidimicrobiales bacterium; assembly: GCA_937922045.1. GTDB lineage: Bacteria > Actinomycetota > Acidimicrobiia > Acidimicrobiales > SZUA-35 > JAHELU01. The sequence goes on along the minus strand of CAKZXA010000028.1, from coordinate 46,472 downwards.
ATCGGTGAACGCAATCCACATCTGAATGGTCGCTGGATCTTCGGCGGTGGCCGCCGGACCATCGTCGCTATCCCCGCTGGAACAGGCGGCGACCAGCATCGCCAAAATTGCCAAAAGGCCTAAAAGTCGTTTCATTGCTTCCCCCAGATGTGGTGGTTGATCCGTGATAACTCTAGACCATTGCTGAAGCATCGTGAAACACCACGACAAGTTGGAACCATGCTGCGAATCTTGAGACCGTTAGGTCTCGATCAGTTCATCAATCGATTGGATCCACGCGTCCGACGCGACCACGACGGTGTTGGCGGCCACGGGCGACGAACCGGGACCAACCAGAGCCACGAAAAGGCAGCCCGCGGCTCGCGCTGTCTCCGCATCCTGAAGGCTGTCGCCGACGAAGAGTATCTGGGGCGGCGTCAGCGACCACGCTTCACCAATCCCGAGCAGCACCTGGGGCGACGGCTTGATCGTCTCGTCATCACCACAGCGCAAGGCACTGATGATGTTTGCGATCCCAAGCTCGTCGAGCTCGGCCACCGTGTTGGCTCGACTATCCGAGGTTGCCACCCCGAGTTGATACCCGGCGGCCGCCAGCGATCGCATGGTGCCGGCCACGTCGCCGATCGGCGTCAGGGGGCCAAAGGGAGCTGTAACGCATGCGGCGTCGTAGCGCCTGCTGGCCCGTTCGGCCTGCCAACCACGGTCGACGAGATAGGCGACGGCCAGAGACTTCACCTCAGCCTCACTCTTAACCGCAGCGGGGCCATCGGCCACCAAATGATCATCGCGAACACCCAACACCACAGACAGTGCGATCCGGTCGTCAAGATCGTCGCACAGCTCGTTCACGATGTGGACGAAGAGAGGAAACCAGCGCGCGCTGAGGTCGGCCAGCGTCCCGTCCTTGTCGAACACGATGCCTCGAATCGGAGCGAGAAGTTCGCGGCGATCGACCAAGCGCTTCACAGCGACCGGCAGGTTCATAGGCTGGGCAGGCTCAGCATCAGTCGAGGTCGACGCCTTCGTAGCCAGCGGCCGCAGCCTCGTTCAACTTCTTGCGGTAGCGAGGATTGCCGCCGGTGTAAATCATGTAGCGAGGTTTTTGAGGCCGGTCGAGGTTGGCGTTATAGCCCGTGAACCACGACTTGGCTTTGCGCAGGAGAAGGAATCCATACATCTCACGGACATGATCGGTCCAGGCTCGCTCAGCCTCGGCCGACGCTTCAACCCGGGTCTGGCCGTTGTTCAGCATGTGGGTCAGCAGGTCGGAGGCCCAGTCGACCGCTATCTCAATACCGCGCGGGAAGTTGGTCGATACCGAACCGGCCGTCGGTCCAGCCAGAGTGATCAGGTTGGGGAAGCCGTTGACGAGAGCGCCCATGAACGTGATCGGTGAGTCGACCCATTTGTCTCGAAGCTTTTGGCCATCGACCCCGATGAAATCAATCTTGTCGAAAGCGCCGGTGATGGCGTCGAAGCCTGTGGCGTACACGATGATGTCGAACTCGTGCTCGGTGCCTTGGAAGCTGTCGGTGTCGGCGGTCCGGACTCCCTTCGACGTGATCGTTTCGATAGGGGTTTCGTTGAGATCGACGAGGTGCACATTCGGGCGGTTGTAGGCCTCGTAATAGTTCGTCTCCATCGGCACCCGCTGGATCCCGAACCCGTGATCTTTTGGAATCAGCTTGTCCGCCACGACCGGATCATCAACCCGGTCTCGAATCTTGTTGGCGATGAACTCGGTGAACTCGGCGTTGCATTCCTCATCCATAAGAACTTCACGGAAGTTAGCCAACCAGATACCGAAGCCTCGGCCTTCCTCGTAAAGCTCTTGCCAGAACGCATGGCGTTCCTCGGGGCTGACCTCATGGAACGAGCGAGGGTCGGGTCCATGGATGAAGCCGCCGGGCGTGTTGGCGCATCGCTCGAAGATCTCGTCGTAGCGGGCGCGGATCTCGGCCATCTCGTCGGGGCTGATCGGACCATTGTGCAACGGGGCGCACCAGTTAGGGCGGCGTTGAAACACGGTAAGCGATCCCGCCGATTTGGCCAGCTCGGGGATGAGCTGCACTGCGGTGGCGCCGGTGCCGATGACGGCCACCCGCTTGCCTTCAAGATTGACGGGGTCTTTGGGCCAATGAAAAGTGTGGAATGACTGGCCGGTGAAGCTGTCCATGCCGTCGTAGTTGGGGAGCGCTGGGACCGATAGGAGACCGAGGGCGGTCAGCAGGTACCGGCAGGTGAGCGACGTGCCATCCTCGCGGGTGACCTCCCAGGTGCGCGAGCCCTCATCCCAGGTAGCCCGCTCGACACGCCAGCCGAACTGCATGTGTTGGGCAAGGTCGAACTTGTCGACCACATAGTTGAGGTAGCGCAGCGTCTCGGGTTGGGGCGAGAAGTGCTCGCTCCAATCCCACTCGTCGAGCAGCTCCTTTGAGAACGAGAAACCGTAGGTGTAGCTCTCAGAATCGAACCGAGCGCCGGGATAGCGGTTCCAATACCAAGTGCCGCCGGGGGCATCGCCCGCTTCGAGCACGGTGACGCTGAGATCCATCTCCAGCAGCCGGTAAAGCTGGTAGATGCCGCAAACCCCCGCACCGATGACAATGACGTCGACATCTACAGTTACATCTACAGCCACATCTACATCTGCATCGGCACCAACGACGGTGGTGGAATCTTGAGTCGACGTGCTGGAATCGCTGGCCATGAGCCAACTGTAGATTTCACCGGCCAATCCAGCCAAACGACTCACCAACCTCCGTTCTGTGCGCCTCACGCCCCGCTTCTGGGGGCTAGGCCGCACGGTTCAGGCTTCGGGAGGCCACCACAGCCTTGATCTCGCCGATCGTGGCGTCGGGCCGGACCGAGAGTTCGCTGGCCACCACTCGCAGCACCGTCCACCCGTGGGCGGCAGCCGCCCTGTCTCGACGTCGATCCTCAGCCATAGCCTGCGTTGTCGCATGCCAGGATCGGCCGTCGGCTTCGAGCACGACCCGAACGTTCGGATCGGCGAAATCCACCGTTCCCCGCACCCCATCAAACCATGGGGGGCGGTACTGCCTTCGGAACCCGGTCAAGCCTTCATCCCGCAACAGCCTCGCCAGCCGCTGTTCCAGAACAGACTGAGGCACCGGTTCGTCATCCAACATCTCACACATCACACGCCTGAGCGGGCCGAGGCCGCGCACTCCTCGTCGAGCCAGCGGCTGGTAACAAGCCCAGAAGTCATCGGTTCCCAGGCCTCGATGAATGATGGCGGTCTGGACCACATGTCGCAGCCGGTGAACCTTCAAGCACGAAGCCAGATCGAACACCGTGCGGGCAAGCGACGTGACCGGCAGCGCTCCACACATATCCACGATGTCGACAGCCAGCGGAAGCCGGGTGCGGTGGACGGTGACCCCGTCGAAGCGACGGCCTCCGCTTTCGACCGGCACGGTGACTTCGACGACCGCCGTCCCACCAGCCGGAACCGGAAGTTCGTGAAGACGACCGGCGCTGATGTGGGAGATGGCGGCCCCGTCGAGTCGCGCCAGACCTAGGTGGTAGGGGGTGCGTGCGTCGACCAATTCGGCGACGACATACACGCCGGACCGGACTCGTTCTAACGAGCCCGCATTGGTGTGACGATCGATCGTCGTAGGGCTCACGCCGGCGTCGAGCAACGTGTTTCGAGTGCATACCCCGGACGTGGCTGCAGCTACTTTCAGGATTCGTTGGTAGTTGGACAACGACATCGACCCATGATCGCCAGCCGCTGTGACACTCACGAAATTCTGGCGCTGCCCAACCCTCGCCCGAACCCCGACTATCTCCAACTATCGCCGTTCTGTGCGCTCCAGCCCCCGCTTGCGGGGCGCAGGGCGCACAGAACGGCAGATCCGGCCCCGACAAACCGCTAGCTAGGGCGCAGCACGACGAGATCTCGGCAGAAAGGGTCGAGCAGCTCGGCGACGGCTACCAGCGAAGCGCCGAGGTCGGCGCCAAGCGGCCGCGGTGGGAGCGTGGTCTCAACCACGCGCCAACTCGTTTCACCGGTGGACGTAAATCGGAGCAGATCGTTGCCTTCAAAGGCGACGCTCATCGTCTGGTTCGACGGGTTCACGTCGACGACGAGATCGATGCAGCCACTCCCCGGGTCCACCACATCTTCAGGCCCGTGGTTTCGCAGATAGGCGACATTCATCGCCGTGCACCAAATCACCGATGAGCCGAGCTGACCAAGAGCCGCCTCTTCAAGTCCATGCCCAACAACCGTCGGCTCAAGCGCAGGCTAGCGGTGGTCTTGCATGGTTCGCCACACTCGTTCGGCGGTCACGGGGATGTCGACGTGGCGCACCCCGAGGTGGGAGAGCGCATCGATCACCGCGTGCTGCACCGCTGGCGTGGCACCGATCGTGCCCGATTCACCGATGCCTTTGGCTCCGAGCGGGTTCCTGTCGGTCGGCGTCTCCATCTCGATGCGCTCGAAGCTTGGCAGCTCGGCGGCCGAGACCAGGCCGTAGTTCATGAAGTTGGCCGTAAGCGGGTTGCCGTCGGCGTCGTAGTGGAACTCCTCCATCAATGCCTGGGCGATGCCAGAGGCTACGCCACCGTGCACCTGGCCATCGACGATCAGGGGGTTGGCGATCACGCCACAGTCGTCGCAACTCACGTGACGAATCACCGTGACCTCGCCCGTATCACGGTCTACCTCGACCACCGACAGGTGGGCGCCAAAGGGATAGGTGGCAGCTGGGGGCTTGAAATCGGCGGTGGCCAAGAACGGGTCGTCGGACTCGGCGGTGGCTTGGGCGGCCACGTCGGCCCAGCCGGTGGCGATGGCGGGGGTGCCAGCCACATGGAAACTGCCGGAGGTCACGTCGAGGGTGATGTCGTCAGGGTTGGCTTCGAGCAGCGAGGCGGCGATGTCCTTCGCCTTTTCTACCAGCGCTTCGCTGGCCTGGTAGACAGCCGACCCGCCGACCTGGAGCGACTTGGAACCACCCGTTCCACCGCCACGCTCGACCTCGTCGGTGTCGCCGTGTCGAACCTCGATCTTCTCAAACGGGATGCCGGTCATGTCGGCGGCCACCTGGGCGAAAGCTGTGTGGTGTCCCTGGCCGTGCGCCGACGAACCGGTCAGCACCAAGGCTGTGCCGTCGGGGCGCACCTCGATCGATCCAAATTCGCCGTTGCCCATCGGGTTGGCGATCTCGATGTAGACACACCAACCCAGGCCGAGAAGAGGCTTGGTCGGGTCGTTGCGGCGGGCAGCCTGATCGGCGCGCAGGGCGTCGTAGTCGACGTGGTCCAGCACGGCGTCGATCGCCTTGTTGTACTCGCCGGAATCCATGTCGGCCCCGGTCGGGGTCTTATGGGGAAAGGCCTCGGGAGCGATGAGGTTCATGCGACGCACCGCGATCGGGTCGAGCTCGACCTCGGCGGCAAAGCGGTCGACCATGCGCTCGACGGCAGCGGTGGCTTCCGGCCGCCCGGCTCCTCGATAGGCACCGACGGGCACCGTGTTGGTAACCACCGACGTCGAGGAGAAATCGACCTTAGCGATGTCGTAGGGGCCAGACGTCACCGTCTTGGTGATGAAGGGCAGCAGGGCGCCGATCTCGGGGAAGGCGCCACCATCCTGCAACATGTGGACCTTGTAGGCCAGGATCCGGCCGTCTTTGGTGCCGCCGATCGTGGCCGTGAATTCACAGGCCCGGCCGTGGGCGAGACCGAGCATCGAGTCGGAGCGGGTTTCGATCCAACGCACCGGCTGGCCCAGCTTGCGGGCGGCCACCGAGGTGACGATGTGTTCGGGGTAGCGTCCGTTCTTGGCGCCAAATCCGCCGCCGACATCGGGGCAGATCACCCGAATCTGATCGTTCTCCAGGCCAAGCGCAGCAGCCAATGCATCTCGGGTGCCATGGGCGTTCTGGGTGGTCGACCACTGGGTGAGATGTTCGCGCCCATCGTCGGTGGTGCCCCACTTGGCCACTGCGGCGCGAGGTTCGATGGCACAGGCGGCGACTCGCTGGTTACGGAAGTTCATCGTGACGGTCACCTCGCAGTCGGCGAACATCGCAGCCTCGGCGGCCTCGTCAGCCAGGCTCGAAGGCATGCTGAAACAGACGTTGGTTCCGGCCTCGGGGTAGAGGATGGTTTCCGACGCCTCGGCCTCGCTCATCGCTACCACTGCGGGCAAGGGATCGTAGTCGACGTCGACCATCTCGACCGCGTCGTAGCCGGCGTCACGGGAGGTCGTTACCACGATCGCTATCGGTTGGCCCACGTATCGAACTCGCTCGGAGGCGAGCCATGCCTGCTTCATCTCCTGGTTGAGCATGCCGACCGAGGGGGCGACAGGGCTGAGGTCGAGATCTGCTGCGGTGTAGACGGCCACAACACCAGGCTCCGAAGCGGCGCCAGAGGTGTCTACCGAGATCTTGGCGTGAGCCATCGTCGAGCGAACGAAGGTGGCGAAGAGGGAATCGGCCGGTGCCAGATCTTCCACATACATACCACCCACGGTCAGCAGATCGGGGTCTTCAACTCGAATTACACGCGTTCCCAGAATGCTCATAGGCCACAACCCTAGCCCCACCGGGCGTGCACTGAGGAGTTCAGATCTGGCTCTCCAGCATGGCCCTGATCTGGACCAATGCCTCCGGCCTGCGCTCGGCCAGCTCTCGGCACACGGCAGCAAACTTGATGTCGTGGTCGTCGAGCGAGGACGCCACTCGCATCGCCAGCTCGACGATCGGTTCGGTGGTTGTCGGTTCGTAGGAAACGGTGTCGAGCGGGTTCATATCGAAGCCGATGATGGCGGCTACCACAAAGCCGACAACGGCGGCTTCGAGTTGGCGCCTCCCATCCTCGGGAAGGTACGGCAGCAGTTCCGATGCCATCGTCGAAACCGTGACGCCGTGCAGCATCGTAAAGGCATCGAGTCCGTTGCCAAGGTTGCGCAGCATCGCCGCTCCGGCGACCAGGGCGAGCTGATCAAAGCGATCGCCGATCGATCCGGCGGGCGCTGGCGCCAATGACGTCATCGCCTCGTCGAAGGCAGCGAGCGTGGCCGCAGCATGCAAGTTGAAGGTGAGTAGGCCCTCACGGCGCTGGTGCGGTTCAAGCCGCGGCAGACCTTCGAGCACCTCCGAGAGTGAGCTGGTGCCCGAAAGGGCGCTCGGCCCAGGGAGACCACGACCGGCGGCCAGATAGTTGATGGCTGCGGTCAGCTCTCGGCGGCGAGGCTCGCTTGGCGACCGGCCGACCGAGCGCACAGCGTGGGCGAGCCGAAGGAGCTTGTGGCCCGCAGCGCCGCCGACCTTGGCCAGGTCTGGGCCGACGGCGTCAGCGAGGCGCTCGGCCCAATCGTCGGCGGTGGCAAACGCGAGGTATGGCTGATCGGTTGGTTCGAGCCGCTGTATATTTCGAGCCGCTGTATATAAGGTACGACGAAATCCTCGACGAGCCAGTGGGCGCCGAGCGACTCCAGAGCTTCGAGCGCCATCGGCCCGTGGTTCGACAGTCCGCCACCAAACTCGGGCCTGAACGCCAGTAGCCGGGTGAGGGCCACATCCACCTCGGTCATTGCTCCTGATTCTTTCACGGCTTGTTTCACGGTTTCTTTCATGAGTCAATCATGCAATCTTAAGTTCACTTGAGGTCAAGCGCTTTCTGGACTGGGCCGAATTCGGGCTGAGCGGTAGTGTCGATTCATGTCCTCGGCCTTCTTTCCGCCGGGTCCGGCCCGGACCGTCGATCCGTTGTTGACGATGATGGCCGACCAGGCCGCCAAGGCCGACGAATCCAGACATCTCGACCCGAGGCTGATCGAGGCAATCAAGGCATCAGACGTGATGACGTTGAACGCGACCGCAGCCATCGGAGGCACCGAAGCCCCGATCCTGCAGATCGGACGCGAGCTTGAAGCGGTGGCCGCCAACTGCACCAGCACCGCGTGGACGCTGTGGAACCACCTGGCCGTCTTCCATCTCTTCGTCGGAACCCTCGGCCCCGACCATCACGATCTTCTCGCCACCATCGTCGGCAATCGGGAATGGGTCTGTTTCCCCGCTGGCGCTGGTTCAGGGGTTCGGGGCATCATCGAGGGCGACAAGGTGCGACTCAACGGTCGGGGCGCCTTCAGCTCCGGCGGACGCTACGCCGATTGGGCTGGCACCGCGTTTGTCCTCTGCGATCCCGAGGGCAATCGCCTTGAACCGATGGACATTCGCTTCACGGTGGTGGCCATCGATCAGCAGGGGGTTGAGATCCCACCAACGTGGGATGGCAACGCGGTGCGGGCATCCGCCACCGACGACATTCATTACACCGATGTGGTGGTGCCGCTCGACCGCTGCGTTCAATGGTTCGGGGCCAACCGAGCCGAATCGCTTCGGGCGGTGCCGGTCGTCTCACCTCGCTACCGCGAAGACTGGGTTGGGTTATCCGATATCTGGCTCGGCTGGATGGGCGTCGGGGTCGTTCGAGCCGCGGTTCAAGATGCGATCGAATCCATCCGCGATCGTCGCTCGATCATGGGGAAGGTGATGGCGACGAGGCCAACCATCCAGGTCAACCTCGGCCACGCTGCCGCCCTCGTCGCCGCCGCTGAAGCCACCATGACAACCGCTTGTCGAGAGGTCGATGCTCGCATCGACGCCGAGATCATCCCCGACGAAGCCGACTATCTCCGACAGATGGTGCTGGCCTCCTCAGCGCTAAGCCAGCTCGGCGACGCCCTCGGGCTCGTGCTGCGCTCCCTAGGTGGAAACGGGCTGCGAGAGAGCGGCGATTTCAACCGTCGATGGCGTGATTTCCAGGCCATGCCACTCCACATCAACGCTCACCAAGACCGGGTCCATCACCAACTTGGGCGCTTCGTGCTCGGCGAAGACCTCGAGCCTTTCTAAGTGGGTCCGGAACGGCGGCCGCGGCATCGCCAGCCAGTCACTCGGCAAGGGCAGCGATAACGCATACCTCGACCAGAAGTGCTGTTCGACCCAGGTGAGCTTGCACACACGCTCGGGCCGGGCCGTGGCCGGTTGGCACCCAGTCGTTCCACACCTCGTTCATCAGGGCGAAGTGGTTGTCGATGTCGCGCAGATAGATGGTGGCCGACAGCAGGTGTGAACGATCCGAACCGGCTTCGGCCAGCAAGGCATCGACCCGAGCCAACGTCGAACGGGTTTGCTCTTGAATGTCGGCATCAGGATCTTCGGCCACCTGGCCTGAGAGATAGACGATGCCATTGTTGATGACGATGGCGCTTGAGCGCTCCGTCGTCTTGATCCGCTTGATCTGGTCAGCTGCCATCGAGCCACTCTAGGGCTCGGGGCTGATCAACCGCTTGATCGGCTGCGTTCAGGAACCGAAGCGTTGGACCAGTTCGGCGATGTCGTCGGCGTAGATGTCGCAGCAACCGCCGACGATGGTTGCGCCGGCGTCGATCCACTCGCCGACCAGCTCGGCGTAGCGGTCGGTGGTCAGATCGGTGCGCCGCTCATTGATCACGGTGTTGGAGGCGTAGTCGGGGTCGCCGAGGGCGGCGACGGTGAAGGCGTTGGCATAGGCCCCTAGGCGGATCCCGCTGGATGCAACCCCGTCGACGGAGACCAGCTCTCGCAGGGCTTCGGTGATGACCTCGGGCTGGGCACAGTTGAAGAGCACCGCTTGAAGGTCGAGCTGCTGGTCGGCGACCGCTGGAAGGTTGACGAGCGCTTCCCACATCGTTGTCATCGACTGGCCCGAGCGCAGCTCGGCCTTTCCGTCGACGAGATGGTCGCCCAGTGTGAACGATGCCCAGACGACTGGGGCCGGACCCGATCCTCGGCTCGTTTCGGCGGTCTCGGCCAAGGTCGCCATCAGCGTTGCCAGTTCTTCGGTGCTGGAGATCGTTTCGCCCACCCAGAAGTCGACGTGATCGGCCTGGGCTTCGATCAGGGTTCGCCAGAGGGCAGGGGCGGCATCGGGTTGGAAAGCCTCTGGCTCGTAGGAGCCGAAGAGCGGTGGTAGCGACCCGGCAACCTGCACCGGATGGGGGACCGCGGCGGCCTCGGCTCGAGCGGTGCGGGCTGCCAGCTCGGCCAGTTCCCGACCTCGCTCGTCGAAGCGCTCGGCACCGAGGTGGTAGGGCACCACGCTGTAGGTGTTGGTGATGATGACCTGGGCCCCAGCGTTGATGAAGTTGCGGTGAGCTTCGGCTACGTGATCTGGGCTTTCCAGCAGGGCCAGCGCCGACCATTCCGGCTGGCGAAACGGGGCACCGATCCGCCTCAGTTCCTTGCCCATACCCCCATCGAGGATCGTGATCTCACTCATGCCCCCGAAGGCTAGCCCGGCGAGCATCAACCGAGATACAGCACTTCTTGTCCCTTAGAGTTCCGAAGTTCTGAACCCAGCAACAGCGTTTCAGACCAGACGGTTGCGGGTGGCCCAATGGGCAAGCTCGTGACGGTTCGACAACTGCAGTTTGCGCAGTACTGCCGAGGCGTGGCTCTCGACGGTGCGATCCGAAATGTAGAGTTCGGCTGCTATCTCCTTATACGTGTAGCCACGAGCCAGGTGCTCCATGACCTCACGCTCTCGGCGGGTTAGCGTGTCGACGGCAGCGGCCTCGTCGTCGCTCAACTCGTCGTCGCCAGTTTCGCCGCCTCCACCGGCATCAGCACCGGACGACGTGGATCGAAAGGCGTCGAGCACGTAGCCAGCGAGCTTGGGTGAGAAGACCGCATTCCCGGCCGCCACCTGGCGAAGAGCCTCGCACAAATCGGCCGCATCGATGCGCTTCGTTACGTACCCTCGGGCGCCAGCGAGCACAAGGCCGATCACGTCTTCGGCCGCGTCCGACACCGACAGCGCAAGAAACTGAGGCGCAGCATCTGCCGTGAGATCGAAACGAGCGATGACATCAGCTCCCGAACCCGACGGGAGGTGCACGTCTAGCAACACCACGGCCGGACGCACGCGTTCGATTATGGCTACAGCGCTTGCCACATCGTCGGCCTCGCCGACCACCTCACAACAGTCAGCGATGGCGGAGATGACGCCCTGGCGAAAGAGTTGATGATCGTCGACAACAACGGTGCGAAGCATCGCGCTCACCTCGGTACCTCGATACGCACCTCGGTGCCCTCCCCTAGCTTGGCCTTGATCAGAGCGGTGCCGCCCGAACGCTCCACTCGACCCTGAATCGAATCGGTGATGCCGCGACGATCGGCCGGCACGGCATCGGGTTCGAAGCCAACGCCACGATCTCGAACAAAGCACCGAAGCTGCTCGTCGGACACCTCGGCGTAGACCGAGATAAGAGGTACATCGGCGAACTTCGCCGCGTTGATCATGGCTTCTCGAGCCGCGGCCACGGCGTTCGAGGCTTGCTCCGAAAGTTCACAGTTGCCCACGACCACACACTCGATCGCTCGAAGATACTGGTCTTCGACCTCGGCGGCGGCTTGAACGAGGGCGGCCCGAAAGGTACTCGGCGGACCTTCGTCGCCGGGGCCGCCATAAAGCCAGTCTCGCAATTCGCGTTCCTGCTGATGAGCCAGCGCCGCGATCACTTTGGGATCATCGGCCCGATTCTGGATGAGGGTCAACGTTTGCAAGACCGAATCGTGAAGGTGGGCGGCAACGTCGGCTCTCTCTTCGGCCCGGATCCTGGCTCGCCGATCGTCTCGAGCCGAACGAGCAAAGTCGAGCACAAAGGGCAAGGCCATGAGCACAGCACCAGCCACGATCACCACCAGGGCGATGACAAGCCGCATCAGCTCGGAGCGCTCGATACGAAAGAACCCTTCTTCAACCGTCGTGGCCAGGCCGACGACGATGAGCAGAGCCCCGATCGAGCTCCGGATGGCCGCCGAACCCAACAGGTCTGCGGCCCGGTCGCCGGCCAGAGTCAGACCAAAGAGCACCACCGCGACCGCTACGACAACCGCCACCGGCAGGGCAGCCTCGCCCGAGACCCATGTGAGACCAGCCAGGGTGAGCACCATGATCGCCAGGTTGTGGCGTGTCGACGGGATGCGAGCCTGAGGTTCAGGACGCCCCACGCTCAACAACCAAATGATGCCGTAAACAAGTACACCGAAGCCAAGGGCCGATGCGAGCACCAGAAACGCCACCCGCACCACGAGGGGGTCGGCGCCGAGCCGGGCTGCCGTACGCGCCGCAACGCCAGCCATCAACGGCGTTGACGTTTGCAGACGGACCAGGCCAGGGAACTCTGAGGACGAGGAGGCCAGAAGTGAGCGCGGATCGGGAATCATTACTTCCTCTATTGTTCCAGACCATGGGGTGGAAGCGAATCAGGGATGACCCGGAGATTCTCCGACACCTCAAGGCCCACTATCCGGGATGATCCGACTAGGCAAAAGCCGACAGGTGATAGAGGATGAACCTATGACCGACGAGACGGAAACGCTTCCGCCACCATCAGCGGGGCCAACACCACCGCCGTCCGCACCTCCACCGGGTCGATTGCTGCCTACTCGATCGAGCACGGATCGTTATCTCGCCGGTGTAGCCGGTGGTGTCGGCCATCGTCTCGGCTTCGAGCCCACCCTCATCCGGGGCGTGCTCGTTGGCGCAACGATCGCTCTCGCGACCTCGGTCCAAGCACTCGTACCGCTCCTCTATCTTGGAGCCTGGCTTCTGCTTCCCACCACCTTGGAACGGCCGCTGCTGGCCCGGCTCTTCACCCGAGCAGGGGCTCAAGAGATCGCAGCTGCGGTACTACTGGCCATCCTCGTCATCGGCGTTCTCAGCGGCGATGACACCTGGCTCACCGTCTTTCTCGTGATCGCTGGCCTGCTGTTGGCCGACGTCCTCCTCAGTAGATCCGCCGGCAAACCCAGCGGCGCCACCGCTGCCACCGTCAACCTCGATGATGAAGCGACAGAGGCTCGACAAGCAACGAGTCCGGGCGAGCGTGCAACGGTCGCCGCCCGCTGGGGCCGCTCGTTCAGAGCCAGGCGGGCCGAGCCCACGCTCAGGCCTGAAACGGGCACTCCGGTAGCCAGCGACGGATCCGACGAGGCCGTCGAGCATCTTCCGCCCCTGCTGCGCCGCTACCTCGAACCTGGTTCCTCCAGTATTTTCACCCCGACCACCAGGCGGCCACGACGCCAGCCTGCCCTCTGGCCTCTCACCCTCGCCGCTCTGGTCGTGTGGGTCGTGGCCACAATCAGCCTCGACCAATTGGTCGATCCCGGCATCGCTCCCGGTGTGATCGTGAACGGCGCCATCATCATCGTCGGGGCGGTGATCGCTCTGAGCGCCTGGCGGGGGCGGGCCGGGCTCTTGACCTGGCTGCTGCTCATTCCGCTCGGGTTCGGGTGGCTGATCTTCTCGGTCGACGACGTGCACCGCTACCGGGTCGATGGCCTTCAACGGCATACTCCTCAATCCGTTGAACCAGGTGACACGCTGACGTTCGCCAGCGGCTACGGCGATCTCGATATCGACCTGTCGAATCTCGAACTTCCTGAGCGATCAGAGATCACGGTCAGGGTGCGTCAGACCGGCGGCCGCGTCCACATCGTGTATCCCGACGACATGGCCATCGCGGGATCGGCCAAGGTACGCCTCGGTTCGATCCACACGGTGAGTTCATGGAACGAAGGCATCCACGCCAACAGTCGTATTCGCAGAGGCGCCGGCCCCGATTGTTCCCCCTGGCGAGACGGAGGCCCCATCTGTGATGAAGACGCACCAACCATTATCTTCGATATCGACGCCGGTGTGAGTTCAGTCGATATTCGGCACCCACACGACGGAGAGAACGGCTGATGAACACCCCCGAAGAATCCCACGACCTGCTCGCTGAAGATCGCTCAACCGCCGATCAATCGCTCCAACATCTACCGCTTGGCATCGGCATCTGCCTGATGCTGATCGGGCTGGCAGGCGTACTCGATGACGGTGGAGCCTTGCCGCATCGGTGGTGGGTGCCGCTCGCCGCGGTCACCATGCTCGCCTCGCTCGCCGTCGTGGCCTCCGTCGCCGCCCGGCTACGAGGCGAGCTCGGCTAGCCGAGTTCAGCGGCGAAAGCCTCGGCGTTGGCATGGATGGCTGTCATTGCGCCGTTGAAATCTTCGCTCAGCATCGGCACATCCCATTCCAGGATCGGTTTCGTCGCCGGGATCGACGGGAGGTCGCATCCGATGCTGACGATCAGATCAGCGGTTTCGGTGTCGGCCGACGAGACGAGCTTCGGCTCCCAGCCAATGGCGTAACCCTGGGCTGTCAAGGCATCGACCACGTTCGGCATGTTCTCGGCGTCGGGATCAGGTCCGGCCACATCGACAGCAACATCCAGGCCGATCCGGGCGGCAGCGGCCTTGAAGTAGGTGGCGGCCATCAGGCTTTTGCCGGCCGAATGAGGGCAGAGAAAGAGAACGTTCTTGGTCATGTCAAACTCCTTGAGGTTGTGGACGTTGAGTAGGCGCTAGCGAACGAACAGCTGGTAGGCGATGCCGAGGACGGCGGCTGCGGTCACGACATGGAGCGAGGGCCGCTTGAATCGAAACACGGCGATGGCTGAGACCGTGGCGATGGCGGCGGCAGCCCAGTCGATGGTGCCGAGATCGGGCTGGTAGAAGACGGCGCCGCCGCCCCGGCGTTCGGTCACGGTGCCAAACAGGGTGTAGAGGGTGAACCAGACGGCGAGGTTCAGCACCACACCAACAACGGCAGCGGTCACGGTCGACAGTGCTGAAGTCAGCGACTCACGGCCCCTCAACTGTTCGACAAAGGGGGCCCCGAGAAAGATCCAGAGAAACGAAGGTATGAAGGTCACCCAGGTGGCTACCACCGCGCCAGCAACGCCAGCCTGAAGCGGCGAGAGGGTACCGGGCTGACGATAGGGGCCCATAAAGCCGACGAACTGCACCACCTGGATCAGTGGACCGGGGGTTGTCTCGGCCATACCGAGGCCGCTTATCATCTCGCCCGGAAGGAGCCAGCCGAAACTGTTCACCGCTTCTTGGGAGATATAGGCCAGCACGCTGTAAGCACCCCCGAACGTAAGCACAGCAGCGCTGGAGAAGAACCAGGCAACGTCGACGAACACCGACTCGGATCCGGCCACCGCTACCAGCACAGCAATCGGCCCAAACCACAGGACGAGACCGATCGTTAGAACCCGCAGGGCGCGACCTAAGGTTGGTCGCCCTAACGCGATGTCGGCGTCGCCGATCAACACATCCTCATCATCGTCTCCGCCGTCATCGTGACCGCGTACCAGGTTGAATGTGTCGGGCCAGCGACTGCCGGCGATAAGCCCAATCGCGGCTGACACAGCAACGATGATGGGGAAGGGCACCTCGAAGGTGAAGACGGCGAGGAACGACGCGAAAGCGATCAGCAGCATCGTGGGGTTCTTGATTACCCGTCGACCGATGCGCAACACGGCGCTGGCCACGATGGCGATCACCGCTGCGGTGATGCCGAAGAACATGCCCGTGACCCATTGAACGTCGCCGTACATGGCGAACAACACGCTGAGGGCCATGATTGATATGAAGCCGGGGAGGATGAAGATGGCTCCGGCGAACAGGCCGCCGGCGGGCCCGCGAAGCAGCCACCCTAGGTAGGTGGCCATCTGTTGGGCCTCTGGCCCGGGCAGGAGCATGCAATAGTTCAAGGCGTGCAGGAAACGTCGTTCCCCTACCCAACGTCGACGGGTCACGATCTCCTCATGCATTACCGCGATCTGACCAGCGGGACCGCCGAAGCTGTTGGCAGCAACCTTCGTCCAGGCACGGATCCACTCACCGCGAGGTATCGACGTGCCCTGTTCTGACCCCTGCGTTGTATCCTGTAACCGTGGTTGCATGCATCTTGAGGATATGGTGGTAACCATGGTTGCGCAACCAAAATCTGGCGAAACAAGTGCTGGAAAGGCGAGGATCGAGCGCGGCAAGGTCGAGTGGGCTCTGCTCAGCTACCGTCTTCCTCGCGATCCGTCGACACCACGGATCGCGGTGTGGCGGCGGCTCAAGAAGATCGGCGTCGCCAAGATCGGTGATGGCCTCGTCGGCCTTCCAAACAACGACCGCACCCGGGAACACCTCGAATGGGTTGCCATCCAGGTGATCGAGGCTGACGGCGAAGCGGTGGTGTGGGCGGCAACACCCACCACCCTGGCCGACACAGAACAACTCATCGACCAACTTCAACAAGCCAGGACCGCAGAGTACCGAGCCTTGCTCAACGAAATCGAGGGCGCCCAGATGAACAGTGCCAAGAGCGACAGTGCCAAGAGACCAAACCTCGACCAGCGAACGATCGCTCGCTGGCGGCGCGAGTGGCGGCTGATCGAGCGGCGTGACTATTTCGAAGCCGACGGCAAGGAGCAAGCGAGAGCCGCCATCGAGAACATCGCCGAATGGTCGGCATCCGGCGGTACCCCAACCTCCGGTGCAGTGCCTCGTGGTTCATCGCAAGATCATGCCGCGGGGATCGACGCATGAGGTGGGCGACTCGGCAAGGCATCCACATCGACCGGGCCGCATCGGCCTGGCTCATCACCACCTACCTCGACGACGAAGCCGAGTTCATCTACGTCGACGAGATCAGCGAGGTACCGGAGGGTACGACCCCCTTCGATATGCGTGGTTGTGAGCTCACCCATGTCGGCAGCGACGTTACCTTTGAAACAATTCTGCGGCGCTACGATCTGAGCGATCCGATCCTCTGGCAGCTCGCTCGTATCGTGCACCAAGCCGACGTTGAAGATGACCGCTACGACGCTCCGGAGGCAGCCGGGCTCGACACACTCATCCGCGCTCTCGGCGTCGACCACGACGATGAAGAGGTTCGTCTCCTCACAGGCGAACTGTTCACAAGTCTCTATGGTCACCTCCGCCGTCAAACACTCGGCTCCTAGCGGTGCCGGGCCACTGCCGGTGACCTCACTCGATCTCTGGAGACGCCGGGTCAGCCAGACGCAGCTGATCCCAAAGAACCAGAATCTCATCAAAAGGCACAGCGCGAGCGAAGGCGAAGCCCTGGGCGTAACGACACCCAAGCTCACGTAAGGCCTCGAGCTGCGACCCGTACTCCACCCCTTCGGCGATCACCTGCATCTTCAGCGAGCTGGCCAGAGCAATCGAGGCATTCACGATGGCTGTGTCCTCGCGAGACTTGCCAAGCCCTGCAATGAAGGAACGGTCGATCTTCAAAACATCGGCCATGGAAAAACGCCGCAGATAGTCGAGCGTGGCATGACCGATACCGAAGTCGTCGATGGCGATCCGACAGCCAAGCTGGGAGAGGCGCCGTAGGTTGACCGTGGCCGCGGCCAGATTGCCAATCCGCATCGACTCGGTAATCTCGAACCCGAGCCGGGGTGGCTCCAAACCGTTTCTTTGGAGAGCGCTGATCACGGTCGGCACCAGCGTGTCCAGTTCGAGGTGTCGAGCGGCCAGGTTGATCGAAACCATTGGCGAACGACCTCGCGACTTGGGCCACTCGGCCATATCTTCACAGACCTTGTCGATAACCCACTCCCCCATGGGCACGACCAGCTCGCATTCTTCGGCCACCGGGATGAAGGCGCCCGGACCGATGAGTCCGTGACCGGGGCGGTCCCATCGCAGCAGGGCCTCGGCTGCGGTCATGAACCCTGAACGGGTCTCCACAATTGGCTGGTAGTGGACGGTAAGTTCATCGTTCTCGATCGCCTTGCTCAACGCCTGCTCAAGCTCATGGCGAGCGACAACGGTCTGGCGATGACGATCCTCGTACATGGCAAACTGCCCGCGCCCCTCGGCGGTGGCCTGCGCCAACGCCGTCTCAGCCTTACTGATGACCGCCGTCGGCGACTGGCCGGGTTCGTCCACAACGACCGCACCGATCGAGGCGGTGATTCGGATCGGATCGCCTCCTGCTACCTGAACGGGATTGTCGAGGAGTCGCAGCACCCGTTTGGCCACCCCAGCCGCGTCAATCTCGCCATTCGTGGCCACACAAATAACAAGGTATTGATCACTGCTGACCCGGCCAACGGTGTCGCCAACCCGTACGGCGGAGAGGAGACGGTTCGCAACCTCGACCAACACCTGGTCGCCAGCCTCGACACCTCGAGAGTCGTTCACCGAACGGAAGCGGTCGATATCCACCAGCAGCGCCGACATCGCTACCCCATCGCGTTCCATGCGGGCCAGGGCCTGACCCAGTCGATCCACGATGAGGGCTCGATTTGGCAGATGGGTGAGCGAATCGTGCAGAGCGTGATGAGCAATCGCCGACTCAGCTCTGGAATGTTCGATCGCTGCGGTGAGAAGATCAACGTGATGGTCGAGGATCCGGGTTGCGGTTGTATCGGGGCCGGTAGCGGGGCTGGCCACCAGCACAGCGCCTCGGAGGGTTGCCCCCAGGCTGATGAGCGGCACGAACCAGAGGGATGTGGCTCCTGAGGCCTCGTAGCGGGCGGCCAGTGGCTCATCCAGTGTTTCGACCTTTACCACTCGGCCGATGAGTTCCTTGCCGGTAGCGATCATGGTGGCAAAGACTTGGTCGGCCACCTCGACCGACATGCCTCCGGATACAACAGTCTCCAACCGGTCGGTCGAAGCGGTGAGAGCCAACGCACAGCGCACGTCGTTGCCGAGCGCCGTCTCCACCTGTGAACAGATCTGATGACAGAGCCGACCGAGTTCATGTCCTCGGTCGAGCGAACCAACAATCGTGGCCTTGTCGGCCAGCAGCCGTTCAGTGGATTGCTTGGCCATGTCCCGAAACTGGGCGACGACATAGGGGGCGCCCGGGGTTGCCGACGGAACCACCGTGTAGCAGGCATGCACCGGCAACAGCGTTCGGTTGGCACAGGAGAGGCTCACGAACGAGCTGTACTCTTCGGTGGCGTCGGAGAGGGGGGCGCGCAAGGGGCCGTGGGCGCGCCGGTCGGATCGGCTATCGGCCATGTTCGCCGCGTCGAGGTAGGCGGCGAAACGAGCCTCTTCGTCGGCCGATCCGCTCAGGTCGATATGGGTGATCGTGGAACCATCGATCGCTGAGGAAGGACCAGGCTCTGCTTCGGGTAGGCCCGGCGTCTGCTCTGGGTGCACGTGCACGTGCCCACCGAGCAAGGCAGAGCGCACCTCAGACCATTCGATGGGGCCCACATCTTCGCAATAAAGCGTTGTGGCCGGCTGGCCCAATAGCTGATCGACCCGGCGACCCGTCAACTCCTGAAGGCCTTCGTTCACGAACACTATATGTGGCGTGCTGTCACGAGGGTCAACGAGATAGATGGCAACCCCGTCGACCGAGGGGGCCAACCGTCCGGTCGGCTCTCCAAGCTGGGGGCCAACAAGTGGCACACGAAAGATCGACTCGTCGTCGAGTGCCAGGGTGTTGAGGTCTGTCACGTACGCTCTCTTCGGGTCGGCATGGCAAAATCGCCAAATCAGGAGTTTGGAATTCCGCCGGTACAACCATCGCCCACAACCAACAAGCAAGGGCTTTGTTGGTTCCCGTTGGCGACAGTCCGCCGACCTCTTTCGAGGCGGTCTTAGCTTAGTGGACGGCGGCCGTCACGCAACGCAGGAAAGGGGGCAAAACGACTGCGATCCCACTCTCTCGACAGGACGGCAGGATCACCCATTTTGGTGGTGTCTCATGATGATCGAGTTACCTTGATCAACATGATTCGGCCGAACGGGGGTTAGAGCCATTCATGTCTGCTGACCAAGGGACCAACAGTGCCGCGCCCACCTCTGCCGATCGACTCGACTTCCTCATCCCCGATCTGCAAGCAGGTGATACCGCCGCCTACCGAACGCTCTACAGCCTTATGGCCGATCGCCTGTTCCGCGCCGCCTACCGCATGCTTCGCGACCGCCTCGCCGCTGAAGACGTCGTGCAGGAATCGTTCCTCCAACTTGTGGCCAGAGGCTGCCCGCCGACGAACGGCCCCGCTCTCGAAGCGTGGTTGTTCACCAACATCAGATTTCGTTGTGGAGACGAGTTCCGACGCAGAAAACGTCAGCCGGCGATACCCACCGACCGCTTCGACGATCAGATCGATCTCAGCAAGGCCCGGTGGGCTGGATATGAGCCCGTCGTCGAACGAGCGCTCGCCGAGCTCACACCGCTCCAGGCACTCATCGTCCACCTCAAATATGTGGAGCAACTCGACGGGAACACCATTGCCGCTGTCGTCGGCTCGAACCGAGTGGCGGTCTACGCCGCTGCGGCCAGAGCCGAGCGAACCCTTCGGCGTCGGTTGGAACAGCTCGACCTCGAGCTGTCTCCTCTCGAATCCCAGCGTCGCGACGGTGACGCTTCAGCGAAGGGTCACCATGAACGATGAGGAGCTAGCTGAGCGGCTGAACGCAACGAACCGTGGCCTGCAGGTGCGCAGTGAAGCTCGCGACACTCACATCGTTGAGCTCGATAGCGCTCTTGGCCCGCGAGCCATGCGGATCGGCCGATCAGCGACGGTAAACCGACGATGGCTCGTCGGAGCAACGCTCTTGGTTGGCGGCGCCCTCGGCGCTTCCATGCTGGCCACCAACGATCGCCACGAGATCACCGCCGCCTCACCGCTCGTCGGTGCGGCCAGCACCCCGACCACAGCCGAGCTCAGCGCCGAAAACGCCGCAGGCTTCAAGGGGCCAGCGAATACCACCACGAGCTTGAATCCGACCATCACCAAGCCTGCAAACGACACAGCAACGAGCAGCACAGCAGGGGTGCTCGTCGTCAGCACGACCGGCGCGGTGGGCTTCGATGATTCCCCAGATGCATCGTTGGCACCAGGATCGACGTCGATCAGCGACCCTTCGTCGAGCACAACCTCAGCCAGCACGCCAAACGACCGGCCGACCGAGAAAACCGAGGGTTCGACCACAACGGTTGTCGCCGAGCCTGCGAGACATACGCTCTACCTTCGCTCCAGGGGCTCCGGTGACCAGGCTTCCTCTTCGGAGCTGCCGCTCAAGTCCCGAGTGGGCCGATCTGAAACTCTGGCCAACTACGACACCGACCGCGATGACGCTCCTGGCCTGCTGCTGGCCAGGGATGCCGATGGGCTCTCCGGAGATGATCCAACGACGCACCAGGATTGGGTCTGGCCCTTCGATGACGATGACATCGGTGAACGGAGGCTTCGCCAGGTGCAGCTGAGCCTTAGCGTGGCGGCGAAAGACATGAAGGCGGGCGAGACCATCGGTATTTCGGTGGAGCTGGCGGTCTGTGATCGACGGTGCACCGTGCTCGGTACGGGCTCGTGGAGCGGCACGGCGACGTCAGATTTCACATCCGCCGTCGTCGATCTCGGTTCGATCAACAGAAAGCTGAAAGACGATGGAACGCTACGACTACGGGTTGTGGCCCCTGATTCGCTGGCGACGACCGATGTGTGGCTGGCCTATGGAACATCTACTCATCCGAGCCAGCTCACCATCGACTGAGGGCAACGCAGCTTTTTCTTTCGTGGCCGTCGAATCGCAGACGAAAGCGACGTTTTAGGGGTGCGGCGATTCACTAGTGTTCCGTCGCTCTTCGAGCGTCGGACATTCTGGATCGCAGTGCCTGCCGGTAGGCGAGCACACCCCCGGACACGGTCTGCATCCAAGCCGTGTCTCGGGGGACCCGCCTCCGCAAGACGCTGATCTAGTCTCGTTGGTCGAGACCGGGACTTCGATAGCCGTTCTCGCTCCAAAGAACCGGGAAGTGGTTCTCGTCGAGCAGGTTGTCGGTGAGCCGTCGATAGCGGCCATAGATCGGCCCGATGCCACTTCCGAAACGCTCCGGAACATACTCGACGTCGCCCCGCATGGCATGAAGCACGAGTGCTCGGCGTGGCGCTGAACCGTCGTTCGGTCCCGAACCGTGCCATGTCCAACCGTGGTGGAACGAACCGCCGCCAGCCTTCACCTGCACCGGCACGATACTGGCCTTCAAGCTCGACTCGTCCAGGCCTTCCGCCGCCGCCGTCTCTCGCATCGGTTGGCGGTAGTCTTCGGGTCCGTGGAAGTCACCGGTACGGCCGTCTCGGTGCCAGCGGTGCGAGCCAGTCACGAGTTCGAGTGTGCCGCCACGAGCCGTCGTTGCATCGAGCGCGATCCAGAGCGTGACGAGATCGTTGGGCCGGAACCAGTCGAGGTAGGCGCTGTCCTGATGGAACCCCAACGAACGAGCACCGGGCGGCTTCCACAACACATTGTCGATCATGACGCGCACCGATGACCATCCGCTCAACGCACCGATGGCACGGCCATAGGCTCGATCGAGGACAACGCGCTCGATGGCCCGGTTGGCCTTCCAACCATTGCAGATCTGGCGGGTCAGCGAAGGATCACCGGTGGCGGTCTGCCAGTTGACCTCGTCGGGCCGAATACCGGTCTCGAATACCCCATTGAAGAGATCGTCGAAGGCCGCGTGGAGCTCGGGCAGACGGTCGGTGCCGAGCAGTCCCTCAACAATCAAGAAACCGTCACGGTCGAACCGCTCCCGGTCTTCGTCGCCGATCTCTAAAGTCGAGCTCATTACGTGACTTCGCATCCGTAGGGCACACCGTTAACGTAGTAGAGAGATGTGAGGATCGCCGTCGTCGGATCTGGTATTGCCGGATTGGGAACCGCCTATCTTCTTGACGCGCTCCACGATGTTGTCGTCTTCGAGGCTGACGATCGGTTTGGCGGCCATTCCAACACGATCGATGTGGAGGATGAGGCCGCAGGCAGCCTCGCTATCGACACCGGCTTTATCGTCCACAACGACCGGAACTACCCGAACCTGACCAGGCTCTTCGACGAGTTGGATGTGCCGACGCAGGACACGGAAATGAGCTTCGCTGTTACCGACCGCAACTTCGGTGGCTCGAACCGTCTCTTCACCTACCGCGCCACCAGCCTGGCAACCCTGCTGGCCGACCCGGTCAACGTCGTACGACCCGCCATGTGGCGCATGGTGTTCGACATCGTGCGGTTCTACCGGAATGCCAACGCACACCTAGAAGCTACGACCGGCAACACCGAGGAAGACGACACTACCCTGGCCGAATTTCTCGTCGCTGGCCGGTACTCATCGCCTTTCATCAACCACCACCTCATCCCCATGGGAGCCTCCGTATGGTCGGCGGATCCCGAAACGTTCGACGCCTTCCCCGCTACCAGCCTCTTTCGTTTCCTAGCCAACCACGGGCTGCTCGGCATCAACGATCGGCCCCAATGGCGCTCTATCCCCGGCGGTAGCCGCGTCTATGTCGAAGCGATAAGAAAGCGCCTCAAGGGCGAGCTCCGCTCCGCTACCCCGGTGCTGCGTGTGGAGCGAGGCCCCAACAGTGATACCAACCCAAGCGGTGCGGTAAGCATCACCTTCGGAGGCGCAAACCCCGGCCGCCAACAGTTCGACCGGGTAGTCTTCGCCTGCCATAGCGACCAAGCCCTCGCTCTGCTGGCCGACCCTTCGCCAACCGAAACCGAGATCCTCGGCGCCATCGGCTACCAGCCCAACACCGCAACCTTGCACAGCGACACCTCGATATTGTCGCCGAAACGGCGAGCGTGGGCTGCGTGGAACTATACGTGCCAACCTCCCGGCCAGGATGGCGACGGCGCCACCTTGACCTACGATCTCACCACCCTTCAGCGTCTGCCCGGATCGGCCCGTTACCTCGTGAGCCTCAATAGCCACGACCAGGTCGGGCACCCGCTCCATCCTCGGATCGACTACGCCCACCCTGTCTTCACGCCCCAAGCCATCGCAGCCCAGCGGCGATTCGACGAAATCGATGGGCACGACAACACACACTTCTGCGGCGCCTACTGGGGCTACGGCTTCCACGAGGACGGCTTCGTCTCCGCCATCCGGGTCGCTCGCAAACTCGGGAGCGACTGGTGAATCCGGACCCGGTCGGCCTTGCCGAAGGGATCGTCGTGCACCGACGCACACGACCGAAGCAGCACAGCTTCACCTACGACGTGTCCCACGTCTGGCTCGACCCCGACCGTCCCAACGACGTGTTCAGCCATCATCCGGCCTGGTCGGCAAACCGACCAGCAGCTGTTCGGTTCGTCCGGGGCGACTACGGGCTTACCGCCGAGGGTTCGTTGAACGATCAGGCCTGCGCTGCGTTAACTCCCGTGCTCGGCTACCGGCCGTCAGGCCCGGTGCGCATGCTCAGCCAGCCACGTCGGTGGGGATGGCTCTTCAATCCCATCACCGTCTACTTCATCTGGGACAAGGGTCAGGACGACCCCGTAGCCACGGTGCTTGAGGTTACGAACACCCCCTGGAAAGAGCGCACCTGGTACGCGTTGGCACTGGTTCGGGACGGCGATTGGCTGTGCACCAGCTTCGAGAAGACGCTTCACGTCTCCCCTTTTCTTGAGATGGATTACTCCTATGACCTTGGCGTCAAAAGTTTGGACGGCCATCTCGATATCACCCTCGACGTCGTCCCTTCGCCAGCCGGAGGTGCCCAGGCCAGAGGTAGTCAACCGACCTCGCCGATCTTGCACACCCGTCTTCGGTTGACCAGGTCGCCGGCCAGCCGTCAAACGCTTGGCCATTCCCTTCGATCGGCAGGGCTCTCAACCCATCGTGTGAGTGCTGGGATTCATGGACAGGCCGCCCGCCTGACAGCGAAGCGCGTGCGGTTCCGTCCGCACCCAAAGCGCGAGCCAAAACCACCCAGACCAGAACAACCCCACCATGAGCGAGACAGGAGCGACCTTCCATGACCGACCACCTTTCAAGCCGCAACGACCAAGGACAGCCGCGCCTGCTCGACGTAAGCCGTCGCGGCAATGCTCGTGTCGATAGATTTCCACCCGACGCGGCCCGCCGCCTCGTCATGGCAGCGCTGGAAAAGATGTCGAGCGACACCCTGGTCATCAACGAGCGCCTTCCCGGTGCCGCACCCTGGTCGCGTCGGTTTGGTCCGTCCATCAGCGGGGTGGCGGGAGACAAGCCATTAGAAGGTGATCTAACCATCGTGGATGCCAGGGCGTGGACGGCCTTGGTGGTGGAGGGATCGATCGGCCTAGGCCGTGGCTTTATCGAAGGTTGGTGGTTCAGCGACGACCCAACCACGATCGTACGCATCATCAGCCGTAACCTTGGCCCGCTCGATGATCTACGCAATCGGGCGAGAAACCTGTACGGTCCCGTCACCAACCAGCTACGCCGTCTGATGCCTCGCCGCGGCCGCCGCCGCAATCGCGACGACATTGCCTCTCACTACGACCTGGGCAACGAGTTCTTCGCCTCTTTTCTCGACGAGACCATGACCTACTCCTCTGCGGTTTTCGAACGACCCGGCATGTCATTGTTCGACGCAAGCCTGGCCAAATACGATCGCCTGCTGGCCAAGCTCGGGGTCGAGGCCGGGCACAAGCTGTTGGAGATCGGCACGGGTTGGGGTGGGATGGCGATCCGGGCAGCTTCCCAAACCGGGTGCAGCATTGCCACAACCACCATCTCGGCCGCACAGCTGGCAGAGGCCAAGCAGCGGGTGCGAACCGCCGGTCTCGATGATCGGGTTCAACTTCTCGACCATGATTGGCGTGACCTGTCGGGCTCGTTCGACCGGATGGTTTCGGTCGAGATGATTGAGGCCGTGAACTGGCGCGACTACGATCGCTTCTTCGCCACGATCGAACGGTGCCTACAACCAGACGGCCTCGTAGGACTTCAAGCAATCTGCGTTCCAGACAAGCGGTTCGAGCGGGTCAAGAACACCGAAGATTTCATTCGGAGGTTCGTGTTTCCCGGCGGTCAACTTCCCTCGATCGGAGCCATCTCATCGTCGCTGGCCCGCGCCACCAACCTCCAGATCATCGACGTAGAAGATCTGTCAGCCCACTACGCCGAGACATTGCGGCGGTGGCGGCGACGGTTTGAAGAAAACGTCGCCTCAGATCCGGGCAAGATGAACCAGCTCGGGCTCGATGATCGCTTCTGTCGGTTGTGGCACTTCTACCTGGCCTACTGTGAGGCTGGATTCACCGAACGCGCTTGCACCCTCAATCAGATCATCATCGCCGGGCCCGATTGGCGACCCGATGGTCTCACCCCAAGCCGCACCGTCAATCTCCGCCCATCGCATCCCTACGTTTCTGGAGCACCATGACCACCTATCGCGCCCAGGTCCGCACTCCCCTCTCGGCCGAGCAAGCCTTCGGCTACCTAGCCGATTTCGCCAACGTTGCCTCCTGGGACCCAGGGGTGCGATCCGCCGAACAGGTGGCTGGTTCTGGCCCTGGTGTCGGCGCTGAATACGAGGTCGGCGTCGACTCTCTCAAGGGAGAGCTTACGCTGCGATACACCATAGTTGAGTATGTCGACCGCGAACGTTTCGCGGTACGGGCGGAGAGTCGGATGCTCATGTCCTATGACGTCGTGACGGTCGAAGCGACCGACACCGGGGCGCTCGTGACCTACGAGGCCGAACTGGCGTTGAACGGTCCACTGGGCATAGCCGACCCATTTCTAGCGCCCTTCTTCGACCGCATCGGCGACAAGGCAGCCGCCGGACTCGCGACCGCCCTCGATGGCGAGCTCGTCGCTACCGTCGGAAAGAACGGTGCAGCGGCGGATTCGGGTGTGGTTGCAAATCTCGTCGACAAGATCGTCGAAACCCCGATCGTGCCGAGCTTCACGCGCGTCGGCTACGACGTGCGGAAGCGGCTCGAATCGTGGACCTCGCTCGATGGCTATGACCTGGAAGGCAAGGTCGTTGTGGTCACCGGAGCGACGTCGGGGTTGGGCCGGGCGGCGGCAACACAATTGGCCCGCTGCGGGGCGACCCTGATTCTCGTCGGCCGGTCGGAGCAACGCAACACCAAGGTTGTGGACGAGATCGTGGCCGAGACGGGGAACCGGTCGATCAGCGAGGTGGCGGCCGACATGGGCGACTACGACCAGGTCCGGGCCTTGGCCGCACGGGTGCTCGCCGACCATGATCGTCTCGACGTGCTCATACACAACGCCGGGGCCCTGAGCGTGGAACGGTCGGAGATCGCCGACGGCACCGAAGCAACCGTCGCTAGCCAGGTCGTTGGACCCTTCCTTCTGACCAGCCTGCTACTCGATCGACTATCGGCTTCCGGCTCGGGTCGCGTCATAACCATGTCTTCCGGTGGCATGTACGGCGCACC
Organism: uncultured Acidimicrobiales bacterium; assembly: GCA_937922045.1. Lineage (GTDB taxonomy): Bacteria > Actinomycetota > Acidimicrobiia > Acidimicrobiales > SZUA-35 > JAHELU01. The sequence goes on along the minus strand of CAKZXA010000028.1, from coordinate 19,368 downwards.
GCTCTCGGTCGACAAACTTGAGATGGCTCCCGCCGACTACAACGGCACCGAACAGTACGCTCGGGCTAAACGAGCACAGGCGACTCTCAACGAGATGTGGGCAAGGCGATTCCCCGACCTCGACATCGTGTTCCACGCCGTACATCCGGGCTGGGCCGACACCCCCGGCGTCGACGCCGCTCTACCCACCTTCGCCGCCATCATGGGGCCGCTACTTCGCACGCCAGAACAGGGGGCCGACACGCTCGTGTGGCTGGCGGCCGATCCGAATCCTTTGACCTCAAGCGGCGTCTTCTGGCACGACCGTCGGCCGCGATCGATCCACAAGCTGCCGACAACCCGCCGCACCGATACACCCGAACGGCGTGAACGTTTATGGCGCTGGGTCACCGAACGTTCAGGCCTCTAATTCGCCCAATTGGTCGCCAACCAGCGCGCTCCTTTACTATGTACGACATGAGCGACACGCAACCGGTGGACGACTGGGCAACCGATTACGACATTTTCGATGCCGACTACATCACCGACCCAACCGCGGTGTGGGGCGAGCTGAGGGAGCGCTGTCCAATCGCTCACACCGAACGTCGGCAGAGCTCCTTCCTCCCGACTCGCTATGAAGATGTTCAGGCGTTGGCCAAGATGGTGCCTGAGCTGTCGTCGGCCGATCCTCTTGTCGTGCCACTACCGGAGGCGGTGCGCAACGATCCGGTCTTTCAGGAGTACGGAGCCAACAGCCCTCCGATCACGTCTGATCCGCCTGACCACACCTGGACGCGCCGCCTGCTCCTCCCCCACTTTTCACCCAAGGTGATCGACGCCCACCGCGATTTCACCGAACGTCGATGTAACGACCTCATCGACCGCTTCATCGACGACGGTGAGGGCGACGCTGCCGGCGACTACGCCCAACAGATTCCAGCCGCCGTCATCGCCAACCTTCTCGGTGTCGACGAGACCAGGGTCGACGAGTTCACCTTCTGGGTTCGCAACGTCCTGGAGTTCGGCTTGTCCGAGCCCGAGCTTCGCGTGAAGTACCGCGACGTGATCCGCGATTTCTTCCGAGCCGAGGTGGCTGATCGCCAGGAGAATCCCCGCGACGATCTTATCTCCCATCTTCTGGCCGCCACCGATCCCGATGGCAACCCGATCAAGCCTGAGACCGTGGTTGGCATGTGCAACCTCCAGTTGGTGGCCGGGATCGACACAACGTGGAGTTCGATCGGTTCGGCTCTGTGGCACCTGGCCACCCATCCCGATGATCGCCACCGGCTGGCCGCTGAGCCCGACCTGATGCCAACCGCTTTGGAAGAGTTCCTACGGTTCTACTCGCCGGTGACGATGGCTCGCGTGCTGACCGAAGAGGTTGAGTACAACGGGGTGAAGATGTGCCCTGGCGACAAGGTGATCATGAACTTCCCAGGCGCCAACCACGATCCTGAGGCATTCGAGGAACCTGAGCGCTTCATCATCGACCGGGCCCGCAACCGCCACATCGCTTTCGGGTCGGGCATCCATCGCTGCGCCGGGTCAAACCTGGCCCGGCTGGAGATGGACGTTGCCATCAGCACCTGGATGGAACGCATCCCCGAGTTCGAGATCATCGACCCTGAGGATGTCACGTGGGCCGGTGGGCAGGTACGCGGTCCTCGTCGAGTCCGGGTGCGCTTCTAGCTAGGCCCGATTCAGGGTTCGCCCGATTCAGGGTTCGAACCAGACGTCGTCGGCGCCACCGTTGATGACAAGGTTCGCGCCTTCGGCTTCGACCCCTGCAGCTGGGGCCACACCGAACACGATCGAACCCGGCGGTGGCCCGGCCCTATCCGACACCGATATGGCCCAACTCAAAGCGGCCGACACGGCCTTCCTCGGGAGCAGAAGCGAAGCATTTGGCACCGATGGCACCCACCGCGGCGGGCCGCCTGGGTTCATCTCCGTCGTCGACGACCGCACGATCGTCATGCCCGACTACGCCGGCAACGGCATGTTTCAAACCCTTGGAAACCTGCTAATCGACGACCGGGTCGGCTTGCTCGTCGTGGACTTCATAACCGGTCGGGTGGTGCAACTCACCGGCCGCGGCAGCATCGAACCAGCCGATGACAGCGATCCGCTCTCGCTTCGCACCCTCAAGATCGGCATCGATGAGGTTCGTTCACATCCGGCCGACATCGGCAGTTGGACCGACATCGAAGCATTCCAACGTCCAACGGGGTAAACCCGAAAGGGTAATGCGGTGCCGCCGGTCACAACCCCATGAAATCCTCGTTGGGGTTTGTGATCGAACATTCGTTTGCTAGAGTGATCTGTGCCCATTGAGCTACGGCTCACATCACAACTCGTTTCTCTTGTCGGTTCTCCGGCTTCGTTGGTGTTGATGTGACTGTTCCCTCTGACTATCTCGAATTGTTGGCCCTCCTCATCGGGCAGACACCTCGTCTGGAAGTGAGCGACTGCGACGATGCTGGGCTGCGGGAACTGACGACTCGTCTTCGTAGGGCTCAGTCTTGCATCGACGGATTGATTACTCGTGTTGGCGTGCAAGCCAACCGGCTCGCCGAGAGTGGAAGTTCCGGTGGAGCGGCCTCCGTGTTGAGTGCTGAAGGCACCGTTCGAGGATCGACCGCTCGTCGTGAAGCTGCTCGTGCTGCACTGGCCGCTGAGATGCCCGGCCTGGCTGAGGCGATGGCGTCAGGGGCGGTGTCGGGTGACCACGCCGACGCCATCGCACAACGCACCCGTTCGCTCACCGAGCAGCAACGCTCATCGGTCGACTTCGACCAGCTCACCAAGCGGGCCACCGAGTTGCCGGCCGACACCTTCGACGCTCTCGTCAAACGAACCGTCGATAAAGCCAAGGCCGATCACGGTCTCGGCGACACCACCGCGAAGCAGGCGGCATCGGCGTTTCGACACTGGTTCGACGCCCGACAAGGCATGGGCCGCTACTCGGGTTCGTTCGACCCTGAACGCTACGAAGGCTTCGTCGCCGCGATCGAGGCCCACACCACCCGGCTCGCAGGGGCATCATCGGAACCAGTCGTGAAGAATGCCAACCTCGCGGCGTCAGCGCTCTTCGAACTGGCCACCAGCGGAGGTACGGGTCGGGTGGCGAGTTCCGTCGGTTTCGTCGTCGACGTCCAGACCTTGAAGTCTGGCTATCACGACCACACGATTGGGCAGACCGTGCTCGGTCATGACCTCCCACCAGAATCGGTTGCTCGGTTGTGTTGCGACGCTGTTTTGCGGCGAGTTCAGCTCGACGAACAAGGTGTGCCTCTCAGGGTTGGGCGCCGCTACCGAACAGCGACTGATGCCCAGTGGGCCGCCATCAAGACGCTGCATGAAACCTGTGCCTGGGATGGATGCGAGCGACCGATCACCTGGTGTCAGCTCCACCACATTCTGGAATGGGAGCACGGTGGACCCACCGACCTCGACAACCTCATACCCCTCTGCTCGGTCCATCACCATCATGTGCACGAAGGGCAGTGGCGGGTGAAGCTGTTAGCCGATCGAACGCTGAAGATTTACCGACCCGACGGTGAGCTTCACGCCATCGTCGTCCAACCGGGCCGAAACAGGCCCAAGCTGGAGTAGCGGATGGGTGGGTTGGTTCTAGGCCTGTTCAGGCAAAGCGATAGGGAAGGCGTCGCGGATCTTGGCGATCCGGTCGGCGGGTACGTGGTCGGGGAAGTGGGTTGCAAGCGTCTTGTCGACGTATTCACGGGCCCGGGCCTCAGCATCCTTGCTGCCTGCGTCCTTCCAATCGTCGGGGCTCTGGCGATCCCCGACCTCCGGATAGATGTATTCGGTCTGCATCACCGCCAGCGTTTGATCCTGACCCAGGAAGTGGCCAACACCGTGCACCACATTGTTGGTCACTTCAACCGCCAGGCTTTCGGTTGTTATCTCGATACCCCTCACAGTGCGATTGGCCGAGCCCAGAAGATCGTTGTCGATCACCATCATCTCGGGCGAGCAGATCATAAGGCTGCCCAACATTCCAGCCGACTCGTAGATCAGATTGGCTCCGGCCTGAGCGGCGAGCGTCACGGTGAGTCCCTTTTCGTGGCCGGCCTGGGCGTCGGGCACCTTGGAGTCAGCCATACCGGCAGCAACACCCGACGGGAGGTTCAGATAGTTGACAACCTGGGCAGCTGCCGCATTCAACACACCCTCTTCACCACTACCACCAGACATCGCGCCAGTACGCAGATCCGAGACGAAGGGCCACAAACCCATGATGCAGGGATGACCAGGAGCCATCAGATTTACACAGGTCAAGGCGGCGAGACACTCAGCCAGGGCCTGGGCCAGCGAACCGGCCAGGGTGGCCGGCGACGTTGCGCCAGCCTGGCCAGCGGAGAGCAAGTTGATCGGCATGCCAACCCGAACCTGCTCGGCCATGCACAACGCCGAGTCCTCAGCGAACCGCAGAGGCGGCACCACAAAGGTGTTGTTGGCCTTGCAAAATGGCCGCTTGCGAAACTCGCCCTCACCGCCGAGGGCCAGGTCGAACATGGCCGCCACCTCGTGCACCTGTTCCGGCTGGAACATCGAGGTGCCGATCGGTTTCGAGGTGCCAACCATCGAGGCAAAGGCAGTGTTCAAATCAACATCACGAGAGGTTTCAAGATCGCGGGCAACCACCGTCCGCACAAACATGTGGATGTTGTCGAGTGTGTCGGCCAGGCGGGCGAAGTCGTACAAGTCGTTCAACGTGGAATGGCGGAAACCACCCTTGTCTCGATCGGGCACCATTACCGCGGCCCCGGCGGTAGCGAAGTGAACCCGATCACCGCCGAGCTCGATACCACCGTCGCCAGCGAAGTTATAGAGCGTGAACTCCTTGGCCGCAACGTCGATCGCAGCCTCCACCACCGAACGAGGAAACAGCAGGCGCTCGCGCTCGTCGTAGCGGCCGCCGGCATTTGTTACCAGCTCGATGAACTCAGGCGTGGCCTGGCCCATCCCAAACTCCTCCAAAAGATGGAGGGCCGTCTCATACACGGTGGCCAGATCAGCATCGGACAGGGGCTTGAAACGCCCACCGCTCATACCCGGGCGAACAGCCCGAGCATCCTCGGCCAGCGGGGCCGAACGCATTGCAACACGGGCGGATCGCCCACCAGATCGACGAGCCATGATTTAGGACCTCGGTGCCTTGTTCTCAGGGTCATAGGCGGCGTCAGCCAACACGGTGGCCTGCCGTCTCTCACCCATCATTTGGATATCGAACGTAGTGCCCGGCGCCTTGTAGCCCGGCTGCACATAGGCGAAGGCGAGACTCTTGCCCACGGTGTGGCCATAGGTCCCCGATGTCGTCAGACCTATCAGCTCGTCGCCAGCATAGATCGGCTCGTTGCCTCGGCAATCATTGTCGGCACCATCAACCGCAGGGGCGACCTCGCAGTACACGCAGATCATTTCGATGTCATCGCCCAGAGCGAGACGTTCCTCGGTTGCGGCCTTGCCGATGAACTCGGTGGAGTAGTCGACGAAACGGCCGAGATCAGCCTCAACAGGCGTAATCTCCGTCGTCAGTTCCGTGCCCATCGCTTTGTAGGCCTTTTCGATGCGCATCACGTTCATGGCGTAGGCGCCGTAATGCACCATGCCGTGCGGTTCGCCCGCAGCCACGATCGCATCATAGAGCTCAGTCATTCGGTCCATCGGGTGATGCAGTTCCCAGCCGAGCTCGCCGACATAGCTCACCCGAAGCGCAATGCAGGGCACCCCGGCGATCGTGATTTCCTGGCCGGTGAGCCAGCGGAAGCTCTCGTTGGTCAGGTCTGCGTCGGTGAGGCTCGACAGAATCTCTCGAGCTCGTGGCCCAGACAAGCCAAGGATCGCCTTGTCTTCGGTCACGTCGGTGACGGTTACGTCTTCGCCCTCAGCAACATGATGCACGAGCCAGTCCCGGTCGTGGAACTGCATGGTGATGCCCGAGTTGAGGTAGAAGCGGTCGACGGCCAGCCGGGTAATCGTCATCTCCGTCTCGATGCCACCCTTGTCGGTCAGCATGTGCACCAGGCGCATGCCGCCGTCCTTGGCCGGCACCTTGTTGGCCGCCATCCGCTCCAAGAAAGCGCCGGCGTCGGCGCCGGTCACCTCGAACTTGGAGAAGGCGGTCAGGTCGACCAAGCCTGCTCGCTCACGAACCCCTACACATTCAGCCGCCACCACATCAAAGGCATTCGAACGACGGAACGAATGGGCTTCAGGTGTGCCCCCAGGCATCTCCGGCGAAGCGAAGTACTGAGGTCGCTCCCACCCAAAGATTTCCTGCCATTGAGCGCCACGAGCGTCGAGCCGCTCATAGATCGGATCGGTCTTTTGGGGGCGGCCGGCGAACCGCTGCTCGCCCGGCAGGCGCGTCGCATACATTTCGTGATACTCGTCGATGGCTTTGTCATAGGCGTAGCGTCCGTTCGGCCCACAATGGTCGCCGAACCGGCGAGGGTCCATCTCGGCCACATTGATCTCGGTCTGGCCGTGCACCATCCATTGGGCCAGGAACTTGCCTGCACCCGGCCCTTGAGTCACACCGATCGAAGCGCCCGAGCAGAGCCAGTAGTTGTCGTGGCCAGCAACCGGACCCATCAGATACCCCGAGTCGGGGGTGTGGGTGATCGGCCCGGAAATCACCTTCTTGATACCAGCCGACTGGAAGGCCGGAATACGCTCGCCAGCATCGATCAGGTGAGGCATGATCTGATCCAGGTCGGGCGGTGTGAGGTAGAAATGCTTGTCCCACTCGATGCCATCGACCCCATAGGGCTGCGCATTCTCCGTCTCGTAGGGACCGACCAACAGCCCATCGATCTCGCGGCGATAGTAGGAAGACACCCGCGGGTCTCGCACCACCGGCAGATCGTAATCAAGAGCCTTGATCTCATCGAGTGGCTCGGTGATCAGATACTGGTGAATAACCGAAACGATCGGCACTTCGATGCCAGCCATCGCTCCCAGCTGCGGGGCATAGCAACCGGCGGCGTTCACCAGATGCTCGCATACGATGCGACCCTTCTTACCGTCCTTCTTTGGCCCCTTCTCGGTGTACTCCTCGGTGAGAACCTCCCAGCGACCGTCCGGCAGCTTGTTGGTGGCGGTAACCAGGGTGTAGCGCATCAGTTCGGCGCCGAGCTGGCGCCCGCCCTTGACCATGGCCGCGGTCACGCTCGAAGGATCGGCCCACCCATCGTCGGGGGTATAGAAACCGAGCTTCACATCGGAGACGTCCATGAACGGCCAGTGGTCGAGGATCTGTTCGGGCGGGATCAGCTCGCTGCGCACCCCGACCAGATCCAACATCCCCTTCACGTAGTGGAACCAGTCGACATGGTCGTCGGTAATGGCGAGGCGGATGGCGCCGGTGTTGTGCCAACCGGCGTGCTGGCCCGTTTCCTCTTCGATCTTGGCGTAAAGCTTGGGCGCTTCAGCGTGGCATTTGGCCATATTCAGGCTGCCGTTGAAGTGCGGAATCAACCCGGCCGCGTGCCAGGTCGACCCCGAAGACAGTTCGCCCTTCTCGATGAGCACCGTGTCGGTCCAACCCTCGTGGGCCAGGAAGTAGAAGAGGCCAGCACCCATGGCGCCACCCCCGATGATCACTACTTTTGCTTCTTCGCGCATGAGTACCAGAAACTCCTGAGTGCAGTCTTGTTTACCGTTACATTCGCTGCGCTGCCGCTAGAGGCGGACGCGCTGGTTCTTCGGGTCGTAGAAAGATCGGATCGACGGCGTGGCCGGAATCTTGACCGTTGCCACCTCGATTTCAAAAGTGCCGTCATCGAGCCAGGCCTGATCGGCACCGACGGTTTCATCGCCGGTAGTGACATAGCCCATGGCCAGGCAACGGTTTTCGGTGTAGCTCCACATGCCGCCGGTGGTACGTCCCACCATCTCGCCGTTGCGGAAGATCGGCTCATCGTGGTGCAGAAGCTGGTCGGGGTCTTCGAGCCGGAACTGGATGAGTCGCTTCGAGCGAGGCTGGCCCTTCTGAGCCAGGAGGGCTTCGCGACCCCTGAAACCGCCCTCCTTGTCCCAGGCCACAGCGAAACCGAGTCCACCTTCGAGCGGTGTGTCCTCATCGGTAATATCGTGGCCCCAGTGCCGATACCCGGCTTCCAGTCGCAAGGTGTTCATCGCGTGATAGCCAGCGTGGACGATGCCATGGCTAGCCCCAGCCTCGACCAGGGCGTCATGGAGAGCCAGCACCGACTCATCGGAATTCTCCGCACGAACATACAGTTCCCAACCCAGCTCACCCACATAGGTGAGCCTGGCTGCGAACACCTCGATGCCAGCCACCATGATCGTTTGGGCGGTGGCGAAGGGGAAGCCCTCGTTGGAAAGGTCGGCGTCGGTCAAGGCGCCCAGCACCTCACGGGCGTGAGGGCCCATGAGCCCGATCATGGGCATCTGATCGGTGACATCGGTGATGGTGACATCGTGGCCGCGGGCAGAGCGCCGCAGCCAGGTCGAATCCCGGGTGCCAGCGGCCGGAGCCGTCACCACCAGGAAATGCTCGTCACCCAAACGAGTTACCGTGAGATCGGCTTCGATCCCACCCTGATCATTCAGCCACTGGGTGTAGACACACTTGCCAATCGGAGCGTCGATCTCATTACCGCTCATCCAGTTGAGCACCTTCAACGCATCAGGCCCGGCCACGTCAATCTTGACGAAGCTCGACTGGTCGAAGAGGCCAACCGCGTTGCGCACAGCATGACACTCACGGCCCGAAGCGTCGAACCAGTTCTGCTTCCCCCATGAGTACTCATAGACCCGTTCCTCGCCCTCGGTGGCCATCCAGTTCGGACGTTCCCAGCCAGCGACCTCACCAAAAACGGCGCCCGCAGCGTCAAACCGATCATGCAGGGGTGAACGGATGACGTCTCGGGCGCTTTCATACTGGCGGAAGGGCCAATGCATTGCGTAGAGCAAGCCGAGGCTCTCGGAGATCCGAGCATCGAGGTAGGCAGGGTCGGACTGGAAGGGGAAGGACCGACGGATATCGACCGGCGACAGGTCCATTGGGGGATGTCCGTCGATGATCCAGTCGGCGAGGGCCCACCCCACACCGCCAGCGCTCTGAATGCCGACCGAGTTGAACCCAGCGGCCACGAAGCACCGATCGACCTCGGGCGATTCGCCCAAGTAGTAGACACCATCAGGGGTGAAGGACTCGGGGCCATTGAAGAACAGTTGCAGGCCAACCTCGCCCAGTTGAGGCATCCGATGAATAGCTCGTTCGAAGATTGGGCCAACATGGTCCCAGTCCTCGCCCAGGGTGCCGAAGCAGAAATCGCGAGGGATCCCGTCCAGGTTCCATATCTTGCCTCGGGGCTCGAAGAAGCCGGCCATGATCTTGCCGGTCTCCTCTTTGAAGTAGGTGTAGTTCGTCGGGTCGCGCACCGTCGGCATATTGGGCAGTACATCGTCGATAGGTTCGGTAACGATATAGAAGTGCTCGCACGCCTGGAGAGGAATGCTGATGCCTGCCGTAGCGGCCAGCTGTCGAGTCCACATGCCGCCGGCCATCACAACGGTTTCGGCCTCGACGTAGCCGGCTTCGGTGTTGACCCCGGTGACTCGGTCGTTCTCCACCGTCAGGTCGGTGACGGCAACCCCTTCGACGATGCGAACACCGCGGTTTTTGGCTCCCTTGGCCAAAGACATCGTAGTGTCGACCGGTGAGGTGATGGCATCGCCGGGAATGTAGAGCGCGCCGACGAGATCGTCGGTGCGCAGCAGAGGCACCCGCTCTTTGGCCTCATCAAGGTCGATGATACTGATATCGACGCCGACGGTTGATGCCATCGACACACCGCGAAGCAGCTCTTCCCACCGTTCCGTATCGGAGGCTACCGATACCGAGCCAGGGGCGCGAAAGCCGGTGGCCTGGCCAGTCTCGGCTTCGAGGTCGGCGAAGAGTTCGGCCGAGTAGCAGGCCAGCTTGGTCAGGCTGTAGGACGACTTGAGTAGCGACACAAGCCCGGCCGCATGCCAGGTCGTGCCGGAGGTTAGCTGGCCCTGTTCGAGTAAGAGCACATCGGTGACACCGCGCCGAGCCAGATGATAAGCGATCGAGCAGCCGACGATGCCGCCGCCCACGATCACCACCTCAGCTCGGTCGGGCAGAGCCTTCTGCGCTGGTCGCTGAGCTGGCGTGGTCTGGGCCTCCGTTGGCATAAAGCCCGAGGGTAACACGGGTCACACCGACATAGAAGAGAAGGCATGGAATGTATAGGTGGCATGCGTTCTACGTATGGCGCCCTTTCGCCACAACAGGTACTGTCGGCCTATGGACTGGACCAGGCGACAGCTGGAGGCGATCGTAACGATCGCAGAACGCCAGAATATTTCGCACGCCGCAGTAGAGCTGTCGCTGACACAACCGACGGTCAGCCGGATGTTGTCTCGCATCGAGGAATCGCTCGACACCCAACTCTTCGTTCGGGAGGCCAGTGGTGTTGTCCCAACCGAGGCCGGAACCCTTCTCGTCACCCGTGCCCAAGAGATTCTGCGGGCGCTCGATGAGACGACCGACGCCATCCGATCGTTGGACGGACGACTGGTTGGCAAGGTGTGTGTCGCCATGCCCGACACCACGGCCCACTCTCTCCTCATCCCACTCATCGATCACTTCACCGAACAGCACCCCGGTGTCGAGGTTCGAGTAATGACCTCGCACCCCAACGGCGTGCCCCTCGCCCTGCGGAGCGGCGACGCCGATGTTGGCATCGTCTCAAGCGCTCACCGCCAGGGCGACATGCCACGCCAGCCCCTTGTTACTGAACGGCTGCACCTGGTTGGCGCCCCCGGCAAGCTCCCTGGCGACTCGTCCCAGCCAGCGCCGCTCGGCTTCGTCGCCAGGCAACCGCTCGTGCTCCCTGCCATCCAGCCCGGCTTGCGCGCCATCATCGAGGCCGCCTTCGGCCAACGCCAGCTGCGAACCAACGTGGTGTTGGAGGTGGACGCTGAGGACGCGCTCATCGAGCTCATCAGCTCAGGCCGGGCGATGTCGATCATGAGCTTCGCCGGGGTCGTTCGCCACGTCTCGCGCGGCCTGCTCGTCGCCCGCCCCATCGATGATCCTCCTATCGAACGAACCCTTTCCACCGCACTGCCCGCCAACCGTCGACCTACCCACCTGATGAATGTTGTGCGCGACACCATTCACACCCTGGTTGCCGACCTGGCTCCAACCGCCCGCTGGGAAGCGCTCTAAGTGCTAGCGGTTGACGTAGGCCTGGCCGATGACGAACGCCATCAACGCTGAACCAAACCCAACCGCCAGCAAGACGAGCAGAATACGGGCCGAACGTTTGCTGTCGCCCCGAGCCACCCAGCCACCGACGAGAAACACGCCGAGCGGGATCAAGCCACCGACATAATGGATGTAGAGCTGACGGATCCCCTGGCCCTGATCGAGTAGCTTGATACCAAGCAAGGCCTGCACGACGAGCGCCACCTGGGCTACGACGAAACTCCAGCGGGTGAGGCGAGAAGCCGGGTTCGACTGAGCCACATCCTTGGTGAGCAACACGAGGGTGACGAACAACACGAAAACCGTGAAAGCGCCCCAGCTCCGATGCACGGCTGAGCTGATGATGATGTTGTCGAGTACGCCCTCACCGATGTCCTGCGCCAGCATGTGATCGAGGGTAGCGCCGAACCATCTCCCGACCGCCAACGCCAGCAGCAGCTAGGCGGCGTTTGCTCCAGCCCAGGACAGCCACATTGCGGCGGTCCAGGAGAACGATTTACCACCGGTGCCGGAGCCAACCTCTGGGTTGAAGCTTTCGGCGAAACCACCGGTGGCGATCAGGTCACGGGTAGAGATTCGGATTCGTTCGGCCCAGTCGCCTGCCCCCTGATCAGCAAGACCGGTGGCGATCATGTAGTTGACCACCGCCCAGATCGGGCCGCGCCAGTAGCGGTCGGGTTCGTAGCGATCATCGCGCGGGTCGAAACTCGGCACGAGAAAGCGGGTCTTTTCGGCCCAGGCTCGAAGCAGGTCAACGGTCTCGTCCAAATGGTTGGTCACCCCACCGTAGGGAGCGAGAAACGAGGCCGATGTGGCAGCATCAGCGTGAACACCAGAGCGCACGTCGAAGGCGCAGTAGGCCCCCACATCAGGGTTCCAGAAGCGCTCGTAGCCCTCGGCTAGTCGAGCGATGCGGGCTTCGACGGGACCGGTGTCCAGGCCGTTGTCGTGCATAAGGGCGGCAAGATCTCGCTCGGCTCGCAGGAGCACGGCCGAGATAGCGGGATCGGCCACGAGGAAAGGATTGTTGCGGCCGATCAACTCATCGTCCCAACGGTTATCGACACCGAATTGAACGAGCGCCAGATAACGGTCGTAGTCGGCCTTGTGAGGTCGCATACCAGCATCGACGAGATCGGTATCGCGCCTCTGGTAGGTGCCGACGCGAGAGGTGTCGAGCCCGGCGAGAGCGGGATCCCAGTCCGGCAGATTGTCTCGGCCCGATTCCCACGGGTGGGCGATTGCAATCACCCCAAGGTCGTAGGCATCACGAGCCGAATGCCACCACTGGTGCCACTGGTCGAGCGGCTTGATGAGCGCTGCCGCTCGTTCCGGGTCGGTCGAGGCGAGATGACGGACGATCGTGGCCACAACCGGAGGTTGGGAGATCCCGGAGCTGGCCGGCGACTGACCGGCCTGCCACACATCGGGGCCAGGGAAATAGGTGGCCGCGTCGGTCCAGAAAACGATGTGAGGGACCATGCCCGATGGCCACTGGGCATCGAAGAGCACCTCGATTTCGCGCCATGCTCGGTCGTTGTCGAACTCGGCCCACCCGAGAGCCACGAAGGCAGAGTCCCAATTCCACTGGAAGGGGTAGAGATCCGCTGTAGGCACGGTGTAGTCGCCACGATCGTTGTCGAGCAAGATCGAGCGTGCCTTCAGCCCGAGGTCACGTTCATTATCCATAGATAACTCTTTCGGTCGCAGGGTCGATCCAACGAAGTTGTTCCGGGGGAAATCGTAGCCACAGCTCTTGATCAGGCTTGGCGGGGAAGGTTGGGTGAGTCGATACTTTGAGACGGCTATCGCCGACCAGCACGGTGAGCAGGTTCTGCGAGCCAAGCGGTTCCACTACCTGCACAGTCGCCGGAAGAGCGCCTTCGCTGTGCTCCACGGTGACGTGCATGTTCTCTGCTCGCACGCCAACCACCAACCGGTCGGTTGCCGCCGCGGTCACGTGGTCGCTCAGCGCAGCGCCAGCCACGATCTCGTGTTCGCCAACGAGGGCACGTGCCGAACCATCGGCGGCCAGATCGATCGTGGCATCGATGAAGTTCATCGGCGGGTTGCCAATGAAGCTTCCGACGAATCGGTTCGCCGGCGAATCGTAAACAACGTTGGGTTCGTCGATCTGCTGAACCTTGCCATCCCGCATGACGGCGACCCTGTCCCCCATGCTCAAGGCCTCGATCTGGTCGTGGGTTACATAGACGGTTGTTGCCCCGATATCGGCCAGCAGTCGTTTGAGCTCAGCGCGCATCTCAAGGCGCAGGAGGGCGTCGAGGTTGGACAGAGGCTCGTCCATCAACACGACCTCGGCCTTCATCGCGAGGGCTCTGGCTACGGCAACCCGCTGGCGTTGCCCACCGCTCATGTCGGCCGGGCGTCGTTCGAGCAGCTCTTCGATGTGGAGCAGCTCGGCCGCTTCGTCGACACTGCGAGCAATGGCGGCCTCGTCTTCGCCGTGCATCTTGAGACCAAACCCGATGTTGTCCCGCACCGTCATGTGAGGAAAGATCGCATAGCTCTGAAACACCATCGACAGCTGACGCTCACCAGGCGGCAGATAGGTGACGTCACGGCCTCCAATGCTGATGCGGCCGCTATCGGCCATTCCGAGGCCAGCGATGGTTCGCAACAGCGTGGTCTTGCCACACCCGGAAGGCCCGAGGAGCACGAGGAATTCGCGGTCGTGAACCGTCAGGCTCACGTCGTCGACGGCGACCTTGTCGCCGAACGCCTTCGTCACCGACTCGATGCGAATCTCAGCCATGCCTAGATCCCGTTCTGGGGTTGATCATTTGGATACCTGGCCCCACATGTTGAAGAGGTACTTGCGAATAAAGAAGGTGAAGATGATCGATGGCACCATCAGGAAGAACCCACCGGCGAATTGAAAAGCCGGTGAGGCGTTGGCCAGCGAGGTCAAAACGAGTGCGGGCAGCGTTCTGTTGTCGAGCGTCAAGACGCTGGCGGCGAAAACCTCGTTCCACGAGAGTACGAAGGTGAACAGGCCGGAGGCAGCGATGCCGGGAAGTACGAGTGGCACAACGATGTGGCGAAACGACTGCACCGGTGTTGCTCCGAAGACCTGGCCGGCCTCTTCGAGTTCGTAGGGAACGCTGGCGAACACGCTCGACACCACCAGGATCGTGGTGGGCAAGGCCAGAGCGGTGTGCATCAACGACAGACTCCAGATCGAATCGAACAAGCCGGTGCGGATGAAGAGCACGGCCAGCGGGATCGACAGCACCACGATCGGGAAGGCCCGTACCGCAAGCACCGAGATCCTGAACAGTTCACGGCCGGGAAACACGTAGCGGGAGATGGCGTAACCAGCGGGAACGGCGATAATTGTAGAGAGCACAAGTGTGATCAGGGCCACCAAAACGCTGTTGAGCAAGCCTTTGAGAACACCCTCGGAGCCGAGAAAGAACCGCATCGTCTCGGTGGAGAACGGCACGAACGGCAGGAAGTTCTTGGGATAGGACCTCACCGTCTCCTCGGTGGTGAAGGCCATCGAGAACACGAAGAAGATCGGGATGATAATCCAGAGAGCAATCGCGATGGCCGCAACGTAGGTGAAGGAGCGGCCACGGTTGGCTCGCCGCTTCATCCGACGATGCTCGGCCACGACCGAAGGATCATCGAGCGGGGGTAGCACCGCCGTTTCTCTACTGGTCCCTGAAGACGTTTCCCTAGGGGATTTCGCGGAGGACTTCGCAGGGGTGCTCATGACGGTCGCACCTCCTCTTGGGCTCGAACCGCTCGAAGGTAGAACACGGCGCTGGCGATCGACAACAGCAGGATGAACACCGCGTAGGCCGAAGCCACGTTGTTGTTCCGAAGGCTGAAGTATTGGCGGAAGGTCTCGTTGGCCAACACGGTCACCACGTCACCACCGCTGAGGGCGATGACCACAGCAAACACCTGGAAAGCAAGAATGGTGCGCAGGATCAAGGCCACCTGGATGCTTGGCTTCAGCAGAGGCAGCACGATGTGGCGCACCCGCTGCCAGTAGGAGGCACCGAACAGCTCAGCGGCTTCCAATGTCTCGCGGGGAATGGCCTGGAGTCCCGACACGAGGATCACCATCACGATCGAGGTTGCTCGCCAGAGTTCGGCCAACACGATGGCGAACAGGATCCAACCTTGGGTGTCGGCGGTGAGGAAGAGCTTCTGGGCGTCGATAACGCCGATCGCTTCAAGGAAGCTGTTGAGCAGCCCGTTGCCGGAGAAGATCGAGAAGAAGAGGATACCGACGGCCAGGTCGGACATCCCCATGGGCAAGGCGAACACATAGAGAAAGCCGGACCCGAAACGCAAGCGGGCGTCGATCACGAGGGCCATGGCCATGGCCAACACAAACTGGAGAGGCAGGATCATCCCGATCAGCATCAGGGTGGTCCGCCAGGCCGAGCTGAACTTTCGATCGTCGACCATCTTGCGAATGAACTTGGTGGTGAACTCGCCGGCGGTACCGCGATCGATGCGGCCGGTCTCGTCGTCGCTGAACACTTCGACGAAACGCGAGGGAGCCCAACCTTCAAGCCCCGTTTCGGCATCGACAACCTGGAACCAGACCTCGAGCACAGCCGTTTCGTCGACGGTAACCGCAACCCGTTCGCCGATACGACCGATCTCAGCTGCTGATTCGTTGGGTTCGGCTCGCAACGCCGTCGACGGGTCGCCGCTCTGGCCCAGGCGGGGACGGATCGTGCCACCGAGCACCGTGCCATCGGCGGCCTCATCGCGGACTCTCAGGCGAGACTCCGGCATCCACCCCGAAACTTCGTCGCCCTCGATTCCTTCACCGGAGACCTGAAACCATTGCTCGGTGAGGAGGCCGGTGGCGAACTCATCGTTGTCGACAACGTCGGCATCGGCGAGGCGATTACCTTGGCGGTCGCTGATCGTGATGCCACTCCCCTGCGAAAGCCTTCCAACCTCGGCCCCATCGACCGTGGGCCCATCGAGCAGGGGAAGCGTTGCCTCGTCGTCGTAGACGGCCAGCAGCAGGCCCTGGAACATCGGATAGGCGAAGAACGCCGCCAAGTAGAGCAGGGCGGGAGCGATCAAGAAGTAGGGAACGAGACTTCGACGCCGGCTTTTCATAGGAAGGTCAAGAGGAAAGCAGCAGGGGACAAAGACGGAGACGAGGCGGGGGTGAGGTATTCCTACCTCACCCCCGCAACAAGTACGTTATGTCCTAGCCAACGCTAGTTGACCGGGCAGGGTCCGTCGCTTGCGGGATCGGGAGCCCAGCATGGGGCGCCGGTCTCGTCCATCAAGGTTTGGAGCTTGTCGCCTTCTTCGGTGAGCACGGTGGCGATCTCTTCCCCGTCGACCACGACGCGGTCGAACGCATCACGGAAGATCTGGTTGATGTCGCCACCACGGTCGCCGAGACCAACCGGCAGCAGGGCCGGAAGAGCATCGGCCGAGTTGGCCAGCTTGTCGACTGCTTCGGCCTCGATCTGTACGCCCTCGGGCAGCGATGAAACATCGACACCTTCGATGACGGGGAAGAAGGCGAGATCTGCCAGCACCTGGGCTTGCACCTCAGGAGTGGTCAGGTAGTCGATCACGGCAGCAGCTGCTTCAGGGTTTGGCGAGTCGGCTGGGATACCCAAACCAACGATGACCGGCATGAAGCCACGACCAGCAGGACCCGAAGGCGTGGGGAAAGCCACGAAGGTGTCGGGCTCGGCGGTGAACGCCTCGATGAGTCGAGCGACGTGATCAAAAGCAACCCACACATCGCCGGAGAGCAGAGGCTCCTGCATGAACTCATAGGTGATCGACTCAGGATTCATTGTCGGCCAGAGGTCATCGCGCAGGAAGGTCATCATGTCTTCGGCTTCGGAGCTGCGGAATTCGCTCACCATGCCACCGGTGTACGACGGCCACATGTAGCCCTCGAGGAAGCGGTGGAACAGGCCAGCCTTGGGCAGGCCACACTTGTTGACGCCCTCACCATCGGCGATGGCCTGGCACCATTCGGCCAGCAGTGGCCACGTCAGATTGTCGACGTCGGCGCCTTCTGGCAGGTAGTCGAGAGCAGCCGTGTTAGCAGCCATGATGTAGGTGGCCTGGGCCCATGGAATGTAGGCCAGGTTGTCGTCGGTGCCGAGCAGACCGGCGTCGACGAAGGACTGGGCAAAGGAACGATCGGCGCTGAGGTCGTCGAGCACGTCGGCCATGTTGGTCAAGGCGGACTCGTCGGCCAGAGCGGGGAAGGTGCCGTGAAGGGCGCCTACCACGTCGATCTCACCGGCACCGGCAAGGATCTGGTCCAGGGTTGGCCCTTCTTCACCGATGGTTACGTCGATCTGGCCGGGGGCCAGGATCTTGCGGAACTTCTCTGCTTCTTCGACGGGTGCGAACTGAAGGCTGACGAAGGACGCCGCCGAGGCGTCGCCCATGGCGTCTTCGGCCATTGCATCGTCCTCTGCGTCGTCCTCCATCGCTTCGTCGTCGCCTGTTGCCTCGTCGACCATTTCTTCTGCTGCATCTGCTGCATCGGCGACTTCGTCGGTCACGGTTTCAGCGGCGTCCTCTACGACGTCGTCGGCGCCGCAAGCGGCCACAACGAGCAGGAAGGCGGTGAGTATTCCCACAAGCCGAAGGAACGACCATGAAGGTGATCGTGTCATTTGTTCTCCCCAAACTGTTTGATTTGATGATTCGAACATCTCCGAAACGTTTCGGGTGCTCGACATCCCTACGCTAGTCTTTGGCCCTATGGGTGTCAACCGACGTCCTCACACCACGATCAAGATCGAGCATGACGCCGACCGAAAAACCGACAGAAAATCAGACCCAGAATCAACGACTGAAGAAAGCGGAGAAAAAGCCGCCCTCTCGCCCAACGCTGCGGGATGTAGCCCGAGAAGCGGGCTTGTCGGTGACCCAGACATCGCGCGCGCTCAACGATCACAGCGATGTAGCGAAACAAACCAAGCGACGAGCGGTCGAAGCAGCAGACCGTCTCGGCTACACGCCGAACCTCGCAGCCCGCCGCCTTAAGATGCCGGATGCTCGAACCCAATCGATCGGCCTCGTACTCGACACTTCCAGCCAGCGATTTTCCGACCCCTTCCTCGGCGATCTACTCACCGCTATCGTCGAAGAGGCCTCGGCGAATGGGTTCGAGCTCCAACTGTCCGCTCCCAGCGGGGGCGATGATGTGGTCGACGCATACAAGCAGGCCATCAAGCAGAAGCGCGTCGATGGGTTCATCGTGCTACGGGTGACAAACGACGATCCTCGGCTCCGGTTTCTCGTCGAGCATTCGATTCCGCTCGTCACCTTCGGCTGCATCGACGACGCCCACCCCTACCCCGTGGTTCGCGAGACCGACGATTGTTTTCAACCGGCCATCGACCACCTCGTCGAACTTGGACATAGCTCGATCGGGTGCATCTATGTTCCGCTGGGCTACGGCATCAGCGACCATCGCTTGCGGTCGTTCCATCGGGCACTCGCCGCCCATGGCCTTGAGGCCAAGCCCGAGCATGTCGGAGGCGCCGGGTTCCATGAGGAGGTCGGTTATGAGGTAGCGAACCGCATCTTTGCCTCCGAGGAACCACCAACCGCGATCATGGCCTTCAACGATCTCCTCGCTTTCGGCGCGCTACAGGCGGCAAAAGACCACGGACGTTCCGTTCCTGACGATATGAGCATCGTCGGCGTCGACGACGTCATGGCATCCCGGTTTCTCAAGCCAGCCCTTACCAGCATGAGGTATTCGGCAACCGAAATCGGCCACCATCTCGTCCGCCAACTCCTCGGTGCTCTCGACGAACCAACGGCCAATGGCGAGGTCACCGTCCGACCGGCGCTGGTGATTCGAGAGTCAACCGCTCCGCCACCAAAACCGCACTGACACGTACGGGGCCCTAGAGCGTCCAGTCCCACGTCCAGTTGCGTACCTCGGCCCGGTGAGCGGGTGCAACATCGTTCGATCCGGGGTCGAGTGAGATGATCTCGGCCTGAAGGCGAGCCGCCGTCTCCTGGCCCCACACCTCGGCCTTGCGGCGCCGGGTGTACACGCGATCGATGTGAAGGTCATCGATGTACAGCTCGGC
>CAKZXA010000027.1 GCA_937922045.1 uncultured Acidimicrobiales bacterium | reverse complement strand
TGCGACTGGTGCATGGTGAACTCGTTGAAAAAGGCGAGTCCGTCGATGTCGTACCACTGCCAGAGATAGGGCAGAACCTGGGCTTCGGGCCACACCCCCGCCGGGTCGAGCACAAAATCGATCGCCCACTGATCGTTGTTGATCGTGTTGAGCTGATGATTTCCGTAGACGGGCGTGCCAGCCCAAACCGGCAGCCCCCCATTGTAGAAATCGATGATTAGAGGATGATCAGGAGCATCAGACCCCACCCCGGTTACGTAACTCTGGTTCAGCGGGTTGGCCCCGAGCGAAACCCCGGCCGAGTTGGCGATTGCATCCCTATAGGCACGATCGCCGGTGAGGGCATAGGCCCGAGCCAGAGCCGTGGCCTTTGGCGCTCCGCCCAGACCCAAACCCCAGATCAGCGGCACCCCCGGATGGTCGACGGTAAAGAGGTAGCCGTTGGCATCGGCTCGGGCCATGACGGCATCAGCCGTGGTGACGAAGTCTTGTGTCAGTCTCTCAACCAGGGCTTCATCGATCACGCCGGCAAACCGTTGCGACGCCTTGATAGACAGCCACGCTGTGTCGCAAAGGGTGTGCTCATGGCATGCCAGTAACCCTGGTTGGTCCCCTGCAACGTCGGCTGCGACGATGGAGGCCCAACGCTCTTCGCCCGTGCTGTACAAGAAAGCAGCAGCCGCCACTGTTCGCTGTGCGGCGGTCTCTTCCTCGAGCCCACCGAGCGGTGGCTGAGCCTCAGCCCACTCGAACGCTTCACGAGCCGACACCAGGTAGTCGGCGGCTCGATCCCGATCGTAGGGCTCAAGGGTCGCCGCCATCTCAGCGGCCACACCCGCATACACATAACTCGACCATGGATCCGGTTCAAAGGCGAAAGCGGCCAGATCATCGGTCCACGACGTAGCGTTCTCCGGAGGATGTTCGGAGGCTTCGATACCTCCTCGAATAGCACCAGCCTCGGTCTGCATGCGCTTGAATAAGTCGAGTGACCATAGGGCCTCGTCGAGCAGATCGGGCACAGCGTCGCCGGATTCGGGAATGCTGAGATCGGTGCCAGCGAACTGATCGGGATACTCCGTCACCAACTCAGCGGCGGCCCGAACAAACCACAGATGCTGGATGCGACGGTCCCAGTCGCCAGCGTCAAAGTGGCCGCCCCACGCCTCGCTGATCAGGTCGTCTCGGCCACGAGCGGCGATCACACCGAAGTTGTTCTCACCCGAACGCTGGGCGTCGGCCAAGGTCACGTCGGTTCCGACCACCGTCGCCCCATCTTCAGGATGATAAGGACGAGGTCGTCGCACCGCGGTGTAGGGCGGACCAAGCTCAACGCCGGAGCGCTGATGATAGGCCGCCCGGCCAATAGCGACCACCAGCTCATCCCAAACCTCACCGTCGACCTCAAACGGCAGGGAGCAACCGAGGCCCTCGACGCAGACCTGATACCGACCGGGAGCGCTCAAGCTGGTGAAGTCGATGCGATGAACGGGAGCACCGACGAGCGGGCGACCGTCCTTGTCGACCGGATCCTCGACCGGATCCGGCACCGACCCGGTCAACACCCTGACTCTCGATGAACCATCGGCGCCGACCTGGACCACCTCGAAGCGGGCACCGCTAACGTCGACACCATCGACGCCCGGTCTGGTTGAAACGTAGGCGGTCTTGGCGTCGGCCGGCGCGTAGCCAGCCTGATTTACGTGAACCGAATCAGACAGGGTCGACAAGCGATCGAAGCGGAAATCAACGCTTTCCACCAGCTCGGCTGGCGGAACCAGCCGATACACCGCACCGTCTCGTAGCGGTTCGGAGAGCTGAAGGAAGAACTCATGCACGCTTGGGTGAAAGAAGCCACCGACCCCACCATCATCGCCGTCATCTCCCCCGCCCGTCGGTCGAGAATAGCGACGCCCGATCTGAACCCCGGTCGCTACACCATCGACCTCCAACGTCCACGACTCATTCTCGAGGCGAGCGACGTCCAGCAATCGGCCAACAAAACGATCGGTTAGACGCAGGACATCGGTGCGATCCGACACCTCGAAGCCGTAGACCTCGCCGTCGCGAACCACCGTCTTGCGCTGATTGAGAAACTCCCAACCCTTCACGTCGTCGCCGGGTTCAGGGTTGTTCAGATCGTAGGCGACGAGGGCGCCACGCTCACTCCGCCCTTCCTCGATCCGCACGATGAGCTGATCCGGGCCGTGGACTCGAACCGCGGCTACACGATGCAGATCATCGAGCGAGGCCGCAGCTAGATCTCGCATCGGGTCGATCTCGAAACCAACGATGCCCCGCTCGGCCAGCCAACGATTGTCGGCGGAACGAAAGCGGACCATGGCCTGCTGATACCCAACATCGTTAACCGACAGCACGGCCGAAGGCGCTACGTCTACCCACGGACTCGCACCAATCGACGTTTCCAAACCCACCTGCATCTCGTCGGCCCCCGGGGGCACGGCAATGGCGAGCGTGACCCGAGCCGGAAGCCAGGCTTGGGCAGGGTCATCGTCGGCGAACGCAACGGTGGAGACGGTGAGCAGCTCGCCCGCTCCGACGGCTGAAGGCAGTCGTAGAGGTTGAACTGTGGGACGGCGTTGCGCCAATGCCGTCGGCGACGGTTGGGGGCCGATCCACCCCTTGCGAATGGCCACATAGCCCACGCCGATTACGGCTACGCCAAGCAACCCGACCACAGCCAAGACAGCAAGAAACACCCGCTTTCCTCTACGCCGCAATCAACCCCGCCTAAGAACTCAAGCTGCTATACCTGGATGCCCGCTCACGCTGGATTCCCACATCACTAAAGATGCGCCGTGGCGGACCACCGAGAAATACCTCGCGCCGCATGAAGATGATCTTCATGATGGCGAAGATGCCAAGCCAGCCACCGGAATAGACACTTTCCGAGAACGACATCAACCCGTTGCCCGCTATGACAACCAACGCCCACTGGGCGATCTCCGGCTGACGTTCCAGCCGGCTCCAGGCGGTGCGAGTCGTGGTGACAAACAGCACCAGGAAGAAGCCGGCGCCGACCAAGCCAACCTGGATGGCCACGTCGAGGAAGCCGTTGTGGGCGTGGGCCGCGGGAAAGCCGACGAGACGTACGATCTCCGCCGTTTCCACGTTGGCCGGGTTTCGCCAGAACATCGCTCCGTAGCCATAGCCCAGCAGTGGGCGCGCGGAGATGAACTGGAGAACAGCTTCCCAAATTTCGGTGCGGCCCGAGAAGCTGGTGTCTTTCCCGTAGGCGCTGGTCACCGTGGCCACAGAGGCAATGACCACCGCCATCATTCCGAGAAAGCCGAGCACGGTGATCGACAGGAACAATGAGCTGTTCCGCTGATCCCTCTGTCCTCGAAAGATTCGCAGCCAGTACCAGGCGATGACGGCGAAGAATCCAGCCGAAAGTCCGGTGGCTGATGTCGATCCCAACAGAAGAACACCGATCAGGCCGAGCGTTCCCCAGCGGGTCAATCGGTATTTGTCGAAGGTCATCACGGTGGCGATGCCAAAGACAAGTACCGGGCTCATGTCGTTCTTATGGATGAAAAAGCCGTGCCAGCCCGGGTAGTCGGGGAGGTAAATGTCGTCGCTCACGTGGGTACGGGTCGACGGGTCGATCACCAGGGCGATCATGGTGATCAGGATGATGACGCGCACACCCCACAACAGGCCGTCGGACAGATCTTTCATGGTGAGTAGCCCGGCGGCCAGGATCATGGTGAGAATCGACGGCATGACGCCACGCACGATGGTGGTGCTGGCGAACTCGTCGATCGTCCACATGACCGAAGCCACGATGATGCCGATGTTGGCCAGGATCGAGAGAGACACCGGAAACTGCATCAGCACACTGCGAGGGGCCAGCAGCAGAGCACCCGAAATCATCAGCAGAGGCAGCAGGCCGAGCGTGGTTGGAAGGAACATGCCCTTCAACGCACCCATGCCCCAAACCATGGCAACGACCAAGGAGGCCTGGCAGACCTTGGCGCCGATCCAGCCCATCTCGTAGCCCTGAGGATCGTAGGCCAAGCGAGCACCGTTGGCCGCCACGTCTCGGGGACGCCGCGGCTGACGAGACGGGGAATGCCGGTCGATCACTGCCATAACTTCTTTGAGCCTACCAGCGGTCTTAGTGCCGTCTCCAGCACCCGATCCTCAAGCCGCCCGGTTGGACGCCTTCGATGAACAATTACCTACGGCCGATTGGCCACAAGACCCAGCTTCCAGCCGAACCGATAGGTTCCTCCTGCTACGAGATCGGTGGTGTCGGGCCCACAAGCCCCGGTGCCAACACCGCGGAGCGCAGCGTCGATATGAACGTGGTTGTTCTGGTCGTCAGGCTCAAGCTCGGTCGGCACCGTTGCCTCGGTTAGGGCCGCAACCGAGTAGCGAGACACGTCGAAGGTGAGGCCGTCGGTGTGCACCTGGAGCCGGGCGGCAGCCGGCTCTTGGCCTCCGCCCAGAACGAACCATCGGGCGGCGATGTGGCTGCCGTGATGCTGGGGCATGGCGTAGTGGACGTACTGCTCGGCCACCTGCTGGGTGAACCGGCCGACCGGGGCATGGGACCGGTCGCTGTAGGTCTCCCACGGACCGGGTCCAAACCAGGTGAGCTGATCGAGTTCGGCCGGCACGGTGAAGCCAACACCAACGCGGGGCAGGTCGGTGAGGGTATCGGCGAGGTTGACCTCCTCAGAAAACGCCAGATCGCCGGTCGCGGTGAGGCTGATCGTCTGGGTGTGGGGGGCGACGAAGCCGTCGCGTCCATGCCAGGTCACCTGTCGGCTGAGGATCGGCCCCGGCGCTGCGGCTGTTGGTAGCTCTGCTGCGAGCTCGAGTGCGATGGCATCGGGGTCGATGGCCAGCTCGCCAAGGCCGAGACCGAGCCATCCTCGTAGGGCGCCGATCTCGCCGGCGACCGGACCGACGGAGACACCGTCGTTGTCGGTCGGGGCTCGCCACAGGCTCAGCTCGGGGCCGCTGGTGAGCAGAACCTGGCCGCTGGTGACCGAAGCGATCGAGGCGATGCGCGTACGCCCCGCATCGAGGGTGATCAGCCATGATCCAGCCGTGATCTCCTGCGGTATCGGTTCGGCAGCGGTACGGGCGCTGAAGGAGGGTCGAGCAGTCGAGGGGCTGGCGCCGTCGACCGTTCGCAGCTGATGCTGGTCCCAGGCCACCGTCCGGCCGGTTTCGTCGCTCCAGCGAATAAAGAGGTGAACATCGGTCGCCGGTTCGAGACCGTCGAGAGCGGGGGGCGTGCTGGCGAGCCTCACCGTCTCGCCTGGGGCGAGGCCTGCCGCGGTCACCTGGTCGGTCCAGAGCACGATCCCGTCGCTGGCGAGTTCCACCTCGGCGCTGAGGTCGTCGATGGTGACGAAGGAACGGCGGTTGGTGACGACCAGCTCCGATGCGGCGGCGTCCCAGCCGGTCACGACGGGTCGGGTGAGGTAGCGCAGTTCTTCGATGGCCGGGTGCGGGTCGCCCTCGGCGCCTACCAGGCCGTTGCAGCAGAAGTCACCGTCGTTGGGTTTATCACCGAAGTGGCCGCCGTAGCCGAGGCCGCCATCGTCGGTACGAAGCCCCTGGTCTTTCCAGTCCCACACGAACCCGCCTTGGAGGCCGTGGTGGTTGTAGATCGCCTCCCAGTAGCGGTCGAGGCCACCGTTGGAGTTGCCCATGGCGTGGCTGTACTCACACATGATCATGGGGGCGTCGAGGGGGCCTTCGGTGGCCCAACGGATCACCTCATCCATCGTGGGATACATCGGACAGATCACGTCGGTTGACGGCATCTTGCCCACGGTCGACGAGTCGTTCAGCCACGGGTTGCGCACCCCTCCCTCGTACTGCACGAACCGGCTCGGATCGAGGTGGTGAACCCAGGCCGCGGCCGCGTCGTGGGCCGGGCCGAGACCGGACTCGTTGCCCAACGACCAGCCCATGATCGAGGGATGGTTGCGGTGGGTTTGCACCATCCGCTGCACCCGTTCGATGAACACCTGCTGATAGCGAGGGTCGTGGCTGACCTCGGTCCAGCGGGCATGGGATTCGAGATTGGCTTCACAGATAACCCACAGTCCGAGCCGGTCGCAGGCGTCGAGCAGGGCGGGGCTTGGTGGGTAGTGGGCGGTGCGGATGGCGTTGAGGCCTGCGGCCTTGATCTGTTCGGCGTCGGCGATCAGTTCGGCCGTGGTCTCTGTCTTGCCGGTTTCGGCATGGTGATCGTGCCTGTTCACGCCGTTTATGAGCACGGCAACACCGTTGAGGAGGAGTTCGGCTCCTTGGATTTCCACCCGAGTGAAGCCGATGGCGTGGCTTTCGGTGGCCAACACGGTGCCGCTGGCATCGGTCAGCGTCACGGTGGCTGAAGAAAGGTGAGGGTCTTCGTGAGACCAGGGGCGTACCTGGGCGGCGTCGATCGTGACCTTCGCCACCGGCCCGGGGTAGGTATAGGTGTCGCTCATCTGTGCCATGTGGGAACTGATGTCGAACACGGCAACGGGCTCGGTCTTGGTGCCGACTCCTTCGATGGCGACCGAAACCGTGCACCCGGCATGAGCGCCACCGACCCGAGCCTCAATCGTGGTCTGACCAGCTCCGGTTGCCGGGTCGAAGTCGGTGGTGATGGCGAGATCATCCAGGTAGGCCGAGGATGTCGTGGCTCGGAGGAACACGCTGCGGTGGAGCCCGCCATGATGCCAGTGGTCCTGGTCTTCGACCCAGGTGTGGGCCGTCCATCGAGGCACCAGGATTCGCAGGTCGTTCTCTCCGGCCCGAAGGTGGGCGGTGACATCGAACTCCGACGGCAGTCGGCTGTCGGTCATGAGGCCGACGAAGCGGTCGTTGCACCAGATGGCCGCAGCCGACTCGGCCCCGGCGACGTGAAGCACGATACGTTTCTCGTTCCAATCGGCAGGCACTGTGAAGGAGCGCTCGTAGATCCCGGTTGGGTTGTGGCTTGGCACACCAGGCGGGTCTCCGTCGAAGGGCATCACCACGTTCGTGTAGTGGGGGCGATCCTCTCCCGCTAGGCCGAGGTCTTGCATAGTCCAGCATCCGGGAACCGGGAGTTCGACGGTGGGACCAGGCTCGCCTTGGGGACCCGACGCTAGGGCGAAACGCCAGGTGCCATCGAGGCTGAAGGTCGTGTCGGTGGATCCGTCTACCGGCGAGATCGAGGTACGGGCCGGCAGGCGATTGAGACCCTGGAGTTCAGGTTCGGTCCACCAATCACCGAGCAGTTGGCCGAGTTCACCGTCGAGCGAGTTCATAGGTTTCCCATGGTAGATGGGCGGGTTCGCTACCGATCAACCGGTCAGGTGATCGTCCAGCGGTGGGCCACGGTGACACCTTGGCCATGAAGCAGTGGCAACGATACGGCCCCCGGTGGAGGGGTGGGAAGCCGGTGCTGTTCGTGGGCTACGATCCGCGTTCCGGAACCGCCGGTCGAGAGTAGGGTGCGGACCACGTCGACGGCGGCCTCGGCGGGCACGAAGACAAAGTAGGCGCTCACATCGCTCAGCTGAGCGCGAGCGGTGAGAGCGTCGCCCTCAATGATCGTGACCCTGTCGGCGACACCTTCGTCTTCGGCTCGTCTACGGGCGGCGGCGACCAGGTCGGCCTCACGCTCGACACCGATGCAACGACAGCCCCGCTTCGCCGCCTCCATCAGGATGCGCCCGTCGCCACAGCCAAGGTCGGCGACCACATCGTCGGGACCAACCTCGGCGAGGTCTAACAGGGGTTCGATCAGGTCGGTCGGGGTGCTGAGAAAGGGGCCGAGGGCGGCGCCCGGTGCCGGAGCGATCCCGGCCCGCTGGGCGGCCAGCCGTACCGGCCGCGCCGCGAACAGCACCGGCCAGAGGGCCTTTGGCAAGGGCAGCTTGCTGGCAAGCCATTCATGGTCGGCGGCATTGGGGACGAGGGCGGACGGTAGCCGCTGGGTCACCTCGGACCCGGCGGCTGGCCAGGTCAACGAAAGTACGGTGGTGACGTCGGTGGCTCGCGCTAGCGAGAGACCATTGCGGAACCGGCGGTGAACTTCGCCGATAGCGCCCTCGATCGCGTCCCACGGTCGATAACCAAGCTGGGCGAGAGAACGGGCCGCCACGAGAGCCGAGTCGGCGTCGGACACAGCGAGCACAGCGCTGTGCCGTTGGGCGGGCGCCAGCGGATCGCCGACGGCCTCGGCTTGCAGGCCGTCGGCGGTGAGCTGGGCAACGGCTTCAGCCACATCATCGGCGGTTCTACGACCGATAGCGGTGCTGACGGCAACGGCCTCTGGATCATCGAGCGCGGCCAGCCGGTCTTCGTAGATGGCATCGATGAGCAGCTGGTCGTTCGGGTCACCACTGGGCATGCTTTTGATCCTAGCTACGCATCCTTGTGGTCCCAGATCCGGTTCTGCTGTTCCCACGCGTCGATTTCGACGCGTGGGAGCAGCAGAACGACGCAGTTCGGGCCGCGCGTAAGGCCGTGGATCAACCTAGAGACGGACGTAGTCGAAGTCGACCGGTTTCTGATGAATGCCCTGGGTCGGTGGTGCGACCCAGCCCGCCATCTTGCCCGGCTCGGTCACGCCGACCATGAGCGACTTCACGTATGTTCGCTCCTCATCGGTTGGCAACCATTGGGCTGATGATGCGGCCCAACGCTCGTCGGTGAGGAGTTCACCGTTGGGGGACACATGGTGATCGCGGTAGACCCCGACGTCTCGGTTGAACCCAGCGTGAGGCAAACGGATCGTGGTGCCGATGCCGGCCTCAGCTAGCGCCCGGTTCCAACGATCGAGCCCTTTTTGGCAGTCGTCGATGTAGTCGTCGCGCAGGGTCTCGTTTAAGGCTGAAAGCTGGGTGACCTCGCGGCTGGAGATGACGCCGTCGACGATCTCGGGCACGTTCCGGCCGACCGACTTCAGCACGTGGTCATCGTCTCGGCGTTCCTCCTGGAACCGGCCTTTGATGCCGGCGGCGAAATAGTTGGCGGCGTTGGTTGAGGTTTCGGCGCCGAACAGATCGAGCGATACCGAGTAATGGAAGTTCACATACTTCTGGAGAAGGTTGAGGTTGATGCCGCCGTGAGGGTGCACATCGTCGGTGTCGTGCTCGTGCATCAGATCGATGGTGCGCTGCACCACTCGACCCACGCCGGTGGCGCCGACGAACATGTGGTAGGCCTCCTCCTTCAGCATGAAGTCGCAGGTGCGGCTGAGCGGATCGAAGGCCGACTCGCGTAGTGAGGCCAGCTGGTACTTGCCGTCGCGGTCGGTGAAGTAGGTGAACATGAAGAACGAAAGCCAGTCGGGGGTTGGCTCGTTGAAGGCGCCGAGGATCCGGGGATTGTCGGGGTCGCCTGAGTGGCGCTCCAACATCTCGTCGGCTTCGTCGCGGCCGTCTCGCCCGAAGTAGCGGTGGAGCAGGTACACCATCGCCCACAGATGACGGCCCTCCTCAACGTTGACCTGGAACAGGTTGCGCATGTCGTAGAGCGAGGGGGCGGTGAGGCTCAGGTGACGTTGCTGCTCGACCGACGCCGGTTCGGTGTCGCCCTGCACCACGATGAGGCGACGCAGGTCGGAGCGGTATTCGCCCGGCACCTCCTGCCAGACGTCCTCGCCCTTGTAGTCACCGAAGGCGATCTTGCGGTCGGGTTCCTGGTCGGCGAGGAAAACACCCCAGCGGTAGTCGGGCATTTCGACGTGATCGAAGTTGGCCCAGCCGTCGCGGCCAACATCGACAGCGGTGCGTAGGAAGACGGGATTGCGTTTGAAGGCCGAGGGGCCGAGATCCTCCCACCAGCGGATGAACTTGGGCTGCCACGCTTCAAGGGCGCGCTGCAGTCTCCGATCGCCAGCCAGGTCGACGTTGTTAGGGATCTTGGCGTCGATGTCGACGGTTGCCATGTAACGGGGCCTCCTACGGAGGCCCGCTTGGGCCTCGCGCTCATAGATCTTGTTCGGGTTAGACGCGGTTGGGGTCGAAGTCGGGGCGAGAGCCGGTACCAAAACGCTGGAGAGCGCCTTGGGGACCGACGGCGTTTGGTCGTTGGAAGATCCAGTTCTGCCAGGCTGAAAGTCGGGAGAAGATCTTGGTCTCCATCGTTTCAGGACCGACGAAGCGGTAGTTGGCTTCCATGCCGGTGAGGGCGTCGGGCGAGAAGCTGTTGCGTTCCTCCACCATGAGGCGAACCTCATCGTGCCAATCGAGATCGTCGGGGGCGAACGTGATGAGTTCAACCTCGACAGCTTCGGCCGCCAACAGGTCTTTGCCTACGGTGGCCACGGCCTTTTCATAGGCGCTCGCTTCGCCAACATCTCGGCCCCAGAACCGGGTCTGTAGCCGGGTGAGACCGTTGCCCATCGGCGCCCATCCAAGGTTGGCCTCGGTGAGACGCATGGTGGCTGGTGGCGGCGGTTCGTCTTCGTCTTCCCAGCTGCCTTCCAGCATGAAGCTGCGATCGGCGGCCAACACCAGTTCGGCTAGCAAGCCGACAAAGCAGCTGCGAGGCTCAACCACAGCAACGAGCGTGCGGGCCGACACGTCGAGGCGTTTGAGGGTGCGAGCCCAGTAGCCACGAACCTCGCGGACAAGCCAATGCTCAGCGTGGGTGGCGAGGATCGCTTCGGCCTCAGCCACGCTCTGGGGGTTGCCTTCGGTGCGGAAGATCCAGGTACCGATCGTGGTCTCGTTGAACCGGAGATGCAGGATGGCATCGTCGAGTTCGCGCACGGCCGTCAGCAGCCAGGATGCGGCACCGGCGGAGGCGAGCTCCTCAGGGTTGGTGGGCTGGCTATCGGTTGGGGCTGAGATCGTGATGGTGGCCGTGCCATTGGAACGGTCGATCGCCACGGCGACCGTGGAGTAGCTGACCATGTCGCTTTTTTGGTTGCCATTCACGCCGCTCTCTAGCGTGCGGTCAAGGGGAGGGAGCGTCAGGCCGACGGCATCGTCGGGCCGGTCGGATTCAAGCGCCCGCGCGCTGGTCCGCTCGGTGACCAGCTGCTCGAAACCGGACGCAGGGGCGAGATGGTCGACGAGACCCCAGTCGACTGCGGTGCGGCCCCGCACCCCTTCGGTTCGGGTGGCGAAGGCGTCGGCGAGGTCTCGGCGGACATGTCGTTTCTCCACCACGCGGGTCAGACCACCCGTACCTGGCAGTACGGCCAGTAGAGGGATCTCGGGTAGTGAAACAGCCGATGAGCGATCGTCGACGAGGAGGATCTCATCACAGGCCAGCGCCAGTTCATAGCCACCACCGGCCGCTGTTCCGTTGACGGCGGCGAGCCAGGTTTGGCCTGAGTTGGCGGTGGCGTCTTCGATGCCGTTGCGGGTTTCGTTGGTGAACTTGCAGAAGTTGACCTTGTGCTCGTGGGTGGCCCCGGCCAGCATCTGAATGTTGGCGCCAGCACAGAAGATCTTGTCGAGTCCGCCGGTGACGACGACGACCTTCACCCCCGGGTGTTCGAACCGCAGCCGTTGGGTGATGTCGTACAGCTCGATGTCGACCCCGAGGTCATAGGAGTTGGTCTTCAACTCGTAGTCGTCGCGCAACCCTCCATCGGGATCGACGCTCATCGTGACGGTGGCTCGATCACCGTCGACCTCAAGTGACCAATGCCGATAGAGCGACGGGTCGGTTCTGAAATCGATCGTTTTGTCGGTCACGAGTATCCCTC
The DNA here is from genome assembly GCA_937922045.1 of uncultured Acidimicrobiales bacterium. Taxonomy (GTDB): domain Bacteria; phylum Actinomycetota; class Acidimicrobiia; order Acidimicrobiales; family SZUA-35; genus JAHELU01. The sequence goes on along the minus strand of CAKZXA010000027.1, from coordinate 13,893 downwards.
ACATCGATGTAGCAACATTCTACACATAAAGTTGCGGTCGGCGCAATTCTGTAGAACGTACGAGGAGCGCGGAACCACCGCGAAGGAAGGCGTCTACAACAAGAAGGGAAGAGCAGCTACCTAGGCGGCAGGGAACGGGTCGAGCTCAACGGGATCGTCCGAACCGAGATTGGATGGCGGGGATCGCCCCACGGCGGAAGCCGAGGAACAGCCCGATGATCACCAGGCCATAGATCATCAGCCGGAGCTGGCTGTAGTTCACCAACCATTCGTCCAGCACGGTGAATACCACCGCGCCCAGCACCGGCCCCAACAACGAACCGATCCCGCCGAAGGCCAGCATCACGAGCGTGCGCACATCGACGTGGCCAAAGCCGAAGGTTGATGGCCCGATGAGTCCTTCGGCATGGGCGTAGAGGCCACCAACGAACCCGAGCATGGCCGAGCCGATCGTGCCGGCGTAGACCCGGAACCGGGCCACGTTGATCCCGGCCAACTCAGCGGCGACCTCGTCATCCCGAAACGCACGAAACGCCCACCCGATGTGTGATCGTTGGATCAGGCGGAACACGATCAGGTAGGCGCCGAGCACGGCGAGGAGCACGTAGTAGGCGGGAACGTCGTCGCCGAGAAACGTTTCTTTGGCCGCAGTCACCCGGACACCAGACTCGCCGGAGGTCAGGTCTCGAAGACCCAACACGAGGTTTTCGTACGATAGGGAGAAGGCCAGGGTGACGATGCCGGTGAAGATCACGTCGAGCGAGCGACTAACCGCTATCCAGCTGAGAGCAACCAGCGACCAGAAGTGTGAGCGCAGCGAGTGCAAGTCACGACAGCGAAAGTAGACGTCTCATAGTGTGTACTCCCCTAGTGCACATATGGACCCACGAGCCGATGGATGTCCAAAGAGCGTAAGGGATAGACGCTAGCTATGCATCTCGTTTGGGAATCTTTCTCGCGGCCGCCAGCTATTCGTCGGCGTTGAAGGCATCGATCCTGGCCTGGTTGTCATTGACGAACTTCTCTTCGTATTCGATTCGAACACTCTCGATCGTCTCGTTGTACGTGTCGTCCTCGGTGCAGCCATGCACGGCCACCGCTAGCTCGACCTCTTCGGTCTGAATCTCGCCCAAGAGTGTCTTCTCTTCATCGGTCAACTCGGGGGCATCACCTGCTGTCAGTCCCCCGAACCCGCCGGCGCCCATCAAGGGCGCCATTTTCTGTCCGAAATGAGTGAACACGTCTTTCTGCGGCACGTACTCCAACCCCTGGTCGGTCACGCACACCTCGACCTCTTGCTCCAATGTCGCGATGCGGGGGTCTTCGAAGATCTCTTCGTTGAGTTTCTGCAGATCTGGTCCGAACTCGACGAAGGCTTTCATCAGGCCCCCACCGAAAAGCTCATTTTGCGCCTCGGCCATGCACCCGCTCGGGTTCAACATCATTTCCTCTTGGGCCGATTGAATCTCCTCTTCCGTCATCTCTTCCATGTCGCTCAAGGCGCTGTCGTCGCCGTAGAGAGCTTTGTTGTAGGCCGCCGCATCCGACTCGCTCAGGGCGGCCAGGTAGTCGGCGTTTGGATCTTCGGCTTCCTCATCGACCGACCCGAGGTTCAGACCGACGAGGCCGGGACCGACCTGCTCCTGAGGGAAGGCGAGGGTTGACACACCAAAGCCAAATCGTTCCGCCCATTCGAGCGATTCGGGGTCGAGGCCGTCAAACATTTCCGCTCCGCCGAACATCATCGAGGACTCAGCGCCTGGCTGCCACTCGAATCCCTCAGCCGTCATGCAGCTCTGGATCTTCTCGTTCGTAGCCAACTGCTGGGCCTGCTGGGCCGCTGTGCTGCTGCCGCTCAGTACAGCGGTGTCGATGCCGAGCGAATCGAGCAGAGGGGATTCCAGGGCGGCGTCTTGCTCCGCACTCGCCGAATCAGTGGTCCCAGAATCGGCACTCGATCCGCAAGCGACGATACCCATAGCCAGACAAAGGAATAGGGCCAGAAGTGTTGAAAGATGGGTCGTTGCCCGCGGCATTGAAAGCTCCCTGGTGGTCTGGTCGTGGCTGTCCAGGCTAATCCACGATCACCAAGAGCGATCGGCGGCCATATTTTCGGAAGCTTCTATTCAACGTCACATCAACGTGATACTCTCTCAACGGTCGATCATTGGGCATCGACACATCACCACATACCCGGAGGGCATAATGCTTGGGATTCGTCGTATCGTTCCTGTTTTCTTAGCCGCGATCATGATTATGGCGGCAGCACCGGCAGTCACCGCAGCCGAATCGGAACCAGACCACGCGGTGGCGGCACAGACTGCCACCGAGATTGCGTTGGCGAACGGTGGCACCGTCGTCTTCCCCAACAATGGCCTGCGCACTGCGGAGCTTCAGGTCGATGTGGTCGAGGAAGACATCGCGCCCGACGACACCAGCGCCCCGTCAGCCATGACGTTGGCCAGCGATATTGTCACCGTCACCGCTCAGGATTCAGCTGGTCAGCCCGTAACAACGCTGCCCTATGAGCTCGTAAAGCCGGAGGCCGTCGAGAGCCCCGCAGCCAGCGATGTTGTGCCGGGCTTGGCGGTGTCGGTCTCGATCGACGAGGCGCTCGTTTCGGGTGTGGATCCCAATCGAGTCAAGCTCTTCCAACGTTCGAGCAGCATCGGCGAATGGGTCGCCCTGCCCTCGGCCTACGATCCGAGCACTGGCCTTGTCACCGGCCACGCCGAACAGCTCAACCAGTTCGCCGCCTTCGCCCCCGCTCAGGCCGCGGCTGAGGGCCCGGCCCAAGCCGCCGGCCCCACCATCGTCCTCGACCCCGACAACGACGTTGGTTTCGCCATTTGGGGAGCCGAGCTCACCGAGCTCGAACAGAACCTGAAGTTGACCACTGCTCTCTCAGGCGAACTTCAGCGCGAGTGTCAAGCCCAGGTCGTGGTGACCCGGGGCGCAGAGCCACAGGTTTCGCCCACGATCCGAGCCCAGATCGCTGAAAACGCCAACCCCGACCTGATGGTCACCCTGGCCTTCAACGCACTCGATGAGGCCGGGCGTGACCCCGGCTCGGCCTGGGGTAGCGAAGCCGATGGCGGTGTGCGAGCGTGGGCCAGCGCGCCCGACGACGTCGCCTTCGCCGAACGGTTCCTATCATCGGTGCCCGAGTTCACCGGTCGCCCCTCGACACAACCTGTTCAGCCTTTCAACGGCCTCGTTCCCTACACCGCGCTTGATGCGGTCGACGTCACCTACGCCCATGTCGAGATGCTGTTCCTCGATCACAGCTTCGACCAGCCCGTGATCGCCGAACGTTTTGATCTCGTGGTCGACGCGGCCTTCGCCGCCATAACCGCCCAGCTCGAAGCCGACGGCTTCTCGTGCGACGGAGGCACGCTTCCCGAACGACCACCAGCCGAAGAGCTGCGAACCCTCCGCAACCTCGGCTGGCAGAACTACCAGCTCTACGGCGCCGACCCCGTGTCGTTCTCGTCGGGCAACTATGTGATGGACGAGCCCGTCTTCGTGCTCAGCGGTGTCGGCGATCAGCTCATCGATTTCAACCTGGTCTACAACAGCCAAGACACTCGCGAGAGTGTCTTCGGTATCGGCTGGTCATTCGCTTACAACGCTGCCTATAGAGAATATGACGACGGCGGTGTTCTGATCCGTTTGGAAGACGGCCGTTCGCTCGTATTCGAGCCCGGCGCCGGTGGTAGTTTCATCGCTGCTCCCGGTTCCAACTCCACGCTGCGTCGCCTCGACGATGGTGTGGTGGAGCTGTCCAGCAACAACGTGGAGAAGCACGTCTTTGAGGTAGACCCAGCCACCGGTGTTGGTGTTTTGATCTCCACCGAGGATCGTCAGGGCAACTCGATGAGCTTCGATTGGGGAGATCCGGTTGGTGAGCGTCAGCTCCAACCGCTGTTGAAGGTGACCGACGAGGCTGGCCAGGTGGTGACGCTGAGCCCCGATGCCGATGGCCGGATCACGTCGATCACCCACCCCGACGGTCGAGTGTGGACGTTCGGCTATGAGAACGACCGGCTAGATAGCCTCACCGACGCCCGCGGCACCACCCGCTCGTTCGACTACACGGCCGACGGCTACATGGAAACGGTGACGGCAGGCGACGGTGTCGCCTATGTGGCCAACACCTACGACGATGAGGGCCGCGTCACCACCCAGCGCAACGCCACCGGCGACGTGCGCCGTTTCGACTATCAGGACAGCCGCACCGTCTACACCGATGCGTTGGGCAACGAGACCACCTACGTCTTCGACGACCAGGGCCAGGTGACCGAAACACTCAACGCTCTCGGCGATGCCGCCACCATCGATTTCGACACGAACTTCAACCCGGTAGCCGAGACCGACGAGGAAGGCCGGATCACCAAGACCGAGTTCGACGATGAGGGTCGCCCGGTCAAGATCACCGATCCGGTCGGTGCCGAGCAAACAATGACGTATAACTCGTTCGGTGATCTCATCGAGATGAACCAGCCAGACGGGTTGGGGGGTCGCCGCACCACGACGTTCGACGTGAACGATCAGGGCCGGGTCACCAAGACCACCTTCGATGACGGGTCGACCCAGAGCGCGACCTTCGACGACCACGGCGACCGGATCTCGGTGACCGATCAGAACGGCAACACCACGCGCTTTGAGCTCGACGATCGCGGCAACACCGCCAAGATCATTGACGCCCTCGGTGGCACGAGCACGGCAACCTACGACCTCGCCAACCGCCAGGTCGCGCTGACCGACGAGAATGGTCACACCACGACCTACGTCTATGACGCAGCCGACAACCTCGTCACGATGACCGACCCGCTCGGCAACGCCACGGCCTATGCCTACGACGTGAACAACAAGCGCACCTCGATGACCGATGCTCTGGGCCGCACCACCGCCTACCGCTACGATCGAAACCTCAACCTGGTTGGGGTCACCCACCCCGACGGTGCCGAGGAGTCGTTCACGCTCGACGCCGAGTATGGCGTGGTCACCCGAACCGACGGTCGAGGCAATGAGCTGAAGACGGTGTTCGATGCCCTGCTTCGTCCGGCGGAGACGATCGACGAAGCCGGCGAGCGTTGGCTCACCGACTATGACGCCGTCGGCAATCCCATAAAGATCACCGATCCAAATGGCGACACGGTTTCGCTCGTCTACGACCCACTCGACCGAGTGGTTGAACGCATCGACCAGAACGGCCAAACCTGGAAGAGCACCTTCGATCTGGCTGGCAACCGGGTGAAAGACACCGCCCCCGACGGCACCGCCATCACGGCCGAGTTCGATTCGCTCGGACGCGTAATGGCCGCCATCGATGAGGAAGGCAACCGAACCAAGGTCACCTACGATGCGGTCGGCAACGTGACGTCTCGTTCGGATCGTCGAGGCAACACCACGTCGATGGTCTACGACGCTCTCAATCGAGTGGTGCAGACAACCGCACCCGACGGTGGTGTGAGCAAGCAGGGCTACGATCCGGCTGGAAACTTGCTGACGGTTACCGATGCGCTGGGCGGGGTGGTGCAGACCACCTACAACGCGGCGAACCGGGCCGTGGTCAACACCGATCAGCTGGGCGTCGATAGCACCACTACCTACGATGCCGTAGGCAACCCGGTGCTCACGAGAGACGGCGAAGGCAACGAGTGGCGCCTGGGTTATGACCCGATGAACCGGCTGGCGTCTCGCACGAGCCCACTGGGTGATGTCGATCGCTACAGCTATGACGCCAACGGCAACCTGGTCACGCTGACCAAGGCTGATGGTGTTGTCACCCGCCGTAGCTACGACCAACGCAACGATCTGGTGAAGATCGTGGAGAACGTTCGAGACGGTGAATCGTCATCGGCCGACGTGAACGTAACAACCACCTATGAGCGTGATGCGGTTGGCCGCATCGTGGCCATGGTCGACGCCAACAGCCACCGCACCCGCTATGAGCGCGACGGTCGGGGTGATATCACCAGGCGGATCGATCCGCTCGAACGAGCCACAACGTGGACGTACAACCCGGTTGGAACCGTTAGGTCGAAGACCGATGGCAACGGGAACGAAACCACCTATTCCTACGAGCCTGACCGTCAACTTGACGAGTTGAGCTACGCCGACGGCTCGACCATCGACTATGTCTACGATGCCGACAACTTCCGGGTGTCGATGACCGACAGTCTCGGCACCACCACCTGGACGCGAGATTGGCGTGGTCGGGAAACATCCTCGACCGACGCGAACACCAACACCGTTACCCACAGCTTCGACGTGAACGGCAATCTGGTTGAGCTTGGCTACTCCGACGACTTCGACAGTGTCCGCACCTACGATGCAGCGAACCGATTGGCGTCAGTAACCGACCCGTCGGGCACCATTGATTACCAGCGAGACAAGCTGGGCCGGGTTCGCCAGGTCACACATCCTAATGGAGTTACCACCGGCGTCTCGTTTGACGCTGAGGGCAACATCACCACGATCGACCATCAGGCGCCGAAGACAAACCCGACAGCCACTGCGCTCAAGCTCGATTACACCTACACCCCCGATGATCTGGTCGCGACCCGTACGCTCGCTACCCGCAACGGGAAGAAGACGGGCAAGCCGGCCGACCCTGGCAACAACGGCCCCGACGAAACCACCTACACCTACGACGGGTTGAACCGGTTGGTGGCCAGCGAGGTCGGTGGTGGTTCCACTGCATCGTATGGCTATGACGCTGTCGGCAACCGGCTGAGCTATGAGGCCAGCGACGATCCCAACACGCCGTCGCCCAAGGACGTGCTGTCGGTCTCCTACCACTACGACGACGCCGATCAGCTCCTCACCGAAACAAGCAGTAGCAAGAATCAGTCCACGGTGACGACTCGACATTACGACGACAACGGCAACCAGACCGCCTCGTCGGCCCAGCGCCGCAACCCTAAGGGGAAGCCGGTGGGCAAGGCCGAGACGGTTGCTTATGCCTACAACTTGCGTGACGAGTTGATCGCCGCTGGCGACACCACCTGGGCCCGTGATGGCCTCGGTCGGGCCATGACCAAAGCCGACGGGAAGGCCGCCACCAGCTACGTCTACGACCAGTCACACGTGATCGAAACCCAGGGCGCTGATGCCGGGATCTTCGTGCGAGACGAATCACAACAGCTGCTGTCGCAGACAGTTGGCAACAACCCGAAGACCGACGTGTTGCTAACCGATCTGGTCGGTTCGGTAATGGGCACCGTTGGTTTCAACGCCATGACCTCGAAGATCGCCACCTTCGCCGACTTCGGCCAATACGTCGGCAATCAGAAACCGGAGAGCATCTTTGGGTTCGCTGGCGAGCTTCACGACGTCGACGATCAACGCATCGATTTCCTAGCCCGCGCTTATGACCCAACCGCCGCCCGGTTCTTGCAACGTGACCGGCTCGGTCAAGACATTGAGATACCGGTCACGTTCCACCCCTACATCTACGCCTTCGCTGGGCCCACGACCTACACCGACTACCTCGGCAACTTCGGGTTCAGCTCGATCACTAACTTTGTCAAGGAGCACAAAGCCACCATTGCCTCAGTCGCCGTCGGTGTCGCTGTTGGTGTGGCTGTTGGAGCGTGCATCGCGGCAACCGCTGGTATCTGTGCCGGTGTCGCCCTGGGAGCGTTGGCCACAACCGCTGCCGTTGGCGCTACCTCCGCGGTAGCCGCTGGCGCAACCTACCGAGCGCTCGATAACGACCCAGACACCCGAGCCTTCGACCTCAAATCGATCGGCATTGACTTCACCATCGGCGCCATCGCAGGCCCCGTCTTCAGCAAGGGCAGCTCACTCATCTCATCCGGCGTCAGAAACGCCACAACCCGAGCCGCGGCAACCACAACCGGCCAACGCGTCGCCTCATCAACCGTCGGCCGAGCGGTCACCTCAACAGTCTCCACCGCACGGACCACAGCCACCCAAACAACACAACGCGCAGCCCAAGCCACCCGCCAACGAGCCGCCGACGCCACCTCCTCCTTCAAACGCACCCTCGCCACCAGCCGAGACCGCGCCGCCACAGGAGCCAAAACCGTCCGAGAAAGCGTCAGAAGCCCCAAATCAGGCCGAACCGCAACGCCACAAACGACACGTGTGTTCCGGGTCGAGAGCCCAGGGAACTCGCGCCTTGACATCAGTCCAGGTGGAGATGTCTCGGTCAAGGGTGACAACACACTCTTCTTGAACTTCGGTGACTCGCAACGAGCGCAGTCGTTTCGCAACCGACGACTGGGTCAGGGGTATTCCGGCACTGAGATTAAATCCTTCGACGTACCGACCTCGTATGTCGACGACCTTCGCTCCTCTGCTGTTCCGGAGAGTCTTGCTCGCCAGTTCCCAGATAGCCCGCTGGTCGTCGACGTGAATCAGGCAGCGAACCAATTCGGACTTCGGGCCTGTCAGCTTCCAGCACTGGCGGCTACAATCGTTCCGGGAAGTGGGAGAAGCGGCTGTTGATACCACCTAATGAGCTATCTCACGTAATCGATGGCCCTCGAGTGGGAGAGCGTCCGAGTGGTACCGGCATTGTCCGAGCAACGTCGGATTGCGACATTGAAGCGGAACTCGTACTTGACCGGGCGCGTGAAGTGATGACGGCCGTCTTGGCCGATCGCTCTGACGAGTGGCCCACCAGCGAGGCGTGGAAGTCGATCTTGCCCGGTTGGTTCGTCGACGCGTGCGCTGATGAGATGTCGCAGAGTGAAGCTCTGGATTGGCTCGATTGGTGGCGAGGGCTACCGCCGCAAGAACAGCGGATTGCTGAGGAGGAAAGGCGTTGGGCTCTCGCTGATTGGCTCCACTGGTTGCAACCAGATGAACGGCAATGGTTTTGGTGGGATGCTGCAATCGAGGGGAAGAATCGTCTTCGGCTTGACGTCGAGGTCAGTGGATGGCCGGCAGCGCTCGGTGCATTGGAATGGCTGCTCCGAGTCGCTGGGGTCCGCTCCTTGACTATCGAGGAGGAGCCCGTTATCGACTGAACAGCGGCTGTCGACTGGCTGCGCTCTGTTTTGTGATCACAGGGTTAGTGGCCATGGCTACGGGAACATTGGCTGGTGCGGCGACAGCAAAGATCGGCAGCCGTCGGAGCAGAAACTGCGGGGCTGACATGGAGCGCGCCGGCGGCTTCGCAAATATTCACGACGTACGCAACGGCTCTTTTGTAGATGATTTCAAGTTCAAGTATCCAGGATCGTCTAGTGTCTCAGGCGGCATCCAACTCCAGCTTCCATTCGGGTGAATTCAATGAAACTGCGATGTGTCTCGAATCGAGCCAGCGACCTAGGCGAGTCCCAACGAGGTCGTGGCACTCAGTCGAATGGTGTCTACGACATCACGGTCGGAAAGTCGTATCACGTCGCCGGAATGGTCTTATGGGAAACGATGCTATGGCTTCTCGTGCGCTCCGACGATGGCTCCCCACTGAATGCTCCGGCTGGTCTCTTCGAACGCGCACCTGTGCGCCTCCCGCCTGAATGGCACTTCACCGTAGGTCCTGGCGCAAGGCTGAGTGGATCGGCGCTCTGGGCCGATCCAGACGTTGCCACCTGGGGCTATCCAGAGTTAGTAGACAGCGAGTTCCTTGAGCGGCTGTTCGACGGCGGACCCGACGAACTCGAAACCTTCTCCCGCTACCTAGACGATCAGACAGATGATGAGAAGTCCGACAGTGGAATGGTCTAGCGCCCTAGGAGGACTGACGACTCAGCGAACTCATCGTTGCTGCAAGCGTTGGCCACAACCGCTGCCGTCGGCGCTACCTCTGCGGTAGCCGCTGGCGCAACCTACCGAGCGCTCGACAACGACCCCGACACCCGTGCCTTCGACCTCAAATCGATCGGCATTGACTTCACCATCGGCGCCATCGCAGGCCCCGTCTTGAGCAAGGGCAGCTCACTCATATCATCCGGCGTCAGAAGCGCCACAACCACGGTTGCGGCAACCACAACCGGCCAACGCGTCGCCTCATCAACCGTCGGCCGAGCCCGTCGGGCCTGTCTGTCAAGTCATCGGCGTTTCCCGAGAACAATTGGTGGTGCGGGAGTACGATATGGATGATGCGTCGCTTCCCATGGTTGAGGCCTCCTATGACATCCCAGACCATCTCGGGCACCCCGCGACAAGAACCAAACGGTGAGCGGCCATGTGCCCGCTCGTGGCCGAGTGCCTACGTACGCACGGCTAACGAAGGCATTATCACAGCACATCCATCTCCGGGTTCTTGCTAATGCTGGAATTGAGACTGCGGTCACTGATCGCGTCGCTTGCGGTGCGCACGGAAGCATGGGTGCTCGACGAGCCAGTTGCTCTGCTTGATGCCGGTGAGTGGGGCCTTGCGTTCGAGGCGCTGTGCGACAATGTCTACGACGCCGAAATGAAAGTCTTTCCCGGTGAGGTGGTCGAGATCGAATCGATTGGCGCACAGCTAGGTTCAACACGTCGCTCATGGCGGTTAGTTCGCGAGTTGCTAGTTGCGGAGAATTGACCTCGTACCGCTGGGCCGAGACCCGCGTCTTAAGTTCGACTGGCGGCTCGCTCATCTCGACAGACGTCAGAACGCCACAACCCCGAACCGGCCAAATGCGTCGCCATCAACTGCAAGCGAGCGGTGGCGTCAACAGCCTCAACCGCACGGACAACAGACACCGCCTCCTTCAAACGCACCCTCGCCACCAGCCGAGACCGCGCCGCCACAGGAGCCAAAACCGTACGCAACCGCGTCACCAGCCCCCAATCAGGCCGAACCCCAACCCCAGGTTCGCTACCTCGAGGGTTTGACAACGCTGCCGACTTCGAGGCCTTCGGCGATGACCTATACGGCGGGCTGCGTGGTGCCAGCTACGACGACGTGACTGCCATCTTCCAGGGAAGCTCGGTCACAGGGCAGAGCTTCCGTACCGGTGCAGGGTTCGACGTTGGCCGAGTTAGTGACTTCGACATTGCGCTATCGAGCCCACAGCTGCTGTCTCAAGCCGACGCTCTGGGGATTGGCTTGCGATCTGGCGGCACGCGGACAGGGCCGCTGACAGCTGCCCGGCGATGAGTTCGGCAAAGACGTACTTCACATCGCTCGAGGCTCAAATCTCACCGGCGTAAAGCAGCAACCAGGTCTCTTCTCCTACGAGAAAGAGGTCGGTCTCGACCTACTCCCAAGCGAATTCGCCCAACGAGCGAGTTCCACGGTCACCTCATCCGAGGCTAGAGCTGCACTACAACAAGTTGGTGTCACCGTTCCTTCGCGAATCGCTACCCCCGGCGACCTATCATTATTCCTGCGGGAGAGCCCCACATTGACGCCTCAACAGACTCAACGATTCTTGCTAGGACTAGGTCTATGAACGCCTTCGAGCTACTCGTTGAAGTCGAACCAGAGCCGACGGACACCGATACGAGATCGGCGATTGTTGTCCGTTGCTTGGGCGGGTCGGTAAAGGTAGGGGATCTCATTTCGGCCATCTATTTCCCAACAGGCTGTTCGGTCGAAACCCAGATACAAGTTGCAGACATAGAACGATACGAAGGTGTCTTTGTAGACGAGATCGACTCTAACCACATAGCGCGCATTCATCTTCGAGGAAAGGTTCCCGAAACAACAACGGTTGGCTGCAGATTGATAGGCAAACGGGCCCACGAGTAATGGCGTTCATCGGCTGTCGGCCAAGCGGTGACATCAACGGTCTCCAGCACCCGGACAACAGCCACCCAAACAACACAACGCGCAGCCCAAGCCACCCGCCAACGAGCCGCCGACGCCACCTCCTCCTTCAAACGCACCCTCGCCACCAGCCGAGACCGCGCCGCCGCAGGAGCCAAAACCGTACGCAACCGCGTCACCAGCCCCCAATCAGGCCGAGCCCCGGCCCAGTCTGTCGGTGGCAGGGTAGTCACAGTCGATGCTGACGCACTGATCAAGTTCGACCAGCTGAAAATCAGCTCGCTCTTACGTGAAGGCGATCAGGTGGTGACTACCCTCAGACGGTCGCAGAGCTCCGAGCATTTGGAATAAAGGATATGGAATCCTTCCTTGCCGCACGAGGCGCTACGGTCGGACCTACGACCCCGGGAGCCTCCGTGCCAGCGTCATCGTTGCGACAACAACTCGATGGAATAGCAAGGCATCGCAATAACGCTGGCGATGCCTTGAACATCGCCGAGGCCGCAGGCATGAAGGCAGACCTCTTCATCACCGCCGATGTGAATACAGTCGGCGCGACGTTCGGCCGGTCAGGAAGCATTGAGCTTCCGCGGTCCGGAGGAGAGTCACTACGATTTCTAGTCGTTGGAGGTGGATGAATTGCAGACGTTTCTGAACGGAAGTGAATTTCTTCGAGCAGGTGACCTTGAGATTCGCGTCGACCTTGTCGACCAACACCACTTCAACGCTGCAACTATCAGCGTGTCTTGCCGGGGCGAGGCGAACTGGGCCGTTACGTTTGATGGTCCAGCACCCGACCCAGCGTTTACCGATGTAAGCGGTGTGCGTAGCTACGCCGCTATCGCGTGGCCCGAGGCCGGGTTCTTGGTTCTCGCTGGCGACAGCTCAGTGGTTCTGTTGGATCTCATTACTGGGGCAGTTGTTGACCGCTTTGCTCTTGAGTTCACGCCCGTCGGTACTATTCTTCAAACGCTTCTCTTTGAAGAACCGCCATTAGTCGTGGTTGCATCCACCAAGCGGATCGTACTCATTGACCAATATGGATTTGGCGAGTGGTTTGAGCCCGTCGGACCTGTATCTGAAATCATCGGCGTTTCCCGAGATCAACTGCTCGTGCGAGAGTACGATTTGGACGATGCATTGCTTCCTATAGTCGAGACCTCCTATGACATCCCAACAAATCTCGGACACCCCACGACAAGAACTAGACGGTAGGCGGTCGGGCGCCCACTCGCGGCCGAGTATCTACCTTCATACGGGTCCGTTAGCGGTGAATTCAAGTTCAAGTATCGACTAGTGTCGCTGGCCTCTCGCCACTCAGGCGAGATCAACCTGCCTGATTCTCCGAGCGCCTATCCACCAGCACAGGCTCAGCCGCCTCACCATACTCAGCTATCATCGCCTCATCAGCCTTCGCGAGCCAAGCTGATACATCAGCTGGCAAGCCATCACAATCAGAGCGACCAGCCTCAGCCAACCTCGCTCTACGCTCCTCTGACGACAACGCCAGGAACTCTTCACTCATCACAACCACAATTCTATGACAGCTCACAACCTTGCAGCGAACGTATGTTCTGGTCAAGTTGACGCACTCGCAAACTGGTGCTTCCGGGATGAGCGGGGTGGTTGATTTGAGTGGGGTCCGCGGAGCGCGAGACACGGGCTAACAGAATCAGGGTTGTCTACACGCCGAACCTGGGAGCCCCTATGTCTATTGATTCCACGCGTATGCGCGAGTTGTCGCCGATTCGATCCGAGGCCCGTCGAGGTGGCACCATCTGAGGTACCCCGAGACGACCCACCAAAGAGGCACGACTACCGTGAGCACGATTACTGAAGCCGAGATCAAAACCAAAACCAAAGAGGTAATCGAAGCGGTTGGAATCGATGCGTCAGAGGTCGACTTCCGGGCTGGTTTGTGGGATGCCGGGCTAGCCATGGTGCAATATCCGGTCGGCAAAGGTGGGCTCGATCTAGCCCCAGGCATGCAGGCCACCGTCGAGCGAACCATCCGAGCCGCGGGCCGGAACTACCATCCACTGTCGATCAACACGATAGGAATCGGCATGGGTCTGGGCTGATCCCCTGAATCTGGTCCAGGGTCTTTGCGTGTTCTGATCATCTGTCTAAGACTGGCAGGTGGAAGGGAATCGTATGACAAGACGTAAACACACGCCCGAGCAGATCATCCGTAAGATCGCTGAGGGTCAACG
>CAKZXA010000026.1 GCA_937922045.1 uncultured Acidimicrobiales bacterium | reverse complement strand
CTGCGCATCAGCTCGCACATCGGCGCTGCGGGCATGGCCCTCCATACCCTCATAGCGCGAGATGCGGGCTGCTATCGGGCCTTCGGCTGCCCCTGCCTCTGCGGTCAGGCGTTGCCACGTCAGTTGCTTGGTGAAGGTGAGAGCGTTGAGCCCACCCGTATACCGAGCCGCACGACCGGTTGGCAGAATATGATTCGGACCCGACGTCTTGTCGCCAAAAGTCACCGTGGCCGCTGGCCCCAGAAACAGGGAGCCATAGTTCCGAAGGCGGGTTCGCCACCAGTCGAGATCGGCGGCCATCACCTGAAGGTGCTCGGGAGCGTACTCATCACAAACAGCGGCTGCCTCTTCCCGACTGTCAGCAATGATGATTTCGCCGTGATTCGACCAGGCCGCGGTAGCCGCCATCTTGGCCGGGTCGGGCAAGGCCGCAGCCACGCCCAGAATGCGCTCGCTCACCGCCTCAGCCAACGGTGATGAGGTGGTCACCAGCCACACGGGCGATGTCGGCCCGTGTTCGGCCTGGCCGATCAGGTCGATGGCCACGGTCTGTGGATCGGCGGTCTCGTCGGCCACGATCATCGATTCCGTCGGTCCGGCCACAACATCTATGCCCACCTTTCCGAACAGCTGCCGTTTGGCTTCGGCCACAAAACTGTTTCCGGGGCCGACAATGATGTCGGCGGGCAGATCGGTAAACAGGCCGAAGGCCAAGGCCGCAATACCTTGCACGCCACCCAAACCGATGATCTGATCAGCACCAGCTACGCGGGCGGCATGCACGATGGCGGGATGGACACCACCCCGCGCTCCGGTGGCCGGTGAGCTCACAATCACATTGTCGACCCCGGCAACCGAGGCGGTCGTAACGCTCATCAGAGCGGAGGCGATGTGGGCGTAGCGACCCGCAGGCACATAACACCCTGCCACCTGGACCGGAACGGTTTGCTGGCCAGCGGTCAAACCGGGGGCCACCTCCATCGTGAAATCCGAGATGGAATGCAACTGGGCTTCGGCGAACGTGCGAATGTGGTTGTGAGCGTGGTCTATGTCGGCGATGACCTGCGGGTCGAGTTCATCGACGGCCGCGTCCATAGCGGCAGCGTCGAGAACGATCGGACCTGTCCAGTCGTCGAACTGTTCAGCCAGTTGCCGAGCCCGTTCCTCACCGCCTTGTCCGATCTCTTCGAGGAGCTCGCTAACCCGGTTACGAACCTCCGGATCGGTCTCGTTTTGGGGCCTGGGAGCCTGCTTCACATAGGAAACCACGGTCTACTCCAATCACGGGTCGGCGACGCCGCCACCATGGAAAACTATCGGACCCGGTGTTAAACTGGCTCCACCTTGTACAACCGCGCGTCCGAATGTACGGCGCAATCTATGCGACCGACATCAACGACAACAATCAGTTGTCACGAGCGGTCCCAAACCTAGGGGAGAAGTAATGAAACAGCGAATGCTAGTGGTGTGCGTCGCCTTTGCCGCGATTCTTGCCGCCTGTGGATCCGGTTCCGGGAGCGACCTCGACGAACTCAACGTCGCCTACTTCCTTGAGTGGCCCACACCTAATCAATATGAGCAGGACGAAGGCACCTACGACGCCGAGGTTGGCGTTCCGGTCAAGTGGACCGACTTCGCCACCGGTGTTGAAATGTCAGCTGCTATGGCCTCCGGCGACATCGACATTGCCTACAGCCAGGGTCTCGTGCCCTTCGTGAACGCCGTTTCGGCTGGCCAGGATCTGAAGATGGTCGCCATCGCCGTTTCCTACGCCGAAAACGACAACTGTGTAGCCGCCACCGCTCTTGGCGCCACTCGTGACAACGCCGCCGAGGTGCTCAACGGTGCAACCGTTTCGGTGCCCGTCGGAACCGTCGCTCACTACAAGATGCTGAAGTCGATGCAGTTCCTCAAGGTCGACACCGACAGCTTTGACATCAAGCCTCTCGATCCGGCCGAAGGCGCCGCTGCCCTCCAGGGCGGCGAGGTCGACATGGCTTGTGGCTGGGGCGGCGGTCTTCAGCGCATGAAGGAGGCCGGCAACATCATCATGACCGGTGCCGAAATGGAAACAGAAATCGGCCTGAAGGTCTTCGACGTGATCTCGGTAACCTCCGAGTTCGCTGAGAACCATCCCGACGTGCTCAAGAAGTTCCTTGAGGTAACCGAGAACGCCAACCGCGATTGGGACACCAACCCCGACGCTCGCATCCCCGGCATCGTCGCCCAGTCCGGTATGGACGAGGCTGCCACGCTCGATTCTCTGAGCACCTTTAGCTTCCCCTCGACCAGCGATCAGCTGTCTGACAAGTGGTTCGGCAACGATGTTCCCGTGTTCATGAACGAGGTCGCCGACCTGTTCGTGGCCGAGGGCGCACTCACCGAGAAGCTCGACGACTACGGTGCCACCATCGACACCAGCTTCCTTGAGGACTTGGGCTAAAGCCCAGAAACGGATTTGGGGACGAACTAGGTGAGCACACTCAACGTCGACAAGCTCGGTATGACCTACGAGCTACCGAACAACCAATCGGTTGAGGCGTTGAAGGACGTCAGCTTCGACCTCGAATCCGGAAGAATACTTACCTTGCTCGGCCCGTCGGGCTGTGGGAAGACCACGATGCTTAACATCATCGCCGGCTTCCTCAGCCCGACGGCGGGCACGGTTTCAGTGGCGGGATCTCGCGTCACCGGCCCTGGCCAAGAACGCGGCATGGTCTTTCAGCAGGGAGCACTTTTCGAGTGGCTCAACGTTGAACAGAACGTCTCGTTCGGTCCCAGAATGAATGGCGCTGATCCAACTGAAACAGCAGCCAAGACCGCCGACCTACTCAACACGGTTGGTCTCAGCGGCTTCGGCCAGAAGGCCATCTACGAGCTTTCCGGGGGCATGCAGCAGCGGGTCGCCCTCGCCCGTTGTCTAGCCAACGACCCCGAGCTCATCCTGATGGATGAGCCACTCGGCGCCCTGGATGCATTGACTCGCGAGAAAATGCAGGGTCTGATCCTCGAACTGTGGGATCGCACCGGCAAAACCATCATTCTCGTAACCCACTCGGTGGAAGAGGCCCTCTTCCTCGGCGATCGTCTCTTCGTTATGGCGCCTCGCCCCGGCCGGATCGAACGCGAGTATGATCTGCCGTTCGCCCGGCTCGGGCTGACTGAAGATCCCCGCGGTCTCAAGAACTCACCCGAGTTCGTGGAGAAGCGGGAAGAAATCCTGTCTCTCATCTGGGACATGGAAGAAGAGATCATGGGTCGAGACGGGGAAGCGGCGTAACGATGGCGAACAAGTTTGAAAGCACCGAGAACCTCGCCGCTGGCTACGGCCAAGGCAAAGACGGCACCAAGCTCATCGAGCGGCGACGCCCCAACAGAAATTCCGGCGCGGTAGCCCGCAAGACGGTTACCTTCGGTGATGGTTCGGCTGTCACCGGCAACCGGAACATCAGCCTGCTGACGGCGGTCGGCCTCTTCGTCCTCTGGGCCGTGGCCGAGCAGCTGAACCTCACCGACCCAACCTTCTTCCCCGGCCCGGTTAAGACCGCCGAGGAGTTCTGGCTCGTACTTACGACCGATTCGTTCGACCGTACCTACCTGCACCAGCACGTCTTGGCCAGCCTGCAGCGCATCCTGCTCGGTTTCGGCTTTGGCGTCTTGTTCGGTGTTCCCGTCGGCCTGGCCATGGGCCTGTCGAACGCAGCGCGAGCCGTTTTCGACCCCATCATCGAGCTCTTCCGCCCGGTGCCACCCCTGGCCTTCATTCCGCTGCTGATCATCTGGTTCGGCATTGGCGAAGCGTCGAAGGTGATCATGCTCTTCTTCGCCGCCTTCTTCATCATGGTGATCGCAGCCCGTTCAGGCGTGCTCGGCGTGAAGCTTTCGAAGGTCCATGCCGCTTATTCGCTGGGCGCTTCCAAGACACAAATCCTCCGCAATGTCATCCTGCCAAATGCTCTGCCTGAGATCTTTGTTGGCATGCGCGTTGCCCTCGGAGTCTGCTGGGGAACCCTGGTGGCCGCCGAGCTGATCGGTGCCGACCAGGGTCTAGGCGCCATGATTTGGCAGGCCCGAACCTTCTTCCGTAACGGCATCGTCGTGTTCGGTATCATCGTGATCGGCCTGATCGGTGTGCTCCTCGACCAACTCATGCGTAAGGCCGAGGAGCGCTTCATTCCTTGGCGCGGCCGAGGCTGATCGGGTCGGTTCATCGGCCACCGCCTTCCGCGTCGCCAGCTTGAACACCTTCGGCTGCTTAGGGCCACGAGCTCCCATGTAGTGCACCCGGTAGTCGATCACGAGACGCGCCTGTCGCGGCTCCTTCAACACCAGGGTGCACGTGAAGGCAATGTCTTGGCCGATGGCAATTTCATCGGCATCAAGAGATAGGCCGGTGGTGCTGACCTTGGCGTCGACATCCACGCCCATCAAGGCCAACGCACCAGGATTGCCCTGCTTCACCAGTGTTCGCAGGCCGTGTTTGACCGTCCAGGCCGCGTCGTCCCCTCTCGGCTGCCATTGCCTGGCCCACGCAAGCGCTATGTCTGGGTGATCCTTCGCCACGTCATTGAGGTGGTTGGCCACCGAGCGGCGCACGTACAAGGAAGGGTCGTCGACCAGCGCATCAAGCAGTTCAAAGCAAGGTGTCGGGTCGGCGATGAAGCCACGCAACAAGGGGGCCCAAGGCAGGCGGGGGCGGGTCCCTTCCGAGACGAGGCGGCGCACGTGCTCATCGGGGTCTGCCAGCCAGCGGCGGAGAGCGTCGAAGGTGACCTCGGGATGCGCCTCGATGAACGGACGGATCGGGCCTTCGCTCGTGAATCGAGGGGTGAGACGTGCCAGCAATGGCAACGCCACCTCGGGGTCGGCGAGACCGGCGACGGCGACGAAATAGCCGACGGGCATCGTCATCCAGCCGGTAAGGGTCGGTGATTCCAAGGCTGCATGCAGCACCTTGGCGGCATCACCAAAGTCGGCCGGTAGGGCCTCGACAAGCCGATCCGTAATCAGTTCACGCCGTTGGGTGAGTTCGAGCGGCTTCAGTGCGCCGGCGGCGCCAGCGATGAACTCGTCGAAGGGAAACGACGGTTGGGCTGCACGAAGCTCACCGCCGAGGGCTTCAACGAGTGAGGTGGAGAATTCTTCTTTCAGCAAGGCCACAACGAGATTCTCCCACATCACGATGGCCACAGGAACCCGCCGACCCGTCGGCCCACTTGACCGGGCGGCCTCGCTCGGCTGAGGTGGTTCGACATGAGTACCGGAGTCCTCCAC
>CAKZXA010000025.1 GCA_937922045.1 uncultured Acidimicrobiales bacterium | reverse complement strand
TACATGCTGGACCCGCCCGTCGAACTCAGTATTCCGCGAGCCTTCAACCTCTACGAGGACCCTCGGGAGCGCCACGACATCTTCCTCCCCGACAACACCTGGCTGCAGCGACCGACGATGGCGGCGGTTGCAGCCTTCAATGCCACCCTGGTCGACCACCCTCCGATCCCGCCGGGAACCCCCGACCCGTATCGACCAGCACCAAGCTAGTTGTACTACGAAGCGGGATCACCCGCGGTGCCACCGGCTAGAACGGCTTGTCGCCAGCCACGGTTACTCGTTCCATAACCCGCCGTTCGGGGTAGTAGTCGTTGACGGCATAGTGGGCGACCGCTCGGTTGTCCCACATCACCACCGTGCCCGGTTCCCACTTGATGCGGCAGTGAAACTCAGGGGTGGCGATCACGCCGTAAAGATGGCTTAGCCATTGCCGGGCGTGAACCTGGGGCAGGTCGCGCAGGCCGATACCGAACGCCTCATTGACGAACAGCCCTTTTCGGCCGGTATCGGGATGGGTGCGGACAGCTGGATGGTTGACCATTGGTAGGTCGGCGCGGAAGGCGCCGAGCTCGGCGGGGTCGAGGTTCCGGCCGAATACCTTCAACCAGTCGTGGTCCTGGGTGCAGTTCGCCACCAGTTGTTGGGAGTGCTCGTCCATCGACTCATACGCCGCGCCAAGCGAGGAGAACATCGTGTCGCCGCCCCCCGAAGCTGGCAACTCGATGGCCTTGAGGATGGAACCCAGAGGTGGTTCGGCTCGCCACGTCATGTCGATGTGCCACTGGTTTTCGTAGCCGGGGTGTTTCTCGTCGTGCTCCAGGCGGACGAGTCCTTCAACGCCGTCGGGGTGAGGCGAGAAGTGGGCGTTGCCTTTCTTGAATGGGTACTGGTCGATGTCGCCGAAGCGGCGGGCGAAGGCCAGGTGGGCTTCGGGATCGAGGTCCTGGTCGCGGAAGGCGAGCACACCTCGATCGAGCAGGGCGGCGTGGACGAGGGCGAAGGTGTCGTCGTCCAAGGTGTTGAGGTCGACGCCGGAGACGTCTGCGCCGATGGTTGGGGTGATCTTGTCGATCTTGATATCCGTTGCCATCACGCTTCTCCTACCATCGTCCCGCAGTCCAAGCGTAGACCGCAGTGTCGGAACTGGCTAGACGGCCACGAGCGTGACGAGGTCGGCGCGCTGAGGTGTCATAGTGACACCGAATCGCGCCCACTTCGCGGAGGTTACTGCAGACCCTTTGAGGCGCCACCGTCGACGGGTATCGAAGCGCCGGTGATGAACTTGGCTGCGTCGGAGCAGAGGAAGGCGGCGATCTGGCCGAAGTCGTCGGGGTCGCCGAGGCGCCTGGTCGGAACCGCCTTCGCTGTGGCGTCCAGGTTCGATTGCATGCTGCGAAGCCGGTCGGTGAGGTGTGAGCCGGGTTGGAGGCTGTTGACGGTGACCCCGTCGGCGGCCACCTCGGTCGCCGTGGTCTTCAGGAACGACGTGAGTCCGGAGCGGGCCGTGTTCGACAGGATCAGCACGTCTATCGGTTGGCGGACCGAGATTGAGGTGATAGCCACGACCCGGCCCCAACCTCGCTCCTGCATGCCGGGAACGAGCCGCTTGCACATGGCGATCGTTGGCAGCAGGTTGAGGGCGAAAGCTTCGGCGTAGGCATCGACGTCGGTTGAGGCAAAGGTGCCGGGCGGAGGGCCACCGGCGTTGGCCACGAGTATGTCGATCGGGCCGAGGGTGGCCTCAGCCTCTTCGATAGCGGCGTTCAGAGCATCGGGGTCGGTTACGTCGGCCACGAGAGCGAGGGCGCCTGGCACATCGGCGGCTGCGGCATCGATGCGATCCCGGGTTCGGGAGGCCATAGCCACCTTCGCCCCTTCTGCCGCCAGGGCCTTTGCACACGAAAGTCCGAGGCCGCTGGAGGCACCGGTAACGAAGGCGGTGCGGCCGGTTAGATTGAGATCCATCGCCCAAGCATTGTCGAGCTTCCGAGCGGTGACAAACGGACTCAAGTTGCAAGTTCTCCAATATGTACGTACATTTAGAGTAGAGGCTTAACGGCCTGAGCGACACTTCGAGGAGTAGGTAGCGATGTCAACGACCATTTCCAACAGCGATATCAACAGCCACGCTGGTAACAGCATCAGCAGCGGGACCATTACCACCTCTGATCTTCACCGGCTACGAAGTGATGATCCCGGCATCCGCATTCTCGACGTCCGCACCGGCGGAGAGTTTGAGACAGCCCACATCCCCGGCTCCTACAACGTGCCGCTCGACACGCTGGCCGAGCATGCACGTGACCTGGCCAACGTCAGTCATCCCGTTGTGCTCGTCTGTCAGTCTGGGGCTCGGGCCACGCAGGCCCACGCCAAGCTCGAAAGCGCGGGCAAAGGCGGACTGCACATTCTCGAAGGTGGCATGGCGGCCTGGGAATCAAGCGGTGGCGACGTGACCCGAGGCGAGAACGAGCGTTGGGCCATGGACCGCCAGGTCCGACTGGTCGCAGGCTCGCTGACGCTGACCGGCATTCTTGCCAGTCTCGTATTTCCGCCAGCCAAATGGTTCGCTGGAGCCATCGGCGCCGGCCTCACCTTCTCGGCGGTTTCCAACACCTGCGCCATGGCCCGGGTGCTCGGCAAGCTCCCGTACAACAAGGGGCAGAGCTGCGATATCGACGGCGTTCTCAACCAGCTCAACGGCTAGTCATCTGCTAGGGGCGAACAACGAGGATCGATCGCCGGATACGATGAGTGCCCTCGACTAGACAAGTGAAGGGTGTTGTTCTGTGAACGTTTCGTTTTGGGTTGACCCTCTTTGACCGTGGTGTTGGATGACGGCCCGTTGGGCCGTCGACGTGGTACAACCCGAGCGCGATCTGGAAATAACCTGGGAGCCGATCAGTCTGCTTTTCAAGAACGAGCCGGAGCCAGGTAGCCCCTACCACAGCGCATCTGCGTTCACCCACAACCTTCTTCGCGTAATGGAAGCGGTAAAGAAGGCTGAAGGCAACGAGGCTGGCCGTCGCTTCTACTGGGAGTGCGGCGCTGTGCTCCACCACGACCGAGCCGACGGCAAGGTTGATGCGGCCACCGTGATGGCTGGCGACGCTACCCCGTTCCTGGAGGCGGCCGGTCTGGATGCCTCGTACAACGACGCCTTCGACGATGAGTCATGGGACGCGGTTATCCGTGAACGTATGGATGCCGGTCTGGCTCTGGTCGGCAACGATGTTGGCACGCCCATCATCGCCTTCGACACCCCGTCAGGACCCAAGGGCATCTTTGGTCCGGTTATCAGTCGGATCCCGCCCGGTGACGACGCTGTTGAACTGTGGGACGCCATGGTCAAGATGGCGACGATGGACGGATTCTGGGAGCTGAAGCGCACCAGAACCGAAGATCCCGTCTTTCCCGACCGGCCCTAAGCCCTCGCGTCTCGTTCTCGGTTGCCTGGCCGCGCCCGTCGCAGATCAGGTGCCGAGAACCCGGCGCAGGAAGTCGTCTTCCTCGGTTCGCCACCGAACCGAGGTGGGGTGATCGGGTACGAAGCTGTTGGAACCGTGGAAGGCCCCGGGGTAGACGTGAAGCTCGGCTGCCACCCCGGCGCGCTGCAGCGCCTGAGCATACGCGATGTCTTCATCGAGGAAAAGGTCGAATTGGCCAACGTTGATATAGGCCGGCGGTAGCCCGGCAAGGTCGGTTGCGATCGAAGGCGAAGCGTAGGGTGTCGGCTCAGCGCCACCCAGGTAGGCCTCCCAGGCCAGATGGTTGGCCGTTCGGTTCCAGACGCGGGGGTCGGTGATGGCATGACTGCTCGGCGTTTCGTTGCGGTGATCGAGCATCGGGTAGACGAGCAGCTGTCCCACCAGGCTGGGGCCGTCGTTGTCGCGGGCGAAGAGGGCGGTTCCTGCGGCCAGCCCTCCGCCCGCGCTGGCCCCACCGATGGCGATGCGCTCAGGGTCGATGCCGAGCTCTTCGGCGTTGGATGCCATCCAGGTCAAGGCGGCGTAGCAATCGTGGACCAGGGCGGGAGCAGGGTGTTCGGGCGAGAGGCGGTAGTCGACCGAGACCACGACCATGTTTTGCTCGGCGGCCCGTTGAGCACAACGGTCGTCGTCACCGTCAGCATTCATGAGCACCATGCCGCCCCCGTGTATCCAACAGAGGGCGGCCATCGCGCGGGACACACCGCCGGAACCGCTGTTTGGGGTGTAGACCTTGACCCGAACTTCCGGTTCGTCGCCGTAGCCAGGAACCATGACATCGCTGATGGTGACGGTGGTCGGCAGTTCTGGAGCTGGCATCTGGGCCATGAAACCGTCGATGGTGGTTCGACAACGCTCTATGTCGCTCAGGTCCAACAGATCGTGGGGCAAGATCGACAGCACAGCCCCATGGGTCTCGTCCACTACCAAGGTTAGGTCGCTCAGCTCGCTCATCGTTCGATTGTTGCGCCCTGGCCGCGCCTACGCAAGACCACCGTTCTCCGCTCTTCTGGCTCGAACCTGAGGTCGTTGGCGACGACACCGACTATGGTTTAGAACGTTCTAGAAACAAACCCAACAAGGAAGAAGGTGGGAATCTAGATGGCTGGACCCATTGTGACGAAATCCCGGCGTTTGCTTTTCATAGCGTTCACCGCTCTGGCGATGATCATCGCCGCTAGCACTGCCCCTGTGGCAGCCAAGCCGAAGAAGGGCGATGGGCCGCCCCCGGTCGAGCTTCAAATCTTGGCCATCAACGACTTCCACGGCAACATCGCTACGTCGTCAGGTTCGTTCGGCGGCGTCGGGCGAGCCGACTACCTCGCTGCCAACATCGCTGCGGCCGAGGCTGACGCCGACAACTCCATCTTTGTGTCGGCTGGCGACCTCATCGGCGCCTCACCGCTCATCTCGGCCCTGTTCCATGACGAGCCGACGATCGAAGCAATGAACCTTCTCGGCCTCGACCTGAACGCCGTCGGAAACCACGAGTTCGACGAGGGCGCCGCCGAGCTGCTCCGCATGCAGAACGGTGGCTCACACCCCGTTGACGGCGATCTCGACGGCACGCCGTTCGATGGCGCAGACTTCCAGTTCCTCGCCGCCAACGTGGTGGACGACGCCACTGGCGACACGGTGTTCCCTCCCTACTCGATCAAGAATTACCAGGGTGTACGGGTGGCCTTCATCGGTATGACCCTTGAAAGCACGCCTTCTATCGTCACCCCCGCCGGTGTCGCCGGGCTCACCTTCAACGACGAGGTCGAGACCGCCAACGCTTTGGTCGCCGATCTGCAGCGCAGGAACATCGAGTCGATCGTTGTGCTCCTCCACGAGGGTGGCATTTCCGACGGAGGCCAGAACGATTGTGGCACCGGTCTCACGGGCCCGATCGCCGAGATCGCCGCTGGTCTCGACGATGCCGTCGATGTGGTCATCGCCGGTCACACCAACGATGAGTTCATCTGTGAAATCGACGGCAAATGGGTAACCATGGCCGACAACCGCGGTCGTCTGTTCACCGACATCGACGTCACCCTCGATCGTCGCACCAAGGACATGACCGTCAAGGCCATCAACAACGTGCCGAACCTGCAGGATGGGGTTACCCCCGACGCTGAGGTCACGGCCTTGATCGATCGTTACGACGAGCTGTCGGCTCCATTGGCCAATCAGGTCATCGGTACCGTCACCGTCGATATCACCGAGGAAGCAACCGACGCCGGTGAATCGGCCCTCGGCGACATCATCGCTGATGCCCAGCTGGCCGCCACCTCGAGTGATGCCACCGGTTCGGCTGTTGTCGCCTTCATGAACCCTGGCGGTATCCGCAACGACATTTTCTTTGCGTCGGAAGGCCTTGAGGCCGACGGCGAGTTCACCTTCGGCGAAGCCTTCGGGGTTCAGCCATTCGGTAACAGCCTGGTCACGATGACGCTGACCGGCGCCCAGATCGATGCGCTGCTCGAGCAGCAATTCGACAACCCAGAGGCCGGTCGCAACCGGATCCTTCAAGTCTCGGAAGGCTTCAGCTACACCTGGGACGCGGCAGCGCCCACCGGTTCAAAGGTTGACCCGTCGACCATCACGATCGACGGTGTTGTCGTCGATCCGGCCGCTGGTTACCGGATCACGGTGAACAGCTTCCTGTCTGATGGTGGCGACAACTTCACCGTCTTGTCCGAGGGCACCGACCGCCTCGGTGGCGAGGTCGACCTCGACGCCCTGGTCGCCTACTTCGGTGCCAATTCACCGGTTGCCCCTGGCCCACAGGACCGGATCAACCGAATCAACTAGCAAGCGAGCAGCACAGAGTTTCGTAATCCGGCCGGGCCGGGATTCCCTGATGGGAGTCCCGGCCCGGTGTGGACTCCGGGCTGAACCCGCGAAAGGATGGCCGTCATGACCCCTGATCATGTCATCCTCGCCGGTCAGTTTGGCTCGCCGTACAGCTTGAAGATGCGAGCCGTACTCCGCTATCGCCGCATCCCCTTCCGGTGGGTTCTACGAGATTCCAAATGGGACACCATCCCCGACGTGCCGGTACGCATTATTCCGGTGATCGTCTTGCCCGAGGGCGCGGATGATGCAGCCCGGGTGATGGTCGATTCGTCGCCTCAGATCATGCGGCTCGAAGATGTGTACAAGGGGAGAAGCATCGTGCCGCCGGAGCCGGCGGTGGCCTTCATCGACGCTCTCATCGAGGACTTCGCCGACGAATGGCTGACCAAGCCGATGTATCACTATCGCTGGGCTTATGAGGCCGACATCGACAAGGCCGGAAAGCTCTTGCCCTTGTCTAGCGATCTGCAAATGGGTGCCGAAGAGGCGGCCAGGAGCTATGACTTCATCACCAACCGACAGATCGGCCGGCGGCCGCTGGTCGGTTCAACCGAAGCCAACCAGTCGATTATCGAAGACTCCTACAAGCGAGTGCTCGATACCCTGTCCACCAGCTTCGACCGAGGCGACTTCCTGCTCGGCGATCGACCGGGGCGAGGAGATTTCGGCCTTTACGGCCAACTCAGCCAACTTGCTGGCTGGGACCCAACGCCGATGTCGATCGCGAGTGAGCGGGCTCCCAAGGTGGTCAACTGGGTCCACCGGCTCGACGATCTGTCCTGGCTGGAGGTGCCCGGCGAGGCCGATGCGACGAACGGCTGGTCTGGGACGGGTGATCTCGGGTCGGTAGGTGACCTGTTGGTAGAGATTGGCCGAACCTACGCCCCTTTCATGGTGGCCAACGCCCAGGCGCTCCAGGCCGGATCCGGCGAGGTGGTCTGTGAGATAGATGGCCAGGAGTATCGCCAGGGTGCATTCAAATACCAGGGCAAATGCTTGGGCTGGCTGCGCGAGGGCTACGAAGCGTTGAGTCAGGCCGATCGCATCTCGGTTGACGGCATCTTGTCTGGCACTGGCTGCGAGCAGCTGTTTGCCTAACCTGCTGCTCGGATAGGGAAACCCTCTTTCGCGTCTTGTCAGAGTCTTGCCGTTTCCCTACAGATGTCCTACAACCGCACCCCGATTATGAACTCATCAAACAAACCCCCCACAGGAGAACAAACGATGAGTGACACACTGAAGAAATCACTGGCCATTGTTGGAGCAGCCACCGGCATCATGCTCGGCGGATTGGGCTTCACGGCGATCGCCTCAGCTCAGGCCGACGACGAGTCCCCCACCTTGGAGTCCGACTCGACCGAATCCCAGGACGCCGACAGCACCGAAGGCGAGACCAGCGGTGATCGAGACGGCAAGCGCGGCCACCGAGGCGGCGACTGCGGCGACAAGCACGAAGCCATCGCCGAACTCCTCGGGCTAAGCACCGACGAAGTTAAGGCCGAGATTGAGGCTGGCAACACGCTGGCCGACATCGCTGAGGCCAACGGTGTCGATCCCCAGGTCCTGGTCGACCAGCTCGTGGCCGACGCAACTGAACGCGTCGAAGCCAAAGTCGAAGAAGGTGCGATCAGCGAGGCCGACGCCGAAGAGAAGCTGGCCGCGGTGACGGAGCGGGCCGAGGACCGGGTAAACAACACCGGTGAGCAGGAGGACCGCAGGGGCCACAAGGGTCGCCGAGGCGACCGGGCCGAAATGAACGACGACGGCGCCAGCACCGACGCCGAGGCCTAGCACTCGCCAGACCGCAACCGACTCTCCCTCCGCCCCATGCTCTGGACGGCTCCGAAACCGGCACTCGCCGATTCGGTCGCTGTCCGGAGTAGCGGGCGTTAGGGTTTCAGCAGTCCAACCCCGAGGACGAACGTCAATGAACAACACGTCGCCGTCAGGCCCTGCAGCTTCGATTCTGGTTGCCGAAGATGATCCTGAAATCCGCCAAGCGCTTGAACGCATCCTGCGCTTCGAGGATTACACGGTTATAACCGTGAACGATGGTGCCGCTGCTCTCGATGCAATGAACAGCGCCGACGTTGATTTGGCGGTGCTCGACGTGATGATGCCCTTCGTCGATGGGCTTACGGTGTGCCGCAAGCTGCGCGAGAGCGGTGATGCGACCCCGATTCTTATCCTGACCGCCCGTCACGAGACCTCCGACAAGGTGGCCGGTCTCGACGCCGGCGCCGACGACTACCTGGCGAAGCCGTTCGAGATGGACGAGTTGTTGGCCAGAATACGGGCGCTGCTGCGCCGCAGTGTGGCCGAACCAGGCGATGTTCTCCAGGTCGGTCCGGTTTCGCTGGACGCGGCACGGCACAAGGTGACGGTGGCCGGATTCACTGTCGACCTAACCCGCACCGAGTTCTCGATCCTGGAGCTCTTGATGCGGCACGTGGATCTGGTGTTGGAACGTTCGCAGATTTACAACCGGATCTGGGGCTATGACTTCGACGGAGACTCACGATCGTTGGACGTGCACGTCGGCTATCTACGCCGAAAGCTCGAAGCCGCAGGGTCTGAACGCCTCATCGAGACGGTCCGTGGCGTTGGCTTCGTCATGCGGCCGGGCCAGTAGGCCCGGCAAGATGCAGGCGTGCTGAGATGAGTTCGTTAACCGCCCGACTTGCCGTGGCCTTCGCCGTCGTTGTGGCCCTGGCCGGACTGATGTTCGGCGCGGCCGGTTACGTCACCACCCAGCGACAGGTAAACGGACAGGTCGACGCCTTTCTGCAGGACCGAGCGACCGACATCGTCGGAGGCCGCAGGTCGCGACCACAAAAC
Source organism: uncultured Acidimicrobiales bacterium (assembly GCA_937922045.1). Classification (GTDB taxonomy): domain Bacteria; phylum Actinomycetota; class Acidimicrobiia; order Acidimicrobiales; family SZUA-35; genus JAHELU01. The sequence continues at coordinate 52,847 of CAKZXA010000025.1, read as the reverse complement.
CAGCAGCAGGGCAACACCTTTCGAGATCGATCGACAGGAGGAAGAAGGGGCGCCTCGGAGGGCGGCGACCGCTCGGTTGACGCCGACTCCATCGCCCAGATCCTCAACGGAGACGGGTCTATCTCCATCACCACCGATCTAGAACTTCCCATCGCCGACGCTGACAGAGACATAGCGCAAGGACGAAAGCAGACATCGATCCTGCGCACGGTGGAGATCGACGGTGACGAATTGAGGATGATCACCGCTCCCCTTCCTGACGGGGGAGCGATTCAGGTAGCCCGGCGCCTCACCGAATCGAGGAGCTTGGTTTCGGCCCTCCGTTCGGGTTTACTCGTCACGATTTTGGCCGCCAGCATTGTGGCCGGACTACTCGGTGCTCTACTCGCTCGACGGATTACTGCACCGATCCGTTCCCTAGCCGCCACCGTTGGAGATGTGGCCGCAACGAAAGACTTCTCCACCCCGATCGAGGTCACCGGCACCGACGAGGTGGGTCGACTAGCCGCAGGATTTGATGACTTGCTCAACAGCTTGGCCGAAAGTGAACAGCAGCAGAGCCAGCTGGTGCAGGATGTTGCCCACGAGCTCCGAACACCGCTCACGAGCATCCGGGCCAACGTCGACCTCTTGTCGATCGCCACAGACCTCCCGCCAGAGGAACGCAGCCAGATGATGGAAAGCTTGAAACTGGAATTGCGCGAGCTCACCCTGCTGGTCAATGAGATCGTCACTGTGGCAGCCAAGGGGCAAAGCGCTGACCGGGCCGCGGCCGCGCACCAGGTCGAGACCGACCTGGCCGAGCTCGCCGGCGACGCGGTTGAACGATTCCAGCTTCGCACGGGTCGAACCGTTGTGGCCTCCCTCACACCGACATCGATCCTTGGAGATCGAGAAGGACTTATCCGAGCGGTGTCGAACCTGCTATCCAATGCAGAGAAGTACAGCCCAGATGGCACGATGATCACCGTGGACGTGCCCGGCGATGGCTGGCTCCATGTGGCCGACCGAGGATCGGGCATCGCCGCTGAGGATCGGGATCGTGTCTTTGACCGCTTCTACCGTTCGGACGAAGCGCGCGCCCAGCCCGGCTCCGGGCTCGGACTGTCGATCGTCACGTCGATAATCGACGAGCACGGTGGTCAGGTCCGCCTCGACGACCACGCTGACGGTGGAACCGTGGCCTCGCTTTTCGTCCCGCCGAGGTAGCTAATCGGTCCGCAGTAGTGCGAGGTCGAGGCGGCGAAACATCAGGTAGGCGGCAAAGGCGGTCAACCCACCAACCGTCACCATGATGACCGCCGGGCGTCTTTTGAGCGATCAGTCTCTACCATCCGTCCTTCCTACAACGAGAGACTAGCAAAGTGGTTGAGGCTGTCTTGTGGCTCTATTGCCGAGACGATAGGGCACGGGTGAGCAGGGCAAAAGCGGCCACGCTCGGCAGAGTGACCGCGGCGATGGCCTGACCGACCGTAAGCGAGGTGGCCAGGACACCGACGAGGATCGGCACGGTCAGGCTCGACGTACGAAGCCCGGCCGTCAGAGCCCCGAGGCCAGCTCCCGGAGGGCCGGGTAGCTTTGCCGCCTGGTCGTAGATGGTGGGCAACATGGTTGCGATACCCACGCCGGCCAGAGCGTAGCCGCCGAGGTTGATGGCGCGCACGTCGATAAGGGTTGCGGCGGCGAGGCCCAGAGCGGAGAGGGCGGTTGCGGCATGCCCGAGCCGGTCGCGGCCGAGTCGCACGGTGGCCCAGTCGCCCCCGAAACGACCGATCGTCATACCCGCCGTCACCGCCACATAGCCCAAGGCGGCGAACCCGGGAGTGGTGAGATAGTCGTCGGTGAACCGGAAGGCGGCCCAGTCGATCGAGGTGGATTCGATAGCGAGAGCGCAGAAGCCGGCCACGGTAAAGAGGGCGAGGATCGACGATCGTCGAGTCGGCGATGTCCCCGATGTGGTACGGCTTGACGAAGGAACCTCATCGACCCGGAGCAGCCCGCGGCTAAGCAAGACAATGACCACGAGAAGAACGGCGCTCGCCCCGAGGAGGTGAACGGCTATGGGCACCCCGGCCGCGGCCAGACGGGACGAGGCGATGCCGCCCACCATCGCCCCCAAACTCCAGAGCCCGTGGAGGCGGCTCATCACCGGGGTAGATCGGCGTTCGCTGAGCCATGAGCCCTGCATGTTCATGGCAACGTCGACAGGAACATCGAAGGCGAGCATGCCGGCCAGCCCAACGATCAAGACCAGCTCGCTTTGAGCGAATCCGATGATCGGGAGGGAGAACGCCACGATCGTCGCAGCCCAAAGCATGACGGTTCTGGTTCCGAACCGGCTGATGGCAGGGCTCACGACGGCACTGCCCGCGAGGCCGAAGAGGCCAGCGATCGAGAGCAGGAGACCGACTCGGGTCACGGTGATGTCTACCCGGTCTCTGATCTCTGGCAGGCGGGGGAGAAAGGAGGCGAACATGGCGCCGTTGACGAAGAACTGGGTGGCCACCGCCAGCAGGGCGCGTCGATCGATCGTTGTGGTCAAAACGCCGCTTGGGCGCACGACGTTTTCTGTCACGAGCACGACCCTACACAACTCTGGTCGAAACGAATGGAGCGAGATCCGGCGAGCTGGACGAACCGGGCTGGATGAACCGAGCTGGACGAACACTGCCTGGAGTCTGGTCGTCGATAAGGTGTCACGATGTCTGCAAACCCTCTCGGCCAGCTTTCGGCCCCCGCTCGTTCGTTCGCCAGCGACAACGCGGCAGGCGCTCACAACCTCGTCATCGAAGCAATGGCCGCCTCCAACGCAGGCCATGCACTCGCCTATGGTCAAGACCCACTCACCGCCCGTTGCGAACAGCGATTTTCGGAGCTGTTTGATGCCGACGTGATCACTCGGCTCACCTTCAATGGCACGGGTGCAAACATCGTCGCCCTGGCCACGATGATGGCGTCAAAGCCAGGCCCGTATCAGGCCGTCGTCTGCTCTGACTGGGCCCACATCAATGTGGACGAGACCGGCGCTCCTGAGCGCATTCTCTCGGCCAAACTCATCGACCTACCCACCACCGATGCCAAGATTACTCCCGAGCAATTGCACGGCATCGCCTGGCTCCAGGGCGATGTGCACCACGCCCAACCCGGTGTGGTTTCGATCACTCAGTCAACCGAACTCGGCACGCTCTACACGATCGAAGAGATTGCTGCTCTCTGCGACACCGCCCATGAGCTCAACATGTTTGTGCACCTCGACGGAGCTCGAATCCCCAACGCCACCGCGGCACTGGGCGGCGATGTGGAGACGTTGCGGGCCATGACGATCGGTGCCGGTGTTGATGCGCTCAGCTTCGGCGGCACAAAGGTTGGTGCCGTCAGTGCCGAAGCCGTCGTCTTTCTTAATCCGGCATGTGCCGCTGGCTCCGAGTTCGTGCGTAAGCAGGTGACCCAGCTGCCGTCGAAGATGCGCTACGTGGCCGCTCAGTTTCTGGCCTTGCTAAGCGACGATCTGTGGTTGCGCCTCGGAGCTCAGGCCAACGAAACCGCCGATTATCTCCATGCCGAGGTGGCGAAGATTGCCGCTGGCGTTGACGGACTCGACGCCGGTCCTGCCCCGGCCGTCAACAGTATGTTTCCGATCCTGCCGGCGCACGCCATCAAGCCTCTCCAGGACTGGACCTTCTTCTGGGACTGGGACCCATCCATCAACCAGGTTCGGTGGATGACGGCTTGGGATACCACGACCGAAGATGTCGATGCCTTCGTCGCTGGGGTCCGAGCCGTCATGGAGCAGGGCTAGGGCCAAACCACCAGGGGGATCGCCACCATGGCGAGGCCGACGCCTGCCCACTGGATTGTTTGCAATCGTTCGGCCAGCACAAGGCGGGCCAACAGCACGGTGCTGATCGGGAACAGAGCGCTGAGCACAGCCGCGACCGCCAACGGTCCTCGCTGATAGGCCATCATGGCGAACAGGTTTGCTGTCGCCTCACCGAACCCGCCGAGAAGCAGCAGGCGGGGGCTGCCCGCAGTAACGGCCAGCGTGCCGGTAAAGCCGACGGCCAGAGCGAAGACCACGGGTACCGAGACGAGCCGGGCTAGGACCAGAGGCCAGAGCCCGGCGTCGGGCGACGTTTCGGCCAGGGCGAGAAAGAAAATGGAGAACCCGACACCGGCCAGAGCGGCCAGTCCAAAGGCGCCGATCGTGAAGGTGGGCGGCTTGCCTGTTTTCGCGTTGGCTTGCGGCTCGGCGCCCGCTTCGCTCGGTTTGGCCGCCTTGCCCGATCTGGCTGAGCGATCTTGGGCTACGAGGGTGATGGCCACGAGCCCGATCGCCAGCCCGGCCACGTTGAGAGCCGAGAGCGATTCGCCTCGCCACCAGCCAACAACCGTTGGGATGATGGCGCTCAAGACGGCGGCCGTCGGTGCGAGAACCGAGATCGAGCCCAAGGTGAAGGCCCGGTAGAGGGCGATAAAGGAGAATGAGCTGGAAAGTCCGGCGACGATGGCGGCGACCACATCGCGCTGGCTAACCGCGACCCAACCGATGGGGAGCACGGCGAGGGCGGTCATGGCCAGGCTCGATGCCTGGATCCATGCCACCACCCGGTAGGTCGGGTTATCTCGCGACGTTAGGCCGCCGACAAAGTCGGAAGCACCAACGATAAGGGCGCCAGCCAGGGCGAGGAGTGCGGTCACCCGGCGCACTCTAACCCGGGCCGGTGCTTAGCTTGCGGGGTAGGCGTCGTCGCCCCGCCGCACGAACGTGCTGATGCCGGGCATCTCCTCGCCATGGGCTGGCGACGTGCCATGGTTGTAGATGTCGTCGATCTTGAGCCATGGCAGTTCCCGTCGAGCGGCGCTTAAGGCGTCACGCTCGCGGGTAAAAGCCTTCTCCCGTTCCATGAACTCGGCTCGGGCTTGGCGCCACGTGGCCGGGTCCACGGTGGGACGATTGCTGCTGGTCATGGGCTGCTCCTTACGGCTGGCGGCCCGTATAGCCGAGCATGCGGTCGAATCGAAGACTCACCTCGGCGAGCATGGATCAGCGGCGGCGCTAGCCTCGCGAGGTGAACGTCTCCAACGCTCGGCTGGCATTGCTTACGGCAGCCAAGTCGATCACGAACATGTCGATCCGCTGGGTGCCGTTCTTCCTGCCGGTTCTGGTCGCCGCCTTTCAGAGCTCTACCGAACAGATGACCCTCATTCTGGGTCTCGGCGAGATGGCCGGCCTCATCACCTTGCTCATCGGCCGCCAGCTCGACAAGGGGCGAGAGCGACTCGCCATTCTGACCTCGCTCGGCCTCATCGTCGTCGGCTCGTTTGTTGCCATCATCGGCCGCCTCTCAACCTTTGCTGTCGCCTACTTTGTGCTCATCATTGGTGTCTCGCTCTGCACGGTGGGTGGCCATTCCTACCTGAGCCGTCGAGTACTTTTCAATCGACGAGCCAAAGCGCTGGGCATTTTCGAGACGTCGTGGGCCTTCGGCCTTCTCCTCGGAGCGCCGATTGCGGCTGTGCTCATCGGATGGTTTGATTGGCGGGCGCCTTTTATCGCCTATGGCGTGGGTGCGGCGGTCATCGCTGTGCTGGTGATCCGATCCGATGACGACTCGAAACTGCTCGACGACGCCGCCGGCGGCGATGCCCGCCGATCGCTGACGCCCAAGGCCTGGGTCACTATCGCCGGGTCGGCCACCATCGCCATCACCGGTCTGGCCACCGTGGTGATCGCCGGGACGTGGCTGGACGAAGCGCTCGGTGTCTCAACCGCTGGTGTCGGCCTCGTAGCGATCGCCTTCGGTTTCGCCGAGCTGACCGCCTCGTCCACCTCGGCTGTCCTCGCCGACCGAGTCGGCCCGGTCCGTTCGACGCTGGCGGCTCTGCTGCTGGTCCTGGTCGGGTTGGCGGTGATGACGCAAGCCGGCTCGTCGCTTGTTGTCGGCGGCGTTGGATTGATGGTGTTCTTTCTCGGCTTCGAATTCGCCATCGTCACCTCGTTCTCGATCGTCAGCGAAGCGATGCCGTCGGCCCGCGGCCGAGTCCTCGCCGCTAACAATGCCTTCGGTACCCTCTTTCGAGGCATCGGGGTTTCGCTGAGCGGGGTGCTCTACGCCGCGTCGGGAATCACCGGCCCGGCGGCCCTGTCGGCGGTAGCAGCCGTGGCGTCGATCGTGCTTTTGAGCATTGCTCGGCGCATGCCCGCCCTCGTCTGACGAGGGCTCTTCTCGACCTAGGGAGCGACGAGGGCGTGCTGGTCGAAGGCCGCCATCACCTCGGCTCGTTTTGTGCACGCTCCGGTCTGTAGATACTCCATCGCCCGCAGTGACGCGTCGTGAGCTTCTTGAGCAGAGCCGGCAACCACGTCGGTTACAACCCGGCAGTAATAGTCGTGCTGGTGGGCGTCGACAAAGGTGTAGTGAACACACACATCGGTGTGACCGCCGATGAGGATGAGGGTGTCAGCCTTAAGGCCTTTGAGGAGAATCTCGAGCTCGGTGCCAAAGAAGCATGAATAGCGACGCTTGCGGATCACGTAGTCGTCAGGCTTTACGCCCAGATCGGGGTGGATTGCGGTGCCTGGATCGCCTTCGAGGAGATGGATGCCTTCAGCCCCATCCAACTCTCGCCCGAAATCGACCAGATCCCGGCGGTGTGCCTCTTGAAAGAACACGATGGGAACACCGCAAGCCCTGGCGTGTTCGACGAGGGCAGGAGCCTTCTCCATCGCCTCGTTGTAGCCGTCCATAAACGGGATGGCGGATTCGGATTCGCCGTTCGAGGGTGCGTCGACGGCGGCGCCACCTTGGATGTCGATGACGATCAACACCGGTCGACCAACGATGAGGGGATGTGCGGAAACAGGCACCGAAGCAGACATGGTCTAAGACTAGCGTTGGGTGCCTCACGGATCAGCCGACGATGCCTGGGCTTGGGTATCAGCTCGACGGGGAGGCTGTGGCCCGGTCCAGCACGACTACGCTCTGGCCATGAACGAAGCGGCCGAAATCCATGATGAAACCCAGACCGGGCATTGTCTTTGTGGCGATATCAGCCTGACGATCAGCGCTCCGCTGGAACAGGTGCTGCACTGCCATTGTGAGAATTGCAGACGCATCTCCGGTAACTTCGTGGCCGCGGCGCGAGTCTCGAACGAGGATCTGGATGTTGCCGACCCCAAAGGTCGTCTCGACTGGCATCGGTTCCCCTACGCTCGCTACGGGTTTTGTCGTGGGTGCGGCTCGACCCTGTTCTTCGTCGCCGCCGAACACGAGGACAGAACCAGTGTGATGGTCGGCGCCCTCGACGATGACGCCGGCATACCCCTGGGCGAGATCTGGTTCGCTGACGAGGCCCAGCTCCACAACACGCCCTTGACCGATGTGCCCCAGTTCGCCGGCAACAGCGAGGCGGCCGAAACCTAGCCGTCTGTTCTGCTGCTCCCACGCGTCGAAAACGACGCGTGGGAACAGCAGAACCGAGGAAATAGTCGATGGGGCCAGCATCAACCTTCGACGTCACACGCTGGCGCAAGACTTGTGGCATGGTGGGATCGATTGAAAATGATGCGCTTCTCCATGCGCTAGCGGCGACCTCGGGTGGGGTCTGCACGCGAACTGCGCTGCTCGACGCCGGGTTCGGCCGTTCGAGCATCGATCGGCGGCTTCGACAGGGTGTACTCAGCTCTGTATGTCGCGGCGTTTACATCATCGAAGCACTTCGTGACCGGTCGACGCCCTCCTACCGGGCGCTGGCGGCGGTGCCGGGATCGGTGTTGGCTCATCACACCGCGGCAGCCCTTCATCGGTTCCCGGTCGATGTCCGCGAGGACGTAGTTCACGTGATCGTGCCAAACGGAGTGCATCGGCGGGTGGGTGGTGTTGTTGTTCACCCGAGCCGCACCCTGTCGAGCTTCGACATTGTCGAGGTAGATGGCGTGCCGTGCACCTCGCCCGCTCGAACGATTGTCGATCTCGCTGGTGTAGTAGGGAAAGCGAGGCTTCGCCATATCGTCCAAACGCAGTTGCGTGACGCCAAGCCGGGAGCCGTCGAGCTGCAGTCCTGCTTCGACGCTACGGCACGCCAGGGTGTGCCTGGTGTGCTCAAGCTTCGCCGTCTCGTGGTTGATTTGTTAGGCGATGCGTCTGGGGGTGAGGGATCAGACCTCGAGGGGTCAGAGCTTGAGGCACGGGTCTGGGCGCTGCTGGCGACCCAGGGGATCACGGGGTTTGGTCGCCAGGTGCGCCCTCCCTGGTTCGATGGTCGACGAGGCATCGTGGACTTCGCCCATGGGGAGGCGAAGGTTGTTCTCGAAGCTGACGGTCGCCGTTGGCATCAGCGCGATCAGGAGATGACCGATGATCGCCGACGCGATCGGTTGGCGGCGGCCCATGGCTGGGTGGCGATTCGGGTCACATGGGCTGAGGTGACCCAACGCCCAGCGGCTACCGCAGCCTCGATTGCAGCGGTTGTCGATCAGCGCCTACAAACATCGTCGGTCGCCTGAACAGCTCGAGCGCCGTGAACGCGCCGTGACCAGCTGTGACCGTCTGTTCTGCTGCTCCCAGGCGTCGAAAACGACGCGTGGGAACAGCAGAACGCGAGATCGGGTTCGGTGGCTGGGTGCGGTGGCTAGGTGCGGTGGCTGGGGTGGGGTGTTGACGTTAGGCGAGGATGTCGGGGAGTGATGGGCGGGCGGTTCGGCCCCCGTCGACGGTGATTACCTGGCCGGTGACGAATCGGCTCTCGTCTGAGGCGAGCCACACCGCCACGTCGCCGACGTCGCTGGTGGCGCCGACCCGACCGATTGGGTGAAGTTTGGCCAGAGCGTCGAGAACGGCTTCCCGATCGGGGTGGGTGTCGACGTATCCCGCGTTCAGTGGTGTGTCGATCCAGCCCGGAGCGATCGCATTGCAGCGGATCCCGACCGGGCCGAGATCAACCGCCGCCGCCCGAGTAAGCCCATGAACGCCGGATTTCGTTGCGGCATACGCGGCATGGGCCGGGTTGCAGCGATCGCCTTCGATGGAGCCGATATTGACGACCGACCCGACACCGTTAGCGGCCAGATGGGGTGCAGCGTGCTTGATCATCAGCATCGGGCCGGTGAGGTTGATCGCCATCATCCGGTTCCACGAGGCGAGGTCTTGCTCGGCGATCGGGTTTTCGAACATGATCCCGGCGTTGTTAACCACGATGTCGAGCCTCCCGTGGTCGGTCACCACCTGGGCCACCGCTGCTTCGACCGAAGCTTCGTCGGCCACATCGAGACGGAGCCCAGGGTGGGCAGGTGACTCGACAAGGTCGCCGACCACCACGACGGCACCGGCCGCGGCGAGCCGTTGGGAGATGGCGGCGCCGATACTTCGAGCCCCGCCGGTGACGAGAGCGACTCGCCCGGCCAAGCGCTCATCCAGCTGTTTATCCAGCAATGTAGCCTCCGTCGATCGGCAGGGCGATACCGGTGATGTGGGCGGAAGCATCGGAGGCCAGGAACACCATTGCGGCTGCAATCTCGTCGGGCTTTGGGATCCGGCCTTGGGGGATCGAGGCGATGTTGGAGGACAGCACCTCCTCTGGCGATCGCCCGGTCTTGTGGTGGGCCGACACCAGCATCGGGGTGTCGACCGCTCCGGGGCAGAGCGCGTTGATGCGAATGCCTTCGGCCGCGTGGTCCAGCGCCATGGCCTTTGTCAGCAGGACGACCGCACCCTTCGAGGCGCAATAGGCGGGCAGGCCAGCGCTGCCCACCAGGCCAACATTGGAGGCCAGGTTCACGATCACGCCTCCGTCGCCGTGATGGCGGAAGGCGCTGATCGCGGATCGCGAGACGAAGAAGACCGAGTCGGTGTTGACCCTAAAGTTCTGGTACCACTCATCGTCGGTGGTCTCGGTTGCGTCTCCCCGGGTGATGGTGCCAGCGACGTTGGCCACGATGTCGAGTCGTCCAAAGTGATCGATGGTGGCGGCCACGAGGTGATCGGCGAAGGCTGGGTCGGCGATGTCACCCAAGACGACGTGGGCCGTACCACCAGCCTCGGCTACCGCGGTTGCAGTAGCCTCGGCCGCTTCGGCCCGACGCCCGGATACGACAACGCGGGCCCCGGCAGCAGCGAACGCTTCGGCTGTCGCCGCACCGATACCAGAGGTCGCTCCGGTCACGATGGCGACACGATCGGTGAGGGATTGAACGCTTGATCGACCGCTCATTCGATAGTCTCGGGGATCTCGGTCTTCATGCGTTCCTTGTAGTCTTCGAGCTCGGCCAGAATGCCGTCATCCATCGAGGGCTCCTCATAGTCGGCCAGCTGCTTGCGGGCCATGGCTAAACCCCGATCGTTGGCATCGCTGGCACCGTTGACGTTCCAGTTTTCGAACGACTCTCCATCCATAAGCTCGGGCATGAAGAAGGCGGTTTTGAAGTTGGCCAGGGTGTGTTGGGTGCCGAGGTAGTGGTCGCCGGGTTCGATCTCTCGCACCGCTTCCATCGCCGGGTCGAGTTCGTCCATGTTCACCCCCTGGCCGAGGCGATACATCATGCGCAGCTGTTCGCCGTCGAGCATGGCCTTGGCGTAGCTCTGGCAGAGTGCGCTTTCGAGATAGCCGGTGGTGGACAGGACGAAGTTGGCGCCTGCCATCAGCACGCCGTAGAGGTTGCGGGCCGATTCGTAGCCAGCTTGGGCGTCCACCAGTTTCGATGATGAACAACCGCCGGAGCAGCGCCACGGCAGCTTGTAATAGCGGGCTAGTTGGCCGACCAACATATTGATGTGGTCGATCTCCGGGGTGCCGGCGAGGGGAGCGCCCGAGTTCATGGCCACGGTTGCCGTCCACTGACCGTACACCGCAGGCGAACCGGGCCGAACCATCTGCATGAAGGCCACACCGGCCAGAGCTTCGGCGTTGAGCTGAGCAACCGCTCCCACGGTGGAGGCCGGGGTTGAAGCGCCGCCCAACACGAAGGGGCTGAACAGCATGGCCTGGTTGGATGCGGCATACACCTTTACCGCGTCGAGCATTGTCTGGTCCCACACGAGGGGTGAGTTGCAGTTGGCCAGCGACGTGGAAACCGTGGTGTCGGCCACGATGTCTTGGCCGAACACGATGCCCATCATGTGGAGCGACTGTTCGGCCCGTTCCCTCGACGTAACCGAACCCATCAGCGGCTTGTCGCTGTAGCGCAGGAGGCTGTAGGTCATCTCCAGGTGTCGGTAGGGAACGGCAACGTCCATTGGTTCGACCAGCACGCCACCGGTCATGTGAAGGGCGGGCTCGAGGTAGGCGAGCTTGGCGAAGTTGTTGAAATCCTCCAGCACGGCATGGCGGCGCTTGTTGTCGAAGTCGAGCACGAACGGTGCGCCATACGAGGGTGTGAACACGGTCTTGTTGCGCCCCAGGGTGACGGAGCGCTCAGGGTTGCGGGCCGTCATCGTGTAGGACTCGGGCGCGGTGGAGATGAGTTCCATCACGAGCTCGCGGTCGAGTCGGACGCGGTAGCCGTCGATGTGTACCCCATCGTTGCCGAGTGCCTTCCACAGAGCGATCGACTCATCATCGCGAAACTCGATACCCACCTCTTCCAGCAGGGTAACGGAGGCGTCATGGATCCTGAGCAACTGCTCGTGGGGCACGATGTCGAAGGTGGGCAGGCCTCGATCGAGCTCGGGCAACCAGGCCAGCGGCTTGTTGCGATCGGCCTGACGCCGAGCGGATCGACCGCGCCGTTTGGTCTGGGGAGCGGGAGGATTCATGTGTCTCCTAGGGCTGGCGTTCGTGCAGGGCCGAGGCCAGAGCGTCACGGAGGGCGTCGAGGATCTCAGGGTCGGCGTCTAACCCGGTGCGTATCACTTCGCACAGATCGGCCATTGGGTAGCGGTCGTTGTGTTCCCACGTGACCATGGTTGTGGTGTGATTTCGCGGGTTGAGAGCGGCCAGCCCGAGTCCGGCATCGACGGCGGCCTGCACACCATTGAGCATGGGACACTCCAAGACATACCGCCACCGCAGTCCTCCGATGCGGAGTGCTTCCTCGGAAACATCGAGGTAGACCAGCCCGGGCCCGAAGGTAACGATCGGCACCTCGTCGGCCGGGTCGAATGTTTGATCGACCCCGTGAACCCACATGAGCGGCTCCTGCCACAAGACGATGTCGCCGGGGGCGACCTCGTCGACGGGGATCTGAAGCAGGGCTAGATCGACCTCGCCGTCTTCGAGCCATTCTCGCACTCGGCCCGACAGATCCACCCGTACGTGGAGCCTGATGTGTGGGTACATGCGGCCGAAGCGGGCGAGAACGTCGGCGAGCTGACCGCCTCGCAGGTCCTCGTTGGTACCGAGCCGAATGATGCCTTCAAGATCGGAGCGACTCAGATGCTCAACGGCTTCGTCGTGAGCGTCGATGATGCGTTCGGCGTAGAGCAACAGGTCGCGCCCGTCGGGGGTGGCCTCGATCTCGCTGCCTCTTTTGACCAGCTCGAAGCCAACCCGTTCTTCGAGCCGCTTGATCTTCCAGCTGACCGCGCTCTGGGTCATGCCGAGTTGCGCCGCGGCCTCGGTGAACGTGCCGGTCTCTACCACCTTTTTGAGCGCCCGTAACGATTCAACGTCCAGCTTCAACGGTCCAACCTCATCTTTGGAGCCCTACGTCCGAGCCCCTCCAAACGAAGTATGACATAGGTTGCTGGGTTGGAACAATACTTATGACTCTACGTCATACGTGGGCTTGTGTGCTGATCGCGTCCTCGTACACGCTGAGGTAGCGCCGGGCTGGTCCGGCCCACGACCAATCGGCGGTCATGCCCCGGCGCTGAATGGCTTGCCGCCGTCGTGCCGTCGACCAGCCTCGAGCCGCTCGGTGCAGGGCATCGAGGATGGCGAGTGGCGTTGGTTCGGCGGCCACAAAGCCGGTACCGGCTCGTCGCCGCGAGTCGGTGTCGATCACGGTGTCTCGCAGACCGCCGACCCCGGTTACCACCGGTATCGTGCCGCACGTCATCGCTTGCATCTGGGTAAGCCCGCACGGTTCGAATCGGCTGGGCACGAGGAACAGATCACTTCCGGCCACGATGAGATGAGCGGTCTTCTCGTCGTATCCGGCGAACACGGCGAACTGTTCCGGGTAGAGGGCGGCAACCTCTTGAGCTTTGGCCGTGATCGCTGGAGCCCCCGATCCCATCAAGATGAACTTGGCTCGGATGGTCGAGAGGTAGGGGACCAGATCCAGGGCTAGGTCGATGCCCTTCTGATGAACGAACCGGGCGACCATACCTATCACTGGCCCCCGCTCGCCTTCAAGGCCTGTTCGCTCTAACAACTCAGCTCGACAGGTGGCCTTGCCACCCAGCTGCTTTGCATCGAAATTCTCCGGTAGGTAGACGTCATCTGCCGGGCTCCAGAGATCCAAGTCGATGCCGTTGCGAATGCCACGAATCGCGGTGTCTCGCTCCAGAAGACGATGATGGAGACCACAGCCACCCTCCTCGCTCATGGCCTCGTTGGCGTAGGACTTGCTGACCATGACCACCTCGTCAGCCAGGGTGATGCCGGCGGCAAGCGGATTGAAGGCGTCGTCGTGGATGAACGTGGATGCTGCTTTTCCGAACCGAGTGGCCCAGGTGGCGTCGTCAACACCCTGGTAGGCGAGATTGTGAATAGTTAAGACGGTTGCCATGTCTTCAGGGAGCAGGGCGGTAGCAGCGCTCGTATGCCAGTCGTTGAGGTGGACGACATCGGGCTTGATTTCGATGGCGAGAGCGGCCACCGCCGCGCTGAAGATCATGAAGCGCTCATTGTTGTCGGGCCAGCCCAGGCCGGTCTCAGGATCGTTGTAGGGGTGCGGCCGGATCGAGCCCTCGTAGTGGAGCAGGGTGAGTTTCCCCACCGTCGGGGCCCATCCCGTACGGGCTGTTACCGGCGGGCACCACGAGGGAAGCTGACCGATCTGGCGCTCGGTCGCGTCGAGAAGATCGATGAGTCCGTAGTCGGGCATCACGACCGAGACTTCAACCCCGGCCAGACGAAGTCCGCTGACCAGACCGTTCGATGCTTCGCCCAAACCTCCGACCTTCACCGCTGGTCCGTACTCGGCGCTGGCGAAGAGGACATGCTGGGCTGTCGCCACCGTCGGCGGCTCCGCTTCCAGTTGCGGTCGAAGGTCGATGTCGAGGGCAGCCGTTGTCATAGGTGACAATCGGAAAATCCGGTTGCGACTTTATGCCCAGCGGCAGGTTATTGGCCCAAGTTTCCGGTTTTTGATCTAGGCGCTGCTGGCTGACGCATGGTTGTCCAGAAACGCGGTGAGCACGCGGTTGAACGCCTCGGGGCGTTCGAGATTGCTCAGATGCCCAGCCCCGTCGAGTACGGCCAGTTGGGCGTCGGGGATTTGAGCGTTCATTTCTTCGCCAACCGAGGGGGGCGTGAGGGTGTCCTCGGCGCCGTAGATGAGCTGGACCGGTACGTCGATGGCTTCGAGCGACGACGACTGGTCGAAGGTTGTCGCGGCGCGGATCGTTTTCAGATACGAATCGACGCGAAGGGCCACGATGCTCTCGTAGAGTTCAGCCCTGACCGGTTCGGAACACGACGGTGAAACGAGCGACTCGATGAGTCGAGGGGCCAGATCGGCGAAGGTCTTGCCCTCCCGCAACGGGCGTTCGCGAAGAGCGATGTACTCCTCCTGCTTCGCCGGCGACAAGGCATGCTCGTAGCTGTAGAAAACGTCGCACAAGGTGAGGGTGGCCACCCGGTCTCGGAAACGGGGAAAGAAGTCGAGCAGGATTCGGGCCCCCATCGACAGGCCGACGAGGTGGGCGTTGTCGATGTTGAGGTGGTCGAGGGCGCGTGCAAGATCGTCGCCGAAGTCGGAGAAGGTGAGCGGTGTGTCGTAGTCGTCGGAGTCGCCGTAGCCTCGGGCATCCCAGGCAATGGCGGTATACCGATCGGCCACAGCGTCGATCTGGCTTGACCAGTTTTGGCGGCGCCCCCCGACCCCATGGAGAAAGAAAACGGCGGGACCGCGGCCCGTCACCGAACAGGTGAGCCCTGGCTTGCCCGGAACACGAACCGTTTCGGTTCGGTAGTTGCCAGCCATGAGCCGCCTAGCCGTGAACGACGGTGCCGTTGGCAACCACCTGGGTGCCGTCGACGAAGACATCACAGTTGCGCAGGGGAAAGTCGAAGTGGCAGGCGGTGAAACGCTCGGCGAACTCGTTGGCGCCGGTGGAGAACAGGAAGCTGCCGGCGATCGCTCGCATCTCGGTTCCGTTTATGTCGTTTCGGTCGTACATGGTGAGGGCGTCCCAGCGGGCGTCTGGGTTGACCCCCCACCCAACGTGGGAGACGGCGTAGGCGTTGGGGTCGTCCCAGCCGGCGTAGTAGTCGGTGAGGAGTTGGGCGTCGAGGCCGGACCCAGCGATGTCGGTAATGCGATCGTTCTGAAGCGTTAGCGTAACCTGGCCTTGGAAGTAGCGCTTGAAGGTGAGGTTGAGATCGCCCACGTCCAACACGATGGTGCCCGACACGGTGTTGGGCAAGGGGAAGCACAGGGCGAGCCCGGCCGGCCAGTAGGCGATCTTGTCGTTCGGGCCGAGAATCCCACCACCACCTCGACTGGGCGCCCCCGTGATGTCGACGGCGAGATCGGTCCCTGCCCCCGAGGTGACCCGCATAGTCGAGCCAGCGTCGAGGATGCCGAGAGCGTTGAGGGCCAGCTTGTGTGTGTCGGGATCGGGGCGGCAGCGCTCCAGAACCTCGGGGTGTTCATTGGAGATCATGAGAACCCGCCCGCCTGCGCCGAGGAGTTCCTGGCGAGCCTTGCTGTGCAGCAGTCCTTCAACCGTGCAGTCGACCACGAGGCTGCAGGCGCCGAGCGCTCGCATGATTTCAGGGTAGGTGTCGTAGGCGTAGGTGGCGCCGGTGGATCGCACCGGAAGCGGGTCTTGTAGCGGGGGTGCTGGCACCGTGATCCGAACCGGTCGGGCACCAATGCGGTGCAGGGCATGTTCGGAGAGTTCGACGAGAATCTCGCGGCTCGTCGACTCGGCCAGCACACCGATCAGGTCGCCTTTGTCTACCCCGGACAGACGAAAGAATTCCTCGAAGCAATCGATCCACTTGGGTTCTAGCGATTCACGCATCTTCCGGTTCCAATTCTTCGTCGGCTTCGTCACTTGCCCTGCGAAGTCTACTGAGCAGGGCTTGGCACAGGTCGAGCCTGACGGACGCCAAACAGATCGACTGCTGGGCCGCCGCTTCGATGGTGCGGCTTGTGAGCTTTGATACCGGGGCTTGTTGCCCGAGCTCGCACCCGGGCGAAGCGGCCGGATCACACGGCGACATCGAGCACCTCCAGCGACGCCGAGCCAGTGATGCGCTCTCTCGATCAAATGCTTGGACCTGAGGTCTACGGTTGAGAGCTGCGGTCAAGTCCGACGGTTCATGATAAGCACAGCGACGAGCCGAACCGGGCTCAAGGCTGGTATGTGAACCGATTCAGTTGTTGAGACTTCGCCTGAGTTGTCAGATCTTGAGTCAACCTGCTGCGTCAATCCAGCTATCCCATCCGGCCTCAAAGGCTTGGCGTAGCGACGTGCTGTCTGATCCTACGGCTACGTCCAAGCTGATGTCGCTAGCGGCCGACCCAATAAAGATGTGGACATCGCCATCCTGCTCGTAGTGACTCTTGAGTCCTTGGTTCTCGCACGATTCGGCAAGGTCGGACCTGCTTCGAGAAACGCACACCAGGCCTACATCCTGTGCAAATAGCTTCTGATCTGCCCATTCGAATTTGTTTAGTGTGACCGCGTAGACGCCCGGTTCTCGCTGTGAAAACCCGAGCGTCTGTGAGCCTGCGGGCAGGCTCGGAACCAAACTGAGAGCTTCGGCTTCTGCGACAACTTCATCAAATTCTTCGCGCTCAACCTCACGATCAGTTCTCTCGTCGGAACCAGCAATACCACATGAGCTAAGAACTAGAAGTCCGAGCAGATTCACAAATAGAATTCGCTTGATATTCATCGATAATACTCCTTGAGAAGAGGCCGGTCAGTGGTCGATGGCCACCTTCTATCGTGGCATGCATGACTCGGGGTGACAGAAGCCAATCATTGTCGATCAATGGGCCATTCGGATCGCGATCTCGTTCAATTACACAAACATCGAGTGATATGTCTCGATCCGGAGAACGACCCTCATCAGAGAAGTTGGCTAACTCGCAAACCTGATGTAGCTCGACGAGAAGTTCCAGAAGAGGATCGTCGTCCTCGGTGGCTTGAGGCCATTCGCTGAACGTAGGGCAAAACTCAGCAAAGTACCCTGCCCATGATGAGTCATATCGACCACCGGTGGTCCGCCGAAAAAAGTTATCGGCAGCTCGACTCATCGAGACGTCCATCTCCTTTGGAGAAACCGAGGTGACCTTTGTGTCTGCTAGGTCGGAGAGGAAGGTCTCGTTCTGCGGGAGGTTTTGTGCGAGCAATAGTAAGGACGCAGCAGGATCGTGGCGCGACAGAAAGGTTGACCGAGCATCGGTGTCTGTATCGGTAGGGATGACGGCACCAGCCCAGTCAAGGAGGGTGTCGTATTCGACCCCCGGTGTAGCATCCATCAGGTGTCCGATTCTTGCGACCCGACTGTCGAAGTGTTTCTTGGCATCTGTCGTGCCAATCTCTGGAGGACTATCCAACAAGATACTGACTTGGTCATCCAGTACTGCGAGTTCATCAATAATTGGTGCAATTCGATGTGCGCCAAATGAAAGACCTACGAGAAGTGTCGAAGTCTCTTCTATCCGCTCCTTCGTAATGATCGCTTTGTAGGCGGTTGCCAAGGTGTCCGAAGACCATCGGGCCTCGATGCATTCCGCTTGAGGTTCTGTGGGCTGGATGTCCAGTCGAACCATTTCAATATAGGCAGACAGCTGATCTGTGCACGTGCCCGACACGGGCTCCCATTGCCATGGCTCGACCAGAAGAACGAGACGAGCGCTAGGCCAAAGGACCTTTAGTGCCTCGAAAGTTGGTCGTGCCTCACCTAACACATCGAAGCCGGGCCCACCGGGGTCGACGATTACCAGGCCATGCGGCGTGGCCGACTCGGCAGGGTCTGAGACGAGGTACTGGAGTCCGTCGCCACTGCAAAGAAAATGTAGATCCCGCTTTGTACACGAAACCGACTCTGACAGCTCTGCCGACGAGCAGGCAGCCAGCAGCAAACTGATTGCACAAACGAGGCCGATCCAGAATCTAGCCACGATTCAGTTCACTTGCATCGAGAAGAGCCTGCCCCAACTCCGGAGAATCGAGCAGCAGCTTCGATGCCTCGTCGGCGAATGCGGCGTCCAGCACGTCTTGAATCCCTTGTCGACACTCCACCTCTGTCTGCCAGACGAACTGCTCGGCGGCAAGCATCGACTCGATGGTGTCGGGACCGAATTCAAGCGCCTCGTCGCTGCTCTCCATCAGATCGAACAAGGTTGCACCTTCCAAGGCTGCATCAGGATCAATGACAGCAGCCACACGTCGTTCGGCGTGTGTCACGAAATCGAATGGCCCATCCTGCGCCTCCTCGCCCAGCTTGTCGACAACACATGTTTCCGCCACAGCGACAGCGTCGATGACATCAGATCGTGCTATGGCTTTGGACTCGACCTCGAACCGTAACGACTCGATACGCCGGTCCAAGAATACTTCGGCTTCCTCTTCAGACTCGAAGATCGCCGGATCGACGATTTCGTCGAAAACAGAATCAGCGCAGCCGACGACTGACTCATCGGCAGGGTCGCCCCAAAGCGCAACTAGGTAGGCCTTTTCATCCTGAGGCGAGAGACCCGAGAGAATCTGCTCGTTAGGGTCGGTAGACGGTCCTGCTACTGCCGACGATGTGATCCCATACGGCGAGTCATCATCTGAGGTCACAGCCTGCTCCATTTGTGCGACGAACTCGAAACCATCGTTTCTCATGCAGCGCGCAACCTCGTCAAGGTAGACCAACTCGGCGCCTGAGGTGTCTTCCGGTGAATCGTCGGTTGCAGCCGCCGACCCACCGGAAGACGCTTCATCAAGTAAAACTTGTGCTGCGTTCTCAGCCTCGCTCTCCGACAACTGTGCCGGGCTCGAACATGATGACAAGGTTAAGATCCCAGCGATCAGCCAAACCCAGTTTTTACATTGTCGGAGAGTGTTCACAGCAAACCTCTATCTATTTAAACGTATAGTCGCGACATGGCCATTGCTGCCAACAGCCGATCTTCGTTTCAGCCGTATCCGACCAGTACGGCTGCCAGGAGCCGTAAGGACGCTGCTTCAACTTGATAATCGTCTGACTAACGATTGCAGCGGTCTTGCGCCTATTAGAACCCCAGAGGTTGTCCTCATGAACGTATGTTGCACGTTTGTAGGTGTTCCCCTGGTTGATGTACTCGGTTATTCGACTACAGATCTCTAACGGCGCAGATATTCCGACAGTGCCACCCACGCCTGATTTCTCAGCTGAGATGGAGCTGCTTATATCAATTGTTTGGCAGTTGCCGTAGTGCGAACCACGGGGAGCGTGGGTTTTTACCGTGTCGTACCGTCCAAATGTCATATAGTTTGTACGCTCTGAGTAGCCCAACTGTTGGGCGACCTTGGCGTATTTTACGTAAGGATCAGGTACTCCTCGATGTGTCCTTGTGACTGTTGATACCAGCTCGTTCCCATAAAGCCAGTAGTCATAGCTTCCGGATTCCTCATCGATACGGTATTTCCAGTAGCAAATATCATGACGCATTGTGGCGCTATTCCAAGACTTCTTTCGATAGCAGCTCGCCTTTTTGTAGAGAGGGTTGCCGATCTCGCGCAAGTCATTGGTGGTAATTGTATAGCCGTACATATTCGGGACGTGTGCTATAGCAGCAACATCCTGTTGTTCAACCTCGCTAGTCGGAACTAGCTCAATGCTCTCATCACCCGTTATGACAGTGTATGCAGCCAGATCGGCTGGTGCCATGGCGCGAGAGGTCGATAAATCCTCTGCTGCAATATCAATCAAGCTTGCAAGAGTGGATTCATGCTGTAGTTCGCCAGGTAGTAGTCCAGCCTTCCAAATCAACGCCGACGATTTGACCTCGTTGGTGTATCGACTCGATAAACCTACCGCATCATCTCGCTCCACTTCTTCGGCGTTGGCACCTGGCAATCCAAGTGTCATAACCATGAGTAGGGCGATGAGCACGCTTGTGGCGCGCAAAGCCTTGTAAATCATCTATGATCCTCCGTCCCAAACAGTTATTTATGCCGCATCCTTTCCCGAGGATGCAATGAATCGATAGCAGGGATATTGATGGCTAGCAAGCAGCATTCGGCATCTGGTTTTCATTCAAAGTACAACCATTGGCAACCTTGGGGGTCTGTCGTCGAGAAGTGAGCCCGGAAGATGTGTCTGTTGCATCGCGCCGTCGCGGAAGCAAACCCTGCGGGGGCTTGCAAGAGGCTCTTTGAGGTTGTTGAAACGAATTACGACGCCGGGGGAGCAGTGGATTCCCGGACGATGAGCTCGGGTGACAGCAGCACGGTCTTGGTCGTGGATTCCGTTCCATCGATGCTGGTGACGACGAGTTCGGCCGCGAGCCGGCCGAGCTCATAACCAGGCAGACGGATCGTTGTGAGCGGTGGGTTCAGCTGATCGGTGAGTGGAACGTCATTGAACCCAACGACCGAAACATCGTCGGGGCAGCGCAGGCCGTGTTCCCTAAACCTGCTGAGCGCACCGATAGCAATGCTGTCGTTGTGGGCGAAGACAGCGGTCGGCATCGAGCCGTCGTGTTCGAGTAGCTTCGAGGCGAGCTCGCGCCCAGCCTCGAAGGTCGGTAGCCTCACCGCCGCCTGGATATCGATACACGTTCCACCGGCTTTCGTTACCGCTTCGCGGAAGCCGGTGGCCCGACTCTCAAACGACCAGATATCTTCTGGCCCTTCCAGCTGGGCAAGCCGGGTGTGGCCGAGCTCCAGAAGGTGTTCGGCCGCCAGTCGCCCGCCGGCGACGTCGTCGTGAGCGATGGCGGGGATGCCGCTGCCCGGCAGCTGACGCACGGCGAGAACGATTGGCCCCTCCAACGCAATCTTCTTCAGCAATGCCCGATCTCGGTAACGTCCTGCGGTGGTGATGATGCCGTCGACCCGCTGGGCCAGCAGCTTGTTGCACACCTGAGCGAGTTCCTCTGAAGAGTCTCGGGTTTCGGTCATGATCGGCAGCAGGCCGCGTCCGCTCAGGGCGTTGGCTACGCCGCGCAGCACCGGTCCGATGAAGGGGTTGCTGATATCGGCCACGATGACACCGATGGTGCCGGTGCGCCCGCGGCGTAGGGCCGAGGCTTGCGAGTTGCCTCGGTAACCCAAGGTTTCAGCGGCCTCGGTTACGCGGCGACGGGTCGAGGGGCTGACGAGCGAACTTCGATCGGAGCTGAGGGCCCGCGAAGCCGTAGACACGTTTACGCCGACGTACTCTGCGACATCTTTGAGGGTCACTCGGGCCATCTAGAACCTTCGGTGGTATGCCATCGCTCGTTCATTGGACTAGGAATTCAACGTTGTTTCACAGCGCCGAATGGTTGGCAGACTACCGCGCTGGCCGTGCGAGTTCGGTCATTACGGCGAATAGACAAAGTCCCGGGTGGCACGAACCACCCGGGACTTGCCATCAACTACACCCATGAGGAGGTGTTCTATAGAGAGGTGTTCTCTGAGGTAGTACTTCGCCAGGGCGGCTTACCACTCCGGGGCGACGTCGGCGGCTTCTGCGTTGTCAGCCGTCACCTTCACCGAAGGCATGAAGAGGTCGGCCTCGACGTCTTTGCCGGTGAGCACATCATGGGCCAAGACCACCGCGTTCTCGCCATCCCATGAGGAGGACTGGAAGATGGTGCCATCCAGCTCTCCTGAGATCACCAGCGGGTTGCCGAGGAGGGTGTTGCCGATCGAGGTGATGATGAGACCGGAGGGATCGATATCGCGTGACTTCAGGGCATCGATCGCGCCAGCCACCATCGTGTCATCAGCAGCGTAGACGCCCTGAATGTTCTCCGCTCCGACGGCGGTGATCATTTCGGAAGCGGCGATCTGTGACGTGTCCTTATTCCAGTCGCCCGGCTGTTCGGCCAGGATGGAGATGTTCGGACAGTTACCTTCGACGTGCTCGACGAAACCGTCACGACGGTTGATGGCCGTCGAGTTACCGGTGAGACCGTTGACCACGATGATGCCAATGTCGGCACCGCCAGCCTGGTCACACATGATTTCGGCTGACGCCTTGCCCTGACCGTAGGTGTCTGGGCCTGAGTACCCCCTGATCAGGTCCTTGTCTTCCGGATTCACATCCGAGTTGGTTGCGGTCACCGGAATACCGGCGTCCTTGGCCGCTTCCAGACAGGGACGAACCGTGTCGCCGATGGCCGGCCACAGGATGATCAGGTCGGGCTTGGCCGCCACGGCGACCTCGCACTCGCTGGCCTGCTTGTCGGCGTCGTATTGCGAGTTGGTGATGGTCAACTCGATGCCAAGCTCTTTCGCCTTGGCTTCCATCGGTGGCAGGTAGGTGGTGCCATAGGGCTGGTCATTGCCCTGCGGGAGCAGGGCGTAAACCTGATAGTCACCGTCTCCGGAGGCTCCGCCATCGGCAGAGTCTGAGTCGCCATCTCCGCCGCAAGCGGCAAAGGCGAGGGCGCCGATTAGGAGCAGCGCCAGTTTGTATGGAAGTTGTTTTCTCATAGTCCTCTTCATGTGTTCCCCTTGGTTCTTTCGATTTCTTTCACGCTTGCGAACTCTGTCGATGCAGCCAGTTTCAACCTCCCGCTTGGGATCTTGAGCGACGTTGAAGAAACGATCGCGCACTGCCGGCAACCGCTCGGAGACTGTTGGGGTCGGTGATGACGGCGATGAGCAGAACCAGGCCGATCACAATGTTCTGCACATCCACCTGCACTCCTGAGAGCGTCAGCGCGACTTGAAGAATCCCGAGCGATGTTGCGCCGAGCAGGGTGCCGAAGATCGATCCTCGGCCGCCGGTAAGCAGCACACCACCGATGATGGCAGCGGCGAAGCTGGCCAGAAGCACGGTGGAGCCTGCGGTTGGATCGGCCGCGGTTCGTTCGAGTGTGTTGATCACCCCGGCCAGAGCGGCCACGAACCCGGAGATCATGAATCCGGTGAAGATCCGCCGCGTTACCGGTATGCCAGCGTCGAGGGCGGCCTCGCGGTTGCCGCCGACCGCGTAGAACTCTCGACCGATCCGAACTCTGGTAACGAAAACCTGGAGGATGATGAAGGCCAGGATGAAGAGCAACATGCGGGGTGTGAGGGGGCCGATCAGGGGCTTGCCGAACGCTATGCCCGCATCACGGTTGGTTAGGCGTACCGGTTCTTCACCTGAGAGTACGAAGGCCGAACCGCGCAGGAAGAACAACATGCCGAGCGTGGCGATGAACGAGTTGATACCAAACCCCATGACGAAGAAGGCATTGACCACGCCGATGACGAGCCCAACCAGGAGGGCGGCCGCGATGCCGAGGGGGAGGCTGTCGATGCTGGCCATGACCACTCCGGCGACGGCCAGGGTGCTGGCAACACTGAGATCCAGTTCGCCCATGAGAATCACGGCGGCGAGCCCTAGGGCGACCAGGCCGATCAAGGCGATGCGGCCCAGCGTCGCAGAATAGGAGGTGAACACGAGGGGTTCGAAGATGGCGGCGATGATCCCAACGACGAGGAGCAGAGCGAGAGCCCGGCCCTCAGTGCGGCGGGCCATGACTGTTCGAAACTGGCGTCCGAAGCCAGCCAAGCCACCCTGGCTTGCGACGTTGGGTTTCTTGATCGGTGATTTCAGCGCGGTCATAGGGCCGTTGCCTTCCTGGCCAGTGCGTCGATAGCGACCGCGGCCACGATCAACGAACCGATCGCCATCTGCTGGTAGCCGAAGCCCAAACCGGAAAGAACCATGATGTTGGTG
Organism: uncultured Acidimicrobiales bacterium; assembly: GCA_937922045.1. GTDB lineage: Bacteria > Actinomycetota > Acidimicrobiia > Acidimicrobiales > SZUA-35 > JAHELU01. The sequence goes on along the minus strand of CAKZXA010000025.1, from coordinate 28,871 downwards.
AGCACGCTGACGAAGACGACGCCGAGCACGGTGCGCATCACGCTGCCTCGTCCACCGAAGACGCTGGTGCCGCCGACGATGATGGCGGCGAGCGCCTCGAAGTCGTAGCCGGTCGACATGGACGAGACCGCCGTATTGGAGAAGGCGGCCAAGACGAACCCGCCGATCATCGCCCCGAAGGACGAAATCATGAAGGCGCCGATCACCACGAGGGCGGTGTTGACGCCAGCCAGCCGGGTGGCGTCCCGGTTGGACCCGTAGGAGCGGACGAGGAAACCGAAGTTGGTTCGAGTCAAAACCAGCGACAAGAGGAGGGCCATGATGATCAGCACCAGCATCGAGAGCGGGAACGGTCCGATCTTGGTGGTGCCGAAGCTTCGTATGAGGCTCTCTGGTGGCCCGAAATAGATGCTGCCTCCGGTCAGCCAGCGAAGCAGCCCGAGCCCGATGAAGGTGGTGGCCAGTGTGACGATCACGGCGTTTGCTTTGAACACGCCGACGGCCAGCCCGTTGACGAGGCCGTAGGCAAAAGCGATGAGCATCGCCAGGGCGAAGGCGGCGATGATGTTGTACTCATTGCTCATCCCGATTAAGACCACGGCCGCTGTGGCGACTTGGGCAACCACCGAAAGATCGAGGTAGTTGGCGCTGATTACCACGAACGTCATACCGACGGCGACGATGCCGATCGGCGCAGCCCGATTGAAGACGTCGGTGATGTTGGCCAAGGAAGCGAACCCGTCGATCGCCACCGATGCGACCAGTATCAGTACGAAGGTGAAGACGAAGATGCCGCTCTGTGAGAGCCAGTCCAGGATGTTGTTGTTGCGTTCGAGCAGGTCGTTGTTCGTAGCCGGGGTGCCAACGGCGATGTTGTTGGTCATGATGCCATCACCTGCCCCTCACCGGCTGCCAGTGACATCACTGATTTCTCATCAGCGTCGGCGCCAGCCAAGGTGCCAGCGATGCGACCGTCGCGCACCACATGGATGATGTCGGACAGTTCGAGCAGTTCGGGTAGGTCGGCTGGTAGGACACGATCAACTCGTCGTTCATAGCGCGTCGCAGCTCTCCGGCCAAGGCCAGCTGCTGACGGCTGTTGTGATCATCGACCGGGTTGTAGATCGCGCACCCGATACCGGATCGCTTGGCCTGATACATCGCCACGTCAGCCCGTTGGAGCAAGGTCTGGAGATCCGTCCCGTGACCAGGAGCAATGGCTACGCCAAGGCTGGCGCCAACGTCGAGTCGGAGACCTTGCACCTCAAAGGGCGCCTCGATGGCGGCCACAAACCGATCGGCAGCTCGAAGCGCAGACGCGGCGTTACTGACATTTGTCAGCATCAGGGCGAACTCGTCCCCGCCGAGCCTGGCCACGCTGTCGCTCGGTCGCAAGGTTGCCCTGAGTCGCCGACCAATCTCGATCAGCAGAAGGTCGCCGTGGTGGTGACCAAGGGTGTCGTTGACATCCTTGAAACGATCGAGGTCGATGAGTACCACGGCCAAAGAACCCGGCCCGTTGCTCTCCAGCCTGGCGTCTATTTCCTCGGCGAACAGGGTTCGATTGGGCAAGCCGGTCAAGGCGTCATGTCTCGCTTGTTGTTCGTTCTCGTCGGCTCGACGGCGCAGCTCGGATGAGGCATTGGCGACAAGCCGGAAGAGCACGGCGTAGAGCAGGAGCAGGGAACCGATGAGGACGAGGTACAACCTGCGGGTTTCGTTCTTGATCGTCTGGGCTACCGGTCCGAACGGAATCGATGTCCGCAACACGCCCGAGGTCTCGCCGCTGTCGAGTGAACCGAACTTGACCGGTTGGAAGACCTGCACGACCGTCCCATGCCGAAGCAGGAGCCGGTCGACACCGTCGATGGAGGTCACGTCGATGATGCGCGCCACGGGCTCCCCGTCGGCGGCCTGATCGAGCGCTGGCGATGGGGTGGCGGCCTGTCCGATAGCGCTCGTATCGGTGGCGAACACGACGGTCTTGTCGAGGTTCCAAAGCACCACGTCGACCACATCGATTCGGGCAAAGTCGGATCTGACGGCAAGCGCGAGGGCTCGCACTCGATCGGGAGGCAGACCGTTCTTTAGCTCGCTGGGTCCAATCGAGTTCTGTAATCCGAGCCGCGAAACCACTTCGGCCTCGGCGATCGAACCGGCGAGCACCTGCCGCTCTACCGAGGTCCGCAACATGCGCCCAAGGGTGAAGCCGATCAAGGCAATCGCCACGAGTGAGATGATCCCAAACTTGGCGAGCAGGCTCCAGTTCTGGACAGACCGCCAGAGATGGCGCATCACTCGCGGGCTCCCAATCCCGCTGCAGCGGTCACTCGGCCAGCTTCACATCAAGCTTGCCGGAAGCCAAGTCGACGCGCAGCTGCTCCAGCCTTGTCGCCACCTCGGCTGGAACATCCGCCTGGTGGAACGGGGCGTAGGTGACGCCTCCGTTGGCGGCATCGAGCAGGAAGTTGCCGCCCTCAACCTCGCCTGCGCTCATACTGGCCAGAGTGAGAAAGACACCGAGGTCGACGCGTTTGATCGCGGAGGTCACAAGATGTTCGGAGTAGGGCTCGGCGCCGCCTGCAAAGGTGGTGAAGTACTCGTCCTGGTCGACGCCGATAACGCTTGCACCGTCGGCGGCACCGGCCACGATCGCGCCCGAGCCGGCTTGTTTACGCCGGCGTTGTTGAACTTCACATCTAGCTTGCCAAAGGTTTCGACGGTCCTGGCGATCATGGCCTTTACCTGATCACGCTCGGTCACGTCGACCTCAGCCGACATCACCTTGCCACCACCGTCAGCTGCTCGGGCCTCGTTGGCGGCTGCGGCCTCAGCCGCCTTCGTGCCGTTGAGGTCGGCGAAACATACGTCGCCACCCTCTTCGGGTAGGGCTTCGCCGATGGCTCGGCCGATGCCCTGAGCCCCGCCGGTCACAATACAGGAGCGTCCCGTCATAGATCCCATGTCTGTCCCATTTCTCTCGATGCCTGGTTTCTGCGAATCTGAGAATGAGCCTAGCAAGATGATGCAATCGATTGCAAATGGATGGCTCCTGCTGGGTGCCTTCTGAGTGGAACCAAACCCAGAATCATGCAATCGATTGTGATTTTGTTGTGATGTTGGACCTGAGCATGCGTGCCTGTTCCACCGAGACGAAGCCGCCAGGCGAGGCCAGCTAGTTGGGGACTGGCTCGGTCCATTCAACGATGAGGGCTTCGTAGTCCACGTCGAGGGTGTCGAAGGCTTGGCTCCCGCTGAGCGATACCCAGATCTGACCGTCTTGGAGATAACGAGAGGCGTCGAACCCGTCGCCGTCAGCCGGGAAGGCGAAGCTCGCTTCGGTCCAGTCCTGCCACCACAACGAATCGCGGTTGTCGCCCAAACGGACGAGGCCGGCAGCGTCGCTTTGTTGCACTTCCCACACCCACGGCGATGTCTCGTAGTCGGGCCCCCGGTAATGTAGCTGGAGGCGGATGCCGGTAATCGACCCTGTCGGAATATGCTCCGGCAAGTAATAGGCGCGATAGCCCAGGTAATCGCCAGTGTCATCGGCCAGGAACTTTACGAACTGCGGCCAGATATCGCTCGTGCCTCGTTGATCCTGCTCGTGTAGACCAACAAGGGTCTGTCCGTTGCCGAGCTCCCCCGTCGCCGACTGAAGCTCATCGACCAGCAATACATGAGATTGCAGACCCGGCCCGGCAGGATCGGACTGGGTTTCCGCATCGCCTCCACCGTCGCCAGCGTTCACGGTGACTGCGACGGCGAGAATGGCAAGCATGGCAACAGCTCCGCCCGCGAGGAGCACGGATCTCAGCTTCCGGCGAGGCGCACCCGATTCACCGCCGGTGCCGGGGTGGTCACCGGCGACAGAAGTAGACCCGGCCGCAGATTCAGGCGCGGTTTCGGTCGCAGGCTTGGTGTCAGGTCCGGCATTGGCTTCGGGCTCGACCAAACCGAGCACGGCACCCGATTCTGCGCTGGTCAGGTTTCCGTGACCCGCCAGCTCAAGGAAGGTGTTGGCCTCATCGAGCCCGTCGAGCACGTCGAGTCGATTCAACCCCCAGATGAGGGCGATACACCGCTGGCGGGAGTTGAGGCTTCGGCTCCCCTTCTCCAGGCGGCTCAGTGTTGGCGAGTCTAAGACCCCGCTGAAGTAGATGGCAGCCTCGTCGAACACCGCTATCTGTTCGAGGGCTGAGCGATCGTTGCTGTCGATGTGGGCGACGAGAAACGACAGCTGTTCTATGAACTGGCCTTGGGTGAGCCCGGTTCGCTGCCGGTAACCACGTAGTACGTCGCCCCACGGTTGGTTGTCTGTTACCGATGTCGTCATCGTTCGATCAACGTTCGAGTCTCCTTGATGTCCTAGTCCGTCGTTGAAACATGGCTAGGAGCGGCGGGGCGGGTGATGGGGTTCGGTCGTGATGACCAGTGTTGCCGTGCTCGCAGTGTAGGAAATTGTCAGCGGTTGTCACAGTTGGCAAGCGGGTTCTGACGGATTTGCCAATGACGCCGATCGGCGAGGCGGCGTACGTTGCCCCTCCACCTGGCGTTGATTTCCACGCCATCACCACCACAGAACGTTGAGGTTTCTCATGTTCCACCAAAAACAACGATCCGAACCGGGAGAAGCGGTTGCCTGGAAGCCGCCGATGGGGGCCATGCGCCAACCATCGGCTGCCTTCGTAGCGCTCCTGCTCATCGTGGCCAGCCTGATCGGGATCAACCCCGATGCCGCCGCGGCAGACACGGTAACGATCGACCCAACCGAACACTTCGAGCTGATGGTCTCGCCCGGGATCGGGTTCCAGGACTTTGTCGCCGAAGTCCCGACCAGTAACCAGCTCGCTACCTGCAGCTACGACACGAGCGTGGAGAATTCAGGCCTCAAGGGTGGCTCGCTCTACGTTCGTCTGTTGTGGCGTGACCTGGAACCGGTTGAGGGCCAGTACGCCTGGCCATTGCTCGACCGGCTCTTCGAGTGCGCCGAGCAACGAAATCAAACCGTCGACTTTCGGTTGATGGTTTCCTGGCCGGGTGCCGGCGACAAGAATTGCTGGAACGATCCGAACGAGAACGACAACATCGATCACGCCCTCCCGTGCTGGCTTGTCCGCAAGGGTGTGAGGGAGCTGGAACACAACGGTGTTGGTGGTATTCCCGCCACCTATGTTCCCGACTGGGAAGACGCCACCATTCGTGCTGATCACGCCCAGCTGGTGAGAGCGATCGGCGCACGCTATGCCAACAACCCTCGGCTGAACTCGGTTGATATTGGGTCGGTTGGGTTCTGGGGCGAGTGGCATACCTACCCGAACGATGCTCAGCTGATGCCGAGCAACGCTCGACGCAAGGAGATCATCGACCTCTACGCCACCTCGTTCCCGAAATCGTCGCTTGTGGCGTTGGCCCAGATCTTCAAGAACCAGATAAACGGTGATCCCACTATCGCCGACTACCTCTATGACAACTATGAGGGACGCTTCGGCTGGCGCGGCGACAGCTGGGGTGGATCGGGTCACCACATCGACGACTACGGACCAATCCATCTCGCCAACCGTGACCTTTGGAAGACGGGGCCGGTGGCCATGGAGGTCACGGGCATCATGAACGAATGGCCTGCTCGTTTCACGCAGACCGGGTATCAGCGGGTGTTGCCAATCGACACGGTTGTTACCGACGCCCTGAACTGGCACAGCTCGCTGGCCCACAACAAGCGCACAGGCATCCCTGCGAACTTTGTGGACGACCCAGACACGTCCAAGCGGGATATGCGCCATCTCGCAACCTGGATGGGTGCTCGTATGGTGCTCGACCAGTTGACGATGAGCGATGAGGTGAGCGCCGGTGATCAAACCCAGATCACCTCCACATGGCGCAACCGTGGCTCGGCCCCGCTGTACCGTGATTTCCGAGTCACCTACCGGCTGCGTTCTGCCTCGGGAGCGACCACGGTCATCCGAACCGACACCTCGCTCAAGGGGCTTTTGCCCACCGGTTCGAACCTTGTAGCAAAAACGTCGACACTCGCCATTCCGGCCTCGTTGGAAAGCGGCGACTACACGCTGGACATCGCCGTCGCCCACGTCGACGACGTCAATCTGAAGATGCCGCTGGCGATCACCAACAGCAACGATGGTGACTGGTACGAGATGGGTCCGATCACGGTTGCTGGCGAAACCCAGCTTTCCGGAATCGTGGCCACGGCGCCGGTCAACGGACAGAGCGCGTCGAACATCGTCGACGGCAACCCGAACACGGCGTGGTCCAACAATGGTTCGGCAGCGAACGCCAACTTCACCCTCGACCTCGGTCAAACGAGCACCGTCTCACGCATCCGCTATCAGGACGACTACAGCCGCAACATTCGGATCACCCTCGATGGTGATGTTGTCTTCAGTGGTTGGACCTCGCCAGCAGGCGAGAACGTCTTCGCCGAGATCGAACTGCCAGCAGGCGCTCAAGGCCGGGGGCTGACGTTCGAACTCATCTCCGGCAACTGGTTGGTGCCGGAAGAGGTCGAGGTCTATGGATCCGCTTCCGATGTGGTGTCTGGTGGCGCGAGTCGCCTCATCGATATGCACAACGATTTCCTCCTCGGTCAGAACCATGTGTGGACGTCGTACAACCAGAACCAGGGTTCGTTGGACCCGGCTGACCAGCTCGTCCAAACGTTCCGGTTCACCCAATCGGTGGCGGCTGGGTCAGCCAACGTCAGCTTCGAACCCGTCTCGGCTGGCACCGCCCTCGACTACGGCGAACTCATCGTTTATCGGGGAACGAACGGCGAGCATTTCGTCAGCCGGGTTACGGGCGTGTCGGGTGGTTCGGCCACCTTCACGCCGCCGATCGGGGCCGCTCAAGCCTCTCGTCAGGAGTTCTGGAGCCTCTACGGTGATGGTGCCCATCCGAACAAGCGGGGGTATGCGGCCCTCGGCGATTTCGTGCTCCGGCAGTTCGATGCCCAGGAGATCGACGCGATGGGCACCAAGAAGCACCTCTTCCTGGGTGATAGCTGGATGCAGGCGGGGGCGGCCGACAACGGCAGGCTCGGCGATCGGCTCACCACCCTGCTCAGCGGGAATGGGGCCATCCAGGCCACCAACCGGGCCATCGGTGGGAGAACGGCCCAGGACGTGAAGAACGCCCTCGTCGCCGACGTTGCTTCCGCTGGCGGAGGCGTCGACTATGTGTGGCTCATCGTTGGTACCAACGATTACGCCCAGCGCGTTTCTCCGGAAGACTTTGTGGCCAATGTTGCGCACATCGTGGAGTATGTCGAGGCGCAGGGCGCGGTTGCCATCGTGCTCAACGCATCAGCCGGTTGGCGAGATGGAAGCCCCGGCGTTAGCAACCCCAACGAGTTGTTGGAGCTTTCCCAAGCCTACGTTGCAGCCGAGCAGGCCTATTTCGACGGCCGCTAAATGCTCCTAGCAACCACCCCTCGTTAGAGCTAGCCAGCTCGTCCGACCAGATCGGCCAGTGTTCGTTGCACGGGCGACAGGAGGGCGAGCTGGCTTTCGCTTCGCAGCACGCCATCGAGCGAAACAATCTGCTGGATCAGTTCGTGGAGGTGGTCGTTGCTGGCGGCGGCCAACCGGCAGAGGAGGTCGCCAGCCCCGGTGATGACATGTACCTCCAGCACCTCGGGCACATCTCTGAGGCTCTGCACTACTTCATCGTGGGTGCCCTGGGCGATCGAGAGGGTGGCGAAGGCGGTGACGCGATGGTCGGTCGATCGGGGGTTAAGGTCTGGGCCCCAACCGGTGATGATGCCAGCGTCGACCAGGCGAGCCAGCCGCATTTGGACGGTGCCTCGGGACAGGCCGAGCCGATGAGCTAGATCGGTGTTCGAGGCCCGCCCGCTCTGTCGGAGCGCACCGATCAAGGCGCGGTCGGTGTCGTCGAGTTCATAGCTTGGACTGTTCACTTCGATTCCGAACTTGCCGATAGGTGAGCAAAGTGCAAGGTGGACTTGAATCAGCGTAGCGAATCGCGGACGCTGGGATGGTTCACAGAAGCAGGAAGGGCACCCCTCATGTCGCATCTCAAACGTGTTGATCACATCACCTACGCATGTGCCGCTGGAACGATCGAACGATGGGCGTGGTTCCATATCGAGGTCGAAGGCGGGCAGCTCATCAACCGCATCGACGATGTTCGCCCCGACGATCCCGATGACAGCATGAAAATCTGGTGCATCGACTACGGCGAGTTCGGTGTTGCCCTGATCGAGGGCATCGACCGGGACCGCAAGAGCCAGGTCTCCGCCTTCGTCGACCGCCACGGCGATCACGCTGTGCAGCACGTCGCCTTCGACACCTACGATCTCGATGCCTTCATCAACCACATGAAGAGTTTGGGTGGCTCACCCCGGGGCGAGGTACTTGTACGCAACGACGGGTTTGGCGTGCTCAAGCAGATGTTCGCGCGGGGCTATGTCCAAGGCGCCGCGGATGAAACTTCTTTCCCCGAATACGTCGAACGCCCCAACGCCGATAGCGCCGAAGAGGTGAACATCACCTTTGCCGCCGAAACCGGGAAGGGCTTCTATGACCAGGTGGCCGACGCCGTCGAGTCTGGCGACGATGCCCCCTTCTTCGACTTCACCAAGATGCCCGATGACTGGAAGGTGCCAGAGGCCAAGCCTCTCGAAGGCGCCCGTTAGCGGTTCCCCAAGAGGGTCATCGGGCCGTCGTGTAAGCGCTTGCGGTGGATGAACATGACAGGTTCAAATGGTGCGTGATGTTTCGCATGACTTGACGTCATGGCGGGCGATCCGACAAACTGCGTGCATGAGCGAGCGGTTGAACAGCGGTTCCGCACCCAACGGGAGCAGTGACTTCCCCCGCAACTTTCACGGTGTGATCGTTGCGTTGGCCATGCCTATGAAAGATGCGGGCGAGGCCATCGACGAGTCGGCTTTGCTCGATCACATCGATTGGCTTCTCGGCGCCGGCGTCCACGGCATCCTCGTGTTGTCGGGCACCGGTGAGTACGCCTATCTGCGCCCGGAGGAGAAGCGCCGCGTGGTCGAGCTCTGCCTACCTCATATAAGGAGTCAGTCACCCGACACGCCGGTGATGGTGCAGAGCTCAGAAATGTCGCTGACCGACACGATCGACACATCGAAGCACGCCGTTGACCATGGCGCCGACGCGCTGATGGTGCTGCCTCCGTGGCTGGAATCGCCGTTCGAACGGGGTGTGCTCTACCACTACGAGCGCGTGGCTCAAGCGGTGTCAGCGCCGATCGTGCTCTACAACACGCCGGCGGCCAGCGGGGTCGAGATCACCCCGGCCATGTACCGCCAGCTCGTCGCCATCGACAACATTCGCTACATGAAGGACTCCCAAGGCGACCTGGCTCGCATCCAGAAACTGGTTGCGATCAGCAAAGGCACCAACGCCAAGGTGCTGTGCGGTGTAGACCCACTCGCTCCCTACGCCCTGCAAGCTGGCGCCGTCGGCATGATATGGGGTTGCGCCAACATCATGCCACATGAGTGCGTGGCCCTGGTCGAACACATCGCGGCCAAACGCTACGACGAGGCCTTTGAACTATGGGCCAAGATGTGGCCGGTCAACGCCTTCATGTGGGAGAACGAACTCGACATCGGTTTCCTGCCCGGCGTCAAGACCGCCACCGAAATGGTTGGCCGCAAAATGGGCGCGCTGCGCAGACCACAGATGCCGGTGACCGGAGCCGGACGGGCCGCCATCGAAGCCGCGCTTTCGACGCTTCCGACCAATGGTGTCGAGAGGTCGAGGTTGCGGTGGCGGGAATGGGATGATGAGCAGGATTGGCTCACCCGATCGACCACAAGCAACGAGCCTGGAGGCACAGCACAATGACCGACGCCGCGGCGCTGGCCGCCACACTTCGTCTACCGACCAAGGCCATGATCGGTGGCCGCGCCACCGAGTCGGCCACCGGCCAAACGTTTGCCACGATTAACCCGGCGACCGGGGTCGAGCTGGCTCAGGTTGCAGCCGGGTCGGCCGAAGACATAGACCGTGCCGTTACCGCGGCCCGTCGAGCGTTTGACGGGCCATGGTCGAAGACGAGCCCGGCCGATCGCAAGCTGCTCATGCAACGCTTCGCCACCCTGATCGAAGCCAACGCCACCGAACTGGCCACCCTCGAATCGCTCGAAGGGGGCAAGCCGATCACCGACACAGCCGGGATTGATGTGCCCGACACGGCGGCCACCTTGCGCTGGCACGCCGAGGCCGCCGACAAGATAAACGATCAGCTGACCCCGACCGGGGGAGGCGTGGTCTCCATGGTGGTGCGCGAGCCGATCGGCGTGGTCGGCGCTGTTCTGCCCTGGAACTTTCCTTTGATGATGGCGGCCTGGAAGCTTGGCCCCATCCTGGCCACCGGCAACACGTGTGTGCTCAAACCAGCCGAGCAGACCTCGATGACAACCCTGCGCCTGGCCGAGCTGGCCACCGAAGCTGGGATCCCCGACGGTGTGATCAATGTGGTGCCGGGTGATGGTCCGTCGGCCGGTGAACCGCTGGGCCGCCACCCCGATGTGGATGCCATTGCCTGCACCGGCTCCACCGAAACCGGCCGCCGGTTCCTCCACTACGCGGCCGAGTCGAACCTCAAGCGGGTGCTGCTCGAGTGCGGCGGCAAGAACCCGTTCGTGGTGTTCGCCGATGCCGACGACCTCGATTCGGTGGCCGAACATATGGTCACCTCGATCTACTGGAACGGTGGACAGAACTGCTCGTCGAATTCGCGTCTCATCGTGCACGGTTCGATCAAGGATGAGCTGATGGCCCTGGTGGCGGAGAAGACCAAGGAGTGGGTGGTCGGGGATCCGCTTGATCCTGCGACTCGCATTGGGGCCATGATCGAGGCCGAGCATCTCGACAAGGTGCTGGGCAACATTGCCGCCGGACGTGAAGACGGGGCCAACTGTGTGCTCGGTGGCAACCGGGTGCGGGCCGACTCGGGTGGGTTCTTCGTTGAGCCCACGATCTTCGACGGCGTCGCCCCCGGCTCACGCCTCGCCACCGACGAGGTGTTCGGGCCGGTGCTGGCCGTGATGACGTTCGACCAGCCCGAGGACGCGATCCGTTTGGCCAACGACACCGACTATGGTCTGGCCGCCTCGGTGTTCACCGCCGATCTTCGCACCGCCCACCTGGCGGCGCGGACGATCAAGGCTGGCACGATCACCGTCAACACCTACGGCGAAGGCGATGCCACGACACCATTCGGCGGGTTCGGCCTGTCGGGCTTCGGTGGGAGGGACAAGAGCTTGCACGCCCACGATCAGTACACCGAGCTGAAGACCATCTGGATCGACTTGTCGTGATCGACATCGGAACGTTCAAGCCTGAGACAGGGCGCCATCGGGTTGATCTGAAGCCGAGCTATGACCGGTCGAATGGCTGGTTTGAACTGATGGACGCTGCGGGTGAGATTGGCCCGGCCTCAACGCTGGTTGGCGAACACAAGGCCGATTATGTGGTGATCGGTGGCGGCTATTCGGGATTGTCGGCCACCCGCCGCCTGGCCGAACTCAACCCCGACTCTTCGGTGTATCTGATCGACGGTGGCCGCATCGGCAACAATGCCGCCGGGCGATCGTCGGGTTTCGCCATCGATCACGCGCACAATCTTCGGGCCAAGAACTTTGCCGATGCTGGCCCCGAGGCGCAGGCTGCGTCATTGCAGGAGATCGCCCTAAATCGGGCTGGGCTCGACTATCTCGACAAGACGATCGCGATCAACGGCATCGAATGCGGTTGGGTGCAGGAGGGCAAGTATCACGCTGCAGCCACCGACCGCGGCGAGCGAATGCTCAACGCCTTCGCCGAAAGCTTGGACGCGATGGGCGAGGACTACTCCCTGGTTGACGCCGCCGAGTGCCAGGCCATCTTCGGTTCCACGTTTTACCGTCGGGCCGTGCACGCCCCGCACTCGTATCTGACCCAGCCGGCAGCGATGGTGCGAGGGTTGGCCGACACGATGCCGTCGAACGTCACGGTGTTCGAGGACTCGATGGTCACCTCGGTTACCTATGGCACGGGAGCGGCGTCTCCCCATCGTTTGAACACCGAGGCCGGCTCGGTAGTGACACCGTGTCTCGTGTTGGCCACCAACGGCTTCATCGAGGGTTTCGGGTTCTATCAGCGCCACCTGATTCCGATTATGACGTGGGGTTCGATGACCCGTGAGCTGACCGAGGCTGAGTCGAACCGCATAGGGGGCGCTTCGAGCTATGGCATCATCGCCGCCCATCCCGCGGGAACCTCGGTCCGCAGGATCTCGCCAGGCTCTCCCGCCTCGCCCCTCTCGCTGGCCTCGCCCCTCTCAACCCCGGGTTCTGCTGTTCCCACGCGTCGAAATCGACGCGTAGAAACAGCAGAATCGAACCGAATCGTGGTTCGCAACATCTTTTCCTTTAGCCGCCGCTCCGATTTTGTGAGCCGCAAGGCGTGGGCGACGAAGACCCATCGCCAAAGCTTCGAGCGACGCTGGCCCGAGCTAGGAGACGTGCCGTTCGAGCATTCATGGGGAGGGGCGATGGCGTTGACCCGCAACGGTCAACCGGTGTGGGGTGAGCTCCGTCCTGGGGTTTTCGGCACCGTGGTACACAATGGTGTTGGCATCGCTCGAGGCACGGTCAGCGGCAAGACGCTCGCCGAGTTCATCTCAGGAGAAGATTCTGAGCTGGTCGCGGCCATGGCGAAAAAGGGCCGTCCCGATCGCAAGCTCCCGTTTCAGGATCTCGGTGTTCGCATCAATGCTCGCGCTCGCCGCCTCATCGCCGGGCTCGAGGAATAGTCGAAGGATGACGAACTCACAGATGCTCCAGATCCCCTAGCCATCATCTTCCATTGTCTTCCACCATCCCGATCGGTCCGTGTCCCCTTTGTAGTTCGGGCACGGGCCGACGTGATCTACGAGGGCATGAGTAACTCGTCGACGATTGATGCTGTGGGGTTGGTCCCGTCGATTTGAAGGTCTGCGACCTGGGCCAGCAAGGGCTCCCGCCTGGCGATCAGGGCTTCCAGCTGGTCGAGGTCGACCGGTCGGCGATGGCTAGATCTGGCCAGATCGGCTTGCTGGCGGCTCGCCAGAACATCTGCCGGAGCGTGCAGAACAATGACAAAGGCGGTGGTTGTCAAGGCCTCACGAACGGCGGGGCGTTCAACCACCGACGCCGCAGCGCTGATGACGAGAGGCTCGGGGTCGGCGAGCGCTCCGAGCAGAACGCCACCTTCAAGTTCGTGGAGGTAAGGCACACCGTGGCGGGCCGCGATGGCTGAGCCCGCCGCCTCAAACAAGCGAGTGATGTCTGCATCGGAGTCTCGATGTCGGCGCCCGAGCCGGGCGCTCAACGTGGCACCCAAGGTGGATTTGCCAACACCCATAGGGCCGGTGATCACAAGGTGCGTCGAGCCGATGTCGACACCCGCGATTGTGGGTGTCGAAGGGCTCTCAGTGGAAGGCTGATTGAAGCTCCAAAATGTCACTATGCATAGGGATACTAGTGGTACCTCCCACTATCGAGTAAGCGGGCCGAGCTTCGTGCGATTAGGCGGTCCTATGGCTACCTGATGCGTTGACCATGGCGACGGAGCTCGCCCACCCCGACCGCAAGGGTTAACTATGAAACGGCGGTGCCTTTTGCGATTCTTCGGAACTTTTGTGCCCCGGGCGGTAACTCCCTATCGAACAATCTCGATAAGGAGGCACCACCGTGCGTTTGTCGGAAGTGCAAGTCAGTCGTTTTGGAAGATTCAGAAGGCGATCCTCGGCGCTTTTGGGCGCTGGGGTTCTCGCCGTGTTGTCTACCGTGGCCGCAATCACGGTGAGCGCCACTGCGTCACCGGCTAGGGCGCAAGCCGTCGCTGCGTCGGGAGATGGCTGCGGGGCAGGGCCGGTTCCTGTCTTCTCCGGTAGCTTCGCTCCCGGCTGGAACAACTCGTCGTGGTCAGGTACCCAGCTCGACACCAGCTCGGGCGCGGCTGAGGTGGTCTTTCCCTTGGGGTGGAGCGCCCTGTCGATGTCGTCCGACCCGGTTTCGATCGTGGGCTGTACCCACCTGTCGTTCTCGGTCGCCACCTCGGTCGACAATCCCGCGCTGAAGGCTCGCGTCAACTATGCCGACGGAACCCGCTCGACGCTCGAGTTCACCGACGCCACCGTGGCCGGTACACGCCTTGAACTGGATCTCGGCTCGGATGCGGTGAGCGCCGGTCAGGCCATCAGAGTTTCGTTCATCAACAAGGGCCAGCCCGGGATGAGCGCCGTGTTCGATGACATCTCGTTTGTCGACCCTGAAGACGATGGAACGCCGGGAGGAGAGACGACGCTTTGCGCCCCCGTCTTTGATGATGCCCTTGTCTCCCCCTGGTATCCGTCGTCGTGGACGGTCGCCGATCAGGTAACAAGCGGCACGTTCAGCGCAACCTTCCCTCGTCGCTGGGGAGCGCTCTCTACATCGTCGAGCTCGGCGGTAGACGTTTCTGCCTGCACGAGTCTGCAGTTCACCGCCAGCGCCGACCGATCCGCAGCGATACAGGTCCGCCTGGTCGGGGCCGATGGTTCAACCGTCGACTACCCGAATGCCACGGAGACATTTTCGGTTGGTGTTGTTGCGGCACCGATCTCGGTTTCGCTTGCTTCGGGTGTGCCAGCCAACGGTTCGATTCGACGGATCGTGTTCCTCAACAAGAGTGGGGTCGAAGGGGTGCGTTTGAGTCTGGACAACATTCGATTTGTCGGCGGCGGCGGCTCCGGGGGTGGCGGCGGCTCCGACCCGACCGGCCTTGGGATGAACTGGGGCGACGATCCGGGTGTGCCTGGAACGATCGATGCCTCCCTGTCTGGTCAGGAGTTTTGGGTGAGCGCTGAGCCGGGAGTCGCTCCTAACGATGGCGTCGATGACAGCACCGGGTTCCGGGCGGCGCTGGCCAAGGCGGCTGCGGCTGGTGGGGGCATTGTTCGGGTGCCAGCCGGTGAGTGGCACGTGAGTGAAACCCTTCAGCTGCGAGACCGTGTTGTGATCAGTGGTGCCGGGTCGAACCAAACCACGATCACCTTCCGCAACCGAGCCGACGGCACGTTCGGCGGCTCGACTCAAGCTCGCGCTGGCATCGCCCTCGGGTTCAGCCAGGGTTCGGGTTCGCAGGTCAGCATTCTCTCGGGCGAGGTCGGTTCGACCCGGCTACGAGTGGCGACCACGTCGGCCTTTACCGCCGGCGACTATGCCGTGATCGACAATCCCTCCGGCAGTTTCGATTCGACCGCCGGTCAGATGGTCAAGATCGTCGATGTCGCCCAGGAGGCAAACGCAACGGTGGTGACGCTGGAACGCCCGGCCGGGTTGGACTACGACGCAGCGTTCACCCTTGCCACCATTCCGTTGAGCGAGGGTGCCGGCGTGCAAAACGTGCGCCTTCGGACCACCGACTCGGCCGCCCTGGTGAGCCAGATGGTCAACCTCAATCAGACGGCGGATGCTTTCGTTCGCAACGTGGTGAGCGAGCTGCCTCGGTTCCAACATGTCGCCGTGTCCCGGTCGTATCGCTGTGAGGTCACCGGCAGCTTCTTCGACAACGCTCACACCCATGGCGATGGTGGTCGTGGCTATGGCGTGAACCTGGCTAACAGCACCAGCAATTGTCTTGTGTCTGACAACAGCTTCCGTCGGCTTCGCCATTCGATGCTGCTGCACGTGGGCGCTACGGCCAATGTTCTGGCCTTCAATCACAGCCGGGAGCCGTTTCACCCCAACTATCCAAACGGTGGCCCAACCGACATCTCGTTCCACGGGTTTGCTGCGGCCAATCTGGTGGAGAACAACGTGGTGGAGCGCATCATGATTTCTGATGCCGACCTGGCCGGTCCACATAACGCCATCTTCCGGAACTGCCTGACCGCAGCACCGCTCACACTGGCCAATCGGGCCTATGACGAGTTCGTGATCGGCAACGCCATGTATGGCACCGACCGCGATCTGCTCCTCGCTGATCGGATGCCGGGCTTCAACGACCTTGACGGTACGACGGCGCCCAAGCCCTACAACGTCTACAACACGCCGAACCTGTTCGGTACCGACGGCGTTCTAGACCTGATCGGGCCCGACGCTGGCAATGAGGTGTTCGCCAATTGGCATGCTGGATCGGGGGCGACCGCCCCGGCCGACTTCGCTCAGCTACCACAGTCGTATTTTGGAGCGTCGAACGGTGTCCTTCAGAACCGCTCAGGCAGTGTCAACACCGACTGTACGATTCCAGCGTCGTCCCGTCTCGGTCCGATCCGGGAGGCTACCCCGTACTAGACAGCGGCCTTCCGCTCCAACCAAAATGGGGTATGGAGACCACAGGAGCGGTACTGCACGACATCCCCGGCCGCTGGGAGCTGGCCACCCTCACCGTGGAGGAACCACGCCAAGGTGAGTTGTTGCTTGAGATGAAAGCGGCCGGGCTCTGTCATTCCGATGATCACTACGCCAAGGGCGACACCTCGGTCGAGTCTCTACCTTTCGTTGGAGGCCACGAGGGGGCGGGGGTGGTCGCTGCGGTTGGGCCGAACACGCCGGGCTGGGAGGTTGGAGACCATGTGGTCCTGTCGTTCCTGCCCGTGTGTGGCCGTTGCCGATGGTGTTCGACCGGGCAGCAGAACCTGTGCGACATGGGTCAGTTTTTGCGCACCGGCGCCCGTTCGGACGGCACCTACCGCATGCATCTCGACGGTCGCCCGGCGGCTCAGATGTGCGGTTTGGCCACCTTTAGCCGTCACACGCTGGTCGACGTGGCCGCCGCCATCAAGGTTGACCCTTCACTCGACCTGGCCTCGGTTTGCCTGACCGGTTGCGGTGTTGGCACCGGCTGGGGTTCGGCGGTGTATTCGGCTGAGGTACAGCCGGGTCAGACCGTGATCGTGATGGGGATCGGTGGGATCGGTATCCACGCCGTGCAGGGCGCCCGCCATGCCGGAGCGACCCATATCATCGCCGTTGATCCTCTGGCCTCGAAGCAGGCGATGGCGGCCAAGGTCGGCGCCACCCAAACTTTTGCCACAATGGCTGAGGCCACCGCCTTCGCCCAATCGGTGACGAATGGGCAGGGAGCTGATTCGGCCATCGTGTGCACCGGTGTGCTGCAAGCCGAAGACGTGAGCGAATCCTTCGCCTCGATCCGGAAGGCTGGCACGGTGGTGGTCACCAGCCTGGGTCACGCCGACCTCGACCTCGCCGTGAACGCACGAGAACTCACCCTCTACCAGAAACGCATTCAGGGGGCGGTCTTCGGCGCATCGAACCCGTTGATCGACATCCCGCTCATGTTGACGTTGTATCAGTCGGGCCAGCTGGTGCTCGACGACCTCATCACCGCTCGGTACCGACTGGAAGACATCAACGAGGGCTACGACGATCTGCACGCCGGAGCCAACCTGCGAGGCATCATCGTGTTCGACTAAAGCGAGTTGAGGATCTGAGCCGCGAGTTCTGCTGAGGTGAGGGGCTGGGCTGCCACCGGTTCTTTCTGGTTCAACGCAACTTCTACGGCCGCGGCCAAGGAGGAAGCGGTGGCCTCGTTTGGAGCGCAGACCGGGGCTTGGTACCGGTTTTCGAGATCGCTGGCGTTGGCGAACTGGTCGGTCGAGAACGGCAATACGATCTGACGGGTTCCGGTGGCAAGTGCCTCCTGCACACTGTTATTGCCACCGTGGTGAATGATGACATCGGCTGCCGGGAGCATCCCGACCTGGGGGAGTGTTGGCCTGACGATCCAGTCGGGTGGCACGGGTCCGAGGGCTTCAGCTGAGCTCGGACCGGTGGCGATCGCCGCCCGCGCTCCGACCTGACGAAGCCCGGCGGCGATCTTGGCTAACACGTCGGCTCGATTGGAAAGAAAGGTCCCAAGAGCAACGTAGACGTGTGGCTGATCGTCGCTGCGATCGGCCCACGTCCTGAACTCCTCTGGCAGTGTTTCGGTTCGCACCAACGGTCCAACAAATTGATGGCTGGGTGGAAGCAGAGTGTTGCGGGTCGGGTCGTTGAGCGTGGCAACACTGTTGAAATGCACGTGCCTTCCGTACACCCGGTAGGCGTCGTCGACGAGCGGTTGGGTTGAACCCGAGGTGGTTAGCGCCTGGTTCCAACGATCGGTGAATGAGCGTGCGACCCGGTCGGCGAGCTGCTCTACGCTGGCACGCTCGGATGGGTCTGGTTGCATGCTGGTCGGCCAGGAAGGAGGCACACCATAGCGCTCCTCGCCAACCGGAAGCTGGCTGGGGTGTCCGGGCACCACCGTTGAAAACGGGCGGCCGCTGGCGTACATCGCCAGCGTCGACCCGAATGAAACATGGTCGACGAAGACTGCCTTCGGGTCGAGTTCTCGCAACAGAACGTCGATGTCGCGGATGATTCGGTCCGGTTGCCAAAGCAGATCTCGTTGACGTTTCTCGGCCTGGAAACGGATGGTAGCCAACGGTCCCCTCGCCGTGGCGGCGAGGAAGTTCTTCGTCGCCGCATCGTCGGCCACGATGCCGGTGTTTGAGGCTGGCCCCAGCTTTACGTTTCGCCATTCGTACCCTTCCTGGATCACCCGGCTGCGAAGGCCTGGTCCGGTCGCCACGACGACCCTCTCTCCTGCGAGCGATGCTGCCTGGGCAAGAACCGATAGGGGCAGATAGTGCGAAAGATAATCCGGGCTGACGAGGAGAACGGTCATAGGAGGGCTGGTTGTGGACGGTAGAGGTCTACCAACTGTTCGGCCATAGCGGCCACCGAGTACCGCTCCTCCACGAGCTCGAAAGCTCGCCGTCGCCGACCCGGCACCTCGACGAGGGTGAAGGCATGCTGCAACCCTGATGCGAGATCGTCGGCTGGGTCGACGAGCACCCCGGTCACGCCATGTTCTACGTAGGTCGGCGGCCCTCCAACGTTTGGAGCGATCACGACCAGGCCAGCGGCCAGGGCTTCAATCACCGCGAGGCCGAACTCTTCCTTGTAGGCCCCATCGACATAGGTGCCACCGGGGGCCCAACAGTCGTCCAACCCATCAGCGGCCGCGGCGAGGAGCAGGGCAACGTCTGGTCGAGATCGACCGCCGAACAAGACCAGGCCGGCTCGCGCTGGTGTGCCGTGGGGGACCGCTTCGTCTATGGCCGCGAGTACCCCTTGTTCGGTTGGCGTGGGGTCGAGCTGTGAACCGCCGACGATGACCAGCGTGCAGTTTTCGTACAGCGAAGGATCTGAGGCCCAGGCAGCAGCAACCCGGTCCATGCCCTTGATCGGGTTGAGCCGGCCGACGGAGATGAGCAGGGGAAGATGTCGACGGTGAGGAGGGATCCGCATCGCGAGCTTGGCGAGCACCTCGGGGCGGGGGGAAGCACCGTTGGTGTGGCGACCGAGTTCTTGCTCAGCCCGCCTGACAAGGGTCAGGTCAATTCCTTCGGACACCACAGCAGAGCGAGGCCCTGATCCATCTGACGGCGGATTCTCTGAGGGAGTTTCTCTGTCGGCAAGGCGGTGTTTCCCCGAGCGGGGGAAGAGAGCTAGCCGAGAGGCCTCTCGGGCCAAACCCTCGACCATCCGAGCCCGAAACCAGAAGTTGTTCGTGGTCGACGAATCGATAAACGAGTTGCGATCGACGTGGCCCTGATCTTGCAGCGATTGGATGACGTTGTGGGGATCGCCGGCGAGGCTAAAACAGGTGTCGACGCCCAGTTCCTTAGCCGCCAGCGCCCCGGCCAACGTGCCGACGTCGGCCATTCTCAGATGCAGAATATCAACGCCAACTCGATTGCGAAGCACTCGCAGGATGCCACGCTCGATGGCGGGCAGGTGTTCCCAAGTTGCCGCCGGTTCGTCGGCGGGGCGGGCATCATCACCGACGGCAAGAACGCCGTAGGCGAGATTTCCGTCATCGGGTAGAAGTTGGGCTGCTACCGCATCGGTCAGCGAACCTCGACCGATCGTGAGCACGTGATCAACGTCGTCTCGACTCGCCAAAGCCTCCCCGACTGAAACGAGCAGGCTGGCGACACCACCGGTGTCTCCTTGACCGCCCCGACTGAGCTGGGGGTCGAGCTGGCCGGTCAGGCTCAGCTGGCTCACGCGTAGACCACTGCCGGAGCGAGCCCTCTGTGGTGCACGCTCGAATGCTTCCAAGTCGTCCACGGCGAGCGCGGCGTGAGTACCGAGATCATTGTCGACGCGGGCCAGGCCACGCAGCATCATCGTGGCGTTCGCTTGAGGCCGCTGGCTGAGTGCACCGATGGCGGCGATGCGCGCCGGGTCGTGTTCGGCCGAGTCGCTCGCCATCCTGCGAAGGTACTCGTCGACCGCAGGACCACCGATAACACCGAGGGTGTCGACAAGGCGGGCTCTGGCCGCAGCCGATGGAGTCGTCTCGAGTTCCTCGATGATGATCGATGCAAGCGCGACCTCGTCGTGAGGAGCCCAGGCCCGGAGCGTCCGGTGAGCGTGCATAGTCGTGATCCCACCGATCGTGACTTGCCGCACGAGCGGCCGGTAGGCAGCAGCGTTCGCCGGACGATGCCGGAGCCGCCATGTTGCGTGCCGACGGATGAGTTCGACGGGGTGATCGAGGTAGACGAGCAGTCGATCATCGGCGCTGGTGTGGCGCAACGCTGCCAGCGACTCGATCGCTGCGAGGACAGCGAACTCGTCGAAGCCGGCCAGGGCGTCGAGGCGGTGGAGCAGAACCTTGGGGTTCGTTGTCTGCTTGGTCATGGCCGCAAGCTCAGCTGATGAGCTGAGCAAGGGAACGATCTGGGATGATGCGGCGAGTGTGTCGAGCAGATGATCGATTTTCATGGGGAGACTTCTTTGACGCTGACGCACGGACAGAACCCGGGGACGGCACGGCGTCCGTCAACGTTGACCTGGGGTTTCGTTTGGCTGGGCAGTCTCCTTGATTTACGTTTCGTTGCTCATGTCTAGATGCAGGTGAATGTGTGTCAACTGTCATGCCCTTTGCGGCGGCCGGATCTAGGTTCTCCTTCTGCCGACGGTGGTTGCCGCTGGCAACCACCGTCGCGGCCTTTGAATGAAAGCCCTTGTTTAGCGGCGGCTCCCATCGGCGTTGCGGTCGATGCCGCTGCAGTAGAAGGCCTGCTCCCAGGTTGGGCAGCCGCGACCGGCCGCGTTCTCCCACGCTCGGGCGTTCAGATTCTGATTGACAACGTTGATGTAGTTCAGCGCTTGTCCGTCTCGCCATTGACCAGAGAACCAGCGGCCCATGCAACCGAGCAGGTCGCCGGCTTGATACGGGCCGGTAGTGGCAAGCCACACCTCGAAACCTTCAAAGCAGAGGCGTTCGACGGCGAGGGCGTAGTCCAGGCCAAAGGCGCTGCTGTCCCAGGCCATTGGCCAGGTACCGGGATGCACGGGGTTTGGTAGTCCCGCGCTTCGAACCTGCAACAAGCCGGTGCTGGCGCAACCGCCTGACCCGCCGGTGCGGGGCTGGGTCTCTTCGTTGCAGTCGCCGAGCTTGCCGGCGAACCATGAGCTTTCGGTGTACACCTGGGCGCGAACCAGATCGCTCTCGAAGCCCCATTTACACGCAGCCCATTGGATGAGTTCGTCGGTGGTGCCCGTGAAGTTGCCGTCGACGCGGGCCTCGATCCCGACCACGGCTGGATCGACCCAGGCCTGATCGTAGATGTAGGTTTCACCGGCTACCGATCGGCCGACGCGCTGGTTCCAAGGCGTGTTCTCCGGGACCGTCTCGGCCGTGGCGGTGACGTTGGCTGCACACTCGGCGCCGGTCGGCAGAGCGCTGCCCGGCGGGAGGGTAACGTCGTCGAAGCCACCGCCACCGCCACCGCCACCGCCACCGCCGGCACCGCCGGTGAACTTCAAGGCATCGACGAAGATGGTTACTCCGGTCGAAGCGCTCCTGTTCAGAATCGACAAACGCGAAACCTGACCGTTAAGCAAACCCCAGGCCGACAGGTCGATCGTTACCGTTTGGTAGGAGGTGCCGACGTTGATGCGCTGATCTGGACCGGCAGGCTCGCCGCCTTGATTGTTGAGCCGAACATCGACGGCAGCGTCGGAGGTTGATGCCTTTATTTGGAACGTCACCGCCTCGCATCCGGAGATGTCAACAGCAGGTTGGGACAGATGTGAGAGTGCGCCCCAACGCTGGGGGAAGGTAGCAGCTATCTGGGCTGAACCTTCTGGTGCATTGCCCGCCGAGTAGCTAACACCGGCGACTGTCCACGAAGCCGGCTGCCAGGTGCCGCGAAGCGCATCGTCGTAGACGATTTCACAGTCGCCTTGTGGGGGCGGCGGAATGATCCCGTTGGTGAAGTTGATGTCGTCAACGGTGACGGAGATTCCGGCTGTCCCACTGTTGTTGATGATGGTGAAGCGAGACACCTCACCATTCAGCGTGAAGTCGCCGAGCGGAACCGTGACCGTCTTGGCTTGTGAGCCGATGGTCCCGTCGCTGACGTAGTCGGGATTGTTGATGATGTGGCTGCCAGCCGCCGTGCGATCACCGTCGTTGAGGCGAAGGAGAAGCTTCGGGTTTGGTGCGGTGGTCGAGATGGTGAAGGTGACGCTGTCACATCCGGAGACGTCGATGGCGTCGTTGGTCATCACCGAAAACGCGCTCCACCGTTTGGGGAAGGTCAGTTCGTTGGCGCCGCTTGATGCATCCACCGTGGTTCCGGCCCAGGAGGCCGGGTACCAGGGTGGTTGCAGCGAATCGGTGAATACGTTTTCGGGACCGGGGTTGCATCCGGAACCTGCGGCCGAGGCGGGAGGCCCGACCGTAAGCAACAAGGTGGCGACGAGTGCCAGGCTCGTCCAGAGCGCGGCGAGACGGCTGCGCACGGGCAGGCATCTTCTTGGCTGCTTCATAGCTCGCTGTTTCATGGTTCTCCTTGCTCCGACACGGCGGTCATGTCGGCGTAGAGGAGTTACCGCTCAGCCCGGAAAAGTTCCCGTCAATGTCAAGATGTTTGCGCTCACCACTACACGTCTGATCGCTTCCAGCTCACGGCGAGGCGCCTATAAAGCAATGAACGGCGCTCGGATCCTTGGTGACAGCGGCCAATGGTTCTCTTGCGGTCGCAGACAACCGGCAATCTCGGTCGGCCGGTCAGCATCTGAGTGGCGGATTTCGGGCGTATTCCGGTAGCCCCCGCGGGGCACGATCTCGGCTCGGTGAAACCTGAGATCAGCCTGCGTTGCGGAGATGGGACGGCACGATGTCATCGACCATGATGATTACGTCACCAGGTTCCAGAACCTCGCCGTCGGCCTCGAGATCAACAGCCTCGGTGCCATCGAGGTTGGCACCGACGCTTGCTCGTTGAATTGGCTCGAGCGGCAGATCGAACACGAACTCGCCGTTGGAGTCGGTTCGCGTCTCCACTCGGCGGCCATCGCTTTCCGGCTCGCCACCAACAGGCAGATGGGCGAACCACACCAACACGTCGGCGACGTCGGTGTTCCCGCCAGCACCGATGATCTGTCCAGTAAGGGTGTGCTCGACCATTTCCTCAGTCACCCGAATCAGGATAGTTCAGACGCCAATGGCAGCCACCTCAGAGCTACGGCCTAGCCGCTGTAGCGAACAAACGCCGGCCGCCGATATAGGGCTCGCCTCCCTACGCGACTGAGGTGTCTGCGATGTTCTCACTGTGGTTCTCGCTATGTGGAAAAATTGACAGATTATTAGATAGTGGTAATCTCGGTCCGCATGTCGGTGACATCGGTCGATAGAGCCTTTCTCCTTCTGCGGGCTGTTGGCGGGGGGTCGGACACGGTGAGCGCTCTATCGGTCGAGACCGGGTTGCCGTTGGCCACCACTGCTCGCCTGCTGAATACGCTCGAGCAGCTCGGCGCCTTGTCCCGTACCAAAAAGCGGTATCGCATTGGCCCCGCCATCGCCGAGCTGGCTGGCGATTCGGCGGCCTATGACCTCATTTCGATCGCCACCGGTCATCTGTCCGAGCTCGTAGCGCTCACGAACGAAACCGCAGGTCTGGCCGAAGCCATCGGGCCCGAAACCCTTCACCTCGCTCAGCTCACTGCCGAACGTGACGTGACCGTGAAGGACTGGACAGGCACCCGCGTGCCGGTGCATCACGGTGCCATCGGCTTCGTGATCATGGCCCATTGGGCCGATGCCCAGATCGACGCCTACCTCGAAGGCGATCTCGAACAGCTCACCCCGAACACCGTGACCGACCCGCAGATCATCCGGTCCAGGGTTGAGGAAATCCGTGAGCGAGGCTGGTTGTGGACCACCGATGAATACGCGTCAGGGGTGGCAACAGTGGCGGCCCCGCTTCGCGACAGCAAGGGCTCGGCCGTCGGCTCTCTCCACATCTATGGCCCGTCCTATCGGTTCCCAACCGAAGGCCAACACGACGAGATCGGTGCCCTCGCGGCTGAGCGGGCAGCCGCCATCAGTGCAGTCTTGGGCTGGACCGGCCGACCCAAAGGAACCGACACACGTGACTGATTCACCGCTCGATCCGCCGCCACTGGGCGATGCACCCCCACCGAGCGAAGCGCCCGCCAACGGGGGTCGAAGGGGCCGCCGCAAGCGGGGGCAGGCCACGGCCCAATCAGCGATCCCGCAGCCGCCGTTCCGCAACCATCGGCGTAGCTTCGAACCGACCAGACTTGTGTCCGATGATGAGTTGGAGTCGATCCACCAGGCCTCGCTCCAGGTGCTGAGCGACACCGGCATCGACGTGCTGCTGCCCGAGGCCCGCCAGATGCTGGCCGACGCTGGGTGCTCGATAACCGACGAACGAGTCCGCTTCGATCCCGAAATGGTGGCCGACTACATCGCCAGCGCGCCAAGCGACTTCGTGATCGAGGCCCGCAACCCAAACCACAATCTCTCCATCGGCGGCGACAATGTGGTGTTCGGTTCGGTTGCCAGCCCACCAAACGTGAGCGACACGGCCGGAGGTCGGCGCACCGGCAACCATCACGACTTCAAGAACCTGGTTCGACTCACCCAACATCTCAGCGCCATTCAAACCAATGGCGGCTACCCGGTGGAGCCGTCGGATCTGCACGCCTCGGTTCGCCATCTGCACGCCATCGACGACATCGTGACCCTCACCGACAAGGCGCTCAATGCCTACAGCCTCGGCGCAGACCGCAACCGCGACGCTCTCGAGATCATTCGCTTGGCTCACGGTCTAGCCGAAGACGAGGTCGACGAGCACACCATCGTGCACAGCGTGATCAACGTGTCATCGCCGCTGCGGCTCGACCTTCCCATGTGCACCGGCATCGTCGAATACTCCAGCCGCAACCAATGCATCATCGTCACCCCCTTCACCCTGGCCGGGGCTATGGCGCCGGTAACGGTGGCGGGGGCCCTCGTCCTGCAAAACGCTGAAGCGCTGGCCGGGCTCACCCTCACCCAGGTGGTGCGGCGCGGCGCTCCGGTGATGTATGGCGGTTTCACCTCCAATGTCGACATGAAGTCAGGGTCACCGGCTTTCGGTACGCCCGAGTACATGAAGTCGGCCATGATCGGTGGGCAGCTGGCCCGCCGCTACGGCATTCCGTTCCGTTCGTCGAATGTGAACGCGGCCAACGCTGTCGATGCCCAAGCCGCCTACGAGTCGGTGTTCTCTCTCTGGGGCGCCATCATGGGCGGCGCCAACCTGGTGTTCCATGGTGCAGGCTGGCTTGAGGGTGGACTGAGGGCCTCGTTTGAGAAGATGGTGCTCGACACCGATCTGATCAATATGGTGGCCGAGTTCCTTACCCCGCTGGTCACCGACGAGGACGCATTAGCGATCAAGGCCATCGACGAGGTAGGCCCCGGCGGCCACTTCTTCGGTGTGCAGCACACACAAGACCGCTACCGCAATGCCTTTTTCGCTCCCATGATCAGCGACTGGCGCAACTTCGAATCGTGGGAGGAGGCCGGGTCGCCGACCGCGGACCAGAAGGCGACCGAGCTGGTGCCCACACTGCTGGCCGAATACGAACAGCCGCCGTTGCCCGACGACCGAAGGGCCGCTATCGACGAGTTCGTCGCCCGACGAGTAGCTGAGGGTGGCGTCGAAACAGATTTCTAGTCGGATTTTTCGTGGGTCGCTGCCCGATCCGGATTAGCCGAACCAGCCGTAAAACCAGCTGTAAGTACCAGCCGTAAGAACGGAGCACACAAGAGTTATGAAGCCACAGGCACAGGTCGTCGTCATCGGCGGTGGCGTTGTTGGTTGCAGCGTCCTCTATCACCTCACCAAACTCGGCTGGACCGATGTCGTGTTGCTGGAGCGCACCGAGCTTACGGCTGGGTCGACCTGGCACTCGGCCGGTGGCATGCACACTCTCAACGGTGATCCCAATGTGGCCAAGCTCCAGCAGTACACGATCGAGTTGTACAAGGAAATCGAGGAGGCCTCCGGTCGTGACTGTGGGATCCATCTCCCCGGCGGTCTCATGCTGGCCGAGACCCCTGAACGCATGGACTGGCTTCGCATGGCCCACGCCCGAGGCCGCTACCTCGGGATGGACACCGAGCTGATCTCAGCGGCTGAAGCCAAGCGCCGCAACCCCTTCCTCGAGGAGAAGTACTTCGTTGGCGCCATGTACGACGCCCATGAAGGCCACGTCGACCCCTCCGGCGTCACCCACGCCTACGCCCAATGCGCCCGCGAGAACGGGGCCGAGATTTACCGCAATAGTTGGGTGCGATCGATTCACCGTCTACCCGACTCCGCTACTGGCGGTGGCTCAGACGCCCGCTGGGAAGTAGAGGTGATCGACAGTGGATCGGGAGACACCCAGGGCACGATCCAGGCCGAACATGTGGTGAACTGTGGCGGACTGTGGGCTCGCGAGGTTGGTCGCATGGTCGGGCTGGAGCTGCCGTTGCTGGCCATGGAACACATGTATCTGCTCACCGAGGAGATCCCCGACCTGGCTGCCTTCAACGCCGAGCACGGCGAGCTGATGCACTGCATCGACTTTGCCGGCGAGATCTACATGCGTCAGGAAGGCAAGGGGCTCCTCCTCGGTACCTATGAACGCAATGGCAAACCCTGGTCGCCCGAGCAGACACCGTGGGACTTTGGCATGCGGCTCCTCGAACCGGATCTCGAGCGCATCGCCGAGTCGCTCGACGTTGGCTTCAAACACTTCCCGATCTTCGCCGAGGTCGGCATCAAGCAGGTGATCAACGGGCCGTTCACCTTCGCCGGAGATGGCAATCCACTGGTCGGCCCAATCCGCGGCCTGCCCGGATTCTGGACGGCGTGCGCGGTGATGGCCGGGCTCTCCCAAGGGGGAGGGGTTGGCCTGTCGCTGGCCAACTGGATGGTGGACGGCGACCCCGGCTTCGACATCTGGGGCATGGACGTCGCCCGATACGGCGACTACGCCACCCTGGCCTATACCAACGCCAAGGTGAGGGAGAACTACTCGCGCCGGTTCCGCATCACCTTCCCCAACGAGGTGCTGCCGGCCGGTCGTCCGCTGGCCACCTCGCCGATCTACGACCGGCTGGTCGACGCCAATGCGGTGTGGGGTGACGGTTTCGGGTTGGAGTCGGCCCTCTGGTTCCAGCGACCTGGTTTGGAACCGACCGAGGACATCACCTTCGGCCGGTCAAACTCGTGGGAGCCGGTGCGAGAGGAGACGCTGGCGGTGCGCAACGGTGTCGGCGTGATGGAGACCACCGGTTTCTCCAAGTTTCTGTTCGGCGGCCATGGCGCCCGCGCCTTTCTGGATGGGTTGATCACCAACCGCATGCCGAAGCCCGGCCGTATGGCCTTGGCCCCCATGGTCAACGAGAAGGGTCTCCTGATCGGCGACCTCACCGTGGCCTGCCTCGGGCCGACGCCTGGCGTGGCCGAGGGTCCAGCGTGGACGCCGACCGGTGGGGCGACCCAGAACCGGGGCGAGTTCGAAACCTTTGTGGTGTTCGGCTCCGGGATCGTCGAGCGTTTCTACGAGCGCTGGTTCGACCAGCATCTTCCCGACGACGGCTCTGTCCGCTATCAGACGTTGAGCTGGCAAACCTGTGGCTTGTCGATTGCTGGGCCGGATGCTCGCCGCCTGCTGGAGCGGCTCACGACCGAGGACGTGTCGGCCGAGGCATTCCGGTTCATGGACTTTCGTCAGATGAACATCGGCTTGTCGCCGGTGTGGTGCGGCCGGGTCAGCTTCACCGGCGACCTCGGCTATGAGTTCTGGATGCCGGCCAGCGCCCAGCGAGCTGTCTTCGATGCGATCATGACCGAAGGCGCTGATCTTGGTGTGCGCCTCTTCGGCCTGCAGGCCCTCGACTCGCTTCGGCTCGACAAGAGCTTCGGTTCATGGGCCCGGGAGTATCGTCCGATCTATGATCCGTTCGAAGCCGGTCTCGGCCGCTTCGTGAAGCTTGATGAGGCGAAGGGCCCCTTCGTCGGACGCCCTGGCCTTGAGCAGCGGGCGGCGACCGGCCCCGAGCGCCGTCTGCTGACCTGGACGATCGAAACCGGCACCGGGGCCGAAGGCGACGAGGCTGTCGACGTGATCGGCGACGAGCCGATCTGGCACAACGGTGAGGTCGTTGGTTGGGTCACCTCCGGTGGTTACTCACACTTCAGCGAGGCGTCGGTAGCCATGGGCTACGTGCCTGCCACCCTGGCTGCCGAGTCAGCCGGCTTCGAGATCGAAGTGCTCGGCGTTCGCCGCCCCGCCACCCTGGTCGATGGCTGCTTGTGGGACCCGAACGGGGAACGCATGCGAGGTTAGGCTCGGTCGATGGGATCTCAGCATGCGCTCGTGGCCCGAGCGTTGGCAACCTCGGTGTTCCTAGTCGGCTGCTCGGACGCCAGCGGCTGTTCGGACTTCAACCCGGCCAGTGCACCGCTGGCCGTGG
>CAKZXA010000024.1 GCA_937922045.1 uncultured Acidimicrobiales bacterium | reverse complement strand
TCACCACCGCTGGTGAACAGCTCACCTCGCTCACCATGGCGACACGGGATGGCTGACCTCGAACCCAGCGACGTGAACCCAGCGAGCATGAAGCCGACGGGGTTGCCTGGCGAGAGGTGGGCGACGGTCACCCCGTCATCTTCCTCCACGGCCTCGGCGGTACGCGATCGGCGTGGGGGCCACAACTCGAAGGGCTCGGCGATCGGTTCCGTTGTATCGCCTGGGACATGCCAGGCTATGGCCGATCAGCGCCGCTCGACCCCCTCAGCTTTGATGGCATTGCCGACCGGCTGGTCGAGCTGCTCGACCACCTTGGTATCGCCCGCGCCCACCTGGTCGGCCTGTCGTTCGGCGGAATGCACGCCCTCCACACCGCTATCCACCATCCCGACCGGATTGATCGACTGGTGTTGTCCGACACCAGCCCCGCCTTCGGCCTCGACGGCACCACCCGACAAGACTGGGTGGCCAGCCGTCTCGAAGCCATCGACGCCGGGATGACGCCGGGCGATCTGGCCGAGACCGTGCTCGATGCCATCACGGCGAAACCGTTGACCGGCCAGGTTCGTAGCGAGCTGATCGCGGCTTTCGGAGAGATCTCAGTCGACGGTTTTCGCTCCGCCGTTCACTGCCTGCCCAGCCATGATGTTCGGCCCGAGCTGAGCGCAATCGAGCACCCGGCCCGGATCATCGTTGGCGAGCTCGACGAGGAAACCCCCGTCTCCTACGCTCAGACCCTCGCCGTTGGCCTACCCAACAGCGATCTGCATATCCTCGACGGTGTCGGCCATCTCGCTCCGTCCGAAGACCCCGTCCGCTTCAACCGGCTCGTCGCCGAATTTCTGGGAACAAACGATGAATGAGATCCATCCCTCGGGACTACATACCTCAGGATTACATGCCTCGGGGATACACACTGCTGAGCGCCGCAAAATCGTGGACAAGATGGCCGCCATCGCGCCAAGGTTCGTGGAGCGGGCCGAAGCCATCGACCGCGATGCCGTCTTCCCCTACGAGAACTGGGCCGATCTCGCCGAGGGTGGCCTGCTCGGCATCGCCATTCCTGAAAGCGACGGTGGTATCGGCGGCGATTTCGTGGCCTACGCTCTCGCCTCCGAAGAGCTCGGCCGCCACTGTCCAACCACCGGTCTCACCTTCAATATGCACGTTGCCACGACCCTGCTCGTCGGAGAGATTGGCGATTCGCTTGGCCTTGCCGCCGACGACCAGGCCCTGCTTGAAACCCGTCGTAAGGTACTCCGGCGAGGCGTGGTGGAGAAGGGCCACATTCACAGCCAGCCGTTTTCCGAAGGCCTCGCCCCGGGCGCGACCGCTGGCTTCGCCACGCGGGCCGAACCGGTCGATGGTGGCTACCTCGTAACCGGGCGCAAGATCTTCGCATCCCTGTCGGGTGCCGCCAACTTCCACAACATGCTGTGCCAGGTCGAGGGCGATGAGCGGATCCGATTGCTCGGCGTTCCGGCCGAGGCTGAAGGTTTGACAATCGATGGTGTGTGGGATCCGCTCGGCATGCGCGGCACCGACTCTCGCAACCTCGTGTTGGACAAGGTGTTCGTCCCGACCGAGAACGAATGGCTCCCGCCCGGCGCCTTCAACCAGATGGCGAGGCGCTGGCCCTACTTCTACACCACGCTGTCGTTCACCTATCTCGGGATGATGCGAGGCATCCTCGACTTCACCGAGGGCTACCTCAAAACGGGTGGGCGGCGTGATCAGCCGATCCGGCAGCAGGGCTGGGCCGAGATGAACCTGTGCTACGAGCAGGCGCAGGCCCTGTGTTATCGCGTCCTGGCCGAGGTCGAGATCGACCCGACACCGGCCGCCCTAACCCGAGCCCAAGCGTGCGTCGTCTCCATCATGGAAGGTGCGCCAGCCATGGCGTCGACCGCGATCCGTTTGTGCGGCGGTCGTTCGATGCTTCGCCCGAGCTACATCGAGCGGGCCTATCGGGACGCTCGCTGCGGGGCCACGATGTTGCCCTGGAGCGTCGAGGTGTGCCTCGAACGACTCGGCCGGGCTCGCCTGTTCGGTGATGGCTCGCCCGACGGTGAGAAAAACGAGGGAGGGGCCTGAGATGAACCAGCAAGCCGAATGGCGGTGGGTTAAACGCTACGCCCAACAGTTCGAAGCTTGTGAGCTTCAACCCGGTGAGGTTGCGGTGCTCCTCTATGAGGCGTCGAGCAGTGAACGCATCGTGGAGACCGCCCGGCTCGCACTCGAAATGATCGGCGCCGCGGTAGCCGATGTGCGTATGCCCACCCCGCCCAACCCGGGGCCGTTGCCGATCCGATCGACCGGGGCTTCGCAGGCCCTGGCCGGACACCGGGCCGCCGTCGCAGCCTGCGCCGCCGCCGACTTCGTCGTCGATTGCACCGCCGAGGGTCTCCTGCACGCTCCGGAATTGGGTGAGATCCTACGAGGCGGCGCTCGCGTGCTGATGGTGTCGGCCGAACATCCGGAGAATGCGGAGCGTTGGCCCCATGACCCTGGCCTCAAAGACAAGGTGAACCGCGGCGTTGCCCTGCTCAAGGCGGCCGAAACGATGAAGATCACGTCGGCTGCAGGCACCGATCTCACCGTCAGCCTCGACGGCGCGGTGCGCGCCGGATCCTACGGATGGTGTACCAAGCCGGGTTCGATCGCTCACTGGCCCGGCGGTCTCGTGTTGGCCTTCCCCGCGGCCAAGACGGTGAACGGCACCGTGGTGCTGGCGCCGGGCGACATCAACCTCACCTTCAAAGACTATGTACGCGAACCGGTCACCCTCCGCCTGGTCGACGACTATGTGGTCGAGATCGACGGGGCCGGTCACGACGCCGAGCTGATGCGTTCCTACCTGGCCGCCTTCGACGAGCCGGATGCCTACGCGGTGAGCCATATCGGTTGGGGTATGAACCCGGCGGCCCGCTGGGAGGCGTTAGCGATGTGGGACAAGGTCGACATGAACGGCACCGAGCTGCGGGCCTTCGCCGGCAACGTGGTGTTCTCCTCGGGAGCCAACGAGGTAGCCGGGCGCTTCTGCCGGGGCCACTTCGATCTGCCCCTGCGACACTGCACGGTGACCCTCGACGGAGGCTCGTTCGAGGGAAACCGCATCGTCGATGATGTCGTTGTGGAGGCTGGTGTTCTACGATCTGATCTCGTATGAGTAACAGCTTTGATGACTTCACCCGAATCAGGATGTTGTGGCCCGACCATCTCGGCTTGGCCCGCGGTAAGTATGTGCCGCCCCGGCTGGCGCCCAAAGGCTCCGGTTTCTGCGTCACCACCTTCGCCATGGCCTATGACCGCGACCTCATTCCCGCCCCGGGCGGGCACCTGCTCGAAGGCCTGAAGGATGTGCACGGCATGATCGATGCCGACACGCTGCGGCCGTCATGGGAAGACGACCGCACCGGTGTTGCTGTTGTCGACCTGTCGCTCGATCACCAGCCCTATGCAGTGTCGGCCCGTACCGTGCTCCAACGTGGCATCGAGGCCTGGGGCCAGCTCGGCTACACCGTCAAGGTCGGTATTGAGCTTGAGGGCTATCTCCTCGAACCCGACGCCGAGGTCGACGGTGGCTGGCGGCGGTTCGTGAATCCCCGATCGTTCGTGTACGGCACTGGGCCTCTGGGCGACCCGTCGGGCTTTCTCGACGACGTTTTGTTCACCGCCGAAGGCTGCGGGTTTGCGGTCGAGTCGGCCAACGTCGAGTTCGACGAGTCCCAGTTCGAGTTCACCCTGGAGTACGACGACGCGCTCAAGGCGGCCGACGACATCTTCCTCTTCCGAGTCATGGTGCGTGAACTGGCGATACGCCGCGGACTCGACTTCACCTTCCTCGGCATGCCCTTTCCTGGTGTCTCTGGCTCCGGTCTGCATGTGAACTTCAGCCTGCTCGACCGCGACGGCAACCCGGCCCTGGTCGACGAGAGCGATGAGCTCGGCATCAGCGCTCTGACGAGGCGCTGCCTGGGCGGCCTACTCACCCACCACAAGGCGTTGTCTGCAATCTGCGCTCCAACCGTCAACGCCTACCGGCGGTTGCAGCCCGGCCAGCTCGCTGGCTGTTGGGCCAACTGGGGGATCGATCACCGCAACGTGACGAACCGGCTGCCAGCGGAAGGGGGCAATTCGATGAGGATCGAAAGCCGTCTGGCCGATGGGGCGGTCAACGTTCATCTGGGTGTCGCCGCTGTGCTGGCTGCTGCTCGTCTTGGCGTCGAACACGATGTCGCCTGCCCTCCTCCCTATACCGACGACGGCTTCGAAGATGGTGGCGGTGGCGTCGATCGCTGCGCGGTCTCGCTAGCCGGCGCCCTCGACGATCTCGAAGCTGACGAAGCCTTCATCGCTGGGTTAGGCCCAGATGTCGTTGCCAACTTTGTGTTCAACAAACGCCATGAGGCCGAACGCTTCGCCGCCACCGGCGACACCATCGGCGGCGACACACTAACCGCCTTCGAACACTCCCAGTATCTGCCTTATCACTAGAAAGTTTCCGGGTAGGGTATTCCGATGGCGGGTATTGAGGGATTATCGGTCGAGGGTCTGTCGAAGCGGTATGGCGATATCCAGGCCGTTGACGATCTTTCGATGCGGCTTCACCCTGGTGGATTGATCGGCTTTCTCGGCCCCAACGGCGCTGGGAAAACAACGACGATGCGAGCCATCGTCGGCATGGTGCGGGCCGATGCCGGCACCATCAGCTGGGCTGGTCAAACCTTGTTGAGCGGCGCTCGCTATGACCATGAGGTCCTGGGCGGGCTCGGCGTTGGCTACATGCCCCAAGAGCGAGGCCTGTACGCCAAAATGAAGGTCGGAGATCAGGTTCGCTATTTCGGCCGACTCGGCGGGCTTTCAGCCAGCGAGGCCACGGCGAACGCCGCCCAGTGGATCGAACGGCTGGGCCTCGCCGATCGTGAAGACACCTTTGCCCAAGACCTTTCTGGCGGCAATCAACAACGGCTCCAGCTCGCGGTTTCGCTCGTCCACGAACCGGCCCTGCTGATCCTCGATGAGCCGTTCGCCGGCCTCGATCCGGTTGCGGCTGAAACGATGCGTCAGATCATTGCCGAACGAGCTGAGCAAGGAGCTGGTGTCTTGTTCTCTTCCCACCAGCTCGACCTCGTTGAGGATCTGTGCGAAGACGTGGTGATCATCGCGGATGGCCGCAAGGTGGCCGAGGGAGCGATCAGTGATCTTCGGGCCGCCTCGCCCGTGCGGGAGCTGAGGGTGCGTTGGGCCGAACCGGTGCTGGGATGGGCACCCTTGACCGGATCGGTCGTTTCGGCCGATGACCATTCGGCGGTGGTGCACGTGCCTGCGGGCGACGACTTGGATGCGGCCGTCGATCACGCTCTTCGGGCCGGCACGGTCAGTGAGATCAGTCTCAGCCCTCCGTCGCTGGCCGACACGTTCTCCGATCTTGTCATTGCGGATGGCGCCACTACCGGTGCTGCTGCGCAGGCCGGGCACGGAGGGGTGTCATGATCTGGCTCATCGCCTTACGCGAACTGCGAACCAGGGGAACATCCCGGTCCTACCTCCTGATCACCGCAGCCCTGTTCGTTGCCGCCATCGGCATGGTCGTTCTTCTCACACGGTTGAGCGGCGGCGATGATGATCCGGTCGAGTTCACTATTGGCCTCGAAGGCGAAGGTCTACCCCTGGCCGAGATCTTGGGCTCGCCGCCCGAGGGGTTTGATCCAACCGTCGTCACCGATGGGGTGTCGACCGAAGCGCTCGAAACCGAAGAGATCGACGTCGTGTTCGACGGTTCCTCGCTGGTGTGGAAGGGCACACCAGACCGAAGGTTGGATACGTTCCTCCGGTCCGCGATCAGCCAGGCTCAAGTGTTCGGCGAAGCCAAAGACCTCGGGCTGAGCGAGCAACAGCTAGGCCAGTTGCTGTCGGCGCCTGAAATCGAAGAGATACGGCTCGATGGCAGCGACGACAATGGCGACATCGATCTGGCCGCCGCCTTCATCGCCGCCATCGCTACCTTTCTCCTGCTCCAGATGTGGGGCGCATTCATGATGATGGGGGTCATCGAAGAGAAGGCTTCGAAGATCGTTGAGATCTTGCTCTCCCACGTATCGGCCAACCAACTCCTCATGGGCAAGGTGCTCGGTTTTGGCATCCTCGCGGTGACCCAGATGTTGATTGTGGCCGCTGGCCTGCTTATGGCTTTGTTGCTCGCAGTCGACATTGAGGTTCCTGGCCGTGTCTGGGCCTTGATCCCCCTGTTTGTGGTTACGTTCCTGTTCAGCTTCGCCTTCTACTCGAGCGCCTTCGCCGCTGTCGGGTCCACCGTGTCACGCCAGGAGGATGCAACCCAGGCCCAGCTGCCGGCCATGCTCCCCTTGGTCGTTGGCTACATGATCGCCACGATCGGTATCGAATCACCTGACAGTCTGATAGTCACCATTGCCTCGTTCGTGCCCTTTACCTCGCCGATCGTGCTCCCCGTGCGGACCACCCTCGTCGACGTGCCAATCTGGCAGATCGTGCTCGCTCTGGCCATCCTTGCCGGTTCCACCTTTCTTATGTTGCGTTTCGCCGCCCGCATCTATCGAAATTCGCTGCTGCGAACCGGGGGTCGAGTCCCCTTTAAGAAGGCCTGGCTCGGAGGCGATACCGATCCATCGTCGGCCTGAGTAGCAGCGCACGATGACGGGAGTTTCAGGGCCCGACACTAGGCTTAACGTTGGGTGTTGGGTCTAGGGCGACGACTGAAAGTAAAACCTGATGGACATCATCAACTCGCTCACCGAGAACCGAACGGGAGTGATCGTTGCTCTTGTCATTCTCGTCGGTGTGGTCATGTTGATCGTCGCCGCTGTGTATTTCATTCGGCTTCTCAAGATGTTCAGACCGGTCCATGATCAACTCATGCCGCTCGGCGGCAAGATAGCGTTCTGGGGCGCTGTGGCCTACACCCTGCTTCCGTTCGACGTTCTGCCCGATCCTCTCCTGTTCGACGACATCGGGGTGCTGGCCCTCGCGGTGACCTACATCAATAGCCTCGTCTCACAGCTAGAGATCGAGGAACAAGCGGTTGCCGACGGCTAGAACGATGGCTGAATGATGTGTGTGGGCGTGAAGGCCGTTGATGGGTGTTGAAATGCTGGTGGTGGTTGCCGTCATCGTCGTTTTCGCTGGGTTTGGCCAGGCCGTTGCCGGGTTCGGCTTCGCCCTGCTCATGGTCACACCGCTCGGCCTCCTGATCGAGCCGAAAGACGCTATATCGATCTCTCTGCCGCTCTTGTTGGTCAGTGGCGCCCTCGTCGCCTGGAGCGAACGACAGCACATCATCTGGCCCGCCGTGAGGTCTCTCATGCTCGGCACACTCGGCGGCTTACCGCTCGGCTTGCTCCTGTTGCGCTTGGCGTCGGCCGATCAGCTACGGCTGGGGTTGGCCGCCGCCACCGCCGCATCGGTTGCCCTCCTCATGTCGGGTTTTACCGTGAGCTCGACATCTCGGCGGCTTGAATACGGTGCAGGGTTCGTCGCCGGTGTTCTCGCAACCAGCTTGAGTACGAGCGGCCCCCCAACGGTGATCTGTCTGCAAGCCCGAACGCTGGAGCCCCACCAGTTTCGGCCGACCACGAGCATCGTCCTCAGCCTCGTATCCACCTTGGGGGCCGTGATGTTCGCCGCCGACGGACGCTTCACCAGCGACGTTCGCATCGCTGTGCTCCTCGGGTTGCCAGCTCTCGTGGTCGGTTCGCGGGGTGGCGAGCGCTTCCGAGACCGCATCGATCCTGAAGCCTTCCGGCGCGGAGTGCTGTTGTTCCTGCTCGCGGCGGCTCTGGCCTC
This sequence comes from uncultured Acidimicrobiales bacterium, assembly GCA_937922045.1. Classification (GTDB taxonomy): domain Bacteria; phylum Actinomycetota; class Acidimicrobiia; order Acidimicrobiales; family SZUA-35; genus JAHELU01. The sequence continues at coordinate 5,217 of CAKZXA010000024.1, read as the reverse complement.
GGCCATCACCGCTCTGCGGTAAACCAGGAGGGATGGCGCTCAGTAGGCTTTAGCCGTGCCATCAAACTTCATGCTCAAGACCGCGAATCAGCTGCACCGCTCGTTGCTCACCATCACCGGCGGCAAGCTCGGCTGGACAACGGCCGGAATGCCGGTGATCGAGCTGGTGACCATCGGGCGAAAGAGCGGGCAGGAGCGCACCGCTATGCTGACCATCCCGTGGCAGGACGACGAAACGCTCGCCATCGTGGCTTCTGCTGGCGGCAACGAGCATCACCCGGCCTGGTTTCTCAACCTCAGCGAGAACCCGTCGGTAACCGTGCGGACAAAGCAAGGAGAGCGCCAGATGACGGCGCGCGTCCTCAAGGGCGAGGAGCGGTCTCGCCTCTGGTCTGAGATCACCGGGCGTTACAAAAACTACGCTGCCTATCAGGCAAAGACCGACCGGGAGATCCCGATCGTACTTCTCGGTGAGTTGTAGTGCGCGGTGAGTTGTAGTGCGCGGTGAGTTATAGCGCCCGGTGAGGGTACCGCTCAGTGAGCGGTGGCGCTCTTGCGGGGGATCAGATGCATCAGCGCCACGACGATCACGCCGACGATGAGCCCGAAGACACCCGATAGCGCTGTGTTTGTCAGCCACTTGAAGAAGCCAGCCATCACGGGCATCGCCTTGTAGACCGCTTCCTCAAGGTTATGGACCTGGTCGTAGGGCCAGTGGAAGCCAAGTTCACCGATGCCGACCAACAGGATGTGGCCACCGACCCAAAGCATGGCGACCAGCCCAACGGTCGACAAGACCTTCATGAACGTTGGCATGCCTTTGACGAGGCCTCGACCAAAGCTGGCTACCACGCCATTGTCTTTCTCCGCGAGATGGAGACCGACATCATCGGCCTTCACGATCAGCCCGACAACGCCGTAGACGAGGATGGTTATACCGATCGCAACGATGAGAAGGGTGATCGACCTTGTGATGAAGGGCTCTTCGGCCACCTCATTGAGGGCGATCACCATGATTTCACCCGACAGGATGAAGTCGGTGCGAACCGCGCCCGCCACCATCTGCTTCTCGTGCTCTTCGCTGCTTATGGCATCGAGCGCTTCCTTGCCGGGCTTGCTGTGAAGGGCGTCGTCACCGTGATGGCCGCCGCCAAACTTCTCCCAGACCTTCTCCGCACCCTCATAACAGAGGTAGGTGCCACCGAGCATGAGCAGGGGTGTGAGCAGCCAGGGAAGAAACTGGCTCAACAACAAGGCGGCAGGCAGGATGAACAAGAGCTTGTTCTTCAGCGAGCCTTTGGCGATGCGCTTAATGATCGGCAGCTCACGTTCGGCTGCGAAGTTATGGACGTATTGGGGTGTGACCGCGGCATCGTCTACGACGACACCGGCTGCCTTGGCTCCGGCCCGCCCCGCAGCTACCCCGACATCGTCGATTGAGGCCGCCGCCACCTTGGCCAAGGTGGCAATGTCGTCGAGCAGCGCAACCAAACCGCCGCTCATCGAAGAGCCCCGCGGCTAGGGCTGATGTTGGTCAACGCAGGGTGCGTCGGGATCGTCTGCATTCAGCCAAGTATAGAGATCGCGAGCTTGCCTTGTACCTGGCCGTCGACCAGGTAGTGCATGGCCTGTGGTGCTTGTGCCAGGGGGAAGGTCTGATCCAGCGGTACCTCGATCACTCCTGTGGCTGCGAGATGGGCGACGGCCGCGATGTCTTCCTTGTTTTCTCCCGAAAGAAACCAGGCGAGCCGTTGGTCGGTGAACCGTGAGAGTATGGCGGCTCGAAGGTTGCGGTCGATGCCACCGATCCAGGCGTCACCCTCGTCACCCCCTACGAGGACGAGGGTCCCGTCTGAGGCGAGAGCCTTGCGGATCTGGGACAGGGGTCGGTTGCCGCCGAGATCGATGATCACGTCATAGCGCTCGTCCATCTGGGCTACGTCTTGATGGTGATAGTCGATGGTGAGCTCAGCGCCGAGGCTGTGCACGAAGTCGGCCTTGGCCGGGCTGCACACACCGGTGACCCTTGCCCCTCTGGCCTTGGCGATCTGTACCACGAAGGCGCCGACACCTCCCGATGCACCGAGGATCAGGACCTTGTCGTCGGCCTGGACTTTGGCCTGCTGGTCGACGGCCTGTAGGGCGGTGATACCGGAAATGCTGAGGACGGCGGCTTGTTCGAAGGTCAGGTTCGCTGGCTTGGGCACAAGCTTCTCGGCCTTGGCCACCGCGTACTCGGCGAAGGTTCCCTTACCGATGCCGAGCACCTCATCGCCAGGGCTGAAGGCGGTGACCTTGTTGCCAACGGCTTCGACGACCCCGGCCACATCGAAACCTGGAACGGGGTTTCTGGGCCGTCGTAGGCCAAAGGCGAGGCGGACGACGAGGGGCTTGCCTTCCATGAGGTGCCAAACACCGCGATCGAGGCCGGCGGCGCGCACCCTGATGAGAACCTTGTCAGCTCTTGGCGTTGGGCGGGCGAGGCGCTCTAGCGCCCAGCCGTCGGCCGATCCGTACCGGCGTTGGATGATGGCCTTCATGTCGGTGGCGGTGCTCGTCGTTGGGCCGGTCATGTCGTTCCGCCTTCTCAATGCGTCTTGGAGGTGCGTCTTGGAGGTGCGTCTTGCGTATATACCCGACGAAGAAGGATTCATCGTCGAATTCGAGTTGGATGCCGATACTGCCATCGAAGAGTTCTCTTCCGATGATTTCGACGATGCCGAACTTGATGCCGAACTCGAAGCGTTCGACGCGATCTTTGAGAGCGCCGATGAGACATGTTCGGCCGAGCTTCCGGAAGGCCTGAGGGCCGAGCTGGCCGCGCAGGATGAGGAATGGGAGGCCTTTGAGCTGTGTCTTGGTGGCCAGTTCGAGGCCCTCGAGGTTGAGTCCACTGACGAAGTCCACGGCATCGAGACCGGTGTTTGGGTTTCCGATGGTGACAGCGAGAGCTTTGTCATCTTCGGCGATGACGCTGGGTCGGTAACGATCTCAGGCAACGTTGAGGACCTCACGATCGACGGCTCCGGTGTTGAGGTCCTCGAAGGCGACGAGCTCGACGCCCTGTTCGATGCCGACCCTTACGACGATGTTGAGGATGACGTCGATCACTAGATCGAGATCGAGGTCGAAATGATCGGTGGCGGTGGGATCGGTCCCATCGCCACCGGCGCGTCCGGGTTTGGCCCCGGGCCCGAAGGAGCCTGAGATCAGCCTCGGCTGACTCGACCCCGCAGCGTGGCCAAAGCCATGGTTTGACTAACGGTTCCGACGATCGCAATCGCAAGGAGCGCCTTCCCGATCGCTGCCCAGTCCCAGGAGTCGGTGAGGAGCGAACGCATGCCCTCCAACACGTAGGTGATCGGGTTGAAGCGAGCGATGGTCCGCATCCACCCGGTAAGGGCGTCTAAGGGAACCGTTGATGAGGTGAGGAAGGCGAAGGGAAAGAAGAGCAGGAAGCTGGACGCAACAGCCGCCGGGTTCGCCGTCTTCAAAGCGATCGCATACGGGAAGCCGGTGAAGGCCAATCCCCACAGCGCACCGATCAGAATAAACACGACCACGCCTCCAATGCCGGTGCCGAACGAGACGCCGAGGACCAGGCCGAGGGCGATAACGGGCAGGCAGAGCAAAACCACGAGGCTGAAGTCGGCCACCATGAGGCCGAGGAGTAGGGGTAGGCGCCGGGCCGGACTGAGCAGCAATCGGTCGAAGTAGCCGGACTGAATATCGGTGACCAAAGCCGTGGCCCGAGAGATACCGGTGACGGCGAAGATGATGCCGGTGGCCAGCTGGAACTCTCGATAGCTGAACCCGGGAACGCCAGGAACCGACTCGGTCAGGTCTTCCAAAGCACCGATATTGACGATGTAGAAAAAGGTAGGAATGAACAGCGCCGGGATGATGGCTTCCGGTTCGCGCGGTATCGAACGAATGGCCCGCTTGGCCACCGTCATCAGATCTCGGAAGAAGCCCGAAGGTTTGGCTCGCAGGGTCGAGTGGGCGAGGCGAGCGGGGGTTGCGCTTGTAGCGGTCATGACGTTACCTCCATGCGGTCACCGGTGAGTTCCAAGAAGACGTCGTCGAGGGTTGGGGTTCGGAGAGTGAGCTCCCGAACATCGGCGCCGACGCCGTTGAGAGCGACGGCCACGGGTGAGACAGCTCCGGCCCCGTTGGTCACCGAGATCAGAAGACCGTGAGGCCCGCGGTCGACGTGGTCAACGCCCTCGAGCCTCTTGACCTCATCGATCACGCGATCGACGTCATTGCCCGATTCGCTGCCCTGATCGCCAAGACGCACCTGGATCACGTCGGCACCAACCGCTCGCTTGAGGTGTTCTGGCGTACCTTCACCCACGATCGTTCCCTTATTGATAATGCCCACCCGATCGGCCAACTCGTCGGCCTCCTCCAGATATTGAGTGGTCAGAAAGATGGTGGTCCCGAGCTCGGAGTTGAGGGCTCGCACCTCATCCCAGACTCGGGCCCGGCTCGTTGGGTCGAGACCGGTGGTCGGCTCGTCGAGGAAGAGAAGATCGGGATTGTGAATGAGCGATGCGGCCAGGTCGAGACGACGTTTCATGCCGCCCGAATATTCGCGAATCCAGCGGTCGATGGCCTCGAAGTCGATCAGGGTCGACAGCTCATCGATCCGCTGGTTGATTTCAGCCTTCGTCAGGCCGTAGAGCTCGCCCTGCATGGTAAGAATCTCTCGACCTGACTGCTTGTCGTCGAGCGATGCATCCTGGAGCGCAGCCCCGATCCGCAGACGGATCTGATCAGCATCGTCGACTACGTCGAGACCGAACACCTTGGCCGAACCGGAGGTCGGCGTAAGCAGGGTTGTCAACATTTTCACCACGGTCGACTTGCCGGCGCCGTTTGGGCCGAGGAAGCCGTAGATCTCACCCTCCTCGATGGTCAGATCTACACCCCGTACCGCTTCAACGTCGCCGAACGATCGCACGAGGTCTTTGACTTCGATCACGCTTGCCATAGACGGACAACTCTAGCGACTCATCGAAGGTGGGAACGCCCTAGCCACCCGCAACCACGTCTGCATGGGCGGGCAGCCGACGGGCTGATCTACCTGACGGCGACGATGCTCGGTCCGACGTTCGATTGCTCGATGACGCCGGGGAATCCTTCACCGATCGAAAAGTTGACGACATAGATCGTGCTCTTGTCTCGGCCGCGGCCAAAGGTGAGGCTGGCAGG
>CAKZXA010000023.1 GCA_937922045.1 uncultured Acidimicrobiales bacterium | reverse complement strand
CTCGTCAGCGTCGGTAGCTGTGCAAGCTGCACCACCCGACAAGCCCTGCCGGGGCAAGAAGTGTTCGACGACAACAACGGCCGCACCAACCACAACCACTGCGCCAACGACAACCACGACCACACCGACAACCACGACCACCCCTCCGCCGCCTGAACCGGCGGCAAGTTGTGATGCCTCGCTGAGTCGGGAAGCCGAAGATGGTGACGTGACCGGCTCCATGGAGATCACGGCCGATTCGGGTTCATCAGGTGGTGCCTACGTGGGGGTGCCTGCTGCTGAACCGAACGATTGGTCCTTCGGTAGCGAGAGCACGGTCTCGTACTGCTTCGATCTCGCCGAGTCGGGCCGCTACCAGGTCGCAGCCCGAGTGGGCCGTCAAACCTGCAACTCAGCTACAACACGTCGAATGTGCTGGTGAAGCGCAACATCATGGTCGACCCGGACACGCGTTACAACATGACCCAGTACGCGCTGAACGGCAGTGGCAATCAGGCGATAGAGAATATCGGTTACGACTCTGGCAATGACGGCCATGCCTACGACGGCGTTGTCGACCCCGTCTTCGATGTGAGCGGGAATCAGGTCATCGACCCGCAACTCGACGCCGACCACCTGCCGCAGAACCCGATGGCGGTTGGACATGGCCACGGGGCGGCCAACACGGTAGCGCCAGCTTCATGCGGCTGACCGGCCCTCGCACGGTCGATGTTGCCGTGGTCGGAGGCGGTCTGTTCGGTTCCGCCGCCTCACGACATCTGGCCGAAGCCGGGCATCGGGTCGCCGTGGTGACAAGCCCCGAGCCACCCGACAACGCCTACTCCTCAACCAGCGGGCCCTTCGCCTCTCACTACGACCAGGGCCGCATCGTTCGTTGCGGTGGCGTCGACCCAGTCTTCGCCGAGGCCGGGCGTCGCTCGTTCGAACGCTTCGCCGATCTGGAACAACGATCGGGCATCTCGTTCTTCCAGCCACGACCGTTGGTGACCTTCAGCGACGATGCCGAGCTCGACTACGAAGCCTCGGAGGCCAACGGCGCCGATGTTGCCCTCGCCTCGATCGATGAGGTCAGGACCCGGTTCGGTATCGCCCTGCCCGCCGGGTTCGAAGGCGGCGCGGTGGTGGAAACCGCTACCGCCGGTTTCATCAATCCGCGCCTTCTGGTTGCCGCCCAGCTCGCCGTGGCCGGCTCGGCTGGTGCCAACGTCATCACCATTCCGGCCGCCGCCATCAGGGTGGCCGAAGATCGGGCCGTGGTTGAGATGGTCGACGGTGGGGAAATCCAGGCCGATCAGGTCATTATCGCCACAGGTGCCTACGGTGGCGAGCTGCTCGCTGCCGGACTCGACATCGACGTAGCCATTCAACGACGGCTGCGCACCGTCGCCCTGATCGAACTCGACCAATCCCTCGACCAGGCCACGAGCCTACCGTCGCTCAGCGGCCAAGACTTCAACCACCCCAGAGGCGAGCCACTGCTCGAGGAGATGTATTGGGTGCCGCCCGTCCGTTACCCGGATGGGGGCATCTACCTCAAGATCGGTGGGAACTCACTGCCGATGGTCACCGCCTCACCGACGTCGATTTCCGAAGACATTGCCGCCTGGTTCAGCTCGGGCGCATCGGAAAGCGAAGCTGAAGCGCTGTTTGCCTTGACCCGAGAGCTGCTCCCAACAATCGACATGCGGCTGGCCGGGCACAAGCCATGCGTCGTTTCCTACACCGCGGATGAACAGCCGATTATCGCTCGCCACAACGATCGGGTTGTGCTCGCTCTGGCCGGCAACGGTTCGGGAGCTAAAGCCAGCGACGACTTCGGTCGCCAGGCCGCCGCTCTGGCCGCAAAGCGTTAGAGCTCAAACCCAGAGCGGCAGAACCACCCCGACGAGCATCAGCCAGAACAACCCGATGAACACCATGACACGTGAGATGTGCGGTGCACGTTCATTCGGAGGGGCACGTTCAACATCGCCAGGTACGAGCCCCCCAAGCGCGGATACGACGATCGCCGCCGCCGCCACAATCGGCAGATCGCTTGTTCCGACCGTTTCACCTTGCACAAGCACGACCACCATCAAGGCATAGATTCCAGCCACCGCCATGCTCATCCAGCGGGAGCGCGTCAACATGACCAACGCCGACATAGCAGCGACGGTCACGGCCACGTTGAGGATGGTGTGGAGCACCCCAATGTCGTCCAACGGGTCACAGCATGACACACCGTCCCACGTCGCCGCCTCCTGATGACTGCGCCAACCCACCAAAACACTGCGGCCGAACCATACGACGCTCACGGCGAACGCAAGGGCTCCTGAGAATCTGGTAGCGGTGACGCCAACGAGTCTGTGCGGGAGCAGCGACACATCAAGACAGTAGCACCGGGCGAGTGTGGCCGATGTTCACCGCGTCTGTTCACCATGGACGATGGCCCAATGGGTCGAGGCATCCTGAGATGCCATCTCGATACGCGCGCCGCCCTTCAGGCCAGAGCGAGTTCCAGGCAAATCTCGATGCTTCTCCGGATCGCATCATCATCGTCGATGAGGACCGACGTGAGCCACACCCCGTTCTGGATGATGAGAATATCGGCCGCGCGGCGCTGGCCCTCGGGCTCATCGAGTGCTGGATTGGCCGCGACGATCAACTCATAGAGTCCGTCGCGGTAGCGGCGTTGGGCTCGACGATTGATCCCGGCCATCGCCGGTGACGTGGGCGCCAATGCCCAAAGCTGCAGCCGTAGCGAAAGGTAGTTGAGCTCCAAGAACTCCGGGGCAACGACGCGCTCCAGAGCCACCCGGAGCTGTTCCACCGGTGCAAGACCCGGTTCGGGTGCGACGAGCTCGGCGTCCTGTAGCCCGATCTGGTTGAGCGCTGCAGCCAGCAACGACTCCTTGTCGTCGAAGTGATAGTTCATCAAACCGAGCGCGACGTCAGCCTCTGCGGCAACCGCCCTCATCGTCATCCCAGCCACCCCGTCCCGGGCCAGCACCGAGAGCACCGCGGTCAAGATCTCGTCCCTCTTGCTCACCTCGGGAAGCGCATCTGTTGAACCTGGGCGGAGAGGCCACCGTCGAGTACCCACAACTGGCCGGAGGCGTAACGGGCTTCATCTGAGGCTCGCCAGTGGACCAGGTTGGCGATATCGGTCGGCGTTCCGTAGGTGCGGAGAGGATGCACATCACGCACCGCCTGTTGCAGCTCATCTTCGGTGGCGCTGCCATCGGCCGCCCCTCCCGCGAAGAACGATTGCAGCATGGGTGTATCGACGTAGCCAGGGCACACAGCGTTGACCCGGATGCCCTCCGGTCCGTGGTCACACGCCATAGCTCGGGTGAGGGCATGAACCGCCCCCTTCGAGGCGCAGTATGCGGCGAGCTGAGGGTCGGCGATGAACCCGTCGTAGGAGCCGAAGTTGATGATCGCGCTGCCGGTGCCACCTCCGCCGTTCTGCGACACTGCCTGTCTCAGCAAGGGCAATGCGTGCTTCGAAACCAGAAAGGTGCCGGTTACGTTCACCGCGAACAAACGATTCCACTGGTCG
>CAKZXA010000022.1 GCA_937922045.1 uncultured Acidimicrobiales bacterium | reverse complement strand
GGCCCCGACCAGGAGATCGCGCACCACGGTCTCGGTCCCGGTGGCCAGGTCGGTAATCGAACCTCGCCATGCGCCGGCGGTGTCGGGCGAAGGCTCGACCCGAAGTCGGTAGGCGCGGTTGGCGTGCCACTGATAGGTGCGGGTGTTGATGTTGTTCAAGGCTGAAGGAAGCGCTGAGGTGGTTCCCTCAAGCTCACCACCTGCATCCCGGTAGCCACCCCAATTCACCGCGCCCGAATAGGGGTAATCGGGATGATGCTGGAGGCCGAGATGGGCCCCACCGACGCGCCGGCCCCCTTCGGCTATGAAGCTCACCTGGAGGGCCCAGAAATAGAGCTTCGGCACCGTCGGTGGCGTGATGACCTCAAAGGTGGCCTCGACCTTGGTCAGGGCTTCCGGTGGTACCTCCCAGGCGAGATGGAATGAGGAGGCGCGGTTGGACGAGGTTGGCGTTCCCTCGGTGCGAGTGCGTCCGACCGAGCCGACACCAAGCAATTGAACCACCCGCTGAAAGAATGTTGCCATGTGGTTCCCCTACTGAACGCCGGCCGTGGCCGAGATCAGTGTGATGCCATCACCGATTGGGACGGTGACATTGGTGGTGCGTGGATCATTGGCTACATGGTCGTTGAAAGCCCGGATCGCCACCGTGTCTTCGGACGTGTCGGCAGTATCCAGCACCCGGCCAGCCCACATCGTATTGTCGACGGCGATGACGCCGCGCGGGCTTAGGCGCGGAACGAGTTCCTCGTAGTAATCGACATAGCTTGATTTGTCAGCATCGATGAAGGCCAGGTCGACCGGAGGGTCGGAGGGAAGGGCGGCCAGTGTTTCGCTGGCCGGAGCGATCACGAGCTGGATCCGACCATCGACGCCAGCGTTTTGCCAGGCGTCTCGAGCCACGTCGGTCCATTGCTCGCTCACGTCGCAACACAGCATGCGGGCATCGTCAACGAGCGCGCCAGCAATGCAAAGTGAGGAATAGCCAATGAAGGTACCAACCTCAACCACGAAGGAAGGGCGTATGGCGTGGGTCAGGATCGTTAGAAACGTTCCAGCCTCGGTACTCAACCGCATGCCACCTTCGGCCATGGTCTCGGCGTGGTCGATAAGAGCCCGGTGGTGCTCTGACGGTGCCGAGTTGTGTTCGATCAGGTAGCCCTGCATTGCCTCGGGAAGGCTGAAGGGTTTAGTCCTCGTGTTCGCCATAGGTTCACCCTACTCGTTGCTGCCAGCGGGGGAGAGCCGACTCCAGCAAGCCGAAGGTGGGTCGGGCTTGTGCTCTCCGAGCGCTCTGAGGGCCACGCATGAGATAACCCGACGATATAACAGAGGGTATGGATCGACCTGCGCCAGACCCGAACAAGTTGCTCGCCGCTTGGATGGAGTGGGAGAGGGGCGAGACAACGCCAGGCGACGTCATGAAGACGCTCAAGAATGGCGGTCTCCGCGATTTCCTGGAACAGCTGGCCGGTGGCGACGCTCAAAGCTGATCGGGCTCGTCGCATAGCCCTCGCCGCCCAGGGCTTTTGCGACGCTAAGCCGAAAGGGCCGGTAACCGTCCGCCAGCTGCGGCGCGTCATGGATCGGATGACGATCCTGCAACTCGACTCGGTCAACGTCTTGTGTCGCTCGCACTATCTTCCGGTGTTCGCTCGACTCGGACCTTACGACCGAGACAAGCTCAACCAGTACCTGTACCGCTCGGGCGAACACTTCGAATACGTATCGCATGAGGCGTCGATTACCGCTCAGGACCATCGGCCGCTTCTGGGCCATCGCATGCAGTACAGCCGGTGGAAACGGGCGGAGAAGATGGCGACGGAAGTTCCGGAGTACCCACAAGCGGTTCTGGAAGAGGTAGCCGAACACGGTCCGCTCTCGGTGAAACAGCTGTCCGATCCGGGCGAGCGAACAGGGCCGTGGTGGGGCATGCCGAAGGGAAAAATCGCTCTGGAGTGGTTGTACTACACAGGGCGCCTCGCCATCAGCGAGCGTGACCATCAGTTCGTCACCCACTACGACCTTCCCGAACGAGTTCTTCGACCCGACGTTGTCGCTCAGCCCTCCGTCGAGGAGCACGAGGCCAAGCGCCAGCTCGCTCTCCTGGGCGTTCGAAGTCACGGAATCGGGACCGCCGCCGACATAGCCGACTACTTTCGACTGAAAACGGTCGAGACCCGTAATGCGTTGGACGATGCCGTTGCCGCCGGTGAGCTCGAACGGGTTGACGTGCAAGGCTGGGATCAGCCGGCCTACCTCGACCCCGCTGCCCGTCAACCCCGTTCGGTATCGGGTCGAGCCCTCCTCAGCCCGTTCGACCCCGTCGTCTGGTTTCGACCACGGGCTGAGCGGATGTTCAACTTTCACTACCGCATCGAAATCTACGTCCCTGAATCCAAGCGCGTTTTCGGGTACTACGTTCTGCCCTTCCTCCTCGACGGTGAGTTGGTCGGCCGGGTCGATCTCAAGGCCGATCGCCAAGCTGGAATCCTCCGGGTGCGGGGCTCGTATCACGAGGAGGGGGTCGCTCCGAGCCGGGTCGCCCCCGAGTTACACGGGGCCCTCAACGAGATGGCATCCTGGCTCGACCTCGACAGTGTTCAGGTCGAGTCCGAAGGCAATCTGGCCGCAGGGTTGAAGCCGCTCTGCGGTTAGAGGCCCGGGTGCGCGGGTCTGCCTGGCAGGCCCCGGTGTACTTGGTTGCTTCTCTAGGTTGCTTCTCTAGTTGCCGGCCAGGGCAGCGACGATCGGTGCCAAATCATCGGGATCGCGGGAGACGATGTGGTGGATACCGAAATCGTCGCGAAGTGCGTGGATTTTTTCGATCACCTGGGTCTTCGAGCCCACGAGGAAGAACGGGGTTTCGTCGACGAGTGATGGCTCGGCGTTGAGCCGAGCTGCGATCTCTTCTCGAACCTCGCGCCCGCCAGCACCGACGTGTGTTCGTTGGACCAGCGTTGACAGCTCTAGCCGGGGATAGCGATCGCCAGCCACGTCTTGCAACCATCCGTGACGTTTGGCGACGGCGGTTCGGGCGAACCCGCCCGCCGACGGGGCTCCTGTGATCGGATCGTGGGTGAGGCCGGTGAATTGAAAGATGTCGGCCTTTTCGGCGGCGATCGATACGACCCGTCGGCCGTGGCCGCCGACGAGGATCGGAACCTGATTCTGAACCGGCCGCACCCCGAGTCCCTCGATCGAGAGTGTGATGTGTTCGCCAGCGCACGACGCTGAGCCGGTATCGAGGAGCGAACGAAGAGCGTCGATCGACTCGCCGAATCGAGTCACCCGATCGCGGGGTGGCCGCAGGGGGATGTCGACAGCGTCGTGTTCCGGTTGTGCATACCCGGTTCCCATGCCGAGGATCAGCCTGCCGTCACTCAGCAGGTCGAATGATGCCGCGGTTCGGGCTAGGAGCGCGGGATTGTGGAATTCGTTGTTGAGGACCAACGGCCCGAAGCGGAGCGTCGACGTTGCCTCGGCCGCCACGAGGAGTGGAAGAAAGGGGTCGACGTTGTTGAGGCCGCCGCCGTTGATGTGGTCGGAGCTAAAAAGCTCAGCAAAGCCGAGGTCTTCGATCTTGGTTGCGAACTCGCGTAGCGCCGGGGGGTTGTCGAACGGACCGGTTTGAATGCCGAACCTGAAAGGGTGCCTCATGTTATGCAACCTATCAGTTGCGCGTCGGGTTGTCGATCGTGTCCTTGTTGCCGGAGGTACCCATCGGTTCGATGGATACACCGAAGCATGCAGGTTGTCCGTTAGCCTTGATCTCTTCCTCCTTTCGCTGCTCGCCCTGCAGGGTGCGGTGATCCGGAGATGTTGTCTGACTGGTATCGACTGGTATCGACTGGTATGAGGAAGAAGGTCCGTGGTGGCTGAACTCGAAATCGGATTGGGAAAGTCGGGTCGGCGAGCCTACGGGCTTGATGACCTCGTGCTGCTACCGGGTCGCCGCACCCGAGACGCCGACCTCGTCGATCTGTCGTGGCAGATCGATGCCTATCGTTTGGATCTCCCCTTCCTAGCCTCCGCCATGGATTCGGTTGTCAGCCCGGCGACAGCGATTGCTTTAGCCGAACTCGGCGGACTTGGCGTACTCGATCTTGAGGGGATTTGGTCCCGACACGCGAACGCGGATGAACTGCTGGCCGAGCTGGCAGCACTCGAAGGCGAAGCGGCCCTCGCTCGGATGCGAGAACTCTACGCCGCCCCACTCGACCCCGATCTCATCAAGCAGCGCATCGCTGAGATTCATCAAGCTGGTCACATAGCCGCTGGGGCTGTCTCGCCCAGGCATGTAGCGTCGTTGCGCGAACTGATCCTTACGGCCGAACTCGATCTGCTGCTGATTCGAGGCACGGTAATATCGGCCGAACACGTGACCGATGGCGAATCGCTCAACTTGAAGCAGTTCGTCCGAGAGCTTGAGACACCGGTGATCGTCGGTGGCTGTGCCAGCTATCAATCGGCCCTCCACCTCATGCGCTCAGGCGCCGCTGGGGTTCTGGTCGGCGTTGATTCGGGTTCCACCGCAACCGCGGGGCGGGTCATCGGTGTCGGCTCGGGAATGGCGACTGCCATCGCCGATGTGCGTGCCGCCCGTATGCGTCATCTCGACGAGACCGGCGTGTATGTACACCTGATCGCAGACGGCGGGTTTTCGTCCGGTGGCGAGATCGCGAAGGCGATGGCTTGCGGAGCCGATGCGGTGATGCTGGGTTCTGCCCTGGCCTCAGCCAGCGAGGCGCCGGGGCGAGGTTGGCACTGGGGTCACAGTGTTATCCATCCAACGCTGCCGCAGGGAGACCGCATCAGGGTCGAGCAAGTCGGTTCCTTCCAGGAACTCCTGCTCGGCCCCGCCCGGCATTCGGACGGCCGCCTCAATGTCTTTGGAGCATTGCGTCAAGCAATGGCGACGCTTGGCTATGAGAACCCGAAGGACTTGCAGAAAGCGGACCTGATGGTCCGTCCCACTCAATAGCTCGCCTAGACCGAAATCCTTTCACCCATGTCCTCCACTGCAGTCCCTGACCAGGTCGTTCTCGTCGTCGACTTCGGCGCCCAATACGCCCAGCTGATCGCACGCCGCGTACGCGAGCTACACGTCTTTTCTGAGATCGTGCCCCACACCGTTACGGCGGCCGAAGTTGCCGAGCGTCAGCCAGCGGCCATCGTGCTCTCGGGCGGGCCCAAGAGCGTGCATGTAGATGGTGCGCCGATCCTCGATCCGGGGATCTATGACCTCGGTATCCCCCTGCTAGGCATCTGCTACGGCGCCCAGCTCATCGCCCATCAGCTCGGTGGCCACGTTGGCCGGAGCGGCAAGGGCGAATATGGGAGGTCGATCCTGTCGGTCGCCGATGGATCGGTATCGGGGCTGCTCGGCCCTGATCCTGCGCCTGAGCAGACGGTATGGATGAGCCATTTCGATGGGATCACCGACGTACCCGATGGGTTCGTAGCTTGCGCCTCGACCCCTCAAGCCCCCGTTGCTGTTCTGGAGAGTCCGGCCCGGCGGATCTGGGGCGTTCAGTATCATCCCGAGGTTGGCCACACTCCTGGTGGCATGGAGCTGCTCGGCCGCTTCCTCCACGACCTGGCCGGATGTGCGCCAAGCTGGACCATGGACTCGGTCATCGACTCTTCGATCGAAGCGATCAAGGCCCAGGTTGGCGAGGGGCGAGCCATTTGCGGCCTTTCCGGTGGTGTCGACTCGGCGGTCGCCGCCGCTCTGGTGCATCGGGCGATTGGCCACCGGTTGACCTGTGTCTATGTCGATACCGGCTTGATGCGCAAGGGCGAGTCTGATCAGGTGGTCGAGACATTCCAACGTCACCAGGGGATCGAGCTGATCCATGTGCGAGCGGCCGACCGATTCCTCGAGCGTTTATCGGGTATCACCGACCCTGAGGAGAAGCGCAAGACGATTGGTGAAGTGTTCATCCGTGTCTTTGAAGAGGCGGCTGGCGGTATCGAGGAAGCAGATTTTCTCGTTCAAGGCACCCTCTATCCGGACGTGATCGAGTCGGGCACGGGGGAAGCAGCCAAGATTAAGAGCCACCACAATGTTGGCGGTCTTCCCGAGGATCTCCAGTTCGACCTTGTCGAGCCGCTGCGTAACCTGTTCAAAGACGAGGTTCGGTCGGTCGGCTCCGAGCTTGGTTTGCCAGACGAGATCGTTTGGCGTCAACCCTTCCCCGGCCCTGGCCTCGGTGTTCGTATCATCGGCGATGTCACGGCCGAGAAGGTCGCCATTCTGCAAGAAGCTGATGCCATCGTGCGCGAGGAAATCAGCGCCGCTGGTTTGGAGCGGGAGATCTGGCAGGCCTTCGCCGTTCTGGCCGACATCAAGTCGGTGGGGGTTATGGGCGACGAACGAACCTATGCTCGCCCCATCATTCTCCGGGCTGTCACCAGCGACGATGCAATGACGGCGGACTGGGCTCGGCTTCCCTACGAGCTGCTGGAAACCCTGTCGAACCGCATTATCAACGAGGTCGACGGGATCAACCGGGTTGTCTACGACATCACCTCGAAGCCTCCAGGAACGATCGAGTGGGAGTGACCGTAGCGGCTGGGGGTTGGTGAGACTTAGTGTTTAGCGGCTTGCGTCGCTGGCTCTGGGTGCTCCGACGGTGCCAGTCTTGACACCGCTACCACTACCACGAAGGCCACGACAGCTAGGGCAAGAGGCATCAAGAGCTGGCCATCCTCGGGTAGCCCGAGAGACGTGCCCTTGATCGACTCATTCGCTTCTTCGCTGATAATGCCTACGCCGTGAGGCCATGGCCATAGGACGCGGAATGAGCCGATCATGAGGCCGATCAAGACGGCTAATAGCTCGTCGCGGTAGTTATCGAGCAACCAGCCCAGAGCTGTGGAGAAGACGGCGAGCCCGACGATGGCTCCGAGGCCGAAAACGATCAAGTTCGTGAAGGCTCGGTCATGTACCGATCCCAGCACGGCGGCGTACATGCCCATCATCAGAAGAATGAACGAGCCACTGATGCCAGGCAAGATCATGGCGCAGATAGCGATCGAGCCAGCGCCGAAGAATGCCCACAGTGGTGGACTGGCGCTCGGCGCCGATTGGAAACCGAGCAGGGCGAAGGTTGCGACGCCGACCACGAGCATCATGGCGAGTTTGGCGTTGTCTCGGCGGTGGAGGAGCTGCCAGGCGACCACGATCGAGCCGGCGACGAGGCCGAAGAAGAGGCCAGCCATCGATTCGGGGTGGTCGTGCAACAGGCCCTCGATCAAGCCTGACAGTGCGGCGATGGCGGCCAGTAGCCCGACAGCCAGGGGAAGCAGGAACGACCACTCGACTTCGCCGAGTCGAGAGCGGAACCCGCCGATGTCGGCCTTGACCAAGGAGCCTAGGGCCTTGGCGCCGAGCCGGACGTTGTTGAGCAGTCGGTCATAGATCCCAAAGACGAGGGCGATCGTGCCGCCGGAAACACCGGGCACGATGTCGGCGGCGCCCATGCAGAAGCCCTTGAGCGCAGTGGTCAGTGCAGCTGTAGCGGTTGAAGTCGACAAGGTGGAGTCCTGGGTTGGAAGATGGCGCAAAGCAGAAGGTTGAGCGTAGAGGTCATCGTCGATGGCGCGTCGTTGGTCCGGTTTGTTTGGTCACTGTTCTATCGGCTGTTGACCCGATATCACCAGATATGCCGTGAGAGATATGGCGTGAGAGATATGGCGTGCGTTTGGTTGGGAGCGGTGAGGCTCGCTTGCCCGCGGCGCGGGTCGACTGCCCATCCCCGTCCTACTTCCCCAAGCGGCTGGGATGGGCCGTCACCCACCATGCATCGAATCGGGAGCTGATGTTTCTGCGTCGACGCGTTGCACGTACCCCTACAAGCGCGTTGGCAGGCGGCAATGTCACAGAGAATTTCAGAAATGATTTTCAGAAATCTTGAGATCGGCTCAAGCTGGCTGCTGGTTACAGGCCAACTATGCAGACAAGGTGAAATCGGTGTCGGGCCCGGAATCGGTCTGTTCCGACGCGGCTGCAGGTCGTCGCCTGGTTCGCGGGAGGGAGGGGAGCGGTCGGCGACGCCCGCCCGTATCGGGGCTCGGCACCGGGCGCGGACGCCTTTGGATCTTCTGCATCGGTTCGAGAGCCGCTGGGCTCGATGATGGTGTATCCGCGCCGTCGACTCGTCGAGTGGCTCGCTGTCTTGTCTTTTGGCCAGCGAATTTGGTCGATGGGTGGTGGGCTCGGCGAAGACCGTTCGGGCTGGACTGCAGAGATTCGAGCAGTGGAGCTTCGATCGAGCGGTATCCGATGGCGGCTGCGGCGAAGGTGAGTGCCGCGCCGGTAATGAAGACGCCGGTCCCGGGCCAGCCCGACGATGGGTCGTCACCCAGCAGGTAGCGGAAGGGTAGATGCCATGCGTAGATGCCGACCCCTCGGCGACAGAACCAGGCGAGCGACCTCCGCTCGATAAGCCGCGCCACGAGGTACGGGAGGCGCCCGGCCACGATGGCCCAGACGATGACGATGGCGAGGCCGATTGCGATCGGCCCGAACACGCCTCGGTCGATGATGGCCCAGGTCGACGGTTCCAACCCGGCAGCGGTGGCGATCCGGGCAAAGGGTAGGAGGACGACAGCGATCAGTAGGGCGGCGGCCGGGTAGGCCAGTCTGGTAACAGGATGGCGGTGGTAGGTGGCGATAGGCATGATGCCCAGGGCGACACCGACGAGCAGGGCGTCGGCGCGGAGCATCATGTCGATCGATTGTGTGCTCATGGCGCTAGTGAAAAGCAAGGCCAACCGAACAAGGGCGACCGTGAGTCCGGCCCCTGCCAGCAGGATGGTTCGACGCCTACGACCCAGCCGTTGCCGTTGCCCCAAGATGAGCAGTGGAGCGAGGACAGCGGCTTGGGCGATGAGTGAGATCAGCCAGAGATGGTCGATTTCGGCGAATGATTCGACGGCCGAACCGACCGAGGCGATATTGAGGGTCATGCTGCTGGCCGACAAGGCGGTCAGTATCTGGCTCCCGCCGAGCTGAGAGGTAGGCAGCGTCGCCAGAGCGGTGGGGGAGGCCAGCACGTAGAGCGACACGAGTCCTACCACCAGCACGACCGGGATCATGAGGCGGCCGAGGTTGACGGCAAGGTAGCGGCCGACCCAGGCGTCCTCGTCGGTGTGGGAAAGGATTGTGCGGGCGAGACCGAAACCAACGAGTACCAGCAGAGCGTCGGTTAGGTAACGCGTCCCTGGAATCGGAGCGCCCAGCCCGCTCGCAACCAATGCCAAAAGGAGGAGCCCGGCCAGGTGCTCCAACCTCACGGTTGGACTGGACTCTGGATAGCCGGGGTCTTCTACCTCAGCCATTGTTTTCTCTATCGACGCTGCGTGTCGCCTCTGCACGTGAAGGGGGTGGTCCTTATCTGTACGCCTGGGCCGCGCAGGAACACAAAGAAGCAGATGCCCATGTATGGGCTCTGCCCCTCGCGCTCCTGCTACCAACGTTAGCTCAGACTGTCCCTGGTGAACTAGGGTCGGTCGTCAACGTTGATAGCCGTCTTCGCTCAATCTATTGGCGCGATAGCAACAACAACCATCAGCACGAATCGCGATGCCGGGGGGTGACACGCAACGAGCCGCGTCGCCCGCCCCAAGCAAGACCAGCGAAGACCTAGAACGTCAAGAAGACCTAGAACGTCAAGAAGAGGTAGACGTGTCCAAGGAGCGCAGCGACGATGGCTGCGCCGTGGGCGAAGCGAGCGCCTCGTCGACTCTGCCAGACCTTGTTGGCTCGATCCTCGAACCAGGAACCGTCATGAATGCCGGCTAGGCGCCGAAGCCGGAGGGAGCGAACGACGAGTGGCAGAAGCAACACGATCGCGACCGACAGCGTCCCGACAAGCAAAACGGATGCGGCGCCAATAGCCCACATCGGTGTAGCCGTCGTCGCCCACTGATTGACCGCCCGGCCGAGGCGCCATTCTTCGACGGCGGTTAGATCATCGCGGTTGATCCGGTCGAGACAGGACGTGGCTTCATCGAACCAGCCCAGTCCGGCATAGCTTGTGGCCAGCGCGGTCCAGCCCCCACCGCTGGTGGCATCCATCAAGACCGCCGACCGGGCCGCAGCGTCGGCGTGGAGAAAATTGCGTCGAGCGAGGGCGACCTGGGCGTAGGCGATCCAGGTGCTGACAGGACGCGGGGTTGTGTCCTTGAGGGCGTAGACCGCGTCGGAGGAGACCTGATGTTGTTTGCCATCAGCTGCCGCGACCGCAAGCAGCTCGAGGGTGTGACGTCGATCGTCGTCGCTAGCGGTCGTTGCCTCGGCGGCAAGGAGAACCCGTGTGGCCTGCTTCCACTGTCTGTCTTCCATCAGAAGCGACGCCTGGCTCAGCAGCACAGACGGCGGGGCCGAGGCCGGTACGATCCGGGCCCGGCGGCGCCTGCCCGTAGGGGCTCGCTCGACAGTCGTTGTTCGGAGCTGTCTGCCCGATCTCGTGCTCACCCCCCACCATCGGCGGTGAGGCAGGGCTGGTGAATCGCTTCAGCCTGCTTTGGTCGAATGGCCCAGTTACGGCTCAGCCGAAACCGAGAGACTTCTCGTCGGGCAGGTCTTCGTCTCGATGGATCAGGGCGAGCTTGGTTCGGCGACGCAGGAAGTCATCAGCGTGCACGACCATCTCTCGCTCGCGATACAACGGCATCTCACCGACGAGTACATCGGATTCGGCCATGATCGGCTCGCCCACGGCCGGATCATCGGTGATGGCATCGACGATGGCATGGGCAGCTGTGCCGTGACGGCGCCAGAGGACCTCTGCCATCGTTTCGGCCCGCTCGATTTCGGGAGCTCGATCGAGGCCAACGCTGGCTGCCTTGGCGTAGAAGGCCTCGCGCTCTTCCTTCGGCGGCTCGCCGTACCAACCTTCTGGCGTCGATACCTCGAAACCCAGGTCCTTGACCGCTTCCAACACCTCTTCGCCAACATTCAGGCAATCGGTGAGCTTGCCACCGAAAATGGTCACGACGCGGCGATCCGGGTCGGACTCGATCTCATGCTTGCGAGAGAGGGAGGTCCAGTCGATGTCGGTGCGGTCATCGCCGTCGTTGAGCACGACGAGAGGTCGTACCCCGGTGCGCTCGGCGATGATGTCGTCACGGCTGATCGGATGGGGGAGTTCGAGCCGGTCATTGATTTGAGCGAGCAGGAAATCGCGATCCTCGTCGGTGACCGGTTCATTTGGGTTTTCCGTCCGGGTGTCGGTGGTGCCGATAACCGAGCGATGGGCCATCGGGATCACATAGAACAATCGCTGCGTGTCGTCGAAAAAGGCGAGGACGCGTTCGGTATCGAAAAGGCGAGGGACGACCAGATGTATGCCTTTTGAGTACACG
>CAKZXA010000021.1 GCA_937922045.1 uncultured Acidimicrobiales bacterium | reverse complement strand
GTTGACGCCTGCGAGCGAGGCAATTTCCTTTGTTGTTACCTGAGAGGGTGGTCGATCGGCAAGCAGTTCGTAAGCGGCGTAGACGAGACTCTGCTGAACCTCTTCTCGGCCCCGCGGTGTGCCCTCTCCAATGGGCGCCTGAACGGGGGCGATATCGGTCTCGTGGACCGGTTCTCCGGCGGGTAGGTTCTCATCGATGAGCCGCAGCGAAGCTTCAGCTACCTGTTGGCGGATGGTCGCGATGTCGGGGTCGTACTCACCGAGCGCTGTCTCGATGATGTCACGAAGGATCCACCATCCTCGCTGCATTGCCATCGTGGCTGCGACATCAGCCATCACCCGTGAATCGGTCGGTTCTGAGCCGACGTCCTCAGCCCGGCGACGGGTGAGCGCATCGACGATGGGGGAGGGGTCGAATGGCGGCTGGCGCCATACTCCTGAGGCTGCGAGGTAAGCGAGCGTGCGCCACGCTGGTGAACGGACTTCGGTCTCGATGGGTAGAGGGAAGCGTTGTCCGTCGGCCAGGCGGTCCTGGTGGTAAAGCACCTCGCTGTCCTGAATCGTTGCCGCCACCAGGTCGTCCTTCGAGCCAAAGTAGTGGTGGATCTGTCCGTGGTTCACGCCGGCTGCCTCGGCGATCTGTTTGGAGGTCACCTCGGTCGGCGGTGCATCAGCAAGCAACGCCGCGGCGGAATGGATCAGCTTCGCTCGTACGGCCACGCGGCCACGGCTGGTTGGTTCCGCGTCGCTCATCTCGTCATGGTAAGCGAGACCGAGGTCGTGTCGTGGATCATGAATCTCCTGGCGTCAGATCCTCAATTCTAGTCATGGGCTAGAACGGCGTCTCTTCGTCGGCCAGTTTCACTCGGTCGTCCATCGTCGCGAAATCACCGCTCGGGTGGGCCCCTAGTGTCGACCCGCCCATCGAGATCGACTGCGCTGGGCGCTAGACCCCCGGCCAGCTGTGGATGGTGCTATCTCCAGATGGCGCCAATACCCGACGGGTCTCCGGTTGCCGTGCGAGCTCCGTGCGAGCTCGGTGCGATCGCCACATTAGGTTCGGTCAGAGGCCGTGACAAGCACGGTTGAACGCAAGCAGCGCCTGGACATCCCGTCGGAGTCGATAGTGCGCTTGTGCGTTTGACGATCAGAAGGAGATGGAGTGAACATGGTCAAAAGACCCGAAAAAGGTAGCCACATGGACAAGGCGAGGCCCCGAAGGTCTTCGAACCTGCTCGGCGGGGTATTCATCCTTGCCTTGGTGGTTGCCTCGTTAGGTCTAGTAGGCGGAACGACCGCTTCGGCGCAGGCTGCGTCGAAGTGTACGGGATCGGCCTCGGCCAATCTTGGTGAGGCTCGAAGTTTCTTCGAGCAGTACTGCGGCGGAAATTACTGGACGCACAGAAGCGAATTTCGTTGTGACTATCAGAACGGTACGTTCAAGTGCTCTGGGCCTAGGGGCGAGCACTACGACAAATCAACGTGCGTCGGTATTTCGATTGAAGTCCGACCGGACGGCCGAATCCAACGCAACTGGCTTAACTACAGCGGAGCCAAGTCCCAGTTTCGCCATGTCTGCCAGGAGGAGTGGGAGAAGTCTAGCGGTGCCCACGGCTGCACCTGGAACAAGTATTCAGGTTGGCTCTGTTGGGTAAAGCGATAGCCGATCTCCCCCAAGCTAGGTAGTCGATCTGCCGTACACGCCCGGACTCACGATGAGTTGGGTGTGTACGGCAGTCGGCTTTGAACTGTTCATGCTTGGGCGGCGTTTGCTCGCGAACGAACAGCAGGAGATCCGCCGAGTCGGTTATCTCCGGCTGCCGCACTACTGGGGCGACACAATCAGAGCGGTCCTTCGAGCCGTCGTAGGCGGCTCGTGTACGGCCCCCAACGCCAGACCATTTCGTCACCTTCGCGATACCGAGACACGACGGCGACACCTCGGTCACCTGGGTACAAGTTCAAGCGGCCGTCTTCGAATCGAGCTGCGACAGAGAGCTGCGCTCCGCCCTCGCCAACGTCGTTCACGCCACCGGCGAGTGTCCCGTCGGCGAACATGTCGTGGATGACGCCACCAGCGGTGATCACGACTCGGTCTCCGGCCTGCTCGACCCGTTCGATGTGTCCGGTCATCGGCCCCCGGTGGGCTTTCCACACGCCGCGAAGGTCAACGGCGCCATCGGCGAGGGGCTCGTCGCATTCCGCCAAAACTGGCGGCGGCCAGCCTTGCCACCGGCCGGCCGGAGTCTTCGCAAGGGGAATATCACGAGCCAGCGTGGCCGCCGATGAGCGATTGGCGGCTAGCGCCGTCGGCTCATAGTGCTCGTGGCCGGTTGGTGGCGTTGGCGGGTTGCGGCGTAGACGTAGCGGCGCGAACACCATCGATCCAAGTGCCTTCGCGATGTCGAAAGGTCTCATATCTCAGTGGCCGAACTGGCTCGCCACCGTCTCGATATTCAGCTGCCCGGCCAGCCCGGCGGTTCGGTGCACCGCGAGTTCCTGCCACTCGGGCGATGTCGACATCTTCCACAGCTCGGCTCGTGACGGGTACTGCGCAATCGCCACCTCGTCCCAGAGGTCGTCGACTTGGCCAAGAGCGAGGAAGGTCACGTCGCCTGCGAAGGTGAGCTTGCCGCCATAGTCGGTGAGGAGTTTGCTGACACCGCGTCCGTAGATCTCATAGGCTTCGCGCCCGGTCAACGTGGTCTCACGGCCATCTTCATACTCGGCATGCTCTTTGAACTTGAGCAGGTTGACCATGGAGATTGGCCCGTCGGGGCCCGGCTGCATCATCTCCTTGATGCGCTCGTCGCTGGTTGGCATCACTTCGTTGGTCACGTTCATACTTTCTGTCCTTCCATCTCGGCTCGCCTTTGACCGATGAGCAGCGTCATCATTTCTCTGGCGACCATCGGTGCTGCGTTCTGGTTTTGACCGGTCACGAGATTTCCGTCAACGACCCAGTGGTTGGCGAGCACGTCGCGGAACCGGGTCTCGCTCTCGAATACGGCGCCGAGTTTGCGCAGCTCGGTCTCGGGGTGATGCGGCGTGTGGGTGATGCCGAGCTCTTGCACCTGCTTGCCGGTTACTCCGGTGACCCGACGCCCCTGAACCAACGCTGATCCATCGGCGGCTTTGGCCTGAATGAGCCCCAGTGGGCCGTGGCAGACCCCACCGATGACAGCCTCCCGTTCGTTGGCAATCGTGATTTGGTGGCCGAGTTCCTCGCAGAACCCAAGGTCGAACGCTGCACCCCAGCCACCGGCCAGATACACGATGTCGTAGTCGGCAATCTCCACATCACCGACCGCGACTGATTTGGTGACCTTGGCCTTGAGCTCGTCGTCGTCGAGGAAGCGGTCACAGGCTTCGGTGCGTGGCACCGGCTTGAGCGACTGCGGGTCGAAGGGGATCACGCCGCCCTGTGGGCTGGCGACGTCGACCGCCATGCCTGCGTCGAGAAAGGCGTAGTACGGCACGGTGAGCTCGCTGGAGTACACGCCGGTCGGTTTGCCGACGTCGAGCACGCCATGATTGGTGGCGACTATCAATGCACGCCGACCGGTTAGGTCCGCGCCGTCAACAACACTGTGCACGGTCTCGGTGTCGTCGGGGTGTAGCCCGATGCGCTGCAAGACCTTTCGTAGTGCGCGTGCGGGTGGGGGAATCTTCTTCATCGGGGGACCTCCGGTGGGGGTTCGGGTGGCGTAAGGCCAGGGCCGATTGCGTTCAGGGACGGCACGTTCTCGCTCGGTGACGAGCCGATCTCTCATCATGGCAAAGACCGATGCTGCGTCGGCGTCGTGCCACCGGTTCTCCGCCTCGATCGGATCTGCGTCGAGGTCATAGAGTTCCCATTGATCTGGCAGCGGCTCGGTGCGGTACATGTCGCCAGCAGGTCCCGTGCTGGTCAGGTGACGCACGCCGGGTTCGGTCCAGGTGGCGGGGTCGTCGAAGCTGCGAACGATCTTCCACAGATGGCCTTCGCCTCCGGTTGCTTCACCACTGCTGACCCGGCAGACGATCGATTCAAAGTTGGCGGCAACATGGGCGGGCACCTGAATTTTGAGCGGCGGGGGTTGGGTTGCGACGCGGCCCAGGCGGCGCGCCATGCCGCTGGCGCCAGAGTCACCCTCGGGCATGTTGTCGCGGGTGATGGCATACACCGTTCGATCGGCATCGGCGGCCCCACCATCCACAACAGGCATCAGGTCGCGGCCAGGCAAGTCGTGCACTTCGGTGAATGCTGCGTGAAGTTCTTTGGCCGTGGATTCCTGGTCGATGCCTGCTGCGCTGAGCAGCGTAGGTACAAGATCGACATGGGACGTTGGTGCGTCATCCACCACACGGGCCGATGTGGGCTTGGGCCCGACACGAACGATCGTGAACGGCACCCGGGTGGCCTCGTCGTACAGATTGAACCACTTCTGGTGCAGCCCGCCGTGGGCGCCCAACAGCTCGCCATGATCAGATGTGCGCACCAGAACGGCATCGGTAGATCCGCCATCGGTCACTGCGCGGCGTACCTGGTCGATGGGCCCGTCCGACGCAAGGTGGAGTCGGTAGTACAGATTGCGATACTCCTGCGCTCTGTCGCGGTAGGTGCGTTCGAGTACCGGCGGAGGCCCATAGGTCGAGGGGTACGACGCTCGGTAGGCGATCTGCGCCGCTGGCTTCGTGGCGAGATCCTCGTCATCGGTTGGCGATGCGGCGACGTCGGGCAGATGGCCGAGATCATCGGTGAACGGGTTGCCGGGACCGATGCGCCCAAGCCAGGCCGGAGCGAAGACAATGTCGTGCGGATTCACGAAGCAGACCACCAACAGGAACGGACGATGAGCCTCACCATCACCGGCTCGGCGTCGTTCGTAGCGGTTTTTGAGCCAGTCAACCGCTCGGTTGGCATAGACCGGATCACAGACCAGACCCGAGACCTGGGGCTTTCCTCCATGTGGTTCGGGGCCAATCCATCCCGAAAAGCCAAACTCGTCCAGCGGGTCGGCATCGCGATACTGCTGAATTGCGGACTGGTCGAGCACCCCTTGGTCGTTGTGAGTTGGCAGCGACTCGCCGGTGGCCGGGTCGAGGAGGTCGGCATGGCTCATGTGCCATTTGCCGACGTACTGCGTGTCGTAACCACCAGCACGGAACCAGTGGCCGAGCGTCG
Organism: uncultured Acidimicrobiales bacterium; assembly: GCA_937922045.1. Lineage (GTDB taxonomy): Bacteria > Actinomycetota > Acidimicrobiia > Acidimicrobiales > SZUA-35 > JAHELU01. Next base: position 7,695 of record CAKZXA010000021.1, on the reverse strand, counting down.
GTACCTCGCCCGGACGGAGCCAGCGCATGCGAGAGTCGTCTGCCATCTTGCCCAAGCCGTTGGTCTGGGTCACCCCGTGCACGTCGGGATAGTGGCCAGTGAACATTGTTGGGCGGCTGGGAACGCATGCGAGCGATCCGGTGTAGTGGCGACGGAACGACACGCCGTTGTCTTCGAACCAGCGCGCACCGGCGAGTTGCTCGTTCCGCCATGCGGCGAGGTCAGCCGACTCATAGGGCGGAGCGGCTCGCTCTTGATCGGTCATGAGGATGATGACGTCGGGGCGTTTGCTCATGACTGCATCCTCGGAGAATCGGCATGCCCAGAATCATCGCGTTCGACGTGTGCTTTGAGTCCGTCCAACATCTCTCGCGACGCCTTCGCCAAAACCCTGCCGAGCACGCGCCCGACGAGTTGCTGGGGAGGTCGAGGGCCGGTGATGACCCGGGTCCTCAACGTGACCATCGTGGAGTCGCCATGTGCTTCAAGTGCCCAGGTGTTGACCGCAGATCGCACGACGGGCGGAAGGCCAACGATGACATAGCTGAGCTGCTCCTGTTCATGCCAGTCGGTGACTCGTTCGAGCAGAGCGTTGCGACCGACCTGCACCCGCCGCACACAATCGACGCCCTTGCTCTGTTCTGTTGTCAGACAGGAGTGATCAACGTTTGGCGCCCACCGGGCAATAGCGCCGAAATCGCCCAGCGCCGCCCACACCTGATCTGTAGAACCCTTGATCCTCGTACTCTCCACGATTTCGGCCATGGAAGAGCTCAGCCTCGCGCCATCGCGTCAATAATGAGGTGGGCCAGCTGTGGCGCCGCATCCTCTTGGAAGAAGTGATGGGCGTTCTCAACCGTGGTGTGCGGCTGATCGGCAGCGCCTGGCACCAAGGCCAGGAATGGCTTGTCACCGCCAGCGGTGACTGGGTCGCTGTCGCTGAAGCAGCAGATCAGTGGCTTGTCCCATGCCTTAAACACTTGCCATGCTGCCTTGGTGGCAGGAACGGCCGGGTCATCGATAGATGTCGGAACCAAGGAGGGGAAGATGCGAGCGCCCTCCTTGAAGGTCTCGTCGGGGAAGGGCGCGTCGTAGGCTGCAATCTCGGCTTCGGAAAGCTCGGTCAGCGTTGCTTGGTTCAAGATCTGTCCGATCGGGAACACCGGCGACTCCTGGCTGAACTTCTGCCACTGCATGAAGGCCTCGCTCGCCGGGTGCTCGCCGGTTGGCAGACCGGTGTTTCCGATGATGACGCGAGCGAACCGCTCGGGGTTGTCGGCTACCAGGCGCAGGCCAATGAGGCCGCCCCAGTCTTGACCGAAGAACGTGGCGTCGGACAGGTCGAGATGGTCGACGATCGCCTCCTGCATCCAGGCCACGTGGCGAGCGTAGGTGTAGTCGGACTTCTTCGACGGCTTGTCGCTCTTACCGAAGCCAACGAGGTCTGGTGCGATCACTCGAAGTCCAGCGTCGACCAGCTGCGGAATCATCTTTCGGTAGAGGTAACTCCACGACGGCTCGCCGTGCATGCACAGCACAATCGGACCGTCGGCCGGGCCCTCGTCGAGATAGTGGACGCGTAGCGTGCCACCGTCTTGATCGTCGATCTCGACATAGTTGGCGGTGAACGGGTAGCCGTCGAGATCGGCGAAACGATCATCAGGTGTACGAAGTGAATGCATAGCGATTCTGCTTTCTGGAGGGGTCGGGTCTACACCGTTCGGACGCGAATCGAAGTCCCTGCAACCTACCTTAGGTTATGCTAGTGCGACACGCAATAGATTGACGGGGCAACCGGCGCCCGTAATGTCTGATCGAAGACCGGAGCAACGAATGGCCCATGCGTGCAGTTTCCGAACTAGGTTGCTTCGTAGCCCGGTTTCGACACCAAACAGTCAGGTTGCAATCATGAATGAACGAGGTCCGGTGATCCCCGAGGGATCGCAAAAGACGTACGACCGATTCCATTTCGCCCCGGCCTACCAAGTGGGGGACACCCTGTATGTGTCCGGCATTATTGGCTCCGGCGACGAGCTTGCGACAGAGCTCGAAAGTGCGTTCACCAGTCTCGCCAACGTGCTTGAGGCCGCGAGTTTCTCGCTCGACGACGTTGTTGAGATGACCTCATTCCATGTGGACATGAACGACTCGCTCGGGCCTTTTATGGCCGCGCGCGACGCGGTGATGAGCGAGCCCTGGCCTGCGTGGACCGCCATTGGCTGCACCGAACTTGCGCTACCCACGGGTCGAGTCGAAGTCAAAGCTACCGCCGTCCGAGGCTAACTAAGCGAGCAGCGGTTCGAGCTTCAACCGCGTTCGTGGCGGTGGCGCTATTCTTCGCTGGTGGCCGTCGCAGATCACATCGATGCCGAACTTGGAGCCGTGGTGCTCGTCGCGACCGGCGCGCGGGCGATCGTGAACACGCAGATCGTTCAGAAGCTGTGGAGTGGCTACGGACTGATCGTTCGTTGTGACCTCGAGGGTGGGACGCAGTCCAGCGTGATCGTGAAGCAGGTGCGATGGCCCGACCAGCACGACCATCCCTACGGCTGGAGCTCGGACCGCTCTCATCAACGGAAACTGCGTTCCTACCAGGTTGAGACCATGTGGTATGACCGGTATGGGCATCAGTGCCCCGACGCATGCCGCGTGCCGCGTTGCTTAGCCCTCGAGGCAGGGGCCGACGGGGTCGCCATCGTGTTGGAAGACCTCGACGACGCCGGCTTCGGTGCACGACGCCAATGGGTTGGCGAGGCGGAACTCGACGCATGCCTCTCGTGGCTAGCGAGTTTCCACGCCACCTTTATGGGCGAGCAACCTGAGGGTCTATGGGAGACCGGCACCTATTGGCATCTCGCTACCCGGCCCGACGAATTCGACGCCCTCGCCGACGGCCCCCTGAAGACAGCGGCCGTGGCTCTCGATCGCCGGCTCGCGAAGAGTCCGTTCCAGACCTTCGTCCACGGGGATGCCAAGCTGGCCAACTTCTGCTTTAGCGCTGACGGACGCCGGGCCGCAGCGGTCGACTTCCAGTACGTCGGGGGCGGCTGCGGCATGAAGGACCTCGCCTATTTCATCAGCAGCTGTCTCGATGAGGACGAGAGCGAGGCGATGGCTCCTGGCCTGCTCGATCGGTATTTCGATTTGCTGAGTGACGAACTGGAACGCTCGGGAAAGGCGCTGGATTTCGCTGCGCTTGAGCACGATTGGCGGGCTCTCTACCCGGTTGCCTGGACCGACTTCTATCGGTTCTTGGAAGGGTGGAGCCCTGGCCACTGGAAGCTTCACCGGTATAGTGAGCGGCTCGCCAACGAGGTCCTGGCGACTCTATGAGGTTGTCCAACTCTGACCTCGGAGAGCTCGCCGACCTTGCAATTTTGGCGGCCAGCGAGGCAGGCCTGATGATCGGTCGTTCGCGCCCAGACGACATACAGCACAAATCCGGCGGCAGCCTCGCATCCCAGGTAGTGACCGAGATCGATCGACGCAGCGAGCAGATCATCCTCGACATTCTCAACCCCACCCTCGAACGGTTCGAACTCGGCATGCTAACCGAGGAGCAAGACGACGACGGCAGTCGCCTAGCCACCGACCACTTCTGGTGTATCGACCCTGTGGATGGCACCCTCCCGTTTATCGAGGGCTCGCCTGGGTATGCCGTTTCCATTGCACTGGTCAGCCGCGACGGCAGTCCCCGAATCGGCGTGGTCTATGACCCCGTCGAGGGAGCCCTGTTGCACGCGATCTCGGGGGTCGGCGCATTCTGTGACGGCCGTCCATGGCCGAGTGAAACGCCGCCAGAGGGAGAGGCGCTCTCGGTGTTCGTCGATCGCAGCTTCCTCGCGGCAGACAACCACGATCTTGTCGTCGAGGCACTGGGCCACGTTGCTCGCGACATGGACCTAAGCGGTGTGAACATCTTCCCACCTGGCGGAGCGGTGATGAATGCGTGTGGCGTGCTCGCCCACGCGTCGGCCTGCTACTTCAAGTATCCGAAGCCCACGGGCGGCGGCAGCTTGTGGGACTATGCTGCCACCGCGTGCCTGTTTCAGGAAGTCGGCGCCGTCGCCATCGATGTCCACGGTGGCCCTCTCGACCTGAACCGGCCGGACTCCACATTCATGAACCATCGCGGGGTCCTGTTCGCAAGCGACGAGGCTTTGGCACAACGGATACGAACGCTCCGCCTTTAGCACGATCTGGGTCGCGACGGCATCGTCGACTGCTTTCAGGTGACCTTTGCGTCTTGGGGTCAATGCCTGCCCTTTGTGTAGCTTGTTCCTATGGAACCTCTGGTGCGACGAATCGACTTGGCGATTGTCCTCGGCGTGTGTGTTGGGCTGGCGGCATGCTCGTCGGCCAACGCTGATTCAGACGCCGGTTCGCCCTCGGCTGCTGTCGAAGATGTCGCAAGCGAATCGGTCGATGAAGGTCTCGACGCCAGCGGGTCTACCGACGAAGACGTCGCCGATGCTGGGGCTCCCACTGATGATGCCCCCGCCACGGTCGATGCCCTGCGCCCGGCTCGTGGGCCCGAAACAACGACGGCACCTGAGGCGAACGGCAAGACAGCCTATATCTCGCGGCTCTTGATGACCTCGAAGACCATCGAAGTGCATTGGTCTGACACCGAAGGAGTCGCTGAATACCATATACACCGGGTTCCTCGGACGTCGGACGACGAGCCACGGGTTCAGGCGATGACAGCGGATAACCGGATCCATGTTGCCGATGAGGGCGGTCGATTCACTGACCGAGGCGTGGATGCCGGAGCCGAGTACTGGCATGGCGTCCGCGAGTTCTCGGCCGACGGCGATCTTACTGCCCATGGCTGGCACAGAACCGCCGCTATCGATGATGAAGAGCCGCCCTCAATGGTGGATGGAATCACTGCGGTTGCCCAGGCTGGAGAAGTGCTCGTGACCTGGACCCGGCCCGATGAGAACTACCAGCTCCACGGGTACCGGGTCTTTCGAGGCGTCGATGGTGCACCGCCCGAGTCGATCGCGGTGACCTGGCGCCTCGACCAAATGTCGTTCATCGACGACGAGCCGCCAACCTCGGCTCAGGTGGTCTACGAAGTGGTTGCATTCGACTTCCACTGGAACGATTCTGCCCCCAGTGGCGTCACCATAGACCTGCCCTGAAGATACGGCTTTACGCTTTCGACCTAGACTCGTCGCATGTGGTTGGCTTGGGAGATCGCCGCAATCGTAGGGGTGGGCTGTCCGCCCGTGTTCCTTCGGCTTCGCCGCGTCGATTCCTCCCCTGCGAGGCTGGCCACACCGTTTGCACGGGAACTGGCCACAATGTTCGCGCTCTATACGCTTTGGCAGTTGGCCGGAAAGATTGCGGTCATCGATCAGGCCGGAGCGTTTCGACGAGCACAGCAGTTGTGGGATTTCGAACGGGACTTGCGCCTGCCAAACGAACTAGCCATGCAGCAGTGGTTTCTCCCGCATGATTGGCTGATCCAGGCATCCAATGTCTACTACGGGTTGGTGCATGTGCCCGCGATGATCGGCTGTCTGCTTTGGCTGTTCCTGCGGGATCGCCACTACTACAGCATCACGCGGAACAACTTGGCCATGGTCACGGGCAGCTGCCTGCTCATCCAGCTGGTGGCGGTCGTCCCTCCACGATTTCTGGCCGATCTTGGGTTTGTCGACACAGGCGTCCTTCACAATCAGTCCGTCTTCTCGTCGTTGGGCTACGAGGTCGCCGGGCAGTTGCAGGCCATGCCTTCAATTCATGCTGCTTGGGCATTTCTGGTTGGTGTCGCCACCTGGCAGGTCGCGTCCGGTGGAAAGCGCTACCTGGGCCCACTCCACGCAGTCCTGACACTCGTTGTAATCGTGGTCACAGCAAACCATTTCTGGATGGATGCGGTCGCAGCCGGCGTCGTGCTTGCCGCATCGATGATGCTCCAAAGCAAGATCAGGCATTGGCTGAGCTTGCGAAACTCGCCAGCTGGTGAAGTGGAACCGCTGTTGACGTCCCAATACCGCGGCCACCCTCGTATGACGTAGTCGGGGCCCGATCTCCATGAACGAGGTCCAGTGATCCCATCCAGGTCGCAGGAAACCCGTCGATGACCAGGGTGAGCGTGTGTACGAACCGGTAGAGGATGGCGTCCCGAAAGCAGCCGAATCGGTGATCTACACCGAAGCCGCTCCTCCGGAGTCACTTGGGGAGCTGGTCCATTGCTTCTGGGAGCTTCGGACCGAGACGGACCTTGCGGACGATTTCACACTGCATGCGTTGCCTGACGCCTGCGTCAATCTGTTTTTCAATCAGTACGACACTCGTATCGCCGGGGTCACTCAACTCCATACCACCCATACGATTCTCGACCTCGGCCGTTCGTTCCACTACGTCGAGATCCAATTCTTCCCCGGCGTGTGGCGGGGCGACCGTGATGCATCGATCGACCACTACGTAGGTGAGCCGTATGTGGGCGACCTGCCACTGGTCGAGGTGGGCCGCGCTGCGTTCGACCTCGACTTCGATGGCAAGACGACAGTTTTTGCCGACTTCGTCGAAACTCTGCTTGAGGCTGGCCTCGTCGCTCCGAACCCGATAACGGCCGCCATCCTGATGAGCCTCGACCGCATCAACAGCGTTGGTGACATGGCGAAGGCCGTCGCGTTGTCACCCCGTCAGCTCCAGCGAGTCTTGAAGGCGACCACTGGCTTTGCGCCCCACGACCTCTTGAAGGTGCTCCGAGTGCAGCATTCGTTCCGCCAGGACTACCTTTTGTCGTTCGCTGACCAATCGCATTTCACCCACGCGTTCCGCAGGTTGACCGGCTACACCCCGGGCCAATTCAAGAAGGCGTTCGATGTCTGATATCTACAATCCATTTTGATCAGCTTCCGCTTTAGTTTTCTTGGAAGGCACTCGGCCTTCATAACAACGAGAAGGACAGCGGTTATGAGAAAAGTTGGCTGGTTCGATATCTACGTCGAGAACATGGCACGAGCGCAGGCGTTTTATGAAACGGTGCTGGACACAACGCTGGCATCGATGGGTGATCCGAGCCGGGGCCGGGTGGCTCGATGGTCTACTTCTCCTGCGAAGACTGTGCTGTGGAAGAGGCGCGGGTAGAGGCGGCGGGTGGCTCGGTTGTTCGTCCGAAGTACTCGATCGGTGACCACGGGTTCGTTTCGATCGCCAGCGACACCGAGGAGGCTCCTATAGATCAAGTCGGGTTGTGTAGTGCGGCGTAGTCGGTGCGGAGTGTCTTGTAGATTTCTCGGGCGATGTAGCGTTTGAGGCATCGGATGATCTCTGGTTTTGAGAGGCCTTCTCTGGTGCGTTTCTCGACGTAGGCGTGGGTGCGTTCGCAGTAGCGCATTCGGACGACGGCGGCGATGTGTAGTGCCCGGTTGGCTTGGCGGTCGCCGCCTCGGTGGAGTCGGTGTCGCGTGGTTTTGCCTGACGACGCTGGTATCGGGGCGACTCCGCAGAGCCTGGCGAACGCTGCTTCTGATCGGAGCCGGTCGGGGTTGTCTCCAACGGTGACGAGCAATGCTGCGGTGGTGTCTGGACCCATAGCGAACACGGCCAAGGTCGTTGGTGCGGTGACCGCGAGCAATCGACCAATCAGATGGTCGAGCTTTTTGATCTCGTCGACGAGGTGTTGGGCTCGGTGGGCGATGCTGCGTAGCGCTGCTTTAGCGGCTTGGGTTGGTT
>CAKZXA010000020.1 GCA_937922045.1 uncultured Acidimicrobiales bacterium | reverse complement strand
CGGTGGCAACTCACAACCGAACCTTTCGCCGATGGCCGATCAAGCTAGTGGCGACGGCCAGTGGGTCAGTTTCTCCCCCACGGCCAGCGACCCCGACGGTGACTACCTGACCTTCAACGCCATCGGCTTGCCGAAGGATGTCACGATCAACCGTAAGACCGGCGAGATCTCCGGTCGACCAGCGGAAACCGGTACCTACCTCGTCAGCTTGGCCGTTGACGACGGGAACATTTTCAAGGTCACCAGGTTCCACTGGACGGTCGGCGGTGGCGCCAGCCCCTCAGTTCTTAGCGGCACCGTCACCTACAGCGATGGCGACAACGCCAGCGGCATTGGCATCGACCTTTTCACCGATGGCAGGGTCAACTACCTCCGGTCGCTCACAACCGACAATGCTGGCAACTACCAGTTCGAGGTTGGCCCCGGCTGCTACGTACTGACCTTCGTTGCGCCCACCGGTGCTTCGTTCGACTCAGGCCAATACAAGAACGCTTCGGTATGCGTCGACGCTGGCCAAACCACCGACATCGATCAGCTCCTCATCCGTGACGGAGCAGCCACCAGCTCAATCGGTGGAACCGTGGTCAACGAGGGCAACGCTGCACAGTCAGGCGTGTCGGCTGACCTGTTCAACGCCGACACGAACGGCAACCGGCAGTCGTATCTGCGATCAACCAGTACCAGCTCAAACGGCACCTACGCCTTCGAACTGTCGGCTGGTGGTTGCTACACGATCGTGCTCGTAGCCCCCAACGGCTCCCAGTTCCGCAACGGAACCAGCTACGCCCAACGTTATCTCTGCGTAGCTCAGGGCGAGTCGAACCTGACCCAGAACGCCACCATCGCAGGCGGCGCCGACCAGGCAAGCCAAGGAACCATCCAAGGCGTGGTCCGCACCGCAGCCGGTGGCACCCCACCAGCGACGAACATCGACCTGTACTCCACCAACGCCGATGGGTCCCGAGCCACCTGGCTCACCTTCGACACAACCGACACTGCTGGCAATTACAGCTTCACCCGCGACCCCGGATGCTATGTACTCATCTTCATCGCCCCCGACGGGTCCAACTGGCCAAACGGAAGCAAATACCGAGAAGCCGCTCAATGTGTTAGCGGTGGCGAATCGGTCGTTGTAAACGCCTCACTCGGCTAACAACACACCAACATCACCAGCTCACGTACAGAGAGCGATCGACACGAAGGGTAGGACACCAACGGTGGCCTACCCTTCGTCGCGCTCTACACACCGATAGCTGACCGGAACCTACGCCTAGCGAGGACTTTGACCGTCGTCGATCCGGATGACCGTGCCGGTAACACACTCCGACGCCGGGGAGCACAGGTAGAGCAGAGTCGAGTCCATCTGGGCTGGGTCGGCGATTCGTCTTCGAGGGAACCGCTCTGCGATATCGCCCATACGTTCGAGCATGCCGTCCATCATCTCGGAGCTGAAGGCGCCGGGGGCGATGCCGTTCACGTTGATGCCGAAGCGAGCCCACTCAACGGCCAGCGCCTCAGACATACGGGCGATTCCAGCCTTGGTGATCGAGTACAGAGCGGCGCCCTGTCCTCCGTAGTTGTAGGCCGCCATCGAAGAGATATTGACCATTCGTCCCGGACGCTCCGCAGCGATCAATCGACGGGCGACCTCGCACGAGAGCACGTACGGCCCCCGCAGATTCGTGTCGATGACGGCGTCGATCAGCTCGATCGACATTTTGTGCGCCCGCTGGGCGTCGGGAACACCGGCGTTGTTGATCAGGATCGTGACGGTGCCGAAGGCGGCCTCGACCTGCTCGACACACTCCATGATGCTGTCGGTGTTGGTCATGTCGAGGCGCACGGGAACCGCAGACCCGCCGGCTTCGGTGATCTCAGCCGCCAGACTCTCCAACCGCTCAACCCTGCGCCCGGTTACCACCACTGATGCACCTGCGCTGGCGAGAACCAAAGCAAACCGACGTCCAAGTCCCGACGATGCACCGGTGACAAGTGCTACCTGACCGCTCAGATCATTGGAGATATTCGGCAGGGGAAACTCGGACTGCGGAAATTCGGGCTGACGGACCTGCGATTGTGCATCACTCATCAGGGAAGACTTCTTGGCCGAGCGGCGCACTGTCAAGCTCAGCCGGCCACTAGCGGCGCGCCACCCAGTAGCGGCGGCTGGTCTGGCCCGACGCAACCAGCATGACCACCGCCATCAGAATCACCGCCCCACCGACCAAGGTCGATCGAGCAGGCACTTCACCCGGCCATAGCCAAACCCAGAGAGGTGCCAACACGATCTCGGTCATCAGCAAGAGTGGGAGTTGAGCGGCCGGTACCGACAGGTGTCCAAGATTTGACGTTGTAGAGCCCCATGGCCACAGGAATGCATAGCGCCATCACGAGGCCGACGACAGAACCGTTGGCCGCGATTGCCCCGCCGTCACCAACCATGATGAGTACGCCGACTACAGCAACCGCCATCGCGGCCCAGGTCTTCGCCTCCACCCGCTCCTTCAGGATCAGCCAACCGAAGAGGGCACCAGAGAACGGACCCAAACATTGCAGCACCAGGATCAGGCCTGCCGTTGTTCGAGTCAGAGCCAGAACGAACAATGTCCGGGTCGACAACTACGAACACATGACCGCCGATCACCTGCTCTATGCGAAGCTCGGATTCGAGCCGATCCGCTACTTCGACGAGCTGGTTCGCCCACTCGACCCTCTACCGGAACTCGTTCCTCTCTCGGGCATCACCATCGCTCCGTGGCCCGTTGAGCGCAACGAGGAGATTCGCCATGTAAAGAACGCCCGCTTCATGCCTTCGCCAACGAAGGACTTACCCACGCCGCCCTGGGTGTTGATGCCGCCAGCGAGACCGGCGCTGATCGCCTCTACCGATCCCTCGGTTTCAGTCGATCGCAACGTTCAGTCACCCATCAACGCGAGGTATAACAACATATGGCCAATGACGCAGGACGAGACGAATCGGCATGGCATCTCGCCCAGATCAACATCGGCCGCCTCAACTATCCCGTCGATGACCCTCGAACCGCCGAGTTCATGGACAACCTCGACCCCATCAATGCCCTGGCCGAACAATCGCCCGGCTTCGTCTGGCGGCTCCAAGACGACTCGGGCAATGCCACCGCCATCCGAGCCTTCGACGACGAAACGATCCTGCCGAACCTGACGGTGTGGGATTCCATCGACAGTTTGAAGAACTATGTCTTCAAAACCGACCACGCCCTCTTCCGTCGACGTCGGCGGGAATGGTTCGAGGCCATGGATGATCTTCCCGTGTTGACGATGTGGTGGATCCCCGCTGGCCAGGTGCCCACCCTCGTCGAAGCGAAGGAACGAATCGACCATCTGGCCGCCAACGGTCCGACCCCTCACGCCTTCTCGTTCCATCCTGTCTTCGGTCCGCCGACCGACTAGTCCAACCTGTCTAGCCGACGGCTCGGGTGCCTCTTGCTGCCTACCGGAGGCTAGCGACGACCGCTTCACCACATCGACGGCCGGAGTACATAGCCCCTTGCAAGGATGCGGTGTCGCGATGATCACCGCAGACGAAGAGACCATCGCCAAGCGAAACCGATTTCTTCGGGCTGAACGGGGGTTGCTGGCGAGGTTGGCCATGAGCGATGGCATCGGTTCGCAGGTGATCGAGCTTGTCGGCCAACGGCCCGAGCACCCGCTTCATCTGCTTTCGAACCGCAGGCTCTATCCCCGGCTCATACACCCCGGGGCACGCCGCCGCGAGTAGGGACTTTCCAGCGGGGGCATAGCCCGGCGCCACCGCGCTCATCGGCACAATGTTGAGGGCCGGGCCGACCGGGTCGAGAAGGACAGCTCGACGATCGAGCGGGTCGGGCAGCGACGAACCTTCGAGGCCGTACCAAACCGTTGTCGACGGGTTCGATTCGACAGCGGCAAGACCCAACAGCTCGGCGGCCATGGGGCCCTCGGTGGCTATGACGATTCGTTCTGCGCTCACCTGTCGCCCCTCTGCAACGGTCACGAGACCAGGAGCGATCGCTTCGACCCGACTTCCGAGGTGAATGGTGCCCGCTGGCAACCGGGCCGCCATCTGAGCCGGAAGTTGGCCCATACCTCGTGCTGGAACGGCGGAGTCGCCCTCGATCAAGGATTTGAAGATGACGTCGAACATTCGCCGGCTCGTTGAGAGCGAGGGGTCGAGCTGAATGCCGCCAACCAGGGGACGGTAGAAGGAGTCGATGATGCGCTGGCTCAAACCTTCGCCCTCGAGCGCGGCGAGCGTCGAGATGTCTTCGCCTCGCAGCAGCTGGCGCGCTCCAGTTCGCTGCAACCGCCAGCGCTGGGCGGCGATACGCGCCTTGTCGCCCATCGAACCGATCGGAGCGACCACGGTGCCCAGAAGGGTGCGCGGGCGACGAATGGGATCGCCAATCACCGAGAACCGACCCCCATAGGAGACCACGGCACCTGGCTCGAATCGACGAAGATCGAGGGCGTGGAGATCAACCTGGGTGGCGAATTCGGGGTAGGCGGTGAGCAGTACCTGGAACCCTCTATCGAGGAGAAATCCATCCACGTCATCTGTTCGCACCCGCCCTCCAACACCATCAGAGGCTTCGAGTACCACGACGCTGCGGCCGGCTTCGGCCACCGCCCTGGCGGCAGCGAGGCCGGCCAGGCCGGCCCCGACGACAACAACGTCTGTGTGGTCTGGAAGGTTGGCGGGGAGCGGTTCTGTATTCTCGTGCATCGCACACTCGATGCTAGAGCATCTTAGCCCGACTAGGCGCCTCCTGGGACGGGCTCGGTGTAGGCATGAAACAGTGCAACGAGGATGGAGGCGTAGATCTCGCCGTTTCCAATCCGGTCGGGGTCGAATCGGTGGCGCAAAGCTGCACCCTCGGTTATGGCCGTAGCGGCGACCGACATGTCATCGAGGCTGTGGTCGGCGCGCATGCGCAACCCAAAAGCGTCGAGCGCGGCACCGAAGATCTCGACGAGAGCCTCGTGTATTTGCTGGTAGCCGGTTCGGATCCTCTCCACCAGCTCGATGCGAGGTTCTGCGATCGACCAGAAGTGGATGGTCAAGTAAAACTCAGGGGTTGTGATTAGGCGGTTGAAATAGGCCAAAGCGGCGCCGCCTACGACACTCTCGGCGTCTTCACCAGCGGCGAGGCCAGCGTTGACCGCTTCTTCTAGAAAGTCCTCGGTCCAGTCGAAACTGTCGAGCATATGGAGTGCGAGATCGAGCTGATAGTCCTCCTGCTTCGACCAGATGTTGTAGGCCGCTCCCGTGGTCATTCCCAGGTGAGTGACTACATCGGCCAGCTTCAGATTGATCGCTTCGGGCAGGCCGTCTCGCATCAAGAGCTCAACCCCGGTCTCAAGCAGCAGGTTGCGAGTGTCCGACTTGTCTTTGGATCGAGCCATTGCAGCACCTCCTCACCAATCAATCGGGACGTTGTGACCAACCATAACCCTCAATAGGATCAATAAATAAGTTATCTACCTCGGCTCGAGCCAGGATTGTCTGGTCTCGGGCTGATAGGTCCGGAGGGTGTGGAGGGATGCCCTGCCGGATTCCATCCCGTATCGGGGGAGGTAGGCTCAAAACGTGTCGATTCGCCCTCTGCCCGTGGTGCTCTACCATAAGATTTCCCCCGCCGGTGCTGATGTCGACGACCTCTTCTCGACCCCGGTCGACGTGTTTGAAGCACAGATGGCATGGCTGGCCTCCAATGGCTACAAAACGCTGACCCTGGCAGAGGTCGAAGCCAGGATCGGTGGCGCACCCAACGAATCCGACCGCGAGATAGCAATCACCTTCGACGACGGCTACAGCTGCCTCGCCGAACGGGCAGCCCCAGTTCTAGCCAACCACGGGTTCACCGCGGCAGCCTTCCTCATCACCAGCCGAATCGGCAACGATGACGACTACCTCACATGGGATCAAGCCCGCTCGATCAGCGGCAACGGCCCAATCGAGTTCCGCACCCACACCCACAATCATCAGAAGTGGCCGTTCGGAACGGACACGGCCGAACAGATCACCGAAGAACTCTCAACCTCGACCCAAATCTTGGTTGATCAGCTTGGGCTCACCACCGAAGAACTTCGGCAGATCGCGTGGCCTTACGGCCGTACCTGTGACGCCTGGGATACCGCCGCTCGCCAAGGGGGAATACCAACCCAATTCGTCGTGCAGCGAGGCGCCATCACCCACCAGGGTCAGTACCACCGCCTGCCGCGTATCCTGGTCGACGGCATGAGCGCCAAAACCTTCCAGCGCTGGGTGACAGCGCTTGGCAACCCGCTTGCCGCACCGGCAACCAACCTCGTGTTTGGCGCCATCCGAGAGAGGCGGCAGGGCGCCGGCTACCGATGATGGCGAACCAACGGCATCAGGTCGCCATTTTCCAACGCCGCCTCGTCCAGTACCGGGTTCCTCTTTTCATACGCCTTCGGGAAGCCTGCGCGGCCGAAGGTATCGACCTTCGCGTGGTCTACGGACAAGCCTCGGCTAGCGATTCCACGCGCAACGACAGCGGCCAGCTGCAGTGGGCCGACGAGGTTAAGGCTCGCTGGTTCAACGTTGCCGGAACCGAGTTGCTCTGGCAGCCGACACCGGCAGACATCCGACGCAGCGACCTCCTGATCCTTACCCAGGAAAACAAGATCCTTTCGAACTACCCCCTTCTCGCCCGACGGTCGATGCCCGGTGCTGGCAAGGCGAAGGTGGCGTTCTGGGGCCACGGCCGCAACCTTCAGTCGACCAATCCAGACGGCCTGAGCGAACAAGCCAAAGCCCTGCTGTCGACCCGTGTCGACTGGTGGTTCGCCTACACCGATGGTGGGCGCGACATCCTGATCGAGAACGGCTACCCAGCCGATCGCATCACCTCCTTGGCCAACGCGATCGACGACGACGCTTTCCGATCAGACCTGGCCGCCGCCGACGACGATCTGCTCACCAGCATGAGCAACGACATCGACCTGGCCGATGGTGCTCCCCTCGGCCTTTACTGCGGCGCGCTCTACGCCGAGAAACGCGTCGACCTACTCATCGATGTCGTCGATCGCATCCAGGCCAGGATTCCAACGTTTCGTCTCGTCGTAATCGGTGATGGACCAACCCGCCCCGAGCTCGACGCCGCCCTGGCCAGTCGGCCCTGGGCCCGGTGCGTCGGCACACTCACGGGGGCCGAGAAGGCCGCCTGGTTCCGCCTGGCCACGATGCAGCTCTCCCCCGGCGCTGTCGGGTTGCATGTACTCGACTCGTTTATCGCCGGGGTGCCGTTGGCGACCACCGCCGATGCGCTTCACGGGCCCGAGATCGATTATCTTGAGCCCGGCGTGAATGGTCTGCTGCTGCCAACCGACCCGACGGCGTTCGCCGAAGGCGTTGTCGATGTTCTCCAAGACCCGGCCCTCCTTGCGACCATGGTGGAGCGGGGCCAGGTGGCGGCCAAGCGCTACACATTGGCCGCCATGGTCGACAACTTCGTCCACGGAATGACGAGGTGCTTGTCGACATGAGCTCTGAGGATCCCCGAACGATTCGATGGTCGAACTGGGCTGGCAACGAACAGGTCGCCCCCCAACGCCTTCACGTCGCCCGAAGCGTTGAAGACGCCCAGGCGGTGGTGGCCTCGGCTGCAGGCGAAGGCCTTAAGGTTCGGGTCGCCGGTTCCGGCCATAGCCACTATCGGCTGGTTCCCACCGATGATGTGCTGCTCGATATGTCCGCTCTCGGCGGGGTGGTCGGGATGGAACAGGGGCACGCTCACGGCGGGGTCGCCACCCTTCGGGCCAGCACGACGATCGCTGCTCTCGGTCGGCCTCTTCGCGAACTCGGGCTCGCCTTCCACAATCAGGGAGACATCGATCGTCAGTCGATAGCGGGAGCGATCGCCACCGGTACCCACGGAACCGGCCTCAACCTCCAAAGCCTGTCAGCCATGGTTGTCGGGCTTCGTCTGATCAACGCCTCTGGTGAACTGATCCGAATCAACGCCTCGTCCAATCCTGAGCTGCTCGATGTGGCACGGCTGAACCTCGGCGCCCTCGGGGTTGTCACCGAGGTAGAGATGTCGCTGGTCAATGCCTATCGTCTAAGCGACAGCGTCTCTATCGAATCCTACGGCGACCTTCGGCCCACCATCGCTGAGCGGGCTGAGCAGCATCGCCACTTCGAGTTCTTCTGGTATCCGCAACACGACAAGGCCATGATCAAAACCATCGACGACACCGACGGCGATCCTGTCTACCCCACGGGTGAAGAAGGATCCAGGGTCGGTTGGAGCCATGAGGTGCTGCCAAGCCATCGGCCTCATCTCCACACCGAAATGGAGTATTCGGTGCCGCTCGATGAATCCTTGGCCTGCCTCGATGCTCTACGAGACCTCTTGCACCGCGACTTCCCTACCCTGCTGTGGCCGGTCGAGTACCGCACTCTAGCCAGCGATGACGTTTGGCTCTCGACCGCCTACCAGCGGCCGACGGCCACCATTTCTGTTCACCAGGGCATCGATCTTCCGGCCGACCAACTCTTCGCCGCATGTGAAAACGTCTTTCGAGACTTCGATGGGCGTCCCCATTGGGGCAAGGTTCACGGCCTGGGTAAAGACGAGCTGGCCGCCGTTCATCCCCGCTGGTCGGATTGGTGGCAGCTTCGAAACCAGTTCGATCCGCACGGCACCTTTCTCAACGAGCGCTTGAGCGGTTGGGCCGGGCTCTAAACCAGCGCGTCGGCGATTACGACAGGGCGTCGAGCACCCGTATCAGATGGCGTCCAGCCGCTTCGTCGGTGCAATGATCGTTAGCGAAGCGCAGTGCTTCAGCGTCGAGCTCGGACCGGAGCGCTTCATCGGTCCACATCCCCTCGATGGCGGTGGCCATGGATGGGGCATTGGCCACCGGGGAGCAGAGGGCGTTCTTCTGGTCGAAGACGTAGTCATCGATACCTGGTCGGTCGGTGATGACCAAGGATCGACCGTGACGGTAGGTCTCGACGATGGTGACCAGCCCAGCGGTCATGCCATAGTCGGTCATCGGCACGACATTGACCCGAGCATGGCGAACCAGCCGGCGAATCTCTGGCCGTGAGATCTGCTCGAGGATCGTTACGTTCGATGGGATGTCGAGCCCGGCCAAGACATGGTCTGAGGCCAGCACGAGTGTGCGGTAGCCAAGCTTGCCGACGGCATCGAAGAAGGTCTTGTAGTCGCGATGGCCAGAACCGGTGGCGAAGACGTACGGCTCCTCTTGACCCTCGGGCTGATCAAACTCGACGACACCGCCATACTGCAGCGGGACGAAGTCAAACTTTTCGACCGGCATACCGAGGAGCGAGGCGTAACCCGAGATTTCTCGGGTGGAGTGGACAACGAAGGTGTCGACGTTGCGCAAAGCGGCATGACCGCCCCAACGTTTCGTCGATGACGTAAACCCGTCGGTGTTGAACATCCAGGCGACAAGCGGGTGGCGCTTGGCCCGGAACACCCCCTTGTGGAGCCCGGCAGCTACGGCGAGCTGGGGAAAGACCGTGATGACTCCTTGCCCAACCCGAAAGGCCATACGGGCCTGCTCGTAGCGGTCTCTCCATTCGCCGAAGTCGGCCTTGGCGTTGGCCTGATGCCAGTGACGATCATCACCGATACGGGGAATGAGCGCGAAGTCGTGCCGACTGTCGTCGATCGCATCGCTTATCCACTTGTCTCGCGCCGTTTCAAAATACGGCGACGCTACGGCCCATTTCATGTGTTCCGCTCCGCCGACCATCGTCCCAACCAGATCATCCAATCGTACAGCAGGGTCCAAGGCCATTTGTTGCACCTTCATCAGACCGACCAGGTAGGGAGCCGCCGCAGCAAACTCCATGGATCTGATCGATGAGATCTCCAACGTTCGCTATCAACTGTAGCGAAATTCCCTCAAACCTAACCGAATCTGGCACCGACTGTCAGTTCGGACCGAGCCACCGACGAGGAGTAAGGTAACGAGCGGGCCATTCGTCCCGGTCGGAAACACGCCGGCCACGAGCACGGAGGTGAACGATGTACGCAGGCCGCTATCTCGAAAGCCACCCAGACCGGGCGGCCTTTATCATGGCTTCGACCGGCGAGGTTGTGACCTACCGCGAGTACGAAGGGCGAGCCAATCAGTTGGCTCACCTCTTGCGACGCTACGGGCTTGAGCGGCTCGACCACTACGCGGTGTTTATGGAGAACAACAATCGCTACTTGGAAGCCTGTGGGGCGGGCATCCGCTCCGGCCTTTACTACACGTGCGTCAACTCCTACCTGACGGCCGACGAAGTGGCCTACATCATCAGCAACTCGGAATCGAAGATTCTGATCACCTCCAGGGCGAAGCAGGATGTAGCGCTCGAAGCGGTTAAGAGCTGCCCAAACATCGTGGCCACCCTGGTGATCGACGGCCACGAGCTCGACGCTGCTGCGTCTCAGGTCGACGGCGATGTTGTGGACTACGCCCAGGCCATCGCCGCCCACCCAACCGAGCCGATCCCCGACCAACGGTTGGGCACCGCGATGCTCTACTCCTCAGGCACGACCGGCCGCCCGAAGGGGATCGTTCGCCCCCTCCCCGATCAACCACCCGAAGAGGATCTACCGCTCTTCGGGTTTCTCTCGGCGCTCTGGCAGTACCGGGAAGACATGATCTACCTCTCGCCAGCGCCGCTCTATCACTCAGCCCCCCAGGCTGCGGTGAGCCTTACGATCTCGATCGGTGGCACCGTGATCATCATGGAGAGGTTCGACCCGGTCGAATACCTGCGCCTGATCGAAACCTATTCCGTCAGCCATTCGCAGCTGGTTCCAACGATGTTCAGCCGCATGCTCAAGCTGCCCGAGGCCGACCGGAATCGCTTCGACCTATCCTCGCTTGAAATCGCTATCCATGCCGCTGCCCCCTGCCCGGTGCAGGTTAAGGAGGCGATGATCGACTGGTGGGGCCCGATCATTCATGAGTACTACGGCGCAACCGAGGGCCTCGGTTTCACCGCCTGCAACACCGAAGAGTGGATGAGCCACAAGGGAACCGTCGGAAAGGTCATCCTTGGCGATCTTCACATCCTCGACGATGAGATGAACCCGACGCCGCCGGGCGAACCGGGAACGATCTGGTTCAAGACCGCCAGCGACTTTAGCTACTTCAACGACCCAGACAAAACGGCCGAGGCCTCCTCGTCCGACGGCGAGATGACGACCGTAGGCGACGTCGGCTACGTGGATGAAGACAACTTCCTCTACCTCACCGATCGCAAGACGTTCATGATCATCTCCGGCGGCGTCAACATCTATCCGCAGGAGACCGAGAACCTACTCATCACGCACCAAAAGGTGGCCGACGCGGCGGTGATCGGCGTCCCGAACGCAGACCTAGGCGAAGAGGTCAAGGCGATCGTGCAGGTGCTGGACGGCATCGAGGCAAACGATGAACTCACCGAGGAACTCCTCGACTTCTGCCGCGAGCATCTCGCACGCCAGAAGGTGCCGCGTTCGATCGACTACAAGGACGAGCTTCCTCGGCTACCCACCGGAAAGCTCTACAAGCGGCTGCTTCGAGACGAATACTGGGGTGAAGGCGTCAACAAGATCGTCTAAGGAGGGATACCCTCTTCGACGTGGGTGCACCTAAGGGTTGGGCCAAGGTTTGATAAAACCTGGCTGATCCAGGCGCCACCCCTACCTTGTCTTACGATAGGGTTTCGACGGACATCAAAATGAGATCTCTTCGTGGGCGGCCGCGTTGAGCTATCTCACCTAGTGTGGACAACCCTGGCGGGGAGTCGAAGAGCGAGTCCTGCCACGGCGTTTCGCAGCAAGCGCGGAGTAAGGCGGAATGAGCGAAGACATCGAGTACCTGGTCGGACGTTATTGGCAGCGAGTCGCCGTTGTCGTCGGGGCTGTAGCGATTGCGGGTATCTCCGCCTTCGCCATCTGGCCCAGCGATGACGGAGCCGTGGATGCCTTCGCTCCCGGAACAGCTGCGGGTGACAGCACCGAGCTGCAACCGCTAACCGGAGCCGTCGACTCTCAGGAGTTGCTCAACGCCGACCAAACCGATGCCGCCTCACCATTAACGCCCGAAGACCCGAGTTCACCGGCCGCCGACCCCCAGGTGTTGCAGGTGACGACAGCGCCTGAATCTTCTTCGTCCTCAATTACCAGCGAAGCCACGACGACCACCGCCGCCCCCACCACGACCGCATCGACTGCGGCTCCCTCCTCGACAACGGCTGAGCCGACCACGACGACGGAACAGGCCACCGCCTCCAGCGAGGCGATGACGTCGAGCACCGAG